>CAWIWD010000021.1:0-855538 GCA_963839785.1 uncultured Nitrospiraceae bacterium
CGTTCGAGAAGATGTTCGAGCGCGACAAGGACGAGCTGCGGAGCCTCGGCGTGCCGGTCGAGGTACCCAGTCGACCCACTGTTCGACGACGAGATCGGCTACCGGATCCCGGCCGAGGAGTTCGCGCTGCCCGAGGTCTCGCTGACCCCGGAGGAGGCCGCGGTGGTCGGCCTCGCTCGCGGGCCTGGCGGCAGCGCGATGGCGCAGGCCACCTCCGCGCCGTCCGCAAGCTCACCGCCGCCGGCGTCGACGTGGACCTCACCGCGCTGGACATCGCCCTGCCGCGGCGGGCGGCGGACGAGCCGGCGTTCGCCACCTGCTGGGAGGCGGTGTGCCAGCGCCGGGCGGTGGAGTTCGACTACATCCGCTCCGGCGAGACCGAGGTCCGCCGCCGACATCTCCAGCCGTGGGGCGTGGTCCGGTACGCCGGCCGCTGGTACGTCGTGGGCCACGACGCCGACCGCGGCGCCGAGCGGGTGTTCCGGCTGTCCCGGGTGCAGGGCGACGTGCGCCTGGTCGGCCGGCTGGGGCGTACGAGATCCCGCCGGAGACCGACGTACGCGGGGTGGCCCGGCCGGCTGGCGCCGCGCCCGGTCGCCGAGCGGGCGGTGCTGCTGGTCCGGCAGGGAGCCGGCCACGCGCTGCGGCGCCGTGCGGTCCGGTCACGGAGGACGTGCCCGGACCCGACTGCCGACCGGCTGGGACCGGGTCGAGCTCCAGCAGCCCGACCGACGGCCTCGTCGACGAGGTGCTCAGCCACGGGCCGGACGTGGTCGCTGCTCGAGCCGGCGCGGATCCGCGCAGCAGGTCGTCGGGCCGGCTCGACGGCGGTCGCGCGATGCACCCCGACACGAGGGACCGCCGCCGGCGGTGCACAGGCGCAGGTGGCGCGGCTGCTCACCCTGGTGCCTTCCTGCACCACCGTCACGGGGTCCGGCTGGCCGACGCCGCGGACTGCTCGACCCCCCCGGCGCAGGTGCTCGGCGACCTCAAGGTGCTCTTCATGTGTGGGCTCCCCGGCGGGCTATCCCGACGACCTGATCGACGTCGACCTCGACGCGATCGAGTCCGAGGAGGGCGGGCCGGTCGCGACGGCGTGATCCGGGTCTCGAACGCCGACTACCTGGCCCGGCCGCTGCAGCTCACCCCGATCGAGGCCTCGGCGATGATGGTCTCTTTGCGGCTGCTGCGTGAGTCGGCGCCGCGCCACGGTCGCGATCGTCGACCGGGTGATCGCGAAGCTGGAGACGGCGGCGAAGCACGGCCGCGGCGTCGCCCCCGTGCGGTGACCGCAGGTCGGAGGTGGCGGCGCTCGCCCTGCACGCTCGAGCAGGCCGTGGCTTCGCGGCGACAGGTGCGGCTGCGCTACTACGTCCCCGGCCCGCGACCAGGTGTCCGAGCGGGTCGTCGACCCGGTCGGCGTGGTCAGCGAGGGACGGGTCCTATCTCGATGCCTGGTGCCACACCGCCGGGGGCGCCCGCCTGTTCCGGCTCGACCGGATCTCCGAGGCGAGGTGCTGGACTCGGCTGACCACGCCCGAGTGCGCCCGCGACCTGACGTCCGGGGGCCTGCTCGCCGGCGAGGCGCCCTGGAGGGACCGTCGCGCGCTGGTCTGCCGCCGGAGGCGACTGGATGCCGCTACTACAAGATGCCGGAGTCCGCCCGCTGCCCGACGGGTGGCTCGAGGTCGACCTGGAGGTCGCCGATCCCCGGTGGCTGATCCGGCTGCTGCTCCGGCTGGCGCCGCATGCCGACGTGGTCGCCCCAAGAGTTCACCGAATCTTTCGCAACGCCGCCGAGCAGACGCTCGCCTCTACCGGGACGGCGTAATGAAGGCGTCAACGATCTCGCTGCCCCAGGGACGATGAGAGTTGGTTCAGTGTTTCCCCTGATCTGGATGCCGCAGGGTGCCGAATGGCTGGTGATCCTGGCGATCGTGATCCTCGTGTTCGGGGCCGCCAAGCTTCCCGACCTCGCTCGCGGCACCGGGCAGGCGCTCAGGATCTTCAAGGCGGAGACCAAGGGTCTCACCGACGACGACAAGGACGAGAAGCCGAGCCCGACGCCCACGCCGGCGGCCGAGCTGAGCGCCGCCGACGACGAGGTCGCCGACAACGTGCAAATTGAATGGGTGATGCCCTCTATGGCATCGGAGAGTGGATGCGCGAAATCATAGGCCGGATAGATGCACCAGGTCGTGCCGGTGCGATAGTGCGCGACATGTCTGATGCGATACAGCACGGGATCACGGAGATTAATGTTCGGCGAGGCCATGTCGATTTTGGCGCGGAGCACATGTGCGCCGTCAGGGAATTCTCCCGCGCGCATCCGGCGAAAGAGGTCGAGGTTTTCTTCTACGCTACGCGCGCGAAAGGGACTGGCTTGGCCTGGCTCAGTCAACGTGCCTCGGTATCGGCGCATTTCGTCGGCAGACAGGCTGTCGACATAGGCGCAGTCCTTTCTGATCAACGCCACCGCGTATGCGTAGAGGCGCTCAAAGTAGTCGGAGGCAAAGAACAACTGATTGTGCCAGTCAAAGCCGAGCCAACGCACATCGTCTTGAATCGCCTGGACATATTCGGGGTCTTCCGTCGTAGGATTAGTATCGTCCATGCGGAGATGGCAGATGCCCCCAGGCTGTTCATTCGCAATGCCGAAGTTGAGGCAAATCGATTTGGCATGGCCGATATGGAGATAGCCGTTCGGTTCCGGTGGGAAGCGGGTGACGACCCGTCCGGCATGTTTACCTGCGGCACGGTCGGCAGCTACGATCTCACGAATGAAGTCGGTGCGCGCAGGAGATGATGGTTCAGTGGACATGGTCGTGGTGTTCCGTCGGGAGCGAACAATGAAACGCGCATGGTTCTATCACAGAATAGCGCGCCGGTAGAAGAGGGGCGCCAATCGATTATGATTCGTCTCGAGTTACATTTTTGTGGATCGATTCAATCGTCTATCTTAGAATCTCGATTACTAACGCGTATTCACTTTTGTGGCCGAATGTTGGAAGGAGACCGGATTGTGAGAGGTCGCTGGCAGGGATGGGCGCTGGTGATGTGGCTCGGCATCTTCTGCGTCGGTGGAATCCAGGCGGAAGAGCCTGCATCTCCAGCGGTGTGTCGTGAGATGTCCTTTGAGGCAAAGATGCCGTGCTATCAACTCCATCTGGAGGCAGTGCTCCACACGGAGGGCACGGAGCAGGCGCTCACCGCGCTGGAACAGATCACCGCGCAAGACCCGGAGGCGATGCGTGAAGCGCATCCGCTCGTCCACCATATTGGGCAACGGTCGTTCGCGCGGTATGGGACGGCTCCGCTCGCCCTGTCGCATTGCCGAGACGTATTCTGGTCCGGTTGCTATCACGGTGTCTTGCAGGGTTTCCTGAGCAGCTTGTCAGAAGTGGAACCTCAGCATATTTTACCCCTCTGCCCTACCAGCGAGACGGTGTCAGCCTATTCCTTTCAGCGGTACAACTGCCTGCATGGCCTCGGTCATGGTTTGACCATTCAATTTCGTTACGATCTCCTCAAAAGTCTCGCCTTTTGCGACGCATTGCAAGGGCCTTGGGATCGCGAGTCGTGTTATGGCGGTGTGTTTATGGAAAACATCGTCACGTTCCAGCAGGCCCGACGGGCCGCGCCGTCCGGAGGTCACCATCACCACGAAGCGACGAGTTTTTTGAATCCGCAAGACCTGTTGTATCCCTGCTCCGTCCTGAACGAAAAATATCTGCGCGCCTGTTATTTGATGCAGACGTCCGCGGTGTTGACCTTCCTGAATTATGATTTTGCGCAGGCCTTCTCCCAGTGCGCTCGCGTGGAAGGGGAGCACCAGACGACCTGTTATAGAAGCCTGGGCCGGGACATCAGCGGGTTTACGTTGCGCGACGCCGGCCGGGTCAATGAGCTCTGCCGACTCGGGCAGGGCGATCAAGTGCGGCAATGTTTCATCGGCGCGGTCAAGGACTTTATCCTCACCGATGCCAGCCCAGATCCGGGCCTCGCGCTCTGCCGGAGCTTGGAGGGGCCCTTCAAGAAAGACTGCTATGCTACCATCGGCGAAATGGTAGTGCCGCTCTTCGACGATAAAGGCAAACGGGCGCAAGCCTGCCGCAAAGGCGAAGACGAGTATGTCGACGCCTGTTTGGCAAGCGCCACCGCGTTCTGAACGAATCCTCTCGCAAAAGTACTGTTTCTGTTTATGGTCTGGCTCTCCTGCATCGGTGAGACCGGTCACATAGACGCATTCCAACCCAAAACCGGTGTGGTGTGCGCGCTAGTTGTTGGCCGTGTGTCGCCAGCTGGATCACATGGAAATCTTTTCGCGCGATGAGGTGGCTATCCATGCGCAAGTGAAATTCATAGAGGCCGAGTCATGGAAACACGAGGGCGTAAATAATGATGCCGAAATCAGAAGTCTGTAAGCCGCCGCCGATGACGATGTGGGGAAGTGGGGCGCGGCACACGAGTTAATCGTTCGTGACCTACACGAGGTCGATATCGAATTGGTAGGTTCCCTCAGCGTCGGTCATGCAAAAGTACAGGCTCAATTTTGCTAATGCTGAAAGGGAAACGACTAGGCCTGGAGGTGGGTGAAAATGCCTATAAGAGATTGTTCTTCGTCAGGCTGTCTTCAATGATTCAGTCGCAGACCAAGAATGCGTGCATAGGCGGAGTGCAGATGTGGTTCATGGCAACAGACTCTCGTCAGCCGAGCACCGCAGTCCCGCCGCGCGCTTCGAATACATCACCGAAGAGCGTGTGGGTAGAGCCGACGCGGCAGAAATGAGAAGTGATTTCGATAAGTTGGCCGCGATGCGAGTAAAACTTTCCTGTAGCCACTTGAATTTTCTCCCCCGGTGCCACCGCGGCTTCAAGTACCGTTTCACCGGTTTCCTGCTCCGTCACCTTTAACCAAGGCAGATTCGGGAACAGGGTCGGCGGGGATTCACTCGTATTGAGGATGAACCGGGTGCCGTCGTTGAATGCCCAGCGATTGCGACGGAGGTGAGCTACATGATTGCCGCTGCCGTCGTACAAATCGATTGTGAGCAGGATGTGATCGTGATCGGGGCTGAGCTCGAGAACGAGCTGTTCTTTGCCTTGCACGCGGAGGACGCCGTTCGTGTTGCGGAAAATGTTGCTGCCGAGGCGGATTTCGAGGCTGTGCTTGATGCGATCCGATTCGGTATGGTGAGGAAGACTTGATGTCTCGGGTTTTCTTAGTTCCATGCGTGCCGAACTAGGGCGACCTGATGATCTGTAGAAAGAGGCATTCGCGCAGTGTGTTTCGCGCGAATAAGTGGTGAGAAAGGTAGGCTGTTACAGAGGCGCTGTCAAGTCTGTTGTGGGATGTGGAGCTAGGGAGAGGCAGGCCCTTCACGGTCATCGTCATCGGTCGCTGACACACACACCGTGACCTCCTGCTCTTGCGGGCTTTGCACAGGGATGGAGACAGTTTGAGATACTGATCCTCCGCCGCTCTTCTGCGAAGCAGGAATGACCTTGGCGATCACGGGCCCATCACCGGTATTGTAGTAAATCGTCGTGTGGGAGAGGTTCTTCAGGGGCTTTCCGTCGGTGCCAGTCGTAGGCTCAGTGTAGGAAATGGTGACAGAGGAGTGGGGAGGCTTGACGCGCACCTTGCTGGTGGCGCCGCATGTGCTCCAAGCGCTGGAATAGGGGGGCGCAATGGTTCCTTCCAGAAAGCTTGCCCCGCATCCCGCTATCGCAAGAAATGCTGAAACCATTCCTGAGGTCAGGAGGATTCGAGTGACAGTCGCATATTGAGACAAAGAGGACATCAACTTACTCTAGTCTACTTAACCAGTCGGCGCAAGCGACATGTCCGGCCAACTGAAGATCTCCTGAGGCGCCTTGTGCGTATTCCACTTCCCGTTTGAAAAGCGAAAACTCGCTATGTTACAGTTCCGTTCTTGCCAGTGTTCGGTTGGAATGTCTTATCGGTCCCATCGTCTAGCTTGGCCTAGGACGGAGCCCTCTCAAGGCTCAGACACGGGTTCAAATCCCGTTGGGACCACCACACTTACACTTAATGAAGGGTCTGGGTGCCTAAATAGTGCCTATCGGAATATCTGGTAGTGTGTCCGTTGGGAGGTCTCGACGGGTTTGATATGCGTAGCACCGCAAGACTCTAATCCAGGCCAGGTATGCCCAGTGCTTCAACGTACTCCTTGCGCATCAGTGGCCTAAGATCCTGAAACGGAATTGTGACGGTTTGTGGCCCTGCAGCATAAGGCGCGATTTGATATGGGGCGAAAAGTATCCTAACTCCCTCCTTAATGAAGATGAAAGCCCGGAAAGCGTCCCACGTCGATGTGCCATTGTCTATCCATTCATTGCCTTCCGGATCACGCTCATAAAAACGGCTCCGTGTTTCACGCTGCATTACTGAAAGAGCTACTTCTGGGTCTTGGAAAGTTTGTGACAGAGTCTCGATTAATGCCAACGGTTCAAGCAGGAAGTTATAAGTTTCAAAACGTACGTTCCCATGTGCAGCTCCGGCTCCATACCAGTTGATGGTTTGCTGAATGGAAATTAATTTGCCATTTATTATCGGCTCCTCAGAATATGCGTCGCAATAATCCGTCCGCAGCGTTCGGTCTAGTCCCAGGTTAAAGGAATCTGATTGGGGCCCTAATTTATTCTGTCGGTAGCGAAAGAGATTTGACAAAAGGTTTCCCTTAACGTACTCGGTTATCTCGGTAATATTCGGATACAGGTCAGAGGAAAAGTGCAGGAATTCGAATTCAACTTCATAGCCCGGAGTTCCATCCCACGCTTCACGAATTGTGCGCCTTTCCCAGACAACCCTCTTGCTCTTTTGTAGGCCACTTCGGGCAACGCCTAATCGGCTGAGTTGATGATTTATTGCATCAGTAACCGCGTCGATACATTTTCCATGTGATGCTTTTATGGAGTGTATCGGTTCCAACTCAGGTGGGAGTGTCACATCGTCATCAAGCAGTATCGGAATCACGTAAATGTCGTCAGGTAACTTCTCATTAAGCTTATCAAGTGCAAGTTTTATTTCTCGTTGAGCGTAACCACGTCGATCAACTGAGTTATGAGAAACGAACACTAGGACCAACGTCGCTCTCGCCAACTCGCGCTTAATCTGGAAATCCCAGATTTGGCCCGGTTTAAGGCTCTTGCAGTCCATCCATAGGTTGAACCCTCTTGCCGTGAGACCGTCATAGAAGGTGAGCACCCGCCTTTGGTCAGGGCTGGCATAACTTACAAATATGGTTGGAACGTCCGACATTTTAATGAGTGCAGTTTCCGATGACTTTAAGGGGATATTCTGCTCTTTGGTACCGGATCTTTAAAAAAAGACTGGGAAGATCTTCGATATTTAGAGTGAGAATGGTGGATCACCGCTGCATTGGTTCTACGATTTTATCGCGATCCAACGTAGTTCCCCAGATGGCACGCTCTATGTAGTTGTTATCAATATGAGCTGACCTTCGCATCTACACGTTCAAAACTGTGAAGACTTTCATCTCCGTTTATTTCTAAATCCTTAAGGATCTCCTTTAAGCTAAATCTGGCTTCGGAAATAGGTTGAAAGCCCAGGTTTGTGTTGGAGTCCTTGGACTCGATGGAATTGGCTTAAATGCATGTATCTCATGGTAATGGGGGGAAACCACAGAATCACCGAGCGTTTTATGATATGCGCACTTTCGATTCGTAAACCACAGGTCGACGACATTGCAAAGGAGCTGGTCTAGCATCGGAATCAGAGGGGCATAACATCCGTCTGACTCCTAAAGGTGGGGAGCTATTCTGAGATCCAAAAAATAGCATAAAATGTGCTTCACTTAATGTTAAGCAAGCGAAGGAATAATGCGGAGTGACAGGATAGAAAGACCTTCAATATATCCTTGGAGGACATCGCCCCCTGTGACGGATCCCACATTGTCAGGAGTGCCCGTATAAATGAGATCTCCAGCTTTGAGCTCGAACGCTTCTGACAAATTCGAAATTTGCTCTGCGACCGACCAGATCATGTGTGACAGATCGGCATCTTGCTTCACCGCTCCATTGACACGAAGTTGAATCTTTCCTTTTGTCAGGTGTCCGATCTTTGAAGCCGAATGGATCGGCCCGATAGGCGCCGCGTTATCAAAGCTTTTTCCGAGCTCCCAGGGCTTTTTCTGCTCAGCCAACGCTCGTTGGAGGTCTCGACGCGTCATGTCAAGCCCAACCGCATACCCATAAACGTGCTCCAGCGCTTTCTCAGGACTGATTTGACGTCCCCCTGACTGCAAAGCTACGACGAGTTCAATTTCGTGATGATAGTTCTGTGTCAGCGAGGGATACGGATGGTCCACAGTGACTCCTTCCGGGACTACTTGGATGGCGTCGGGGGGTTTTTGGAAGAAAAATGGTGACTCTCTACTCGGATCTGCTCCCATCTCTCGGGCATGGGCAGCATAGTTACGTCCAATGCAATAAATGCGATGAATAGGAAAGAGCCGATCCATGCCTGCAATTGGCACGGAGGGGTATGAAATATTGAACAGCAATCGGTTTTGAGAGTTTGTCAAAGCGCTCTTATGGTCATGGCCTGCTTCGATGCCGCCTAGCTGTTCAGTCGTCTTACTGTGGTCATTTTTGTGCCAGAAATCTCCGAAAACTTACAAAGTCATTACACAGTATAGCTATAGAGAACTCATAACCGACGGATTTAAGCTGTTTGTGGGGAAACCCTCGGAACAGCGAGCGATTCAGAAATTCACCTTTTGCCTTCACACAGAAGAGGCTACTGGTTCGATATCAGTATCGTTCATCATTTCTTCAACTGCTTCCGAGGCAGAGCTTTCGTTTTGACTCTGCTGTCCGCGTTCACCTCAACATGTTCCGCATCGATTTATTAGTCCAGCTGTAGAAAGCGGAGAAATGTGCCGGTCCGCCAGGCGTCAATCAAGGATTGAAAAGTCGATCGGCTTGAAGCGCCCGTTGTTCGAACCTTCAGCGGAGCAGGCTGTGAGGCCGCACACCATGTCCATCTCGGCCCGCAGGTCGATGTGGTCCCCCGGCTTTGACATAGGCACGCCCACCGTCACTTTTCCCTGCGGATCGACCTTGACGTTCATGAAGATGTTGAATGTTGTCGAGATCTGATGTCCGGAAATACCGTACTCTTTTAACGAATTAACCAGGTTCTCGAAACAGCTCGGATGGTAACCCGGATGGTTGTAAAGAATCTGAAACATCTCTTGACTACAGGGCGTCAGGAGGAAGTCATGCAGCCCCACGGTGTCTTCGACGATGGTGAACATCGGCTTGCTATTGTTGGCGTAGAGGATGTCGCTCGTCGTCAGGTAGATCCGGCTCGCGTAGTCCAGCGAACGACCTGACGACAGTCGGCAATGGTGATCGTGCTCGTCGAAGGCGAACAGGTCAGAGACTTGCTCGCCCAGCGGATCGACTACGCGCAGCACTTGCCCCCGCTTGATATTGAATGAGCAGCCACTCTGTGGGGCAATACGGGTCAACTGCTGGGTGGTCATGGTTCGTCCTTTTTGTGTGCATGGAACGGGCATGGCCAATTGTCTGAAACGGCCTGGCCGGAATATTGATTCGCTTCGGAGCCTTTGCCAAAGTTTTTCAGCATCGGGTTGATCGAGCCCTGGAACGCCGTCTCGCGTGCCCGAATGAGCTGCTGCATCGTCTCAAACTTACCGCGCGCGCGCAAGCGCTCAAATTGTGCATGTAAGTTGAACACCATGGTCGGATACCTGAAGGTGCGTGCGAGACGTGATGCCTTGGGGTGCATGCCGATGACGAACATCGCTCGCCCGCCGATGCTGAACGAAAAGTTATTGTTCTGTGGGTCGGAGTCGACGCTCTTGTCCCAGGCAAAGAAATCGGAATCAATGACGTGCATGGCCTGAAGCTGTCTCCAAAGCAGATCCTCAAAATGCTGTTCTGATTCGATTGCGGGTCCGCGAAACATCGCGATAAAGGTCGTGAGCTGGTCGTCCATGATCGGGAATTCGTTGCAGAACTCGTACAGATCGTGACAGACGGCACGGACGGCACTGTCGCCCGCAAGTTCTGGAAATAATCCGAAACGATAGCTTTTTTGGGCGAACACCGAGATCGCGCCAGCGCATGGGTAGTACTCGCCAAACATCTGTTGTCTCAGTTGATCGTGCGCATCGGTGAGGTCGGCGTCGACAGGTACGTCGGGTACCAGCGGCCTGATGACCGCCGTGTCCTGGAATGCCGCATAGCTCGAGAACTGGCTTGCTACTGGATCGATCGTCAGGGGGTTCCAAAGGCACCTATCGCGTCCGAGGAGGTCGCCACCGTCGGTACGCATCGAGTCTATGAAGTTTGATTGCATTGATATTTTCCTCAAATAGATCGAGTTAGTGCTCGCAGGGTATCATCAGGCTCGGTGGGATTGCGTCCGTGGAACGGGTGCCGCAACAACCAAACAGGACTCTCTCCCGGTCGACCACAGGCGTGGGAGATTGGACGTTCCGTCTGCAGACTCAGGAGAGTAAATGGTCCGCATTGTTGCTGCCGCTGCGATGCGGAGGCATCGGAGCGCGGCTACATGACCTGCTCATTTGATCACCGCCCTGTGACTTTAGCCCCGACTTCACTTTTGGTGAACTGGGCATAGCCCCGGTAGATAGCAGCCGACACGAGGGTAACTGGGATCTATCGAGACTCAAGGACTAGGAGATGGAGACCAGGTGCCACTTCAGCATCCCTCCCGGCGATGAATTATCCACAGTACACTCACGGGTAAGCGGCGCCGCCCCGTAAAACGCTAGGCCACGAGGAGCACCGTGAGGAGCAACATCATACCACCTACGCTATCACAACCTGTCTTACCGGAGGGGTTCAGCCAAAAACCGTGTGCTAGATTTGTGCTAAAAAATCTCAGAACGCGCAATATTGGTTCGAACCAGTAAAATCCATAGAATGCTGCTAACTGCTCAATTCAAAATAAAAAACGGGGAAACCTTCGCAAAATCAAGCCACTGTTAAAATTGCCCTGGATCGACTCAAGGCTCAGACACGGGTTCAAATCCCGTTGGGACCACCAACCATTTACTTGATCTTCCATGATTTAGCAGCTTTCCTCGCCCTCGTTCTCCATCGCATCAGTCCTATAGGATGGATATAGGGAAAATTGACGCTTACATACGCGTTTCCCAATAGGGTAACTGCCTCAGAAGTTTCAGATTCCAACCATGGACCACCATGGGAGTAATCACTAGTCATCATCGACCAAGTACTGTGTCCCCAACAGCGCGGATCTTTCAATACTAATCCCCTGATGCCCAAAGGCATCGGCGGACCAATTGGCAAAGATACGTCCTTCGATGGAGGCAACATCGGGTCGAAGGGCTCGATCTGCCACAGCGTTCAGCAGTATTTCCTTTGGAGTCCCCTGCAGGCGAGTGCGAGCGGGGGCAAGATGAGCCATGACGTTGTCTGATCCATGAGCGATCGATCTCCAAAATCTTGGCCTCTCGAAGACCGGTACGCTGCGCGAGTTGAACAATGCGACCGAAGCCGGCAGGGTCGTAGACGCGGCCTAAAACATAGTGTGTGTTGTCAGTGGACACAGTCGAGAGGAAATCTGGGATACTTTGCGAGCCGCGCCCCCAGCTCACACCGTGCCCTGCATCATGAGTATAATCAAAACATGTCGCTCACGAGAGTCCTTGTCCTTATCGGCTCGTTATCGCTACTCACGATCTCCGGCTGCGCCGGTGGAAGCGGCTTCTATACCGGCGGCGCGGTGTCTGGGGGTTCCGGCGCCTACGGGTATCCGGGCTGGCCGCATGACGTCGGGCCGCCGTATAGGTATGGCCCCTCCTTTTATGGCGGATGGGCGGCTCCCGGTCCCTTCGTTGGCCCACCTCCCATCTATCCGCGAGCCTTTTATCCGAGATACGGATATGCCCCACGCGTTGGCTACGGCCACCGATGGAGTGGGCATCGTCACTTCCGCCGGTAACTTTTTTTCTACACCTCCTCTTGACTTTATTCTCGCTGAATTTTATCTGGCACCTCGTCAGGTGAGAGCAGGTGAGCATCGAGGATACTGACAACTTACTTAGGAGGTGCATCATGGCAGTAGTCAGATGGGACCCCTTGCGCGAGTTGGCGGAAATGTCTGAGCGCCTCAACCGAGTCGTGTCCAGACAGGGAACCGGCCCCATGGACGGAAACGGTCAAGAAGTGATGACCGTGGCGGATTGGATTCCCACCGTGGACATCAGTGAGACCGAGGCGGACTACGCCATTCAGGCCGAACTGCCAGGGGTCAACAAACAAGACGTGAAAGTCACCCTGGAAAACGGCGTGCTCACGATTCAGGGCGAACGGCGGCAGCCGCAGACCGAAGCCGGACGCAAGCATCATCGGATTGAAACGTCCTATGGCCGCTTTGTGCGAAGTTTCACGCTTCCCGACACGGTGGAGGCGGGCAATGTGCGGGCGGAGTATGCGGATGGGATGCTGCACCTCCATCTGCCCAAATCAGAGAAGGCGAAGCCTCGGCAGATCGACGTGAAAATCGCCTAACGACTGGCCATCGCAAGAGGCCCGCACCGCTGCGGGCCTCTGACCAAACATCAACCATTCGGGCAGAGCACGTCTCTTGACCATTGCGCGAGTGATGTGTTCGTGGCTTGATCCAATACCGAAGCATGAAACGCCGGCTTGCATAGATGCCACCCTCTCCAACCCCATTCTCTCCGACCCCATCGTACGGTCCTTTTACGGCGCCTGATACTGGATTCTCCCCGAGCTGGGACGAGGAAGAGTACCAGCAGGAGACCCCCACTTACTGCTGCGGAGATGAAGTTCTCCCGAAAGGGGGCATGATCTGCCCCTAGGAAGCTTTTGAGAATTGCTTGGACCGGCGCAGTAGTGCCCTTCATCTCAAACTGGCGTCAGCCTGGTATTGCTGGGCACCATTGCTTGTGGTGAACCCCAGTATCCGAGGCAGAGAGGAGCACCTACTATTGCAAGAGTGCTCGATCCAAGGTCAATGCACCACAAGCTGGCCGCCTTACTACGACGGCGGTGGAACATTGGAGGTGTCGCCTGGATCACGGCTCAGGATAACCTTTCAGACCATGGAACCCGAAGCCAACCGACTTCCGATTTAGAAATTAAGGAGATGTCCGCCATGATTCGACGAACGATGATGGGATATGTTGCGGGTAGCCTGGTGTGGGCATTGGGTATCGGCGGATGCACTGGGATGGCGACCAAGGCCTCCTCCACTACTTTGCCAACCAGTGCGTTCTTTACGGCCGAACCGGACGAGTTGAAGATCCTTCAGGCTCTGTCCAAAGCGCAAGACGCTCGGATCAAGGCGTGCCACAAGGGCCAGGAATGCGAAGACGCCTATTATATACGAGGCTTGGTCGCGCTGTTCATGAACCGAGCGGATGCCGTGACCACGTTTCAAGGTTTACACAGCGCCATGCCCACCAGTCGCTACGATGTCGCCACCGTCGGGTGGCTCAATCTCTTGCAGGATCAGGCGCTCTCGTCTCAGCACAGCCGGGCGTTGATGACACAACTCAAGGAAGAGGTGTTGCATACGCTCAGGGAGCGGTGGGACACCGCGCTCGCTCGACAGGCCAAGGAGGCGGAAGGCCGTGTCGCCGAGGTTTCTCGCTGACAGGACGATAGCGGGGTGACGACAGCCGTCCTTACTCATTATATCGTGAGCACCGTGCCCAGACCTGCAGCTCGGTAATACAGGAACCCCGCCCTTCAAGACTGCATCCAATCCGCGTCGCGTTTCTCCTCGGCCTCTTGCAAGTCGTTGACGTAGGCACGCCCCGAGTATCTAATATGTGGTGTGCGTAATAGGGCAAACACAGACCATGTCCCCGTGCCTGGTTCGTCTCTGACGCCTCCCGCCTCCCCCTCACAAGACCGACGTGGCGAATGGTTCGTGCCGACCTTTGGCCCATTACGATTTCGCGTTTTCATCGGCATGCTCTTCCTACCCTACACAGGGATGGTCCTATCCTTCACCGTGATGGGATCAATGCTCGCAGAGCCGCTCCATTGGGATCGGGTAGCGGCCATCGTCGTGGTGTACTTCCTCGCCTTAGGAGTTGGGGCGCACGCTCTCGATGCGTTGGGTAGCAAGGGCAGTAAACCCTGGGGCACGCTGCTCTCTCGTCCGCTACTAAGCTCGGTTGCAGGGATCGCGGTCATGGTGGCCTACGCCATCGGAGGGTACTACATCATCACGGCTGCGCCGTGGCTCGCTGTTATAGCGGCGGCGGAAGGCTTTTTCCTCTTTGCCTACAATCTGGAATGGTTCGGCGGGCGATTTCATACAGACGCGGCCTTCGCCCTGTCCTGGGGCATCCTCCCCGTACTGGCTGGGTACGTGTTACAAACCAACACCTTGTCAGTGCCGGCGGTTCTGCTGGCCTTATCGATGGGTTTCTTCAGCCTGGTCGAGATTCAAGCCTCGCGACCGTATAAGGCGCTGAGGCGTATCGTTCGACCGACGGAGAACGAGCGCGGATGGATGCAACGGCTGGAGCGAATCCTCCAAGCAGTCAGCCTTGGCGTGATCCTCCTCGGGCTCGCGCTCCTGGGGGCTCGTTGGCTAGGGATGGGGCTGTCGCCCTGAGTAGGGCTGACCCGGAAAGCGTTAAATAGTCGAGACGGATATTGTGGAAGCCCTCCTGCTCCATGGCCGCCGGGAGCTCATGCACCCATCGCGTCTCCTGAATCAGTCGCGGCAGCCCATAAAAAATCTCACGCCACGCGGGCAGCAGTGGTGCGCCCAGTGTCTGCAACAGGTAGAAGTAGAGACGCCAGACCCGGCGGAGAAGGGGGTGGGGCGGGCAGAGTGAAGTCGTGTGCCAGAAAGGTGCCCCCCGGCGTGAGCCATGAAGCCGCAGCGGCGGCCAGACGAGGCAGATCGGCGTACTTCGCGAGGTAGGATGAGACGACACAATCGAACGACGCGTCACTAGAAAAGTCTTCGGCGCGGCCCAGATAGAACGACGTATTGCGAAGGGGCTTCTCTCGGGCCACCGCAAGATATTCTTCACGCAGCTCCACACCCACAACTTCCGCCGAGGGAAACCGCTGCGCCAATGCTCTGGTAAGGATGCCAGTGCCTGAGGCGAGATCCAATATCCGCCGTGAACCTGAAGGAACTTGGGCGAGGATGTGCCGCTTCCAGCGACGATCGATGCCGAAGGTGGCATAGTGCACCATGGCATCGTAGGTAGGCCCTGTGCCGGAAAAGAAGCGCTCGACGAGATGCAGGCGTGAATCTTCTGTTTGCATGCTGCAGGAACTTAGCGCGCTAATCTCCGCCGGTCAAGATCGAACATGTTCGCTTGGCCTTTGCCCATATCTCTCTGAGCGCATGCTCATAACGGCAGGGATTTCAGACCGGTACTATCGGGATCCACAAAGCAGACTGTGATTGACAGCGAGTCAGCAGCGTGCATCTTGCCAGTTCGTTCCATTGATGCCAACCGTGGATGCACGCAGGGCGCCCCTACCTTTTCGACTATCAAGCCGCACGGCTTCGGGCTTCGATTCATCCCGCATCGGCCACCCAAAGACACGATGGTGTCATTAAATCCCCGCAAGGCATTCGTCGAGGTCCGTTGGGTGTGTTGGAATCCTAACGTCAGACCTGCTGCATCGGTCAGGTGATACAGCAGCTCGGCTATCCCTTGGTTGGGTTCATCCTGGCGGCCCAGATGGGTATCGCTTATCAGGTCGCTCGTAAAGGTTTTTCTCACGTAGTGCTACATGAGCGTCAGCGACAATAACCGGCTGAGAGCGATCTCGGTTTCAAAGGAAACGAAATGAAGTCTGTATGAAACATTGTCATTGAACTGAGTATTGCCTGCGCCATCGGCCAGACCACGCTCGAACAGGTATCCGAGCCTCACGGTCAAGTTCGATAACACGCGATAGGTAATCTTTGGTCCAGCGCCCAGAACCGCGTATCACGCTCTGCAAAGGCTTCGTTAAAAAACCGGAGCCCTTATCGTCCGATCGCTGCGAGGGCAAAGTCCTTTGTGATGTCACGCTCCAGCTCGGCCCGCCAATGATGGGACGTGACCCGCTCTTGCTCGATGAGGCCTTCTCCCGTTCGATGCTCAAAGTTCGGTCCGAGAAACAAGTTCGGAAGATCGCGATACCGAACTAGCAGTGATGTCTGAGGATTGAGCGCCTGCTTGAATTGAACGCGGTAGTCACCATGATCAAAATCGGATTGTTCGTATAGATAGACCCCTCAGCTTCAAATGCCAGCTCGTTAGGACCTAAGAAAGAAGATGATGTGCGAACGAGTTCGAGCGCCGGGACAAAGACAAGATCTTCCGACTTCCCTGTGTTCAGGCCCGCAGGTTGGGTCGGATCTTCATTGAAGCGCAGTTGTCTCGCATTGGAAAATTGGGAGACATCCGTTGTGTAGAGCGTTTTCCCTGGGTGATAGCGACCATTCCGCCTGTGCGCTCATGGTCGTTGGACCCAGACCAACCAAGATCGCCGAGACTGCCCACTGACAAATTGATTGAGGATTCAGACGATACGGAAACCTTTCAAATCCACCCTACGTTTTATCTCTACCTTCACAAGGTCATCGTGAATGATTCATTGTCGATATCAGGCACAGCATACGTGACGACTGTCAAAATCTTATGTCATAAATAGTCAATAACCAAGCGGGGAGTCCATTCCTTATGCTCCCCGCTTTGTCATTAGGACGACTTACTCTGTGCGTTCTTTGTGACCCGTGGATTGCGGGTGTCCGACCGTTCCATTTGGCGCCTTCGCTCCATGCGGCCAGAGATGAAAAATGATGCCGTCCGTTTTGGCCGCAGCAGCGGCAATTTCCTTGGCTTTATCTTCAGGAACATCCAAGACCTGAACACGGCCGGTTGCAATTTCCACTTCATGATCATGGTAATACTTATTCCACGTTTCTAAGGAAACACTCTTTCTCGCGAGGTCTTTGGCAACGAAGTACTCCACATCGGTCAGTGTTGCATTGGCTTCAGTGGATTCAAAAAGCAAGCACTGCAATACCTCTGGGGAAATACCTTTACAATAGTGATGGTAGGGACCATGTACGGTCCCATCCTCGAACTTATGTGGTGCGATCACATGGATAGTAAAGCCTTCTGCGGGCGACGCTTTCCTAGGGGCCTCCGCCTGCCCGTTCGTCGCAATTAGGGCGATTACACCGAATGCCGTTCCAGCCCATCCTAGTCCTTTTCCCATTTCTAACCTCCTAGTGGATTAAAATCATCTGCCTGTCATTCGGTTAGAGCAGGGTCTTGGCCAAAGGATTCAAAAACTAGATACCCGTTAGTCAGTTCGTATCTCAATGTGCAGCATGCTCCTCAACACTAAGGGCCACTAGGCGACGGCCGCACCCAGTCTTAGCCCGCGCACAAGAATCACCACCGGAAGGATGCCGTATCGGGAGAGGAAGCAGTGAAGGGATTCACCCAAGTCGTTGTGATAAATTTTTTGTTAAACCTTATCGAGAAGGAAGAGCATCACTGGCGTGAATCGGACGGTCTAGAACCTTACAAAGCACTGTCTATTGTATAAAGCTATAAAACTAGACATAAGATCAAGGCATTAGCAAAACGCCCATTAAGCATCTCATAACGGTAGGCTAGTGCTCCTGGATGCGCTTCAAAGGTCAGTTCGTTAAATTTTCAACACGCTTCCTCAGCATGAAAAACGCCTCGTCGAAGGCCGCATTGATCTGCGCGTCCGATCCCGTCGCTTTGGCAGGATCAGGCGTACTCCAGTGCATCTTCGCTGGTGCTCCCGAAAAAAGCGGACAGCTTCCACTGGCCGCCTGATCACACACCGTAATCACTAAATCGAAGGACTGATCGGCAAACTCGTTCCACGACTTGCTGCGCGGTTGACCTGGATCAATTTCATGTCGCTTGAGAGTCTCGATTGTTTTAGGATGCACAGAGCCCGTGGGATCGCTACCAGCGCTCCAAGCTTGATAGCGACCACGACGAAGATCATTGATCAACGCTTCCGCCATCACCGAACGACAGGAATTCCCCCTACAGAGAACCAAGACTTTGATCATCTCCTTTTCCATTAGTCGCAGCACCCCGCTGTGTTTGCAGATGGTTCGCAACAGTTCGGCGTTCCCATCGTGTCTGGCGTACAGCACGCCTCTCCCGCCGGGTCGGTGTCACCCGAGAAGAGCGGAACATCGTCCATGGTCCGATACATCTCCCAGACGATGCCAGAGGGGTCCCGAAGACAGGACTTCTCCGACGGGGCATAGCAGCAGACCGTTTCCCTCTCATCAGTCAATGCCACCTCTTTCGCCTTCAATCGTTCTCGGACGTCTGTGAGCTCAGTCTCCTCGTCGACCTGAATACCCAGGTGATCCAGGCCCTTTCGGGCACGTGTCGAAATCGCGAAGTTCACGTACGGGTCTTCTAACAGCCATTGGGCATAGTCATGTTTTGTTTTCACGGGTTCGGCCCTAAACAAAGCCGTATAGAAGCGAATGGATTCGTCGAGGTTGTCGACTCCGATGTGAAGATGCATGCGGTTTCATATTGTATGCCTCCTTTGAGCAGTCGTCCTAACATGCAGACCGCCAGGCGAGCCGCAGGGCTCCATCTAACCAGGCGGATAATCCGCTGAACAACACGACATACATGATCCATTCTCGCAACACTTCACGGAGCGGCATGGACTTCACAAGCCCGCTCCATGCGTGCTTGTGCCACCGTTCTGACACATAGATACCGACAAGGACGCTCAGCGTGAGCGCCGCGATCAGCCCGAGCACGTACAAAATTCAACCGCCTACCTTATGGTCTCGGTGTCATGCCGCGACTTCTTCCAGCGGAAACCAGTGCCGTGTTCGATTACAGACATGGCAAACCGACAGCATGACGGGAACCTCCACGAGTACCCCGACTACGGTCGCCAGGGCGGCCCCTGATTCGGGACCAAATAGTGCAATCGCGGTGGCGACGGCGAGTTCGAAGAAGTTACTGGCGCCAATCAGGGCACCTGGCGCGGCGACGGCATACGGCACCTTCAACCACCTCATCAGGCCGTAGGCGAGCGACGCATTGAAATAGACTTGCAGAAGAATCGGAATTGCGATGAGCAGGACGTGAAGGGGTTTGCTGAGCATATTGTCCGCTTGAAAGGCGAATAACAGCACTAATGTCACGAGCAGGGCGGCAATGGTGATGGGCGCCAACCGAGGCAAGAGCGTCTCTTCAAACCATGGCTTTCCTCGCCGCCGGATGCACCACTTTCTGATCAGGACGCCTAACACAAGTGGAATCACGATGAATCCAATCACCGAATACGCCAGCACCGCAAAAGGCAACGTCAGCGAGGAAGCGCCACTGACCAGCAAGCCAACGATCGGCGCAAACAACCCCAGCATAATCAAGTCATTCACCGACACCTGCACCAGGGTATAGGCAGGATCGCCGTCCGTAAGATAACTCCAGACAAACACCATGGCCGTACAGGGAGCGGCAGCGAGAATGATGGCTCCGGCAATGTACTGATCCGCTTCGGCAGCCGATATCCAGCCTGAGAACAGGAATCGAAAAAAGACCCACGCTAAGAGGGTCATGGAAAGCGGTTTCACGACCCAATTGATGAAGAGCGTGACCAATAATCCTGTGGGGCGTTGTCCAACCTTCGCCACCGCACGAAAATCCACTTTCATCATCATGGGGGTGATCATCAGCCAGATCAGCACGGCCATAGGGAAGTTCACATGACTGTCTTTGCCGACCTCCATCGCTCGCAAGGCCTCAGTGAACCCTGGCGCTGCTTTTCCAAGCAAGACCCCCACGACCATACACAGACCCACCCACACAGTGAGATATCGCTCGAACAGATTTAGTCGTGGTGCTTCTCTGAGATGTGGCGACTGGATTGTGGCGACAATATCCATCTGAGCCTCGCACATCAAGTAATGTTGATGAATGATGGCCAAAAAAAAGCTACGGACAAAACCCTCGCTTTGCGGCGCGGGACGATGCAGTTTTGAGTGAGTTCACCACATCCTGCAAATCTTTCACTCCCGCGGCATTCAAGGAGTAATACATCCATCGGCCCTCAGGTCGAGCCAGAATGAGCCCGGCATCTTTCAGCACGCGCAGGTGAAAGGAGAGGCGTGATTGCCCCGTTTTAAAAACGTCCGTTAGATCGCACACACACTGCTCGCCGTCTTTCAATTGTTCCAGGATCAATAACCGGGTTTCGTCTGAGAGGGCCTGAAACACTTTGGCCACGCTCATCGATTGTTTAGTAGACCGTGCTGCCATTGGCACACTATATATCAACTAAAATTGATTAGTCAAGCTCGGGCCAGCTGCGAGAGCTTTATGAAGACGCTTGGACGAGAGGAGACCTACGTGAACACGTATCGGGATCTCGTCCATCTTCGCGCCAATATGGAAACCGTTATAGCCGGGAGGACCAGCCGCTCCTGGTTTTCGTTTAACGTGAGTGAAGTAAATAGGTAGGTATGAGGGTCCCCGTTTAGTGTTTGAAGACAGTCACGGATCCTCTCTTTTCTGAATGTTGCCCTGCCCATAAAAAATCTTCATGCGCCTGGTCGCCATGCCAGTTTCGGGATTACGCAGACGTCTGCCCTCCGGACCGGCGACAATCCGGCTCACATAAATATCGCACCATATATCTTCACGCTCTAGCAAATAGTGATCAGGACTTTATAGGGAAGGGCATCGTTCCTTAGAAAGTGTTGAAACTATGTCCATCACTATTCATGAACTTATCCTCGCAGCGGAGATGATTGGGGTTATGTGTCCGTCCATTCACCTGCACAGTAATGGAAGTGGTAATGCGTATCGGTGCTGACTTTCCGTTTCACATCCACCGTAGCCTAATTGCAATGGGACAACGGTGTCAGCCATTCAGGCCTCCGCTGATTGAGCATTGTCGTGCCTAGTCTAGAATCCGTGCAGTGCCCGTACTGAGAGAGACTTTGATTCTGGCGAGCGGAGAACGTCTTGGAGTGCATGCGCGACGATTTCGTGGCCCACGGTCGTCCAATGCGTGTCGTCGGATAAGTAGGTCCCTCTACCGGCCCGTGCAGCAGCCTTCAATGGGCCCGTCAAATCCACGTATATCAATTTCGCAGATGAGGCTCTCAGTATGTGCTGTAGGCGAATGGAGACATCGTCAATCTCCCAGCCTTGCACTTCGGGCGTTCCAAGTGTGACGTTGGCCAAGTCATGATAGACACGAAATTTCTCCGGTGTGAACGCGACAACAAAACGGATTCCTCTCGCCTCACACAAGCGTGCAGCCTCGATAATAGGGGCAGCGGCGCGCTGCAACACAGCATCGGACGGTTTATTGACTTCTGTGGGGGCAAAATAGACGGTTTGAATACCATCTCTCATCGTTTGATACTGCGCTCGAAACTTGGCAATGGATTCGCTGGGCTGGCAGGCCCGCGATGGATGCAATGTGACATTCAGGACGTTACGGAGAAAGGAGCGAAACCATAGGTTCTGCCAGACCACCGAATTCGACCGTCGTGACGCTGCCCAAGCCTCATATTTCTCGGCATCTGCGAAGTCATTACCTTCAAAAAACATCCAGATAATCGTGCGCGGTTCCAACCGTAGGGCGTATCGCTTGAGGACGATCAGTTCTTGCTGAGGACCGTAGCCCGCATGACCCAGGTTGGCCACGGTCTGACCGGTAAGTTCGCTCAAGAGCGTCGTGGCAATCGCCACATCTGGCGTCATGGGAGATTCGACGTAGGAGTCACCGATCACCGCAGTATCCGCCTTGATGATAGGACGAGCATTTCGGAATCCATCTGCATCATAGTCAACTTCCAGCTTCTGAGAAGTCTTCGACGGCTGACATAAGGCATGTCCCAGATTGCCTTCATAGTTCGCCACATAGTGATAGCCCGGCTCGTGTTGCCAAATCAGGTCAGGATCGTAGCGCATGCCCGGTTGACCGGCTGGATGGGGCGGAGATGATACTGGCAGAACCGCCCGGTAATCTACCAGCCTGGCGAGGCCGATCAACTCTAATACAGCAAAGACAGCAATGAGGCTGAATGTGACAGTAATGAATCGTTTGGCGACTTCCGTGCGCGGTAAGGTGGACACCAGGCCGTAGAGGCCCCATGCCAAGAGGTAGGCCGAGACCACGTTATCGAAGAGATGAGCGGTTGTCACCGCACCGGAGAAAAACAGCGAAACGTAGCCAAGAACAAAAATTGTAATGACAATGGAAGAAGTACGAGTTGGCAAGAAATGTGACAATGCGGAGATTTTCATGTCAAGTTTTACTGATCACATGTCCAGTATGACTGGACACACGGATGAGCGCAACCCCCCCAGGCATTGGACTGCCCTGAGTCATCCGGGCATTAAAGAGCGTGGTACGGTTACATCGGATGGAGGTTAAGCTGCCAGGGCGGGGGATGCCAGGTCTTGAATAACTTGAGCATCCCTTTTCACTGATTCGAACACAGCAGGTGGGTTGGAGTCGTACGACTTATCTGTGCGATCGGCATTGCGCCTCGTTAGTAGCTTTCTTTATCGAGGGCCTTTTTGTTGTCCGCATTCATGCGTTCATAGTTGGGATGTTTCTCAGCGTGACTGGAAGGGTTTTCCCTCGACGTGGCGCTATCATGATCAGAAGGCCCCCTCTCCCATGCCCTCTCATCATTGGTGGCCCCCTTCTTGGCCTTAGTTTCGTTCGTCTGTCCGGTGCTGGGCATGTCTTGGGGATTTGTGCTGGGCCCTCGTAGGGGACTAGGCGATTCACGGTGGGGTGGCAGACCGCCGTGGCCCTCGCTCTTTCCCGAACCCGCGTCATCACCACTGACGAGGTTCGCGATACTGAGCGCCACAGACACAGTCAATCCGAGTGTGAGATGTATCCAAAAGCGCTGAGGTTCCATTGGTGTCGCTTTCCTGAAATCGAGTATGCGCGAGACTAACGAGAGGGACTATTGGTAAGCGCCCTTAGATATCTGTCCTCTAGAGAACCTGCACTAATTGCCGACGAGCGAACAACATGATTGGCTCCTGAATTGCGGCATACAGATCGATGCCCTGGGCGTCGTGAGTACCGCACACAGATCGCTCGCATATTTCACACGTTCGCTAATGCCCTGTGAGCATGCGATAGCTACAAGCTCACTGCGAGTGGTTACTGGCCCACATCATCCCTTCTTGCGGTGGCATGAGTGGCCCGGCCCATCGATGATTTTCAGCCTCCAAATCAGTGACGTAGGCTCCTGTCTGGCCAACGGTGATGCGATCAGAATCTAACTCTCTCACCAACTCTACTATCTGGGGTCGTCCGCCTCGCATCTGTGACCAATACCAGCCGGGCTTTGTCGGTGTGTCGGTCGTCCATGTGACCTGCGGACCACTGGGAACGCTGGGTGTTGAGGGAGAACGATCACTGTTCATAATAAAGGTGTCCTTTCCCATGAAAGAGCCAGAGTGGACGGTTTCCGTGCCCCTGTCGAAGTTAAGGACGTCCTGGAATGGAAGCAAGAGTTCGGCCGACTGCCAAGCATGTCGTCAACGGGAAGCGCTGGCAGGCTGACGCGCCGTCACCGCCGTTCCTATTCCCCCCATTATGTAACCACGCCGGCGCCCTCATCTCGCAAGGCATCGACCAGAGCCTGAATCGTCAGCGGCGCATTGCCTTCCGTCCGATTGTTCACCAGCACATACGTCCGGATCCTTCGGCTCACCGCCTGCTTCACTAAGCCCACCGTTTCCGCCCGCATCTCGGACAATTCCCCCACAATTTTGTCATAGGGTGCCGCTCGCTTCTTGGCGGCTTCATACGTCATGTTCAGGGGCGTCAATAACCGTAGGACAGTGAAAGGCGCGGTAAAGTCCCGCATACGGCGGTGCTGTTCTGCCAGGCCCGGCATGACGCACCAGTGGTTATAGACATGGGCCACGCCATGCTTTTCCAATATCTGACCGTAGCGTTCGCCAACCAACCCGGCATTGCGTAACTCGACCGAATATCGAAAGTCTTTCGGCAGCGCGCCAAGAAAGGCATCCAGCCGTGACAAAAACTCGTCGGCCGGGAGGCCATGCCGCTGGAACTCAAACAGAAAGGGCCCGGCATGCGACTGGAAGTTGGCGTCGCGGTAGGGCTTGAGCACGAAGTCTATGAATGTCTTAGGGTCGAGGAATCGCGGGTTCGGTTGTCCGGTATTGGCCCCATAGCGGGCGTGCTTGGCATACACCGGGATCGTGATCTCCTCCCACACCTTGGAACACATCTCGAAGTCTTCGGGGATGTGCTTGAGATACCGGAGAAGCTGGTTCGTCGTGGGCGGGCGGTAAAAGCTGGAATCGACGCCGACCGTCCTGAAGAGCGGCTGGCCTTTGTAGAGATACTGGCAAAACTCGCCGAGGCATTCCCGGGTAAAAGCGCTCGGTGCATACTTGCGGCGATAGACTTGTCCCTGCCAGCCCTCGTAGGTCCAGGTCGAGGTGCCGAAGCGGACGAGGTCAGAGATGGGTGCGGCCGGAGGGGGCAGCGGCGACAACTCCCTTGTGTTGTCGAAGGGTAATTGAAGTGTATCATGGGCCAATTCGTAGCCTCCGTCACGCTGAGAAGACATTATGCGGATCGTATCGGTTTATGCCCAGAGAGCGGTTCGCCGGGCGACACCAGGGTTAATCTTGTCCTGCTTCATCCCCTGAACCCTCCTCGGCCTTTCCGCAGAAGCTGGACCCACTTCAGCATTCCCCACAGTCCTCCTATGCTCATCTTGAGGCCAAAGCCGCGGGCAAACGACGCGACCTTTTTGACCACGATGAATCCGATCAGAAGGAGGAGCAGAGAGAGCGCAAGAATCAGATAGAAGACAATTCGTGCAGTCTCTGACACGCCCGGGGCCATGTCCGTAAAGCCCACGACCGCCGCTATGACCGCGATCAACAACACGATTCCTGTCCAGACAAACACTATGTGCATGGCCCTCCATTGCCGCGAGGATGAGCCTCGGTGTTAGGCATGATCGAAGTGGAGACGCTTCCCATAGGCCGCTTCGGTGAATGTTCCAATCGCGGCCTTTAATGTCAACCCGCGAAATTCCATGCGATCCAACGAGTGTTTTCCGATCCCTATACGGGCGGCTTCCCATAAATGACCGACGGCCTGGGAGGTGAATCCTAGTAATCGCGCGCCCACAACATCGGCGGTGAGCGCATCGGTCGACGCAATCGTGACGCCGGCTTCCACCGCATGCCCTCCTAATGCCCAGCAATGCGGAGCACCTCATCAGTCTCTACCGAACCCGCGCCACCAGTCACAATGAGCTCCCGTGGCGCATGCTGCTTCGCATGCCGTAGGACGGCACGCAAGGTGTCGGGTTGGGTCACCCCGGTGCAGTCATCTTTGGACGCCCAGGTTTCGTTGGGCTTGATCGCGACACGTTTACCTCGGAGGAAGCCGAGATCGAGGAGCCCCAACGCTTCACAATGCTATGCTCAATATTCTGGTTCGCCGTCAGCGCAACGATGGCCATGGTGATGCTCCACAACAGATGAAGTCACTAGACTCTCTCCCAGGAATGCCCCGGGAGGTATCAATAAGCCAACCCCTCCTTACATGGGAGGCGCTCACAACTCCTCGAACTCGTTCCTGTGTGCTTCGCTGGCACCTCGGATAAATGGTCCCTGGAAAAGGCCGGACAAAGTGATCGCTAGGGTAGTCCCGAGTCACTTGTTGAGTCGGAAGCGTACTAGTGTAAAGGATAACTTTTTCAGGGAGGGGGATACAATGGACACTCTTCTTCTGGGCCTGCTGATTGTATTGCTCATCCTGCCCTACTGGAGCGGATGGGGTCGTTATGGGTCAGTTAGGACGACGTTGGTTCTACTCTTCGGTCTGGGTCTGGTATCGACTGCTGCAGTCTTGGCCGAGCCGAAAGAACCGGATATCTTTGATGAACGCGATACCCGTGTGTTTAAGGCTGTGGCGTGCACGAAAGACAGCAAGCCGGTCGAGGCGTTGTATTATGTCGTCGCGAGCCGGTCAGATTTATCCGCAGGCAAACCTTCTCCATCGGCGCAGTTGATGAAAGACGAGGTGGAGGACAATTGGCGAGGAATAGCTTCGCAGTTGACGATGGAGCAAGTCATCGAGGAACGGTTTGCCGATACCTATCATGCGCTTTTGACCGATATGATTCGTCGTTTACAGCAAGCGGTCGAGGAGAAAAGTGACGTGTCTATTGCCGTCTCTGAGGTGAACAGTCGGGCCATGGATAAAGGAAAAGACCAAGATGTCCCTACTTGCTCTCAGCTATGACCAGCACACCTCCAACGCGCTAGTGATGTGAGAGCGATCAAGAAGCGAGGTCGGAACGAACAAACCCTACTTCCTTGCGTCGATTGATGTTCTGCCAGCCTTTGAAAGCCGGCATTCAATCATGATCGGTCTCATCATTCTCGATTGTGATGGTGTGCTCATTGATAGCGAAGTGATCGCCAATCGAGTGAAGGAGTGCTTGGTGATTGAAGATAGTGTGCCGGGCGTTCAGGCCGCGAAGACGGCTGGAATGCGAGTCTTCGGCTTCTATGGGGGGACGCATTGCAACGCCAATCATCACAAACGCCTAAATGCCCATGGGGCGGATCTCGTGTTTGCCGACTGCGAAAACTGCCTGCCCCAGTAATCCCACTAAGTGAAGACAGCAGCCGGAGCCCATTAACCGTCAGGGTGACCGTGGCGAAATCTTCTTCGAACAGACCGGTGATGAGATAGCTATGGTTCGTGCGGGCAGATGACAAATGTCCGGTACGTGTCGGGAAAGAACGTAACGTCATACAGCCAGCTTTCATCTTCAAAGGTCACGAAGTCTATCAGCTCGCTTCTTGGAGAACACGATCTTTTCCGTCCCAATTAGCCGAGCAGGGTGATGCATTGAGACACTTCTTTGAAAGAAGTCGTGGAAAAAGGTATGGTGCGAGCCAACAGGAAGGAGGGATCACTTAACAGCCGCGTCAAGTGTGACGTGGTGGAATGAAATAGACGCATGTAATGGTCGAGGGCAAGCACTGAGGCTGGATGTAGATCAATGACACGGGACATCGACCTATGTGTGACCGCTTCATCGCGGCTTGCTTGGAGCTATCTCACCGAGGAGAACATCGATGATGATTTCACGCCGATCTTTCTGGGCGACGTGCTTCAGTGTTTTGATGACAGGGTTTTGGTGTGCTCCCGATGCCTTCGCGCAGGCGCACCCCGCATCGCCCCAGCCTGAAGACGCGGGCCGCTCGACTATCGCGGAGGCATCGAGAGCCATCCCCTGGGACACGATTCAGTGGGTCGAGCGGCGCTACAAGATTGAGGCGCTACGATTCAAGGCCCGAGACGAAACCGGCTTCGACTGGCCAGGCAGCGATGAAGTGCTGGTCGAGACCAGCGATGCCAAAGGTTTTACTCTCTCCAACGAGATCGAAGACATCGATTCCGGCGACACCCACACCTTCGACCCGGCTAAGAGTTGCATCGTCGCGGTACGCCCCGGTATCGTCGTGCTCGGCGAGTCGTCGGTGTGCCTAGAGGTCGGCGAGCCCGCGCCGCTGAGTTTTCAGGTCGGGCTCTGGGAGAAGGATTGGATCGGAAACCCGAGTGGATTTTGCGTCGGACCATCATTGCCGCCAGCGGCGGGCCATCATGCCGGCACAACTTACGCGAGCTGCTATAACGGATGGCAATTTAACGACTTCATTGGCCGCGCCCAGATTGACTATCCGACGCAGGACCTCGAGGCCGTGCTGCTGCATGTCGGCGATGAAGTTGTCGAAACCGCCAAACTGGACCCCTGCCCCGGCCAGATCTGCGCCGGCTACCCCGACTACACCTTTACCTGGCGCGTCACACGCCTGCCCGATGTCCGGGTCAATTTGGGCTCGGAACTCAATGAGGCGATGCGACGGAGTGGTGCTCGCTCCGACATCGAGGCCATCTCAACTGGGCTGCGATACTTGCGCGCGTCGAGCCCGCGCAAGATCGAGCCGAACGCAGTCGATCCGTCTCCCGAACGCTGAGCGGTGCCACTATAGCGAGATGCTGAGGGCCGAGTGGTGGAAGACCTGGGGGGTGCAGAGACTGAGACACTGAACAATGGAAAGACCACTGTAGGCGGATAGGCAATTCACACACCGGAGCTCTATTTTCTCAATCTGAAGCGGGATTATCAGCAGTGCCATATACATAGATCCCGGTGTCTACGGGCATCCTGGATGGCGGGGTTGCTATGGCCACGGTCTCCGTATGGGGGACTGTTCTATGGCGGGTGGCCCTATGCGGGTCCTATTTCTCCTCACCCTCAATTTATCCTGACGCTTACTATCCAGGGCATCGCCACCACCCTCGGTGTTTTGGGTTCGGCCATAGGTGAAGTGATTCTCGCCAGTTCCGACGCTCATCATTGCCTGCGATGCGCCTCACCACTCTTCGTGTCAATGCTCGGCGCATGGATGGTTTCCACCCGCACATACAGGCGTGAGTTCATCTACAGATCAGTCAAAGCGGGCGATGTACAAAACGGCAGGGACGATTTTTTCCGCTTGGGCGTCTTGACTTTTTTATCGTCAAAATTACCTGTGGTTCGTAGGCAGCGCGGGCTGTCGGAAACATATTCACCGTAACAATGTACTGAGGAGGTGCACCATGGCAGTGGTGAGATGGGACCCCTTGCGGGAGTTAGAACAAATGGCCGATCGGCTCAACCGAGTCATCTCTCGGCCCGAGGGTGGGTCTGTCAGTGGGAACGGACAGGAAGCGATGGCCGTCCCTGACTGGATTCCGACCGTGGACATCAGCGAGACGGAGAGTGAGTATTCCATTCATGCCGAACTTCCCGGCGTGAAGAAGGACGCTGTGAAAGTGACCGTAGAAAATGGCGTCCTCACCATTCAGGGCGAGCGGAGGCATGAGCAGCCAGAAGGTGGGCGGCGACATCATCGAGTCGAACGCATGTATGGCCGGTTTGCGAGAAACTTCACGCTCCCGGACACTGTCGACGCAGGCAAGGTGAGGGCAGAGTATGCAGATGGTATGTTACACCTTCATCTCCCGAAATCCGAGAAGGCAAAACCAAAGCAAATAGAAGTCAAGATTGCTTAGGGGATGTTCGTTCGTGACAGAGAGGCCCGCCGTTGCGGGCCTCTCTGGGGTCCGATTGTAACTTCACTATCATAAGGGAAAGCATGGGATTAGCAGGACGTTCGATGGGGTGATGGTACCATTGTGCCACGTGTCCTTGTTGCAGATTGACCTTCGAGGCAGAGCATGGGAAGCACCTTGTCCACATCGCTTTTACTGAGGGATTTCCTCTCTCAGTGTCCGCGCCGGACCTACCGGTAAACCGGGGGAGATAGAGCGCGGGTGTTCTCTATCATTGAGGCGTGATGAACCAGTCATGGTCACGAGGCTGTTGAGAACATTACTTCACGTACAAACCTGCGAGAGTTGCAAACGACATGAAGCGACTCGCGGCAGCTTGTGCGTGTATTGCTTTCTAGACAGTAATTTGATGGTCCCGCCACCACATTCGGAAGCTGTCAACACGAAGCTTAGCAAATTTGTTCGCCAGACATGTTGGCGCCCGCAAGCTTCTGAGAGCGTGGCGTCGCGTTTCTGACCGGATGCCTGACTTGGCTCGGGCATGATGTGACCTCGTTCGCGAGCATAGGCAGAAAGGTGTCCGGCACGCTGGTGTCTGGATCTCCGAAGACGCTCGATGAATGTCCCATCGCAGCGAGGGGGCCCGTTTGAAGACGAGCTCGACTCTCGTCGAGACGGCGCTGGCTTACACAGTAGGCTGCCCCACATTCTTTTCATGGTGGGCACGTAAATATCATTCTGGTCTTTCTTCCCCGCCGGTTGTTCTGCTACAACTCTTACATGCTGGAACTCATCGGTCTAGGCGCGATTGCCGGTTTGATCCCCGTCTATCTCGGAATTCTTGCGGCCCTCTGGCTCGGCAAGGTGCTGCCGCGGACCTGGGAGGGTGGACTGATCGGAGTGGCAATCGGCGTGTTGGTCTATCTCTTTTTCGATCTGATGCATGAGGCGGTCGAACAGACAGGCGCCCGCGATGGACTTTCATGGGTCATCTTTTTGGGCAGCCTCGGGATCAGTTTTGTCGGGTTGGTCGCCTTTGAATCAAGCCAGGTGTTCGGTGGCCGCTCGGGCAACCGGGTTCTGTCCTTGCCCTACATGATCGCGCTCGGAATGGGATTGCATAATCTCGGAGAAGGGCTCGCCATTGGCGCGAGTTACGCCAGTGGGCAGTGGGCGCTCAGTATGTTGCTGGTGACCGGGTTTGGACTGCATAACGGCACCGAAGGATTCGGCATCGTAGGTGCAGCCGGAAAAACTCCCGTATCGTGGCGCGATGTCTTTCTGCTCGGGCTGATCGCCGGCGGGCCGACTGCTATCGGGACCCTTCTCAGCGGGCAGGGTTTGTCCCCATACTTCTCCATTTGCTTTTACACGCTGGCCGCGGGTTCGCTGCTGTATGTCATTCTTTCTCTCACCGTGATGGCGTATACGGCGACGCGTCGTTTGCAGGTGGCAATGGGCATATTTGTCGGGATCAGTCTCATGTTTGTCACCGCTATGGTGCTGACTCTGGTCAGTGGGATTCGAAGCTGACGGACTGCTTTCATCCGACGTTCCTCTTCACCCCGCCTCGTCCAGCAAAGGCAATTCGCGTACCGATGAAGGGTGCAGCTGGTTGTCCGGGTGTATGGAGCTTCACATGCGCCCGAAGACACTCAGTAATACCGTGCGTTTGAATTGACCCCGCGACAGTCGGTTGTGTATAAAATGAGCTCTCTGGTCTGGAATTGATTCTCGGGAGGCGTTCATCATGGCAGGACGGGAGTTTCACGACGGTGCCACAGATGGTTTGGAGGCCCTCGAGCCTCTCGATCCCGAGAAGATCCATTCTTTTTCAGAACTGCTGGAAGCGATGCGCAAGACGGCTTTCGGCGGGCGTCGGCTTGGCGAGGCCTATGAAACGCTCGCCGCCATGATCGAGGATCCTGATTGCAAGGTCGTGCTGACGCTCTCGGGCGCGATGACCATTGCGAAGATGGGCAAGATCATCAGCACGATGATCGATCATGGCATGGTCCACGCGATCGTCTCGACCGGCGCGCTGGTCGCGCACGGCCTGAGTGAATCGGTGGGAAAGCTTCACTACCGTCACGACACGTCCCACAGCGATGAAGAGCTATTCCAAAAAGGATACAATCGTGTGTATGACACGCTCGAAATGGAATCGAATTTGAACTATGTCGAGCACGTCGTCTCACTGACCTTGAAGCGCATTCACTCAGACCAACCATTGTCGTCCGCCCTCCTGACTCGGGAACTGGGTAAGACACTGACGGACGAGTTCGAAGGGCCCGGTATTCTCAAGAGCGCTTACCTGAAGAACGTGCCAGTCTACATCCCAGCCTTTACCGATTCTGAGATGGGCCTCGATGTGGGCACTTGGGCGATGGGCAAACACATCGACCGGGCTCGTAGCCAAAGCAAGGAGGGGGGGGACCTCGCGGTGTTGCGCGCCCTGCACCAGACTTGCCCGGTCTTTAATCCCTATCTCGACCTGAATCACTATGCGGAAGAAATCCTGGGTTCCAAGCGGCTCGGCATTTTTACCATCGGCGGCGGAGTGCCTCGCAACTGGGCTCAACAGGTAGCGCCCTATATTGAAATCAGCAACGCGCGTTTGGGGCTCAATGTGCAGCCGCCGCGGTTTCACTATGGAGTCAGGATCTGTCCCGAACCAGATTACTGGGGTGGGTTGAGCGGGTGCACCTATCAAGAAGGGATCTCCTGGGGCAAGTTCGTGCCGCCGGCCGAAGGCGGGCGTTTCGCTGAAGTGCTCAGCGATGCCACGCTCGTATGGCCTCTGCTCATGGTAGGCCTGCTGGAGCGAAGCCGTGCCAGGAGTGTTTCCGAATGACCGCCTTGAATAAGCGGTTCGTCAGTGTCGGCGCGTTATTGCTCCTGGTTTTGCTCGTGGCCGGCGCCGCGGATTCTGGGAATGTGCCGGTGGTTGATAATCGGATGCGCGGCAAGGTGGATGCTCCTGTCACGATGATCGAATATTCCGACTTCACGTGCGGCTATTGCCTCAAGTTTTTCAAAGAGACCTGGCCGAAGATTCAAGCGCGCTACGTCGATACCGGTAAAGTCCGGTTCCTTTACAAGGACTATCCTCGCGCCGATCAAGGGCCCGGTCTGACGGCCGCCCTGGCGGCTCGTTGTGCCGGAGATCAGGGGACGTACTGGCCGATGCATGATCGCTTGTTTTCCGCCGACGGGCGGTTGGATGCCGACAGCTATACGCAACATGCCAAAGCGATCGGTCTCGATCAGTCAAAATTTCGGCAATGCCTGCGCGATGCCCCGCACGTACAGTCCATCTTTCGAGATCGGGATGAGGCCAACTCCTGGGGATTTCGCGGCACGCCCGGGTTCGTCCTGATGCGCACCACGCAGGAACCGACGACCAAAGATCCGGCTATCGCGATTCCCGGCGCCTTTCCGTTCGAGGCCTTCGCGGAGGAAATCGAAAAGCTGCTCACGGCGCCGGGAGGGAAGCCAAAATAACCGGGTCTCGCGAAGAACATTTCCAGTGTGCCAGCAGTGTGACTAGGACCATCGTTTACCTGTAAAAGAGGAAACCGCACTATGGGGTTGAAACAAGCCTTTTGGTCGATACCTGCGAAGGCAGGGGAACCAGATCTGTGGGTCTGCATGTCTTGTTTGAATGAGGCGTTTTGTCGGAAAGTCCCCATGCCTGATTGTCCCACCTGCCACGGGGTCTCGACATATGAAGCGTTCAGTTTGGCGGCGGTTCAGGATTGGGGAACTGAAGAGTTGATCTCCAAGGCGGTGGAGGCTCAACGTGCTGAAGAGGCGCTTCGCGCCGCTGACCTCGGCCCCGCCGCCCATGGAATCCGTACAATAGCGATTCTCCTTCCGCTGGAGTTGGTCCGTTGGAAGATGGACGTCCATTTCTAATCGGCGGCCAGTGGTCTCGCACCACCGCAGCTGCTTCCGTACGAAATCCCTACACAGGCGAGCTGATCGCCCATGTCTGTCAGGCCGGTCCGTCGGAGGCGGAGAAGGCCATGCAATCCTCCGTCGACGGTGCTGCAGCCATGCGCAGGTTGTCGAGTTATGCGCGAGCCACCATCCTCCAGAAGACCGCCCAGGCGCTTCAGGCGAGGGAAGACGGAATTCGCGCGCACGATGACCGCCGAGGCCGGTAAACCCCTGACTGATGCGCGCCGGGAAGTCGGTCGGGCCATTCAGACCTGTTCGATTGCGGCGGAGGAAGCGAAACGGATCGGCGGGGAGGTGTTGCCGCTGGACTGGTCGCCCGGCATGGAGTCGCATTGGGGGATGACGCGGCGATTTCCTATCGGGCCGATCCTGGGCATTACCCCGTTTAACTTTCCGCTTAATCTGGTCGTCCATAAGGTGGCGCCGGCATTGGCGGCAGGCAATTCCATTCTCATCAAGCCGGCTCCGCAAACTCCCTTGACCGCTCTCCTGCTGGGAGAACTGCTCATGGAGGCCGGAGCTCCGCCGGGTGCGGTGAATGTGGTGCCCTGTGATAATACCGTGGCCGAACAGCTGGTCATGGATCCACGATTCAAACTGCTCAGTTTCACCGGCAGTGCTTCGGTGGGCTGGATGTTGAAGGCGAAATGTGGGAAGACGAAAGTTGTGCTGGAGTTGGGCGGCAATGCTGCGGTGATCGTCGAGCCGGACGCCGACTTGGAATATGTCGCTCAGCGTTGTGTCATCGGAGGGTTCAGCTATGCCGGTCAGACCTGTATTTCGGTGCAGAGGATATTCGTTCAGGAGTCGGTTGCGGCGGCGTTTACCGATAATCTCGTGGCCCGGGTGCAGCGATTGGCTACAGGAGATCCGAGCGACGAACGGACGGTAGTCGGGCCATTGATTGATGTGGGAGCGGCTCAACGGGTTGAAAGCTGGATCGGAGAGGCCGTAGCGCAAGGAGCGCGTGTCCTGTCGGGGGGAAGCCGGACGGGATCGATCGTGCAGCCGACCGTCTTGTCGCAGGTGACCGGCACGATGAAGGTCTCCTGCCAGTGAAGTATTCGGTCCGCTGGTCACGGTGACTCCCTACCGCGAGTTCGAGGCGGTGTTGAACGCTGTCAATGAGTCCGACTACGGTTTGCAAACCGGGATCTTCACTCAGCACATCGGGCGAATTTTTCAGGCATTCGAACGACTCGAAGTCGGCGCAGTCCTGGCCAATGAAATCCCGACGTTTCGCGCTGATCACATGCCCTATGGTGGTGTGAAGGATTCAGGGCATCGGGCGTGAGGGGGTTCGCTATGCCATCGAGGACATGACCGAGCCCAAGCTGCTGGTCCTCAATCTCCGCCGGCCCGAATGACGGGGACGAGGCGGAAAAAAACCGCGCGGCCATATTGCGGATGCCCCGCAAACTTGATACAACTTCCGCGCGTCTTGCCCCGCGATGAAGCGCGCTGGGCAAGGTCTGTCACAATCATTCGAACACTCATGTTAGAGTGATTTCGACGAGGGATGGAGAGGGAAACGTACATGGTACCAACACACATGTTTTTGACGAGGGGCGTCGGGGTGCACAAGGAAAAGTTGGCCGCGTTCGAGCAGGCCTTGCGTAGCGCCGGCGTGGCATACTGCAACCTCGTCAGCGTGTCCTCGATTCTTCCTCCCAATTGCAAAATCCTTCCGCAGGAAGCGGGGCGAAAAACTTCTGAATCCCGGGGAAATCACGTTCTGCGTCATGGCGAGGTCGGAGACCAATGAGCGTAATCGCCTCATCTCCGCATCGATCGGCTTGGCCATTCCAACCGACCGCGATACCTACGGATATCTGTCCGAGCACCATGCCTACGGAGAAACCGACGAGGAGTCCGGCGAGTATACCGAAGATCTGGCGGCTCAGATGCTCGCCACCACGCAAGGGATCGAATTCGATCCCGACGTGGCCTGGAAAGAGCGCGAGCAGGTGTTCAAGATGGGTGGAAAGATCGTGCGCACGCTGAACATCACGCAGTCTGCGGTCGGCCGGCCTCATCGATGGACCTGCGTCATTGCGCTGGCGGTGTTTATTCCCATCGAGAACATTCCCAAGAGTCTCCGGAACCAGGCCTAGCGGCGGGCAGTTATGGCGCTCCCGTCTGGGTGGCTTGGGCAACAGGACAATTTTCTCGGGATCGACGAACCCTGGTGTCATCCCGATCAAGCCGGGGTCTATGTACTGCCGGCTCCCTACGAGCATACGTCGAGTTATATCCTCGGCTCTGATCGTGGCCCCTCCGCCATCATCGAAGCATCCCAGCAAGTCGAGTTGTACGATGAAACGTTGCGGTCCGAGCCCTATCGAGAGTGGGGTGGTGTGGCGACTGCTGCGGCATTGAACCTGGATGGTCGAGTCGATGGACAGGCCGTACAGGCTATTCAAGAGTTCGTCCAGCCACATGTCGGCTTGGGAAAGTTTCTGGTTACTCTAACGGGTGAGCATACCGGCGCGTTGGGCGCGATTCGCGCGCATGCCACAACCTACCCCACGATGTGTGTGCTCCAAATCGATGCCCATGGCGATCTTCGCCACGCCTATCAAGGCAATCCGTACAGCCATGCCAGTGTGATGGCGCGTGTGGTTCAGGACGGTCTGTCGTTGGTCCAGGTCGGGGTTCGTTCGATCAGCCCGGAAGAAATTGAGCTGATCGAGAAGACGCCGCGAATCAAGACGTTTTTTGCCGCCTCGATTTTGGATCCGTCTGGTCCCTATGAGGGGCGCGCCGCTCGATGGATTCCCGATGTCCTCGCCGCCTGCACGGGGCCGGTCTATCTGACGTTTGACTGCGACGGTCTGGATGCGTCGCTCGTCCCGGCATTGGGAACGCCTGAACCGGGCGGGCTGGGCTGGTACGATACCCTCGCGCTCGTGACTGCCTTGGCGAACGGTCCTGGTATTGTGGGCATGGACATCAGCGAGATCGCGCCTATCGAAGGGTTTGTCGCTCCCCAGTTCAGCATCGCTCGGCTGATCTATCGCATGCTCGGACGGATTCGTGCCGGCCGACGTGTCCACTAACACGCATCATTCAAGCACGCTCCTGCGGCGACACGCCTTCACCGGCTGACGGTCTTGCCGGTCAGTCGGTCAATGTATTATTCAAGGATGCCGAATGCGCTCGGCTGCGCAGGTCCGTCTCGAGGTGCGGATTTGCGGCTTCTGCACGCACCGTCTGAGTAGTGCGGGCTGAGAGGATGCGAATAAAGCCTCACACTGAGTTTCGATTGCTGGCGTATGCTTCCACGATAGCTGTGCCAGTTCCCGCTTCACGATGAACGGCGTCCTGTTCGCCCCTCTTGAGCAAGATGCGCATCAATAAATTCTTTACGGAACAAGGTTTATGTTCAAGACGAGAAGCCGATCGGCTGATTGCCGAGGGGCGGGTGACGATCAACGGCCGGGTGGCGAAGCTCGGCGATCAAGTCTCGACCGAGGATCTCGTCGCGCGCGATGGCGCGGTGCTTCAGCGCGGCAATCGCCCGGTCTATATCAAATATCACAAGCCCGTCGGGGTGACGACGACCACGGAATTGCACGTGCGGCGAAACATCATCGTTGAGATCGGCCATGCCGCCAGGATTTTTCCGATCGGGCGGCTCGATAAAGATTCATCCGGCCTCATTCTTCTGACGAACGATGGCGATATCGTCAACGATATCTTGCGTGTCGAACACGGGCATGAGCGTGAATATCGGGTGGAGGTGGACCGGGAGTTCGACGAGGTATTTCTTTCGCGCATGTCGCAGGGAGTGATGATTTCGGGTGCCATCACCAGGCCCTGTACCGTGGCGCGCCTGGGACCAAGGCGTTTTCGCATTATCCTTACGGAGGGTCGGAACCGCCAAATCAGGCGCATGTGCCAGATGCTCGGCTACCGAGTGGTTTCGTTGCATCGTGTGCGAATCATGCACATCACTGTCGAAGGGTTGCACGCGGGCCAGTGGACGGACCTGACGCCTGAAGAGCGAGACAAACTCTTTCTGGCGCTCGGCCGGCTGGGTAGAGTCATCGGATGCGAACGAGGAGGCGAGAAGATTGATCAGTCGATCCGCAGGGCCGGATCGGTTCGTCATGTGGCACGTGCAAGGGTAAGATCAGTCCGGCCGGCTTGGGCTGGCCGTAATGATGGAGCCGTGTGGCACGCGTGAGGCGCGGGTTAAAAACAGATTTAAGAGCGCGATGAAGAAACTGCCGCCGACGATCCAATAACTCGTATTGCGGATCGTTTTGGTACCCGCATCACGCATATCTTTGGCCACTTCCGAGACCGTCTCCAACAGCCGGTCTAGGGCCAAACTGACCTGCATGACTTTCGGTCCCCCGTTGTCGGCGGCATGAATCTCGGCTTTTCGCCGCAATTCCATGGCTTCCGCCGCCGTCCCGGCGAGCCATTCCTGTGCGAGCAGATCCGTGGTTTTGCTCGCCACGGAGAAATACTGGTCGAGGCTGTCGCGGACCGCCTGGATATCCTTCTCTTCGCTCCTGCCGCTTCTGGACACGCGCAGGCCGGCGGCGGCATAACGATCTACAGCATGCTGAATTCGGGCCCGTTGTGCCGGTAAAGACTCGGTAATCCGTTCGAATGTTTTTTGGTTTTCTGCTTCCAACGATCGGATGATCGTATTGCGATAGCGCATGACGTCCGCCGAAATATGAGCGAGATCGGCGGCGCCCAACGTGTACTCGGTATACATAATGCGCAGGTCCTGGTCGATCCGGCTGAGCGCCTGGCCACTGATCCATCCCAGTCCGGCGATCAGGAGGCTGATGATCAATTGATTGGTGGTGGGGACGGACAACTTCAGGCGTGATACCAGTGACACAAGGGCCCTTTCGTCGGGACGAAGACTCGTGCGGGCTCGCCCTTTACGGATGCCAGTCTACCAGATCAGGCTGGAAGAAAGAAGCCGCGAGTCGTTATGAGCCGGGAACCTGGCCTCAGCCGAGTATGGCGCGTCGTTCAACCCACTGCGTGATCTCCGGATCGTTGGAGACGAACACCACCGACCAGGCCTTCAGTGACGCGTCCCGCAAGTCCACATGGTTGTACTGATCACGCCACCGGTGGGATGGTAAAGCCCGGCTAAAATGAGGCCAGCGCTGTTTTGCTCATGCTGTTTCAGAAAAGACAGTGATTTTCTCGCCCGGCAGGACCTCCACAATCACTTCTGCGGCGACGAATTGCCCCAGCGTGATATCGCCGACCGACAGCAACCAACCGCCCAGTCCGATCATGCCGCTATGCGCGAAGGCCTGAAAGATGACCGCACTCTTGTAGTGCGACCCGCTCACATTGTCGGATCGGGTCTTACGGGCCGTGACTTAGGGTTGTACGAGGGCATCGGTTTTTTTGAGCAGCAGCGGCAGGCTGTCGGTGGATTTGAAATGGAGCCGGTTGATGCCGATGTCTTGTAGCCAGTGAAAGGTCTTGTAGTGCAACTGGGAGACGCGTTGTGTGATAGCGAAGCCCCCGCGGCCGAAGAAGGTGAGCAGAAAGGCAAAACTCGTGATGAGCAAGGTGTTGGTACCCGATGAAATAGGGGTGGTACATGACCAGGATCGTCATGCCGATCATGCCCGAAACCGACACATTGACGATGTTCAGAAGCATGGCCAGCAGGCACGGGGGAGCAGCTCTGCCTCGATGAAGGTGTTGGTATGTTGCGGGAGAAACACGTTTTCTCGGAATCGCGGCAGGGTTGCGGTAAAGGCGACAGCGAGGCGCGCAGTAGAGCCGCTGGACCAAGAATTTCAACGGCACGCGCCTGGAGAACGCGGAAGCGCCCATGAAGAGCAATGCGCCCAGCATGGTCGCAACCAGCGTCACGATCATGATGGGTTGGATGGCAAAGGCGAAGGTGTTGACGAGTTCCTGAACGGTCAGCGGGACGATTAATGCAAACAGGCCGATAACTATCGCATAGGAGACACAATGGCGAGAATGCGATGTTCGAGCCCAAAGAGAAAATTCAGGCGTGCGAGGATCGTCCAGGCAGAAGGGGTGGAAAGGGTTGATTCAGTTGTGTGGTGGTTCACCCGAATGCTCGTGTCGGCTTTCTGTGGAGCGCAGTCTGAGCCACTGCACGATGACTGTCAAGATCGCGGCTTGCCCGTCCATAGACGTTGGTAGGAAAAGAGATCTGATCGGATGGAAGCAGAGCGTCAGAGTCGGAGTTAGAACGACAGAAGACGAGGCTTAGGGAGAGACCGAGGATGTCGGCCGCGTACTGCTAGTTCAGCATGATGCGGCGGTCGACATGTGCGGTCAGATTGGGATCATTGGAAACAAAGATCACGGACCAGGGTTCCTCCTTGCTGCAGAGGCGCCTAAGAATCGTCTCACGCATCGCCGGCGGAATATTGTGAAGAATACCCTCGAAAATGAGGAGTTGCGGCCGACCCAGAATGGCCCGCGCGACCAGAATGCGTACGATGTGGGTCGGCGCGAAAATCTTCCCGGTGTTTCGGATATGAGTTTTCAGGCCCTGGGGCAATGCATCAACCTCTGCCTCAAGCTCAGTAAAGCGCAGCGCCCAGCGTACGTCGCTGTAGGGGATGTATTCCCGGCCCAGCACGATATTTTCTTCAAGCGTCCCTTCGAACAGCGACAGCTGTGAATCCAAAATGAACCCTCTGAACCGATTGACGGAGTCGAGGTTGAGATGTCGCAGGTCGACGCCGTTATACCTGATGACACCGGCGGTGGGTGAATCCAAGCCGCCCAGCACTCGGGCCAGCACGGTTTTGGTCTTCGTGGTCTCCGCAAAGATGCCGACTTTTTCTCCGGGCGTGACCTCCAGATTGAAGTGCTCGAATACGGCAGGGCCGCCGGCGGGCGCGTACGTCAGATCCTTGCAGGTGACCCGAATGCCATGGACCGTGGGGTCCGGAAGCGGAATGGAGAGGGTCGCGGTATCCTGGTCCTTCGGCAGCGAGAACAAGAAATTCAGTTCAGTCAATGCGGTCAGAAAATAGTAGATATGCCCCATCCGTTTCACGACGCCGTCAAAGCTCGATAACATCCCGCTGAGCACCACTTCAGCGGCGACAAACTGTCCGATTGTCAATTGTCCGATCCCAAGCAGCCAGCCGGCGGTTGCGATCATCCCGCTGTGCGCAATGGCTTGCCATCCTAAGGATCCCAGATACTGTCGGATCAGCACTCCGAACCGTGTCCTGCGAACGCTCATGTATGTATCCAACAACTGATCTGTCTTGTTGATCAGGAGCGTCTGGCTGTCGGTCGACTTGAAGTGCAGCAGGTTGTAAGCAATTTCTTGAAACCAGTGCAACGTGTCGTATTTGGCATGGGAGAGGTCAATGTCGGCCTTGAGGCCGCCATGGCTCATCAGGAAGAACACCACATTGAAGCCGACCAGCAGGATGGCGTTATACAAGAGAAAGTAAGGGTGGTAGAACACCAGAATGGTCATGCCCACCGCGCCGCCCACGATGACGTTGATGAGATCGACGAGCAGCACGGAGACCGCCCTTTGCATCAGAATGGTTTCAATGAAGATGTTCGCGTAGCGAGGTTTGAATCCCTGGTAGCGCAAATGCGGGAGTTGTTGGGCCATTGCAATGGCGACCCGGGCAAAGATGCGGCGTTCGAGCACCTCCACGGCATAATACTGCAACGCCCTGAAGGCTCCGACAAATAAGAGGGCTGCCACCATGACCACGGCGAGAGTCACGATGGTGATGGGTTGGAGAGCAAACGCAAAGGTGTTGACGAGTTCCTGAACGGTGAGGGGAACGATGAGCGCGAACAGGCCGATGGCGATCGAGTAGGAGAAAATGAGCCCGAGGATCCGCCGCTCCATGCGGAACAGGAGCCCGAGATGGCCGACTACCGTTTGAAACAGATTGACTTGCTGGTCGGAATGGTCTTCGGCCATTGGCGCTGCCCCTGCCGGGACGTGGCGAGAGGAGTTCAAGTCGTTGATGGGACCCTGCGTGGGAGGGCCCCTATAGTAGGTTAAACCCTATCAGAGCGTTCTGCAAAATACCACTATTTGGAAAGGCTTGAGCCGATCCGGTAGTTGACCGGCACGGCAGACGGCTGGCTCCGCGCCCAGATACCGGTGGCCCATTGATACAGGGCCAGCGCTTTCTGATATTCGGCCTTCGCGCGAACCAACTGCATCTCCGAATCGACGGAATTCCGTTCACGCAGGTTCACGAACAGAACGCTCGTTGCGCCCAGGCTAAAGCGGAATCGCTCACCTTCCTCTAGAGTTTTGGCCATGCGGAGGGATTCCGAGGCGGCAGTGACACGCTCTTTGGCTCGTTCGATCGCCGACAGGGCATTATCGACATCCACGACCACCTGTTGTTCTCGGTACTTCTGGACGAGGACCAGGCGATCGGCCTGCGCCTGCGCTTCCAACACTTCTCCTCGACTCCGTCGTTGAAGGATCGGCACGCGCAGTTCCACGCCAAACCGGTAGCCGAGCCCGAGGACGAATTTTTCCGGCGATCGCGCCGGCGCCGCCTCCAAGTCGAGACTGGGCAGGAGGTTGTTCTTGGCGAGTTCCAAATCGATATTGTTGACCTTCGCTTCGATATCAACCTCGCGAATTTCGGGGCGATCGGTTTTAGCTTGCAGCTTGTCGGCTTTGACGATTTCCGCAGTCGGGACCGCAGTCGGAGGAGGAAAATCCGGTGCGCGGTCGACTTGCGGTGCCGTCGGCGTCTGGTTTTCCCACAGGAACATGGACAGTTTATATTGCTCTTGTTCCACGGCTCGCTGGGCCGAAATGGCGACTTCGCGCCGGCGCTGGACTTCCTGGCTGGCTTCGACCACGTCGAGCGGCGCTACCGCTCCGGCTTTGGCTCTGCCCTCCACCTGCCTCAACCGTTCCTCCGCAACACCCAGCGCTCGGCGTTGCACATCCACGAATTTGGTCGTGGACACCCAATCCCAGAACTGGGTGGCGGCGGCCAGAAACAAATCCTGTCTGGTTTGGGAAATCTTCACCTCGGCGCGAGGGTCTGCCAACTCCGAGCGCTGCAGTTCGGCATGATCCGGGTTGACCATAAGTCCTTTGAGGAGGGGCATGAAGCCGCCGAGAATGACTTGTTGACCATTTCCCAGGGAGAGGTCGGGAATCTTCGCATCGCCGATCGCCTGGCGAAATCCTGCACTGCCCCGAAACCCCCAAGGGGTGCGCGCTTCAATCAGGCTGTCGTTAAATCCCACGCTTTGCGTGTGGTTCGTACCCTTATCGATAAATCGCTCGATCTCGGTGTCATTGACCAGGACAGGCTCAAAGGCGCCCAGAGCTTTGAGCATTTTGCCGCGTGCCGAAACCCTTTCAGTGCCGGCTCCCTTCAGCAGCGGATGCGACCGATCAATCCACGCCAGGACTTCATTCAATGAAAGGGGAATCGGCAGAAGAGGTCTGGATTTGACGGTGTCCTCTGCGGCCACGCTGCCATCCGGCAGCCAGCAGAGTGCACTGATTGCGATCACCAACACCCAGGCGGTTTTTTTCATGAGGCGCACTCCTTTCCGAGGCAGTCGAGAGTGTGTACAAGTCGAAGGCTGAGGCGCTCTAACTTAAACGCCCGATAGGGGAAAGGCGTTATTTGGCTCCGCGCCCGGCTTTCGGTAAGAGTGTATCGATCAAACTCGGGGGCCGTTCCTGGTAGTCCGGTGGAAAGAGGTTGAATCGGCGCCACAGTTCATACCAGAGCGGGACACGGTTGAGAATGACCCATCCCATGGCTTTGGTGCCTTGGCGAACATGTTCTTGTGGAGGCCAAGGACGTTCTTCCAAGTCGGGGATGACCCAAAAGCGAAAGTTGCCTTTTCCATCATCCACTTGGTCAACGACTTTGATCACACCATTGTAGGTACCGGCCATCAATTCGGGCCATGCCGGCAACGGGATGGCTGGAATTCCATAGAAGAGAATTTTGACTTTTCGTCCGACATTGAGTAGCGGCGCATCAATCCCGTCAGCGACCATTTCGATGGCTTTGTCCATGCTGGTCGGGGAAATTTTGACGAGCTTGTCCCCTGGCCGCACGGTTTCCCCCGCGCCGGCCTGGGCCATCTTCACAACGGTTCCATCGATCGGTGACAGAATGCGGCTGGCCACACGCCGTTGGCTGGCGTTCGAAAGTCGCAAGGAGATATCTGCTACTTGATCGGCCGCTCGCGCCGCTTCTCCAATGGAAGCGTCCCGCGCAGCTTCCGCTTCGAGAAGTCGTTGAAGGACTTCAGCGCTGATCTGATCCCGTCCGAAGCTCGAGGCTTTCATCGACTGTTCAGCAGCCTTCAAATTGGCTTGCGCGGCGCTGAGGTCGGCCTTTGAAGCGATGGCCTGTTGAATGCTGAGTTCCAACTCACGCTGCGAAACCAGCCCTTGCTCGGCAAGTTGTTTATGCCGATCCATATTCAGTTCGGCCGTCGCCACCGAAATTTTTGCGACCTCGACTTTTTGAGCGGCCTCTCGAACCTTACTGTCTGCTTCCTGCACGCGAGCTCCTGCAGAAGGGACCGCCGCCTTCACGAGCTTCTGCATTTCTTTAATGCGCTTGTCCAACTGATCGGCGCGACTCAGCGCCGCCTTACGGGTATCTTCCAGCGCTTTCTTGCGTTGTTCCAGCAATCCAAGGAGATCCGGCGCCATGAAGTTTGGATCGTAGTCGTCCAGTTCGAGAATCACGTCCCCGGCTTTCACCCGCACGCCTTCGAAAATGTGCCACTTCTTGATACGTCCGGTGATTTGCGCTTCGATGTCTTGCGGTCGATCGAACGGGCTATAAGCGGAAAGTTGACCCGTGACCGTGATGGTTTGAGTCCAAGGAACGAAGGCGACGATCAGGATGAAGAGGGCGACTAAAAGAATGGCCAGTCGAGAAGAAAAGCGGAGCCGCTCGGGGATTTGAACAGCTTCCCAGGACAGCAATTTCGTGGATGTCGCGAGGTCATCCACGGCCATTTCGTCCAGGCCGGTGCGCTGGGTCACCAGCGAGCGAATCCTGGCCTTGAGCCCCTCACGAATACGCTGCACGCCTCACCCTCCGAGCACAGCCCACTGTGCAAAAGTGCTAATTATCATAGTGGATTATTGGGGACTTGGTCAATTCAATGATGGCTTTCTCCGGTCGAGCGCTTGACCCTTCGGCAAGAGAACGGCTAAGGTTTGCCGCGTTCAAATGTTTTAGAAAGAGGTAGCTGCGCCTATGGCCAACAACAAGACAGCGGGTCAGCCCTTGGTGGGTGTGCTGGGTGGAAGCACGTCGGATTTCCCCATCCTGGAGAAGGCCGTCTCCATGCTGAATCAGCTAGGGATTCCCAACGAATTGCTGGTGGTCTCCGCCCATCGGACCCCGGATCGTCTCTTTGCGTATGCGGAACAGGCATCGAGACGTGGTATTCAGGTCATTATCGGCGGCGCCGGAGGCGCGGCTCATCTGCCTGGAATGTTGGCGGCGAAGACCTCCTTGCCCGTGATCGGAGTTCCGATTCCCACTGAAAATCTCCGGGGGTTGGATTCATTACTGTCGATCGTGCAAATGCCTCGAGGCATTCCGGTCGCGACGGTCGCCATCGGAGGCGCAGAAAATGCGGCCCTCCTTGCCGCCCAGATCATCGGATTGCGGTCGGCAAAAATTCGACAACGCGTGGAGCAGTTCCGCGCCTCCCAAACGCAGTCGGTGCTCGATTCACAAGACGACGCCCGATTGTCCCCGCCCTTTCTCGCGACACGAATTCCCAAGCAGAGCCGTCGACCGTGAGCCTGCCGGTCATCGAGTCCGGAGCCACTCTGGGTGTCCTCGGGGGGGGGCAACTGGGCGCGATGTTCGCCACCGCAGCCCGCCGCATGGGGTACGAGGTTGCGGTGTGGGATCCCGATGCCGACGCGCCTGCCCATCGACTGGCAGATTACTCGCTGATGAAACCATTCTCGGACCTGTCGGCCGGCCACGAGTTCCTGCAGCGTGTTCGCGCCGTCACATATGAGTGGGAGAATGTGCCGAGTGAGCTCTGCGAACAGTTGGAGCGCTCGGTCCCGGTTCGACCGTCGAGTCACGTATTGCGCGTGATTCAAGATCGGATCGACCAGAAAACGTTTCTGCAGAGTCATGGATTGGCGGTACCGGCATTTTATGGCATCTCGATACCGGAGGAGCTCAGTCGACAAACTGTCCTCCGGTACCCGCTGATCTGCAAGACTTCAACTGCAGGGTATGACGGAAAAGGCCAATGGAAGATTGAGTCGCGCGGAGGATTCCGCCGCGGTTCAGCGGGACCTCACTCGCGCCATGAGGCCGGGTATGCGCTGGATTCTTGAAGAACACCTTCCTTTCGAACGCGAGGTGTCCATTCTGGTCGTTCGAGGCGCCGACGGAGCGACGCGAACCTATCCAGTCGTCGAAAATATTCATGAGGACGGGATACTGCGGCAATCGACGGTGCCGGCGGATGTGCCGGCCACTCTCGCAGAACAGGCTGCGGTAATGGCTCGACGGGCGGTGAAGGCACTGGATGGAGTGGGAGTCTTCTGCGTCGAACTCTTTGTGATGGCGGATGGCCGGCTGTTGATCAATGAGGTGGCCCCCCGACCTCATAATTCTGGCCACTATTCATTGGATGCCTGTACGGTATCCCAATTCGAACAGCAGGTGCGGGCTTTGTGTGGTCAGCCTCTAGGGGAGGTGCGGTTGCTCAGTGCCGCGGTCATGCTCAATCTAATCGGCGATGACGTCGCACTCGTCACCACATCACCTGCGGTGGAAGATCTGCTGCGCGAGCCTGGCGCAGTACTCCATCTGTATGGCAAGCGCATCATCCGCTCGAAACGAAAAATGGGGCATATCACATTTTTGGCCCACACTTGCGCTGAGGCCCTTGCCAAAGCAACCGCCTTCCGATCGCGCTATCCGCTGCTGCATCCGTAAGAGAACAACCTAAATACCGTGTTGGTTTTTGCCGCTCGCGGTCTCTCCATTGGCGTCTCATGGTGGTATTTTATGGGTTGACGTTGGAGATTGTCGCCACGGAACGCCGCCGCAATCGTTCCTTAGAAGAAAATGTGCAGGGATTGAAACAGACTGGACAGGCGCTCGAGGAGCGCCGGACTCAACTCGAAACAAAAGTCCAAGGATTGAAACAAGGGCTTTCGTCTATTTCCCCCAGGTCGACCGAATTGGGGCAGTGCGAGAGACGACAGTGGTGAGCGAGGCATTGTCGAAATGGGCTGAGACGATATTACTTGTGGAAGAGGACGAAGTTGCCAGGAAGCTCGCACTCTCGACGCTGCACCGTCATCGCTATCATGTCTTGGAGGCGGGGTCTGCCGTGGAAGCATTGTTGGTGGCGCAGCAGCATGCAGGGCCCATTCATCTCACGGTGAGCCATCTCTCGATGCCCGAGATCAGCGGGCGGGACTTGGCCAAGCGACTCGTCCTTCGGCATCCGAAGATGAAGGCCTTGTTCGTGTCAGGATTTTCGGACGAGACGATTGCGAGTCATCGGGTCAATAAGAAGTACTTCCTGCAGCAACCCTATCGGCAGCACGACTTGGCCGGCAAGATCCGGGAATTGTTAGATGTGTGAGAGGCCCGTCAGACGTTAGGTATGCCAAGATGACGTGCGCGCAGGGGCGAAATACCTCACGTCTGGTCGTTTGAAGAATCCGATCAGGATCATTCCCGCGACAAACCCTCCGACGTGCGCGAAGAAGGCCACTCCTCCTCCTTGCGATCCCAGGCTCGCTCCGCCGCTCAAGATCTGCATGACGAACCAAAAGCCCAATACGATGCCGGCCGGCACATAGGTCGTCCCGATTAATGGAGCGAACAGTAAGACGCGGGCATGGGGAAACAGCAGCAAATAGGCGCCGAGCACACCCGAAATCGCGCCGCTCGCGCCGACCATCGGGACTGTGGAGATGGGATCGGTAAGGGCATGACTGAAAGCAGCGATGGTGCCACACAGCAGATAGAACATCACAAACTTCACTGATCCCATCACGTCTTCGATGTTGTTGCCGAAGACCCAGAGGTACAGCATATTACCGATCAGATGCATCCAGCTGCCGTGCAGGAACATGCTGGTCAGGACGGTCGTGAAGGCGGGAATGGCCATGGCCTCAGGGGGGAGGGCGGCATGACCGAACAGCACAGCCGGAATGGCTCCATATCGGTAGACGAAGATTTCTCCTCGGCTCAAGAGGAGAGAGCTTTGGTACAAAAAAACCATGCAGCAGGCAATGATGAAGGTGATGGTCACCACGGGCGTACTGTCGACCGGGTTATCGTCATTGAGAGGTAACATGGCTTCACCTATCGTCGAAATCCGTTACGGCGCGGGTCGAGGAAGCCTGGGATTCGATGGGAGCGCTCCGTCGGCTTGCAGCGGAATGGAGAATCCCGCGGCATGGGTATGGCCTCCTCCGCCGAAAGAGGCGGCAATTGCCCCCACGTCGGCGCCATCCTCGCGTGAGCGCATGCTGTAGTATCGTCGTCCATTGCGGTCGTGCCAGATGAGGCAAAACGGGTGGTCGTTGGAAAGTCGTTCGCCGATCTGGCTGGTGAGCAGCGGGCTGTGAACGGCGGGGATTATGACATCCTCAAACTGCACCATCGTCGCGTCTGAGGCCAATTTCGAGACGAGTTCGTTCTCGTAGCGGAGAATCGCGCGGCCTTCCCATTCCAATTCCTGCTGCTGAAAGCTGCTCCAGAGTGCAAAGTCGAATGGGTACGACGCCAGGGCAGCACTGATTTCACGGCTGTTCGGTAGCGCCCAATGCCACAAATCTTTGTCCTGAATATAGCGCAACAACCAGGGGGCCGGCTCATCGTGAGCCCATTCCCATCCCAGCACAGCGCCTGATTTGGTGAGGTCGAAGTAGGCATAAGGCAGGTCGGCCAGCGTCTGTTCCGCAGTGATGTGATGATCCAGGACGACCAGACTGGCTGCGCTCTGAGCAATGTTTTCAAGTATAGGCCGTGCGTAACTGAAATCCACGATGACAATATGCTCCCCGGCCAAGTCAGGAGGTGGGGCCACTCCGTGTTTCACGGCGTAATAGCGAGCCTTCGGGTAGCGCCTCCAAATGGCCCAGGCAGCACCGAAACCATCCGCACATTCCGCGTGATAGAGGATGAGCGTGGGGGCGGTAGCAGAGGGACTTCGCATGGAGGCAGCGCTCATAAGCATCCAACCTTAGCATGTCCATCCCTGCAGACTAAAGGAGTATCTGTGGAAGACACGGTACTGGCGGCGAAGATCAAAACATGGAGAAGTCTGTTTACGGAGTTGCAGGGAGTTGGTTGAGATGATTGATGAGTTGTCGGAGGCGACCGGCATTCCGTCGGTTAAATGAGAAGATCAATCGCGCGAGATCTTTCAGCCCCGGTTCATCGATTTCTTCGGGAAGCGACGGCCGTTGCTCGTAGGTGCCCTCTGTCAGCATGTCGCCAAATTGTTCCTGGACCTCGGCCACTTGCGCGTCAGTCAGCGGGGTTTTCAGCCTGATGGCGAGTTGGCGTCCCACAAATCTGAGTGAGTGGTAGCGTTGGTAAAATGAGCGGATTTCCGAGACGGCATCCTCTACATTATCCACGATGGTGAACAGAGAGAGATCTTCAGCGTTGATCAAACGCCGCTTCAGTAATTGCTCGGTGATGAACGAGTGCCAGTGGTTCCAATAGTCGCACCCAGGGGCCTGGAGGCACACGATCGGTTTTGGATCGCTCTTGCCGGTTTGCACGAGGGTGAGAATCTCAAACCCTTCATCGTGAGTGCCGAATCCACCGGGGAACAGCGCGATAGCGTGTGATTCTTTTTGAAACATGAGCTTGCGAGTGAAGAAGTACTTGAAGGTCACGAGCTTGGGGTCATCGGCGATGACGGCATTGGCGCCTTGCTCGAAGGGCAGCATGATATTGACGCCGAAACTATGTTCCCGTCCGGCGCCCTCCTGCGAGGCTCGCATGATGCCGTCCGCTCCGCCGGTAATGGTCATATAACCTTCCTCAACCATCCGGCGGGCGAACTGAAAGGCCAATTGGTAATTGGGATCGTCAGCGGGCGTGCGAGCAGATCCAAACACACTGATTTTGAGACGATGTCGATACCCCTGAAACACTCTGAAGGCATGTCGAAGTTCCTTCAAGGCACGATTGACGATCTTCAGATCCAGCACGTCCAGCTGAGAATCCGACAATCGGATCACGCCGGTAAGGATTTCCTTCATCAGCGCCGCCTGGATGTCGTCATCCGGACGGTCGAGCAGCGTGCCCAGTTGCGTGAGGATATCGTCTTTGGTCAGAGTCGATTTTGAACGAGCGGAAGGGCTTTTCATCAGCGGTTCCCTAACACGGTGTACTCGGACGCAAATCGTCGGAGAAGGAAATCATAACAAGCTGTCGTCGGCGAAGCAAAGATTCACCGGAGGAATCTCAGGAGAGTTCCGAGGTCCGTGCCAAATTTTGGAGCACCCAGGCGCGAATTTTCGATTCGTCCGAAGCGGAGAGGGGCGCGAATTGGATGTCGACGCCGGGATTGCTTCCGATCAATTCACCGTCTTCGGAAAGATCCGGCTCATAACTACTGTTGAGGATGGTGCCGCGCACGGAGAAGCTCAGGTCGGCTCCAGGAAGGATAAAGGACAGGACGACGGTGGTACCGGGGAGGAGCAGCGAACGACTTTCGATGAGAGCCCCGACGTGACTGAGCTGTCGAATGGTGGCGGTGTGCTTGGCGCCTTCGCCCTCACCATTTGTCACGCGTAGCGTAGCTGGGAGGCAGGTCTCGCATCGCTTCGGGGCCAGCGCAAGGTCTCTCGCCGTCAAAATGCCCACAGGCTGTCCTTCCTTCGTCACGATAAGGAGAGAGGCTCCTGTAGAAGCCATTACGCTCGTGGCATCATCCAGAATCTGATCGCATTCAATCGAATGGACGGGCTTCGACATAATGGCCCGAACTTCCACATCGTGGGCTTCCAGCCCCTGAGCCACCACTTTTTTGACAATGTCGCCGGAGGTCATGATGCCGAAGCTGGTGTCGCTGTCCTTCACGAGGAGACAGGGGATCCGCTCCCGATCAAGGAGCAAGGCAGCTTCGCTCACGGAGACATCCCCGGGAACTTGTACGACGCCGGGTGTCATCATGTGAGCTACCATAGGGGTTGAGTAATGAGACGGTTTGTCGCGAAGCATAGAGCCGGTGTTTGTCATGATTAAGCCTGTTTCTCGCCACGAGAGGGGCTGACGTTTTGACCCGGCGACCACCACGTCGAAAGGAAGTATACCAGATCGACGTGGTGGATCAGCTTCCCCATCTTCCCTTGTCAACCAAGAGGTTAGGCGCTTAAACTGCACAAGAAGTATAGTGACTATGGTGGCTTCAAAATAAGCCAAACGCGACCTGATGGAAAGCGAATTCACACAACGCGCGAAACAGATCATTCCGCATGGATTAGGGCTGTCGGTGGATGTGTATTCTCCGGACGTGATGCTCCTTGCTCACAGGCTTTATGACGAGGGGCTCCAACCAGGATATTTGGAGATCTTTAAAGCCACGACCTCCGCCCTGCAATGCGTGCGACGACGACTCCCCACGCTCAAGCTGACCTACCACGGCGAAGGACTTTGGGTTACGCAGCCGGATTTTGTCAAAAGCGGCTCAGGACGACAGGGTCTGACGGAAGCCTGTGCGCACATCGCCGCCCTGGGGAGTGCCTGGCTGAATCACGAATGTGCTACCAAGCACATGGCAGGGTACGCGTTCGGAACCTACTTGCCGCCGTTGTATACGGCCTTGTCGGCCAGCATGACGGCTGAAAATCTGGCCTATGTGCAGGGACATCTCGACGAGCGGGCGCGACGATCTGCGAACGCTCCCGCACTGATATTGCTGGAAATGCCGCCCCTGACGTATTTCGCCTGCGGCGTCCTCGGGATTCCCGAATTTTTTCAAGCCGTCACCAAGCAGGTGGCTTGCGGCTTGGTGCTGGATATGGGGCACTTGTGGACCGTCTACCGTTACACCGGAACGTGGCGAAAGCAAACGCTGGAAGCCTTTGTCGCCGAATTTTTGGATGCGTTTCCGATGGAACGGGTGGTTGAGATTCATGTGGCCGGACTGGCAGCTTTCACCGGGTGCCATGTTCCCGAGGTTCATGCGGATGGATGCGGACTGCCGCACTGGATTGACAGCCATGGGGCTCCTATCCCCGAAGTCTTGTTCGAGATGTTAACGCAGGTGTTATCCCATCCGCGGCTGACGTCACTGAAAGGCGTCGCCCTGGAAGTCGATACCAAGTCTATTGAAGAGATTGTTGCGGAGTTTCGTCGCTTTGTTGAGCAGTTTCAATCGAAAGTGCGTTGTTTGGAAGAGCCCCCTTCCCAGGACCTACCACAGCGGGAGATGCGTGAACATCGGCCAGATCAACCTAGAAAGATTATCGTGACATCGGATGAACGGGCCGCGCTACATCGGCAGTATCAAGCCTATGTTGAACTCGTTACAACCCCTGAGCATATGCCGATGATCGCAGAACTGTCATTGCTGGGCGGATCGTTCGGGGACCTCGATCGGTATCGGGACCGCTATCTTCCCCATGAGCTCCTGCATTGGGGTGGAGAATTGACGGACATGTTTCCAAGGACCTGTGCGTTGCTGCTCGCCGCGAATATTGCGCTCGTCCAGTTCATTCCCTTCTGGTTCGACAAGCCGAGACTGGAACAGGATGACTATGACTTCTTCCTTCTCAAGATCGATCGATTTATGGAGTTTGTGGCAGCGCGCTGCCCAGACGCTTGCGCGATTGTGACGGAGGAAGCCGAAGAATTGCGGGCAGCCTATCGCGTGGCGAACGAGCCGGTCGGGGCGGACGAGGTGCCTGCATGAGCTTTTGGACGAGGCTCCCACAGCCTATTTTGGGGTTGGCGCCGATGGACGGCGTGACCGATGCCACCTTTCGGCGAATCGTAGCCTCTCAGGGTCGTCCGGACATTACCTTTACCGAGTTCACGAATGTCAGTGAGATCTGTCGTGGTCCGGACCATCTGCTGTCATCATTGATCTATAGCGAGGCTGAACGCCCGATTGTGGCGCAGTTGTACGGCAAAGATCCGGATCAGTTTTATCGTGCTGCGCAGGTGGTCTGTGAACTCGGATTCGACGGGCTTGATATCAATATGGGCTGCCCGTCAAAGAATGTGGCGGCTTCCGGATCGGGAGCGGCATTGATTAATACGCCGGATTTGGCCCATGACATTGTGCGGGCCGCTAGGCAAGGCCTGGCCGATTGGGCTACCGGTCAGGCAATTGAGACGCAGGGATTTAAGCCGGCTCGAATCGAGTTCATTCAAACGCTGAACCGCATTCGAACTGGTACGCCGACCGTTCCGCGCCGGCTGCTGCCACTCTCTATCAAAACACGGCTGGGATTTGACTGTGTCGTGGTCGAACGCTGGGTGGACCATTTGCTGGAGGCTGCGCCGGCTGCGATTACGTTGCATGGGCGAACACTCCAGCAGATGTACCGAGGAGCAGCTGATTGGTCGGCCATCGCCGAAGCCGCCAAGCTGGCCCGCGGCACCGATACGTTGATTCTTGGGAACGGGGATCTCCACTCATTGGTGGACGGCGATCCGCCGTATTGCCGAGACTCACGTGCACGGGGTCTTGGTCGGGCGAGGAACGTTAGGCGCGCCGTGGTTTTTTCGTCAGAAGGAACTGGCTCGGAGGGTGTTCAAGGAGCAACTCGACCTGTCCCCGCTTGAGACCACGGCCTGGGAGCCGAAGATCTCACTCAACCAGCGGATGCACGTGATGCTGGATCATGCGCGGCAATATGAAGCCATTGCCGGGTTGGGAGGATTCCGGTCCATTCGCAAACATCTTGGCTGGTACTGCACAGGGTTCCCGCATGCTGCCGCGATGCGCGGCAGGATGTTTCAGGTGACGAATCCGCGAGAGGTCGAATGCGTGGTGGCAGAATGTTGCAGCCATCTCATGAGGGACGGCATCAATCAAGCCGAAACGATTGCTTTCGAGTCTCAGCCATCTCAACCCTGTGCATCCTAACCCCAGCACACGACTTGTCCTGGCCTCCACCTCACCGAGGCGGAAGGAATTACTGACCTTCCTCGGATTGCCCTTCGAAGTCATGGTCCCGCCGTTCGTTGAACAGGTGATACAGCATCTTCCTGCTGGTCGGCAGGTGGCGGAATTTGCGAGGGGAAAGGCTCTCTCCTCCGCACCCCAGTTTCCCGATGCGCTCATTCTCGGCAGCGACACTTTAATCAGCTTGGACTCGGAGGTGTTGGGAAAACCACGCGATCTGATCGATGCCGGCGCGATGCTCAGGCGAATGTCCGGACGCGCGCATACGATTTTCACTGCGGTCGCGCTTGTGGAGCACACTCGTGGGTTCTGCGATGTGCAAGTCGCGACGGTGGGGGTTTTTATGAAGACTTTGGACGAGGATGCTCTGGCTGCTTACCTGCAAACCGAAGAGAGGCTCGGCAAGGCCGGTGCCTATTCCATTCAAGGGGCCGGTGGGACGCTCATCGATAGGATCGAAGGTGACTACACCGCCGCGGTGGGACTTCCGGTACGTATGGTCGCCGACATGTTGCGTCTGCGTGGCGTGCCGTGCCCAGTGGATGTGGATCGACTTTATGCCCTCAAGCCCTATCCGAACTGGGCTCGATTTAATCCCTAGCGTGAGAGGGAGCGCGACGGTGAAAGTATTGCCCGCCATGGAGCAGAGCCGAAATACTTACGTGTTGATGTTCAAGGGGGGTACAGAGTCGATTCTGTTTCCAAACCGGGAGAGACGCGGCGTCGCGAACGAGGTTCAGCTCACCGAGCATGACTCTTCTGTCGAGCCGTGTCCGAGGCTATCACAATGATCGGCAATCGACTTGGAATACAACTCTACGACGTGACATTCATCTTTGGTCAAAGGCTCTCCGAGAGAAGCAGGTGATAAAAGGGTTTCAGCAGCACGGATGTATTCAGCGACCTGTTTCCGAAAAACCTTCATCCGAAACCTCCAAAAATAATAGCAGCTAGGCAGATCCCTAGCTTACTAACATCCTGGTCGGCTGTCTAGATGCGACGAGATGTATGAATGGCATGTTTATGCCTAGACCCTCTCATTGAGTCGCATCAACCGGAGGGAGCCTGTCCTCTTGCCGTAGCATTCCCCATCCCTTTACAATGCGGCCCATTGTTCAGAGACGCGTCAGGGAGGTACTCATGCGCACTCATAGTGAAATGGCGGCTCGGCGCCAGGGCGCTCGCAGCATGGTCGGGCTGCTGGTGGGGTCGATCGTGTGGGGAATCGGGGGGATGGCGTGGGCCATCGACATCAAGTTGTCGCCCGACGAGGCCAAAAAAGCCTTGGAAGCCGGGCGGACGCCGATGGAAAAGGCCAACTCGCCTGAAGATGTGAAGAAAGTGTTGCAACAGGCCTCGATGGTCACGCGGGTGGGCGCCGATCCGGAAAAGGATCAATGTGGCGCGAGTGCCATCCTGCGCACGAAGCGTTATCGGCTCGAAGCGTTCGGTCGGCAGGAGGCGGCTGAATCGAAAAAGCAGAAGAAGGAAGTACGCATGCCCGAGGAGTTTATCCAGAAGGTCATGGACATGCCGAACATGGAAATCGAAGTGCAACTCTGCGGGGATGATGAGTACTTTGCCGAAAAGGCCGACATCGTGTTTCAGCAGAAGGGGAAGAATATTCGTCCGGTGGACATCAGTCCGGCCGATCGAGGCAGGAAAAATGAGGTGGCAGGTCCTGCCTATCGTTCGCGTTTTACCGCCCGATTCGGATACGACACGTTCGATCCCAACGCCAAGACCACAGTGATCGTGACCTTGCAAGATGGGCAAATCCAGCAGTTCGAGGCCGACTTCTCCAAGGTGAAATAGCTTCCCGCAGGTGCGGGCCTCGGGCTCGTACCTGTGCTCCTTCCTCCGAGCGACATTCGGTCGCTGCTCGCTTCGAATTTTGTTTCTGCCGTACAAGCCGATGGCGGTGCGATCGGCTCCAGCACAAGGGCACCGCCACGATCAAGGTGACACAAAAAATAATTGAGGGAGCCGGTCGCGGTACGGGAAGTGGCAGTCAGCCTCTGGCGGTGGGTGTTCAAGGCTTCAGGAGCAGACATACGCTCCCGCGTTCCTGCCTTTATTACTTGCCTGCGAAATGCTCTCGTCGGCTGACCGCTACGTCTGTGACGAACATGGCGCCGGAATGTTTATTGAAAAGCGGGCCCAACCCGGACAGGATCGGATCGACCTTGTCGCTGGGCACAACGGTAAAGACAATGACCTGACTGCTCGTATCGTTGAACAACAGGTGCCCTTCGTGGAATCCGTGGTGGCCTTTCCCGGATACGCTGTTGATGATCGTATAGCCGGACGCGCCGACTCGGTTGAGCAGGTCAGTAACATGATTCACATGGTCGCCCTGAACCACGATCTTAATCTCCTTCATGGGATGCAGTGTCAAACTGATCATCGTCTGCTCCTTCTCCTATCCATCCGTTCATACTGTCATAGAGATCAAATTTGTGGTCCTCCGGATTGAGGGCCACGACTGTAATCCACCGCTGGGTGACAAGCTGCTCGAGATGAGGGTGCTGGTCGATGATCGACTGGATGCGCGCTCTGGGGGCCTCGATCACGGCCAAGAGGCGCATGGGCTCATGGTAAGGCATCTCACCTTTGAGGACGGTTTGGGCCGGCAGTCCGAGTCGCATATCGCTTGCTCCGCCTGTCATGACGCCAATGCGCCCGACCACATTGTGATAGGCTTTGCTGCCGCTTCCATAGACCTCGTTGTCGACGGTCGAAAAGTAGTGTTCCATGTTGATCCACTGCGCGACGACGAGCGGCGCGGTCATGATGGTTTCGAGTAATCTTCCCGAGCCATCTTGCCGATAGTCGTAGGAGTGAAGAAACGCGCGCCCCTGGAGATTCACGGACTGGGTCAAGTCGCGACGTCCGATTACCATGAGGCTGTTCCGCGAAAGTCCCCATTCCGGACGGACCTCCGCCCAATGCTCGCTGCGCCTTCCGGCCAGCTGCCACGCGTGGTGGGCCTGAGTTGATTCGGCAAGCATCTCGAGCCTGATGCCGCGCTCAAGGGCCGTCTGTGCTCCGGCCTGCTCGAGATCCGTGATGAGCCGCTGGAGGTCTTTCCGATGTGTCGGGGGCACGTCCTCCATATCGACGATGCGGACCTGATCCATGGTCGTGTCATGCTCGGCCGCGAAGAAATGGGTGTCGCTAGGGATCTTGATGCCGCGCCCCCGTAAGATGTCTCGAACGCCCGGGCTGTTGCCCATTGTGGCGATAGCCCTGGCATTGGGCAGTCCATGGTTTCCGCCGCAGGCTCCGCAATCGAGCGCCGATTCGTAGGGATTGTTTAGCGAGGTGCTGCCATGCGCGCAGAATAAAACGACGCGCGCGAAATTTGAGGTGAGGCCCATCAGTCTCAGGGCTGCCTCGACAAAATACGCCTGCTCCGTGACCGAGAACCCGGTGTGTGTGAGACGGTCTAGACGATCAGAAATGCCGCGTGGACTGATCCGATAGCGCTCACGCAATTCCCGGTAGAAGGCTTCTTCCGCCTCCTGACCAAGCCCCAGCACCCGCGCGACCTCGCCGTTGAGTCCCTCTGCATGACCGAGCGCTTTTTTTCGAATGGTATCCAAAAGAGCCGGAGAGAGGGCTGTGCCCCGGAGTCCGAACCGTTCCCGAAGGATCTCCCGAATGTGGGCATGCTGCTCTGTGGTGATCATGTCATCCGCCGCATTGCGCGAGATTTTTTCTACCGTCAAGGTGGTGGCTATGGAAGGAAGGAGCGTCTCCTTCATCCAGCGAATACTGTTGTGATACCAGCGGGGAAACAACGTTTTTCCAAAGAGCGGCAAGCCGAAAAACCATCCGATCGCCTCCACCATCACATAAGGCGTGATCACGTTCTCCTTCAGGTCATGCAGTAATTGGTGCCCAGCCTCTCCCAGCAGCGCTGCCGTTTTGTGTCGCTCGGCTAGGGTCCCGTGATAACTTCTAGGCACTTCTCGAATCTGGTTTTTCGGTTTCAGCAGCACGGGGCATTGGGAGACGGTCACATGCGTGCTGAACGGCTGATAGTCAAGAGGAACGCCGAAAAATCCTGCCAGCCCCAACGTCTCGTACCCCCCGCGGTGCTCAAGGTGGCGGCGAAAGACTTCCGAACGCACATCGATACAGAATACGACTTGGGCGAGCGGCCGTGAGAGGCTCTCGCCCTGGGGCGGGCAGGTGGCATCCAATCGAGCGGCGGCGATGCCGAGATCATGCAACAGATGCCGCCGATGGTTCGACTCAAACGCATCCAGCCAGCGGGCTCCATGTTCGGAAGGAGGAAATCCGGCCAGCCAATCGAGGATCGTTGTCAGATCGGATGGGGAAGTCGATTCGATCGCAGAGGGGGGCACTGCCAGCGCGCGAGTCAGTCGAACCAACAAGGTCGCCGATTTCAGGGGCCTTTGCTGGTCATCCTCTTTCGCGTGAAGTATGAACTGTGTGCGGCCCAATTCTTCCCAGGCTGCCGGTTCGAATCGTCGGTCGGAGTATGCGAGTTTCCGAGTCAGTTCGGCACCGATCGGCGAAAGGCGCCCTGCTATCCATTCGCGTCGCAGCCAGTAGGCATGGGGTGATTCATCCATGAATGTTCGAATTTCATCGTACGTTCCCCCGAATCCGAGGTGGGTTAGGCATGCATGCTGCACAAGTTCCCGCTCGTAAAACAGACGCACCGCCAAATATTTCACGAGGTCGATAGGAAATTGCTGTTGCCAGGGGTACTTGTCCTGGATCGAACGCCATTTGATGTAGCCCGTCCAGCCTGGCAAGGCTGCCAAGTGAAGCGACAAGTACTCTTCCCATAACGGTTTGGGCAGTGTGAGCGTGCTCAGGCTGTCCAATATGGCGTCCTCTGTCCTATCCGGCAGTGCGCAAATTCGTTCACCAGCATCCTTGATGCCCAGGCATCGAAGGACTCCGTCATATTGGGCCAGGGACTTCCAGGCACGAAAGAACTTCTTGTCTCGGTGAGGCATGGTCCAACCAGCCTCTCCCTCATCTAAGAAGACGCTACACCACTTGACCAATTCTTGGTTGATCGTTTCTACAATGGTGGTCCCCAGAGTTTGATCGCACCACGCACTGAGGGACTCGCGACGGGGTAAGGCGATGGAATCCCATTGGGGGGGAGGCGAGGACGAATCGGCCGGTCGCGCAGGAAAGATTGTCGCCAGATGAAGAGCGACGGATTCGATGAGCTCTGCGTCCGCCGTCTCCTTCCCGTGAGCGCCATTGCCTGGGGACAACAGCTCGGTGACACCTTGGCTCATTGAGGCGATCAGTACATCGAGGTGGGTGGTGCGGCGCTCTCCAACCATGACTTCTTTGACGGAGGCGACGGGGGCAACCGCTTCGCGCAGGTCTTTGGCGAGGATGCGCCCCTGCTGCAAGTATTCGCGAAAGATCTCATTACGGAGGTATCCCCGTCCGCCGAACAGGTGCGCGCCGCGCTTCACCGCCTCGTCGAACGGCAACCCTTCCAAGCCATGGAGTGGATTGTGATGGATGAAGGTGCGCATAGGCCAGTATTGCGCGATGGCTTCTCCCGCCAATTGTACGTAGGACCGCAACTCCATTCGTTGCGCATCGGTGAATGACTGTTGATGGGACGTGGTCATTGCGTCAGTCCTTCAGGCAACCGTTTGCCGCGTGGACTGCTCGGCTTGCGGCCAAGGCTGGCTCCAGCCGCGCGGAGCAAGGCTTCAACATATAGCCCATTGAGAAGGGCGACGTAGAGACGGTCCCGGAGTTGATCGAGGCGGTGAGGAATCAGCAATCGCATCCCATGGGCCTTTCCGTAAAGGACTCCCCAAACGGCCACAATCAGGAATGTAGAAAGAGCGACGAAGGCGTCGAAAAGGCGCTGATTCCAAGCGGCCGCTTCGAAGTAGGCCGCCGTTTGGCCGTGCGCCGGATACAGGAAATGAGTAAAGGCCTCTCCAGCCCACAGATAGGTCAACCCGACGAAGAACAACGTGACGACCATCGTGAAAGACACCTTCCATGATCCGGCGGCGTTGAGCCGATAGAGACTGAACATCGCTTGAGCGGACGTGACCCAGGCAAAGAAGAGAAAAATCAGGGTGCCTTGCGTCTCGAAGAGCGGAATATTCACCAGTCCATGCGCCATGAGCACGATCATCAGCGGAAGGATGAGCGTTATGGCAAGGCCCGTGAGCCATGGCAAGAAGGCAAATGTTCTGGTATCCCGTGCGCTGTGCGAATCGGGGAGCCTGAATTCAGTTCGTGCCTTATGAATGTTCGACCCGGAATTCAAAAATAACGTGGCCTTGAATAGGCCATGCGCACAAAGGTGGAACACCGCCAAGGCGAACGCTCCAAGGCCGCATTCCATGATCATGTATCCCATCTGACCCATGGTGGAATACACAAGCGTCCGCTTGATGCTGGGCTGAGTCAACATGGTTGCCGCTCCGATGAGGGCAGTCAGCGCACCGACGATGAAGAGTACGTAGAGCGTGGTGGGGGCCATTCCAAACAGAGGCGCCAACCGGTTTATGAGAAATCCTCCGGCATTCACAATGCCCGCATGCAGCATGGCTGAAACGGGGGTCGGAGCTTCAATGGTGCCGGGCAGCCACACGTGAAAGGGAAACTGCGCGGATTTGGTCATGACGGTCACGACCAGCAGCAGCGTGATGAGCGTCACGGACCGTATCTCAAACCACGTTCCCTCCCAGATCGCCGTGGTACCGGCGGCGCCGTTCGCCAGGGCAAACAGTTCTGACAAGTCGAATGTGTGGAAGGTCGCATAGGCCAGAATGATCGCGCAGACAAAAGCAGCATCGCCGATGCCGTGCACCCGCAGGGTCGTGCGTCCCGCCAGTCGGGCCGCGGCGTTGCCGACATGGAAGGTGAGCAGGCTCCTGAGCAGCCAACTGACGGCATGCCAGGATAGGAAGAGCCAGAGCAAATGTCCGCTGGTGACGAGGCACAACAACACGAAGGTCAAGAGGCTGAGCAGGCCGAAGAATCTGACATAGCCTGGATCGTCGCGCATGTATCGCTGGGAATAGACGTGGATGACGAGACTCACGCCGGTGATCAGCACCATCATAACCGCGGCGAGGCGATCCACTAGCACAATAGGAATGAGAGATGCCGGCGGCCCCGACAGTCGAAAGGGAGTGGGGTCGCCACTGAGTTGATACAGGGAGAAGAGGGCCGCGCAAGTGGAAAGCGCCAATGCCCCAATGCCGATCTCGGCGCTGCGTTCGCTCTCGCGCTCTCCGAGCAAGGCGATCGCAATGCTGGCGAAGAGTGGAGCACCGATGGCGAAGAATATCGAGAGTGATTGTAAGAAGTGGCTCATGTGGATACTGCTAGATACTGCCGGAGGTGACGCAATAATGCACACCAGCATCGCTGGCGGTGTGGCGGCGTTCCCGTCGCGTGGCTTGTCCATGGCCTCGCGAGGAGGTCCAGCGCTGACGGAAGGCTGAGTTCATAAGTTCACCAAAAAAATCCTCGCGTGGGTGGTCGCCCATGGACGTAATCCTCTGCCCTGTGGGATGCAGGGCGCAGCGAATTATAGCTTTGAATTCCTGCGATTTTCCAGACGAATCCGTAGCATCCATGTAACTCACAATCAGGAGGACTAGGGCGGTTATAGCACGACGCATGCTTTCTTGATGCTGACTCAATCAAGCGGCTACCCGTGGGGCATCGCAACTGTGAAGTTTCGACCGGCTCTCCTCCGACCCGAACGTGAGTACATCCACCCTATCCAGCACCTGTGGCGTGTGCTGTCAGTGAACGATCAGGGTTGAGTCGTCCTCTCGTGCTGTGCATAATGGCTCACATGGACAGGGACGACCTGCTTGGGCTGTATCGCCAAATGTTGCTGATTCGCCGAAGGCGATCCGGTCCATCGGGCGAAGTCATCGCGGAGATCGAAACCGACAAGGCCGTCATGGATCTGGAGGCATTCGCTCCCCCGGCGTCTTGCGCAAAATTCTCGTGCAGGACGGCACCACCGTCCAGTCGGGGACATTGATCGCGGTGATTGCGGAGGCCGATGAAGATATCTCCGTCGCGTTGGCCGACGGCGTCACGGCGGCTCCGTCCGTTGGAACGGGGGTCAAGCCTGCCTCCACGTCGAAGCGGGATGTCCCATCTCCGACGTCGGCCCCTGTGGCAGGAGCGCGTCCGTTCGGCCTCGCCGCGGGCGAGAGCATAGGCCGCCGAGCGGGGGCTCGATCTTTTTACTCTGACCGGCACTGGCCCAGGCGGACGGATTGTTGAAGATGATGTCACGAAGGCAGCCGCACCTACTGCGCAGGCGCTGCCTGGCGGAACCGATCAGCACCTCAGTCAGATGCGGAAATCATCGCTCGATCGACCGTTCAAAGCAAAGCTCCGGTCCCACATTTCCATCTGACGGTCGACATCGATATGGAGCAAGCTGAGAAATTGCGCGATCAATTCAAACAGAACCGGCAAACCCATCCCTCCATTACTGACGTGCCGGTCGTGGCGAAGGGAATGGTTGCGGTCGGGCGGAGGAGGAAGGTGACAATGTCCTGCGATCATCGAGCCCTCGATGGACTGATGGGGGCGCAGTTTCTGAAAGAGTTCAAGCGAGTCCTGGAGCATCCGCAAGAACTTGCCGCTTCGACGGTGAAGCCGTGACGTTCATCCCGGTAGCAGGCCTACGGAAACCCGCTGAGACATCGCCCGCGGTTTTCAACAAGCCTCCATTAGACGAAGGTGCGCCGCGTCGACTGCCGCCCTGGTTCAAGGTTCGCCTGCAGACAGGGCCCGACTACCAGGAGATTCGCCGGACGATGGATCGGCTCAAGCTCCACACCATCTGTGAGGAGGCTCGCTGTCCGAATGTGTGGGAATGTTGGAATGCGCGCACGGCGACGTTCCTGATTCTGGGCGACATCTGCACCCGGCGCTGTCACTACTGTTCCGTCGCGACAGGCCGCCCCCATGCCGTGGATCGCGACGAGCCGTTGCGGGTGGCGGAAGCCATCAAGGCGCTCAATTTGAGGCACGCCGTGATCACGTCGGTGAACCGCGATGAGTTGCGAGACGGCGGCGCGTCAGTCTTTTCAGACACGATCGGCCACATCAGGCGTCTGATTCCGAGCTGCACGATCGAGGTGCTGATTCCGGACTTTGCAGGAGACGAGGCGGCGCTCGCGTTGGTGGCTGCCGCGAAGCCTGACATTCTCAATCACAACATTGAAACGGTGCGACGATTGTTCCCCTCGATTAGGGCGCAGGGAAAGTATCAACGGTCGATCGATTTACTCGGACGGGCCAAGCAGATGGGCATGACCACGAAGTCAGGCTTGATCGTCGGCATGGGCGAGACGACCGATGAGGCGCTCGAGGTCATGCGGGACCTGCGCTCAGTCGAATGCGACATCATGACCATCGGCCAGTACCTTCAACCGACGAAAGAGCACCTTCCCGTGGCGCGGTTCTACCACCCCGATGAATTTGCCGCTCTGAAAGAGGAAGGCCTCGCCCTCGGCTTCCGCCATGTCGAATCTGGGCCGCTAGTCCGAAGTTCATACCACGCGGAGCAGCAAGTTCGCGTAGACTGACAATCTCCCCTCGCATCCCCAACATCTCTCGCGTCCCGATTGCGTGGCCAGCACTCCCGATCCTGGCGCAAGTCCATCGCTTGGGCGGAATCGTCTCCTGGACGCTGCTGCGAAATGGGCAGAGAAGAATCGAGGTGTCAGGTTCTTTGTGCGTGGCCTGCCACAGCGGTTGGGCGCGACCAAATCTATTTCCGTGACGTTCGGATCATCCCGGCGACGGACCTGAATCTTGTAGACGAGGTAAAGAATAAGCGGTTCGGTGAAGCCACGGGGCGCTCACGATCAGTCGCGCGACGCTGTACAACAAGTTGCAGGGCTTCGGTATCCGGCAGACCGCGTGAATGTCCTCCTCGAGTTTTTCCCCCTCGCCGTCCTCATGGCGGCAACTCATCTGTTGAGCCTCGCCAGAAACGCTCGAAACTGAGGATTGTCCAGAATGCCGCCGCCACGGTGGACCAGGGCGATGCGGCCCTGGTCGTCGAGCAGCACAGTAGGTCGGTGTGGCGTTGACCTTGAACGCCTGCGACACCCACCGATCCTCGTCGTACGCCGCAGGAAAGGCGAAGGGTCGGCCCGTTCCTCCACAAAGGCCTTCGACATTGCGTCAGTGTCTGCAGAATCCGATCGAGACGACTTCGAGCGCATCCGGTCGGCCCTCCTTGTAGAAGCGGCTGATGTCGGGCAGTTCACGCCGGCAGACATTGCACCAGGGAGCCCAGAAGACCAGCAACGCCGGTTTTCCTTTCAGGGAGGCATTGCTGTAGCCGGTGCCGTCGAACGTCACCACCTCGAAGGGCGGCGCGGTCGGGGCGGCAGCCTCTGCCGGCGTAACCCCCGTCCATGTCGCGGCTCCTGCGGGACCGGAGCAGAGGATCCACACTCCCAACACTCCCGCGTTGATCGAACGCATGGTGAGGTCCTGCCGCTTTACGGCTTGATGTACAGGTAGCCCTGCTGTTGAAGATCCGCAATCCGTTTGACCGCGACCGGATGCAGCGTGGCGACGAATCCTTTCGCCAGGTTGTCGAGGGTCTTTCCAAAGGCCTTCATCGAAACCTGACACATCTCCGCCTTCGCGCCTTTCTCAATGATCTGGTCGAAGCGTTTTGTCATCTCCGGATCCATCTTGTCTTTTTCGAAGAGTTCGAGCGCGGGGCCGTGGACGACGAGTTCGATGTCGATCTTGTCAGGCCCGCCCTCCGCGTCGATATGCTTGTTGATCAGGGCCAGGGCATACTTCGCGACGTCCGGGTCCTTCCCATCGACGTGGTACACCACTTTGGTCTTCTCCTTCCTGCGCCGTCGGCCGCCTCGACGACCGGCCGGGGCCATCCACAAAAGGTCAACGCAATCGCCGCCAGCATGACTCTCCACGCTGTCTGCCTATTCGTGCTTCCGTATCATGATGTACCTCCTTGGGTCCGATGAACCATGGATGTCTCCTGGCTCTGACACCCATTCTATCCTGCAACGGCGGATCGAGGGCAGAGGAGATCTCTCCCGTGCGCGCGAACAATTATTCCCCTAGCGCCAGAGGCACATGCCTCTACTTGTTGGGGAGGTGCTGGCTGTAATACATCGCGGCTTGAGTACGGCGCGTCACATGAAGTTTTTGGAAGATGTTGCTGAGGTAGTTGCCGACCGTCTTGTCGCTGAGATTCAACGCCGCGGCGATCTCCTTGTTCGTCAGCCCTTCGGCGACCAACGCCAGGACTCGTTGTTCCTGCGGCGACAGGCGAGTCACTCTTCCCGTCTCCGGCTCCGCCCGTCATCGCCTGCACATGGGTCAGCACCCGCTGGGCCACGCCCCGGTCCAGGATCGACTGTCCGCCGGCGACGGTTTTCACCCCGCTGACGAGCTGTTCTCCACTGACCTCTTTCAACAGGAACCCGCCCGCCCCCGCAAGAATCGTGGCGAGCACCGCATGGTCGTCGGCAAAGGAGGTGAGAAACAGGACGGCCGTCTCGGGTTGTGTCGTCCGAATTGTCCGGCAGGCCTCGATGCCATTCCCGTCCGGGAGCCGCACGTCCATCAGCACCACGTCCGGCTTGAGTCTTGAGCGCCTCGGCCACGGCGCCGGCCATTGTGCCAGCTTCCCCGACGACATCGAATTCACCCGTCTCCCCAAACAGGGTCCGCAGTCCGATGCGAAGGACCTCATGGTCGTCGACCAACAACAGCCGGATCGGTTTGCCTTCAGGCCGTGGCATGTGAAGACTCCTGTGGGAGATCGAAAAGGATGCGGGTGCCTTGGTCCGGTCCGGAGATGATTTCGAAGCGCCCGTTGAGCCTTTTCGCACGCGCGGCCAGATTTTTGAGCCCATGCCCCCGTCCCTGTAAGGTGGTGGCCTGGAATCCGATGCCGTCATCCTCCACCGTCAGCCGTACATGGCTTCCTTCGAACTGCAAAGAGAGCACCCCTTTCCTCGCGGCAGAGTGGCGAAGACTATTGCTCAGCGCTTCGCGGGCGATCGACAGCAGGTGCGATGCCTGTTCCGGCGTGATCCGATCGGCGGCAAGGGGATCGATCTCCACCCGGAACGGGAGTTGCGCAGGACCGGTCATACTCCGAATCAGTGAGGCGAGCGCGGTTTCGAGTTCTCGTCCGTTCGAGATGGTGTGCTCTATGTCCCACCAGATATCCGCGTATATCGCGGATCACCAGCCGGAGGTCGGCGAGGGTCGTCCCGAGTTGGGCGACGACCTCCTGCGCATGGCTGCTCACGAGCCTCCGGCACCGTTCGAGATTGAGGGTCACCGAGAAAATGGACTGGATCACGTGGTCGTGAAGGTCCTGCGCCATCTTCTCGCGATCATCCAGGCTTCGACGCAGGCGCTGCTCACTCTGCCGCAAGGCTCCCTCCACCTGAATCGTTTGTTCCAGGGATGTCTTCAGCTCCGCGGTCGTGCGGAGATATCCGCGCCCGACTTCCCATAGTACGAGGAGATAGGCCGTCATACGCAGCAGGTGCCAGAACCACCAGCGCCCGTCCCAAGGAACCGAGTACATGAATACCAGTTCGGCGACACCGAACATGAAGGCAAGGGAAGCGAATAGAAAGTCGTGCGATTGTTTGGACTGCCGGTAGTCCAAAAAGCAGCGAGCCGCTGCCGCGAGAAAAAACAGGCAGGCCAGACCCTGGGACGCCACGGCGGTCCGGGTGAAGTGGCCCTGACGGACCATCTCGGGTATATGATCGGGAAACGCGAGTGCCCAGGCGCCGAAGAGCGACGCGCCCGCCGCTACTCCCGCTGGCAGTCGAGTCCCCTGTGAAGGATGGCGCCGGAGGGCCGGAACGCAGGCCAACAAGAATCCGACTCCCCCGGCGAAACTCGCGACGTTGCGCAACAGCACAAAGCTGTCCCCTGGTTGCGCCATGGCGTGAAACAGCTCCAGGATTCCCATGCCCAAGAATCCGACCCCCAACGATTGAAACTTGCTGCTCGCGGATGTGTCATGCCTTTGCAGGAGCATGGTGGCCATGGCGATCGATGCGATCCCACCGACGGCTTCCATGGTCGAATGGAGCGGCACCTGGTGCAAACGCCACTCAGGCCATTGTGCTTGCAGGAGTTCGCTCACGAAGAACGCGCCGGTGATGCCGGTGACGGGTAGTAAGAGGAGGAAGATCGATGGAGTTGCGTGCATGAATTTCCAAGACCACATGGTGGTTTCAGCATGGTATCGAATCCGGTGAATGATTAGAAGCAGAGAGTCGGGAGATCTTATGGCCCTTCCTGCCCAATCGTTCCGTAGAACTGTCCGTCGATTGGACAGTCTAACGCATTGAAATACTGGTGGTTAGAAGGATGCCGTTCTTGCGTTGTCCAATCGTCTGGAATGTACCTTCATGAGCTACCGGCCGTGTTTCCCTGCGATATGCTCCAACCAATCGTTTTCACGAATGAAGTCCCGCACTCCGTATGTGTCATCAGAGCGGTACGAACCATTGCGCAACAGGCGAGCGCTGGTGAAGGTGCGGGTGAGTAGGACCGGCCTCCGAATGACCTGCTCCCTCGTCCCTTGAGGACACATTTCACCAGCCCTTTTTCATTGTGGAGCGTTTCGTGGAAGGGGATAGCCGAGGCCGGAGCAGCCGGGGGTCGAGCCTAGAGGCTGGTTACACGATCATGTTTTTTAACCACTCCCGCGAGACGGCGCGGGGATTTCATGAAGGAGGGGAGAGGAACCGAGTGTGGTACTACCGAATTTATCGGCAGTGGGAGCGGTAGAGGAGCGAGAGAAGCTTTGGAGGAGGCGATCAGCTTGTGCTTGACTTGACAGGGCCATTTTCATAAGCAGGCCACACAAGGCAAAGACGACGGCGGTCACTAAGAAAAAAACTGCGGCAAAGGAACCTGTGGTAATCGCCCAGGCTTCCGAGTCCGCCCGGTGGCGCTCCAGTAGGCGTGTTTCTTCAGCACGCAATCTGTCCCACAACATCTTGAATCGCGTCCATCGTTCCACTCTGCCGATTACGGACCACGGCTGATTTGGCATAGGTCAGACCTTTGGTGCGGCGGGTGATGATGGCCTCGTCCATCTGCTCCGAGCGTTCTTCGATCTGGTTCACAAGATAGGCGACACGGTTCTGTTGAACGGCATCACGCCTAGTAAGGCTCCCAATACGCTGAAGATGATCGTCAATGCTGCTCATCGCATCGCGATAGGGCGGGAGATAGTCATCGGATCCAGTAATGAGGTAGGCGCGCTGATTGGTTTCGGCACCCGTGACGGTGCTGATCATGCGCTCCAGTTCGAGCAAAACATGTTGGCTTTGCGAAACCCAATTGGCGGAGGTTTTGAAGTGCAGCAGGCTTAGAAAGCCAGCCGCGACAATCGACTCCACGGCAAGAAATCCAATGAGGAGGCTGACAAGCAAGCCTTTACCTGACCAAGTACCGGTGATCGCCATGCATACCTCCAGGTGAGAAAGTCGCTCTATCACTACCGACGGAAGATCGATAATGTCAAGCTGACAATTTCCCTAGTGCGAAGGGAAATTTGTCGATAGGTCTGGCAGTCCGCCACAAAGAGTCGTAATCGGGAAGGCCGGGAGCAACTGTACCGTCTTACGGCAACGCGGACCCGGTGGCGTTCCACTATGAATACTACTCGTCCACCGTAATCCCTCCTGCCAGGGTTGCTCGGGTACGGCTTTGTATGGACCGGGCACGCCGGCGCATGCGGAATGGGCGGCGATTGGCCGACAGAAGACCAGTTACAGCACCGACGGCTTTCAGTTTTCTTCTGCTCGCCGACTCCGCTCAGGGCGAGGATCCGTCGCGGCCGACGGTGGTGTCGACCGATAAACTGCAGGATGTGATCTGGGAACCAGCGCTCGAAGTCATCCAGTCGACGAACACGTCGCTGCGCCATACCGGGTTATCGGTCAAGGCGCGCGGGGCTATCTTCACGAACAAGCCCATTTTTAACCATGGCGATTATCGTATCCAGGATCGATCAGTGCTCACGGCGGTCACCTCGTGGCGCTTGCGATATCGTTATGTGCCCAACCTGTTCTTGGGGCCTAACTTTGAGCGACGTACCGGGACCGCGTCGATTCAAGAGAAGCGTGTCAGCTTCCATACTTGGAGAGCGAAGTGGAACAGCGTGTGAGTGAGTTCAAGACTGCGGCCTTGATCGGACGATAGAGCCTTGGTTTATACAATGAGTCGTTTGACGAACGAGATACGACGTTCTGGATGGTCGATTCTCGCGTCGGCTATCGCGGCAAATTGCATGACGCGTGACGCGGTCCTACCTCTATGAACGTGATTTGGCAGATGGTCGGCAGGAGATACAGTTCATGGACGGTGCCTGGCGGAGATGAGTGATGTGGAACCATCAGTTTTTGCGCGGGATTCTCAGCCGTTGAATTTGGTCTGGACATTCTGTATTGATTTGCTCGCGTCGCCCTCCTTCTAAAAGGCCATGACCGAAACAGGCTCATCATGAAATCGGGATTGACCGGTTACGCAGTAATCCTCGTCGATCGATGCAGGAATGCCAGATATGGACGTGGGCTCGCCACAACCGGACATCACCTCAATGCCCTATGAATGGAGGTCGGTCCGTCAGTACTGTCGGGACAATCCCGCCGCGCGCCGGTATGGCGAAATGGCGCTGCTAGTGATGGTGGGAGCGTGGGGCTATTTTGCCAATCTGGATCTCTCTCTCTTGGAAGGCAGCGAAGGGCTGTATGCCGGCATTGCCGGAGAAATGGGGCGGAGGCGGGAATTTTTCGACCTGACCTACCAGGGCGTGCCGTACGTCAATAAGCCTCCGCTGTTCTTCTGGCTGCTCCATGCTTCGACGTCGATCTGGGGTGACCATGAAATTGCGTTGCGCTTGCCCGGTTCGCTGGCCGCGGTGGGCACTATCATCCTGACCTACATGCTTGGGGCAAGGCTGGTGTCGCCGACGGCGGGATTCTGGGCGGCGCTCGTCGTGGCGACCAGCCACGTGTTTCATCTGGTACGGGCGTCGGGTCCTGTTCGATTCGACCCTGACCTTTCTCGTGACGCTCGCCCTGTTTGCATGGATTCAGGTTCAACTGCTGGGCCGAAGCTCACGATGGTATCTGCTCGCCTTCGTCAGCATGGCTCTAGGCGCCATGCTGAAAGAGATGCATGGGTTTTTCTTGCCCCTGCTCGTCATGGCGGTCTATGCCGCCATTCAGCGTGATGCGCGGATGCTGAAGGATGGATACTTCTGGGCCGGCCTGGCTGTAGCTGTTGCCATGATGACGGGATACGCACAGATGTTGGGTCCTGGATATCAGCACCATTTCAACCTCGGGAGCGCAATCCAGTCTGTCTGGAATACCGGATTCGTACGCGGCTCTGGACCTGCCACTGGCGGGCACCCCCTGTATTGGTATCTGGGCATGATGTGGGCTGATTTTTTCCCTTGGTGCGCGCTGGTGCCGTCGGCTCTCCTGTTGTTGTGGAGACAGCGGCCTTTCCGGTCTCATTCGACAGAGTTGTTGCTACTCGTCTGGGTTCTGAGCCTCTTCACGGCGTTCAGTCTGGCCACACTCAAACGCGAACCTTACCTTACGACGATTGTGCCTGGCTTAGGCTTGATGATCGGATATTTCTATGACCGAGCCTTCTCCCGAGCCGACGGGGCCGAACCGATGCCTCGACTCTTGAGAGTCTTGCTCGTCATCTTGGCCATCGTCTTCGCTGCCGGGATGTTCCTGGGCGCGGCGCCGCTTCGACGCCGGTGGCTGGTGTCGTCTGACGGTGGTGTCTCCCGAGTTCATTCTGACGATCGTGTCCCTGTCCGTGCTGCTCCTTTATGCCGCGATTCGTTCTCGCCTGCGTCTCTCGCTCGGTATAGTCGGCGCGCTTGCCGTCGGCTATGTCGTGTTGATCGTCAACTATGTGTTCCCTGCAATTGACCAAGCCGCATCCCCGCGGAAGGCCACGGAGGAAATCAAGGCTCTGGCATTGGACGCGCGACCCGCCCTGTTCATGTATATCCCCGGTTGGCCGAAGAACGAGGATGCCGTGTACTACCTTAAGCGGGATACGGTGGTTCCGGATCTTCCCAATGCGGATGCCGTTCTCGAGGCGTTGCGCAGGCACGGGGACATTCGAGTGATTACGGAAGAGCAACATGCTCTCGTTCTCGAGGGGCAATCGGATTTGGTGACGGAACGGATTCGAGAGTTTCGACAGCCGGGCCGTAAGCATCTGCTCTTATTGTCCGTGCGCAGTCACCTGTGAACAGGACCCCTAAAGCCGTCGAGGAATCGGCAGGCAGAGTTCAATCCGAAGCTCACACTTGAGATGCGGAATGCTCTCCTCACGGTGCCTGCCGCGGCAATCATCCGTTGGACACGAGTGCTTCGCTGTGTGCTGTCGAAGCTGATCCGCGTCACATCTACTGACGGAGCCTGACGATCGGCATGGCGATTGGATCGCCGGGTCTCCGAAGTACCACCGATTCTCGTGAAAAGACGTGCATGACTATGGTGTGGGAACGGACGTGGATATGTCCTACAATCAGCATCGACCGTATGCCGTTCGACGCCTGGCAAGAGGCCGCGTCGATCCGCGTCTGTCAGGTACGCGCTCAACGATCGTCGTTCTCGTGCGGCCGCAGTAGTGCGGAAATGACGACGCCAACCGGACTAAAGCCAAAGACTGGTAGAGAAGGGAGGCAGAGATCGTGATTCCATTCATCGTCTGTGTGTCGTTGGGATGGTTGATGTTCTCACCCCTGGCCTTTGCCGATGAGGCGTCTCCTCGGTCGCCCTTCAGTGATCGTGCTGTCTTGCAAGCCGGTCAAATCGTGCAGGGCGACTACGTCGCCTTTGGGCCACATGTAGAAATATCCGGCATCGTCAATGGCGATCTCTATGCCGCCGGCGGGGATGTTCTGATAGACGGCATTGTGAACGGCGATGTCATCGTAGCGGGGGCCAAAGTGATGATGTCCGGCACGGTGGCCCAAGATGCCAGAATCGCGGGAGGGCAGGTCACCATAACCGGAACCATCGGCAGGAACATCACGATTGGAGGCGGGGACATCCATCTGACGAAGACCGCGAAGGTTCAGGAGAACCTGCTCGCTGGCGGCGGCAGAGTGGAGCTCGCGGGAAAGATCGGCCGGGACGCGAGGGTCGGCGCGGGCGATGCCACGTTATCCGGCGAGGTCGAACGCGATCTGGCGGTGGCGTCCGGTTCAGTGCATCTCCTGTCCAAAGCCGTCGTCGGGGGCAAGCTGCGCTACTGGAGTGAGAAGGCCCCCGTGATCGATGAGGAGGCGACTGTCAATGGAGCGATTCTACGTCGTCCGCTGCCGGAGGGATGGTCGCTTGAAAACGCCCGGCGCGGTATCGTCGGGATGCAAGTCATGGCCGCGGTCATCAGTTTCCTCTCCACGTTACTTCTCGGCTTGGTGCTGCTGCGGTTGTACCCTATCTTTACCCTCCGCGTGACGTCGACGATGCGCGAACGTCCAGGACCTTCGCTGGGTTGGGGCACGGTGGCGATGGTCGCCACTCCCGTCGTCGCCGTCAGTTTCCTCGTGACGCTGTTCGCGCTGCCCATCGGAGTCATCCTGCTGGCGTTGTATCTGGCGATGGTGTACCTGGCGCGAATCTATGCCATCACCTGTCTGGGTCAATTGCTATTCCGCAGACCACCGGACTCATCGTCTTTAACGGGCCCCTTCGTGGCAGGGCTGGTCCTCTATTCGATCCTCTCCCTAATCCCGATCATCGGCGGACTTGTCACCATACTGGCGATCCTCTTTGGTCTGGGCGCGCTGCTGATAGGAAAACGGGAGTTGGTGCTCGCCTTACGGGAACAGGGACAGGTATAGGGCAGTAGACCGTCTGCCATATCGGAAGGAAATGTCGCGATGGGCGAGATCCGGCACAGCCGGTCAGCCGCTCAGGATCATTCGTGTCGATGTCTATTTCGAAGCCGTTCGTGTCGAAGGCGTTCGAGCAACGCGCTCTCTCCTCCTTATGAAGGTCTGATGAAACCTTCGATGAAGCGCCGTGTATACAGACAAAAAAAGGGGTCCATCCCTTGGCATGAGCCTGCCGTCTGATGACCCGATAATGGGCGGAGCCGAGGCTATCGAGTCCCGTCATCCTGAAGCGAGGCGTGTATGCGTATGTTGATCATCGAAGACGATGCTGATCTGGCGCAATTTCTCAGCAAGGGACTGCAGGAAGAACAGCATACGGTTGAAACGGCAAGCGACGGTGAGACGGGACTCATCCTGGCCACCGAGGAAAGTTATGATCTGCTGATCGTGGACGTCATGCTCCCCAAGCTGGATGGGTTGACGCTGTGCAAGCGTCTCCGGGCGAAGGGAATCCGGACACCGATCTTGCTCCTGACCGCCCGCGATTCGGTTGACGACAAGGTGGCCGGGCTCGATGCCGGGGCGGACGACTACCTGACGAAACCCTTTGCGTTTACGGAACTGGTGGCGCGGGTCCGGGCTCTACTCCGGCGAGGAGGACCGCATGTCGGCAGTCGCCTGAAGGCGAAGGACCTGGAGATGGACCCCGCGTCGCGGCGCGTGTGGCGGGCCGGAAAGGAGATCGTCCTGACCAGCAAGGAGTTCGCTCTGTTGGAATATCTGCTGAGGAACCGCGACATCGTCCTGACCAGGACGGCGATTCTTGAACGGGTGTGGGGCCTCAATTATGACCCCATGACCAATGTCGTGGACGTCTACATTCGTTCGTTGCGGGTCAAGATCGACCGGGACTTCTCTTCCCCCTTGATCGCCACGGTGCGCGGAGTGGGATACAAGCTGGAGACCGGTGAGTGAGCCGCTTCCGCACACAGTTCCGCCTCTACACGGTGGCGCTCATCGCCGCCCTGCTCATCGTCTTCAATATGCTCGTCTACATCGGATTCCACAGTCTGCTGCAGCAGTACTTGGACCGCCGGTTGCTTGGAATCGCCGACACCCTGGCCGAGCTGATCGAGCAACGGCCGGAGTTGTTGAAGAGGCCGGACCACGAACTCGTCGTCCCGCGAGGCGCGCAAGTGGCCGACGAACGGATGCAGGAATTGCGGGAGGTCTCGCATTCGGTTCATATTCTGTCGCTCGACGGGACGGTGGTATGGGAAGGCAGTGCGGTGGTCCCGAGGCCGTCGGTGTCTAGGGCGGTATTGGAACGGGGCAAAAACGGAGAGGTGGTGTATGTAACGATCGAGACCTCTTCCGGGGCGTCGGTCCGTCAAGTGTTCGTTCCGATACGGCAACAGGACGAGGTTCGCTATCTGCTTCAGGCCGAAGAATCATTGGAATTTTTCAGGAGAACGCATCGCAGCCTCATGGGCCTGCTCATGCTGGGGTCCGTGGCGGTCCTGACGACATCGTGGTTTGGCAGCGGATGGCTGGCCCGCAAGGCCCTGACGCCCATCGAGGTGCTCAGTCGCACCGCTGAAAGCATCTCTGCATCCGACCTCCGATCGCGGGTGAACCTGAATGCCCCGTTCGAGGAGTTCGAGCAGTTGGCCCAGGCCTTCAATGCCATGCTAGACCGCTTGCAGAGAGCATCCGACAGCCAGCGACGATTCGTGGACTACGCCGCGCACGAAATGAAGACGCCGTTGACCATCATTCAAGGCAACCTGGAAGTGGCGTTACAACGTTCACGATCCGCCGAAGAATATCGGGATGTCCTTGTCTCCAACCTCTCTCAGGTGCAACGCCTGATCGTACTGACGAGGTCCCTCCTGACTTTGGCTCGCTTCGCCGGTGACCGGCCGCCCGTGGATCTCGTTCTGCTTCCACTCGAGCCGCTGCTGCGAGAGTTGATCGAGGACCTGACGCCGGTGGCAGAGGATCGTGGTATCCGGCTGGTATTCGAGCACGAGCCGGTTCCACCCGTACTCGGCGATGCCGAGCGCTTGAAACAGGTATTCATCAATCTGCTGGATAATGCGCTGCGCTATACGGATCCGGGCGGCACCGTCACAGTCCATTTGAGTGGTATTCGAGGCGACGTGTGCGTGGCCGTTCGAGACACGGGACAGGGGATCGCGCAGGAGCACCTTCCGCTGTTGTTCGAGCGTTTCTATCGGACTGACCCGGCGCGCGCCAGGGATTCGGGCGGCCACGGCCTCGGCCTTCCCATCGTGAAAGAAATCGCGGAGGCCCATCATGGCTCCATCTCCGTGCAGAGCGAAGTCGGGAAAGGCTCCGTCTTCACGCTGACGCTGCCCGCTCCGCGGGCTTGATCGTCCAGCGGGACACGCTCATTTCCATGTACCGCCGCAACCTCTTCCGTCAATCCATTGACGAATCCGGCGCGCTCAATATGAACGCTTCTTCATGCCACGTTCATCGTCGGTTCATGTTGCTTGAGTACAGTGGCGTCACGACACAAGAGAGCAGGCCAACTCATTGCGGATAGACTGAGAAAAGGTGAAGGCATGAAAGATCTAAAAGCTATGGCGCCGGTTACGTTGTTGCTGGTGCTGGTCATTGCGGCCATGGGAGTGATGGTCTTCTGGGGTCTGTCTCTGCTGGATCTACCAGGCTAGGGAATCCAGCTCTTCACCGCGAAGAAGCCGGCAGTAAGGGCAGGGTGGCAGATGGACGCCGGCTCTCGGGAGTGACGGTCCCAGGGCCCGCACTCACGGAAGGGGAGCATCATGGGGGAGATAACGGAGGGCCGACGTTGGTCGATCGTGTTAGCGGGAGGCGAAGGCGTCCGGATACAACCGGCAATCAGGCGCTGGCTCGGCCGGCCGATTCCAAAACAATATTGTCGATTCATCGGGACGCGGTCGATGTTTCAGCATACCCTCGACCGCACCATGCAGTTCACGAACCCCACTCGCACGGTTGTCGTGGTCGGGCGGGGACACCAGCAGGCCTGGGAGCAAATCGGTGAACGGCGCCCGGGAATGGTGTTGGTTCAACCGGGCAATGCGGATACCGCGCCAGGTATTTTTCTTCCGCTGACCTACATCCGGGCTCGAGATCCGAGGGGCACGGTCGTCATCTCTCCCTCCGATCATTTTATGTTTCCCGAAGCACGGTTTCTCGGTGAAGTAATCTACGCCATCCGGGCCGCGGAGAAGCTGTCTACACGTCTATTGTTATGTGCGGCGCGTCCTACGGCTCCGGAAACGGACTATGGGTGGATTCAACCCGGCGATGATCTGGCCTGGTTCGGCGCCCGCTCCGTCCGGGCCGTGAAAACATTCTTGGAGAAACCGGAGCCGGCTTTGGCAGAGTTGGCCTATCGTTCGGGTGCTCTATGGAATACGTTTATGATGGTTGGAAACGTGGAGACAATCTGGAATCTTGGACGTCGGCTGATCCCAAAGATGATGGACCTTTTCGAACGGCTTGGCAATGCAATCGGTACGACCAAGGAACCGGACATTCTGCGCACGATCTATGCGCAGATGCCGCGCCTGGATTTTTCGCGGGATCTCCTGGCGCATGCGCCCGGCGATACGGCCGTGATGGAGATGAAGGGTGTCTGGTGGAGCGATTGGGGAAGTCCGGGCCGGATCGTCGACACGCTCACTCGTCTGGGCGCAGGTTCTACGCCGCCCGCTGAACATTTGAGAGCTGCGGCGACTGGAGAACGGTCGGGTTCGTTCTTGCTTGGCGATGAAGAAGATGAGGAACAAGTCGTCTAACGCGAGGCCCTCATTGACGGTGAGCGAAACCTGTGAATTTCCATCCAGGAGTGGTTCACGCGGATTCTCGTTGCGACAGATTTTCGGACGATGCCGCACGGGCGCGTCAGAGACGTCCAAGTTCGCGCCGGGCCAACGTCGTGTCACCGCTCACCCCCGTGGGGCGTCACCGAAATTATCGAAGGAGTAGAGCCATGTACTCACGCGATATCTATATTACCGAATTCGATGTAAACCGCCTCAGGGATGTCCTCAAAGCGCGCATCAACTCCAAAGTACGAGACCGGGATCATCTCGATAGTTTAGAACATGAGCTTGATCGCGCGCATGTCGTGGACCCATCTGCAATTCCTCATGATGTGGTCACGATGAACTCCCAAGTTCGGATCGTAGACGTGGACACGAGGTATGGAGAACGTCTATACGCTGGTATTTCCCTCTGAGGCCAGCATCCCCGAGAAGAAGATCTCGATTCTCGCGCCGATCGGCACCGCGCTGCTGGGTTCCCGGGCAGGCGGGACGGTGGATTGGCCTGTGCCTGCCGGGATGCGAACCGTGAAAATCAAGGAAGTGCTATATCAGCCGGAGGCTGCAGGCGATTACCACCTGTAAGAGGATGCTGAAAACGTCCGCCGGCGGCGTTCTCGCATCGTTCAGGCCCCCACCGTACCGCGAGGGGACAAGAGCCTGTCCTGGCGAGGCTCGGGTGGGAGGGTAAGAATGCACGATTGGCCTTAAGACACTGCCCGCTCACCGTCTCGCCGGCGTCCGCAAACGTGACGCTCATTATTCTTCGCGTCGCGGATCTCGCTGCGGCCTTGCTGGACAGCCGTTTCTGAGCATCCTAGGGTGAGGTTGTTCTATGGGGTGCACGTGCCGGCCGTTGAATGTATCGTGCGTCAACAAGTTTTTCCGCAACCCGGCATGAAAGGCTGCATATAGGCCACCATGAAGGCATCTGAGTTACTCATCCGCTGTTTAGAGAATGAAGGCGTGAAGTATGTGTTTGGCGTGCCGGGTGAAGAGAACCTCGATGTGATGGATGCGCTGCTCGGCTCGTCCATCAGATTCGTGGTGACGCGGCACGAGCAGGGCGCCGCCTTCATGGCCGATGTGCATGGCCGACTCACGGGTAAAGCCGGTGTCTGTCTCTCCACCTTGGGTCCCGGCGCGACGAATCTGCTCACCGGTGTGGCGGATGCGTATCTGGATCGCGCGCCTCTCGTGGCGCTGACGGCACAAGTGTCACTCGATCGCATGCACAAAGAGTCGCACCAATCCATCGACGTTCGGTCGATGTTTCGTTCCGTGACAAAATGGAGTGCCGAGATTTCCAGGCCGCACATTATTCCGGAAGCCGTGCGGAAGGCATTCAAGGTGGCGGAGACCGAAAAGCCGGGCGCCACGCACCTGGAGCTGCCGGAAGACGTGGCCGCTCAACATGTGACGGATATCGACCTGGTCGAACCCTTGTTGGTGCAACATCCCATACTCCCGGAACCCGCGCCGCTTCAGGTCGCCCGTGCGGTCGACATCATCGGGAAGTCCACACGACCGGTGTTGCTGGCGGGAAATGGAATCGTACGCGGGGCGGCGACAGAAGCGGTGCGGCGGTTCGCACGACGATTCGGCGTTCCAGTCATTCATACCTTCATGGCCAAGGGCGTGATGCCGGATTCCGATCCCTTGTCTCTCTACACCATTGGTTTGCAAATGCAGGACTATGCGGCGCAGGTGCTCGCCGAAAGCGACCTCGTGATCGCGGTGGGTTATGATCCGGTTGAATATGCTCCCTGTTTTTGGAATCCCGATCGCCATAAACCGATCGTTCATGTCGACGTCGCGCCGGCAGAAGTGGATGCGCACTATGTTGTCGGGGTCGGGGTGGTCGGCGACATCGCGCTGTCGATCGACTTGATCGGACATACTCTGCGTGCCTTCCCCCTGGAATGGGGGCGGCACTGTCGCCAGACTATTCAGGAAGGGTTCGAGGAAGAGCAAGCGGTGTCCTGTATCTGGCCCATGAGACCGCAGCACATCGTGGGTGAGCTGCGCGCGGCGCTCAAGCCGGACGCTCTGGTGATCTGTGACGTGGGCGCGCATAAGCTGTGGATGGCGAGAATGTTTCCGTGCGAGCAACCGAACACCTGCATCATTTCGAATGGTTTTGCCGCCATGGGCATCGGGCTACCGGGCGCCGTCGCCGCACAGCTTCTCTATCCGGAACGTCAGGTGGTGGCCGTGACCGGTGACGCAGGGTTCCTGATGAATTCTCAAGAGCTCGAAACGGCGGTGCGCCTTGGCCTGCCGATTGTCGTCCTCATTTGGCGGGACGATGGGTATGGGGTGATTCGCTGGAAGCAGCAGGTTCAGTTTCACCGGACCTCCGGCGTCGAATTCAACAATCCCGATTTTGTCGCCTATGCCAAAAGTTTTGGGGCCGCTGGATTTCGAGTGGAGGGACCATCTGAATTGGGAGCGGTCCTGAAGCTCGCGCTGGCGTGCGGCCGTCCGGCGGTCATCGATTGTCCCGTCGATTATTCCGAGAATCTGCGTTTGTCGGATCGACTGCGGAAACGGCGTGACCAGTGATCGGGCGTGATCACTGCCGTTTCGCGGCAAGTCTCCATGCATGCAAATCTTGAATAGGTAACGGTCTCACGTGCGACGGGTCTGGGTGTTCGATCGTTTGACAAGGTTCACGTTCTTCCCGGCTCTATACTGCTCAGAAGGGCTTGTGAGGAAATTATGGGATGGTTAAGCTCACGTCCTACACGAATGGAGCGCGTGTCCATATGAGTTGGCGTTTACTTGGGTTGGGGGCGCTGTTGCTTTGGGTTATGACGATGGGCCTGATGCTCGCGCTCTTTGTTCACGGGCATACCAGGCCGGGAACGGATGGGCGCACGGAGATTCTTCTCTCGCCGGTGGAACGAGACCTGGTGCTGGCGGAGATGCGTCACCTGCTCAAGGCCGTGCATGGTGTCGTGACGGTGCTGAGTGACCCGGAACAAAATTTCAAGGCGGCTGAAGCGACGGCGCGGGCCGTTGGGATGCACATGGCAGCGGACTTCAATCCGTCGATCATGGTGAAATTGCCCCTGACCTTTAAGCAAATGGGCATGTCCATTCATAAAGACATGGATCAATTGGCGGACGGCATCGCGCAGGGTGAATCGTCGGTACAGATACTCAACCGCCTATCCAGCATGACGGCACGATGTACGACCTGTCATGATATGTATCGATTTGCGACGAAGTAGACCGGCAGCAGACGAGTTGAATCCTTTCACCACAGCGTGGCTCACAGGTAATGGGGCTCGAACCATCCCCGGCAACGGGCTGCACTTGGCAAGACCAGATGGAGAGAGACGTCATGGCATGCAATGCAGGGGGAATGGAGCGGCCTATTCGTATGCTGAGCTTGAAACGAGCCACCTAGCTTCGTTCGTAACCAGCGCAGGGGGGAGAACGAACAGAGAATGTGCAAACCGCGACCAAATCGTCAGGTAGAGGCTCTATGAGCGAGAAGCTTCATCTCGTCTGCCCGCATTGTCGGAGCATTAATCGCGTCCAGGTGGTCCGCTTGGCGGATGCACCGAAGTGCGGACACTGTCATGCGTCTCTCTTTACCGGGCATCCCATCAGCCTGACGGCGGCTGATTTCGACCTCCATGTGTCACGAGCTGAAATCCCATTAGTCGTGGATTTCTGGGCAGCTTGGTGTGGTCCTTGTCAGATGATGGCTCCGGCCTACGAGCAAGCCGCGAAGGCGCTGGAGCCACAGGTGCGTCTGGGTAAAGTGAACACGGAGGAGCAACAGGTTCTCGCCGCTCGATTCGGGATCGTCAGTATCCCCACCTTGATCCTGTTCCGCGGCGGACGGGAGGTGGCGCGTCAGCCAGGCGCGTTAAGCGAGCAGGATATCGTGCGCTGGGTTCGTACCCATGTCTGATTCGCATACCAATCCACTCGCATAAGCAGTGGGAGCGGGTGGCGCTGCTCCTTTCGCTGGAAGCGGTCAGTAAAATGAGATGCCGGCCGTTTGGCCTCTCCCTGAATGGGGCGTGGCGCCGCAGTCGTGAGAGGGGGACTGTGCGTTTATCCCCAGCGGCGCATGTGGGCATTCTTCCTTTTTGGTCTCACCTCGGTACGTTCACCCTTCCTCCACGTGATGGGAGGCATATCGCTTGCGAAGGGTTGGATATGCGTAAAAGAAAGCGTCGGCCTCGAATCGAGATACATACACATAGAGGAGGGGCGAGATGAAACTCAGCGTGGCTTATCAAGGGGGAACGCGCTACGACGTGCTGACTGACCGACATCGGGTGGTCACAGATCAACCGGTTGAGGACGGTGGGGCCGATGCGGGCATGAGTCCGGTGGAATTGTTTGTCGGTTCCGTGGCGAGCTGCGTGGGCTACTTCGTCGGCCAGTTCTGCGCGCGGCATGACATTTCGCGCGAAGGACTGAGGGTGGAGGCAGAGTGGACGATGGCGGAAGGGCCGCATCGAGTCGGGCAGGTCCAGTTGGCGATTCGTCTCCCGCACCGAGTCACGCCTGAGCTGAAAGAACGGTTGTTGAAGGTGGCGCATGGCTGCGCGGTGCCTCAATCGATTGTTGTTCCTGCCCAAATCTCGATTGATTTGAATCCCCATAGTCATGGGGTGTCGGCGACTGGACCCACGGAAGGCACATCATGACGCTCTCCCGGCGAGCATGGTTGGGAGCGGTGCTGAAAGGAGTTGGCGCCGGGCTTGTTCTCGGCAGCAGGCCTTCGACCGTTGAGGGAGAGCAAGGCGCTGAGTCCGGCCAGGCATCCGGTCCCCTCACCGTTCGGGTGACGAGACCCTTGGACGCCGAAACGCCGGTGCGTGAATTTGTCTCGTGGTTGACGCCCAACGAACGATTGTTCGTGCGCAGTCACTTCGGGCCGCCCACGGCTGAAGCGGTGCACCCTGATTCCTGGCGGCTGACGGTGAAGGGGTTGGTCAAGGAGGCCCTGAGTGTGAGCCTCAAAGAATTACAACAATTCGAAGCAGTGACTCTCACCGCGGTCCTGCAGTGCAGCGGCAATGGTCGCGCGCGCCATCGTCCTAAAGCGCCCGGCGTGCAATGGGAGCGCGGGGCGGTCGGCAATGCGCAATGGACCGGGGTGCGTCTGAGAGATGTGTTGCAGCGAGCAGGAGTAAACCTTCAGGGATTGCACGTGCAGTTGCAAGGGGCGGATCGCCCGGTGCTGGCCACGGTGCCGTTATTCACGCGAAGTATCCCCATCGCCAAGGCGCTTCATCCCGACACGTTGCTAGCCTATGAAATGAATGGTCGCCCTCTGCCATTGCTCCACGGCGCACCGCTGCGTGTGATTACGCCCGGATGGATGGCGGCAATCCTGCACGAAATGGTTGACCGAGATCACGGTGCGGGCAGATGAATCGCCGGGCTATTACATGCAACAGGCTTACCGAATTCCGGAAACGGCCATTCATCCGACGTCCGGACTGCCGGTGAGTGCGATGGCGCCGGTGGAACGAATGCTCGTGAAATCGCTCATCGCCGCACCAGGTGAAGGCGATAGGGTGAAGCCCGGTCCGGTGACGATCCGAGGAGTCGCATGGGCCGGCGAAGAGACGGTGGGCAAAGTAGAGGTGTCCTGCGACGACGGACGCACGTGGGAGCCGGCTCGGCTGGTAGGAGAGGAGCAGCCCTATGCCTGGCGGCAATGGCAGTTCGTGTGGAATGCCCGCACGCCCGGACCCACCGCCATTCTCTGCCGCGCCACGGATTCCCAGGGCGGACAACAACCGGAGAAGAGTCCGTGGAACCCCGGCGGGTTTTTGTGGAATGGATGGGATCGCCTGTCAGTAACGGTGGCGGCATGAGCATGGTGCAACAGTCGTCCAGCGTCGTTCTCGCTTCACTCAAGCCCTCAACGTACACAGACCGTACGCCTGGCGCTATCGATCGCTGCGGCCTTGGTGGCCGAACGTTTTCACCATTCTCCATTGTGCTCCTGATTATCCTTGGTGCGGTCGTCGTCACGGCTGCTCAGGAAGAGGAGCGCGCGGCGATCGAGCCTGCTACGGCTCGTCAAGCGGCTACCTTGATCCTTGCCCGTTGCGCCGTCTGCCATACCACCGACCTTATTGCCCAGCAGCGGTTGCCGCAGGACCGTTGGACGGTCATCGTGGAAAAGATGGTGCATTGGGGCGCGGATCTCTCGCAGGAAGACGCCGCATTGGTCGTGCAGTATTTGACCGCGCGGAATCATCCCGGCGCTCCGGATCAGTTGCCGAGTATCGAAACCGAGTTGGCGATGATGCCAGCCTTGCGGGCGCAGAGTGCCGCATCTGATGGTCCCGGCGTCGCGGCCAGGGGCGCGAGACTTTTTCGCATCAGCTGCCAAGCCTGCCACGGTGAAGGCGCGGTCGGCGGGGTGGGTCCAAAACTGGGAGGCACTGCCATCCTCAAAAATGAGGGGGCGTTTTCGGAAACGGTGCTTCATGGCCGCGGCCTCATGCCCGCGTGGGGCACCGTGCTCAGTCACCAGGAGATCGCGGATATTCATGCCTGGCTGGTCTCGCGATAGGCCATGTCGTACGGCGTGGATCAAAGAAACGGATGCTCATGAGCGGAAGACGGACGGGTCTGGCCGGATCCGCGCTGTATTCGTGGGGGACGTTGTCAGCTCCGCCCCGCCGAGGTCCTGTCGAAAATCAATCCCTTGCCAAATTTCGACCTGACGATCCATGCCGGAAAAATACGCTCTTGCAGAAGGCTCAACCGGTGCCCTGCGCGATGTTCCATGGGGATAAGGGCAATGGGCAAGGGGTCAAGAACGGTTCGCCGGCACTGGTACGATGTCATTTGCCGGCCTGCCGGATGAACAGGTGTGGGAATTGATTCACTTTATTCGATCGTTGGGGCGGTAGGGCCCAGGCTGACGATTCACAGTGAGGTAGATCATGCCATCGTCCACCGCAGGGTCGTCGCAGGAAGGAATGGCGAAGCCGCCGGTACTTGATTAGCCCCTGATTGATAGCCGAAGAGTCGGAGTGACCACTGCCTTAGACGAGGAAGGTCACGGCTGAGTGACTGGCCACGGAATGAGACCGCTGCTCCAGACAAATGCCGAGTTCTTATCGGGTGGGCGAATCAGCTCTGTCATCGTTGACCTGAAAAAAATAGCCTGCCATTCGCCGGGGATTCCAAAACTCCAACACTTTGGCGGGAAGGTCAGCCGGACGCAAAATTCTCTTAATGTGCAGGTCCTTGTCCTCAGCGAGATCCACGATCACAATATTGTCCATTGACACGTCCAGTTCGTAAATCATGATGACGGGCCGGGTCATGGAAGCGAAGTTCGTGCTGATGACCATGCCGGGGGACTCGTCCGACAACAGCACGAAGGTGCCGGGCGGGTAGACGCTCAAACTTTGGATCAGACAGACAATGACATTTTCAGAAAAGGACTTTCGGCGGTTCACATAGATATGCGAGAACGCTTCGGTCGGACAGAGGCGTTTCCTGGGATCCATCGTATTGGTCAGCCGGTCATATTCATCCGCCACCATGACGATCTTTGCTAAGAACGAAATGGAGTCGTCCTTGATCCCGCAGGGAGAGCCCGAGCCATCAATCCGCTCGTGGTGCTGATAGACGATTTGGGCGCTGGCCGGCGGGAATGAACCCAGGTCTTCGACTATTCGCTTGCCATACTCGGGATGGAGCTCAAAAAACGTCTTTTCCGCCCGGGTGAGGGACATCCCCTTATAGCGTTTTGCCAATACCTGAGACGGGACCTTCCGTTGGCCGATGTCGTGAAGCAGAGCCCCGATTCCGAGACTGAGCATATCTTTCCGGCTGAGTTCAAACTTCTGCCCGATCATCATGGAGATCATGAAGACATTCAAGGAATGGAGGGCGGCAAAGTTACTCACTCCAAAGTCTTCGGTATTGTTCACGTTGAGCATCGCCATGGCGGTGCCCTCGCCCTGAAGCGCATCGATGACATGGCCGATCAGGTTTATGGCCGTGGAGGCGCATCCTTCGCGGCCCGCGCTGACTTGATCGATGACCTCCTTCGTTTGGCGCAAGGAAGCCGTATGATGCACACTCGCCTTTTTCAATCCTTCCTGACAGCGAAGATACGCCTGAATGCGTTCTTGCTTCTTCGTGATGATCGATTGCGTGTCTTCCGCCTCTTGAGCGTTGGGTGGAGGGGCCGGCATGGATCGCGCCTGTTCTAGGGCATCGACTTTGACAGGCAGGGGCCGTTCAAGAGATTCCGGCTCTGACCGACTGGCGTCCACATAGATGGACACGTCGCCAAGTGTGCGGATCACGGCGAGTTCTGCGGTCGTTTGCAGCTTGAAATGATTGCGAGGAAAAGGGTGGTTCAGCCAGTGGCAATCGAGTTTCACATACATTCCCACCCGCAACTGTTCGGCACTGATCGGAACGAATGGGGGCGGTGACGGGAGGGCCACGATCGTCGCTCCTTATACGAGGATATCAGGGCCGTAGGGGCGAGCATGATATGACCCTATCCCAGGAAGGAGTCATTTCCTTCCCCTCTGTATCGGAGTCAGCCACTGTTTTCTTGAACCATCCGATGGGAGCGCTTTTGGGGGACCCTAACTTTCCATCGTCGACAAGACTGCCAATTTCTTCATCGGTCTCGCAGGCATGGCTCGACCCCATAACACAGCCCTTGGCTCGGGAGCCTGTCGCTCAGCCGAGTCATGTGCACGTGGCACGGCCTCTGCTTTTTGTGCTAATGAACCTTGTTGAGAGGGGGTAAGGGTGGAACATTTGAATCGTAGGAAAGGGGAGGACATCATGGCGGACCAACAGGGCAGCTGTGCGGGAGTGGGCGTGTCGATTGCCTTTTTGAGTGGAGCGGTGCTCGGTGCAGTGGCGGCTATCCTCTATGCACCCAAGTCGGGTGAAGAGACTCGGACGGCGATTCGCGGGTATGCGCGCCGCGCAGAAGACGAAGTATTCGAAAAAGCTAAAGAGATTCGCGCAGACCTTTCCCACACCGTGGCGGAGGCGAAGCAGTATTTGAAGGAGACCGAGGCGACGATTGTCGCAGCTCTGGAGGCGGCGAAGGAAACATTCAATAAACAAACAGGCGAAAAGGCCTAATCCAGGTTGACGACGACTCGGCCCCGGAGCGATCTGCTTGCAAGGCCATATGCGCCGGAGGGCTGCGTCATCTCTCAGCGAGAGTCTGCCCGGAGAATGTCATAACCAAGGAGTACGGCATGTTCGAGGGAAAAGTCAGTGTCACATTCGAGCAGGATCACGACCGGCTCGATGCCCTGTTCATCACCTTTCAGGAGCACAAGCGAACGGATTTCGCCAAGGCCAAGGAGGCGTTCGTGGCCTTCAAGTTCGGTCTGCAACGCCACATCGTCTGGGAAGAAGACCTGCTGTTTCCCAAGTGGGAGGAAAACTCCGGTATGGCGGAAGGCGGTCCGACGCAGGTCATGCAAACCGAGCACCGGATGATCTGCGATTGCCTGGAGGCGATTCACCGCACAGTTATGGCGCAGGATCCGGCGAGCGATGGCGACGAGCAGCTGCTTCTGGATCTGTTGAAATCGCACAACATGAAGGAAGAACGGATTCTGTATCCCTCGATCGATCAGGTGATCAGCGAACAAGAACGAGCAGAGTTGTATCAGGCGATGAAAGAAATCCCTGAAGAACGGTACCGGACCTGTCGCGGGACCGGGCACGCATGAGACGCCTGGACGTGGATGTTACTGTGTGCATCCTGGGAGTGAGGAAAGGGTAAGGGACAGTCGCGACTAGCGATACGCCGCGCAGCCTGCTAGGCCGTCGCCTTGCCCGCCACTCTGATTCTCGCATCCACGATACGGCAGCCCTGGCCCGGTGGCATGGCCAGGATCGGGTTCAGATCCATCTCCACGATCTCCGGCACCTCCTCGACCAGCCGTGACAGCCTGAGCAAGATGTCTTGAATCGCATCGACGTCCCCCGGTGGATGGCCGCGATAGCCTTGCAGGAGGCGGTAGCCTTTGATGCCGCGAATCAGGTCGGCGGCGTCCAGTTCCGTCAGCGGCGTGATGCGAAAGCGCACGTCTCCAAGAATTTCGACATGGATCCCGCCGAGCCCGAACCCGATCAAGGGGCCGAAGGAGGGATCCTGAACCATCCCGGCCATCACTTCCACGCCGCCGGCCACCATCGGTTGGACCAGCACGCCTTCCATCGCATCGAGGCTTGCATCGGCAGCCAGCCGTGCCGCGATCTGTTCAAAGGCGCGACGAACTTCCGTCTTGCTGGTGAGGTTCAAATGCACGCCCCCGATCTCCGTTTTATGGACGAGCGTATGGGACGCCAGCTTGACGGCGACCGGAAATCCGATCTGCTCGGCCAGCAGGGCCGCCTCCTCTGCGCCGGTCGCAATGCCGCCCGGCGGCAGCGGGATCGCCATCGCGCTCAACAGGGCTCGAGTCTCGGCGGTCGTCAGCCAGCCCGCTCCACGCGCGGTCAGGGCATCATGGCAGATGCGGGTCACGGCCGGGAAGTCCAGATCATCGAAGTCGGGCGTCATGCCGGCAGGGCGCTCGCGCCACTGCACGTACCCGGCGATTTTACCGAGCACGCGTGCGGGAAGTTCCGGTAGCGCAAAGGTGGGAATGGTTTCGCTCGTGAAGCAAAATCTTCGCTCGCGATCCGTTTCCACCATCCACCCGATGTAGATCGGCTTCCTGACGGGCGCCGTGGCTCGTGCGGCGAGAATGCCCTTCTTGATGCCTTCGGCGATCAAGTCCACATCTGCGGCCGTAATGGCGATGTAGAGAATGATGAGGGCATCGATATCGTCGGATTTCAAAAGCGCGGTAATGGCCTGCGTGTAGTGGTCGGGATCCGGCCGAAGCGATCAAATCGACCGGATTGTGCAACGCCGCGGCCGGCGGCAGGAACGACGCCAGGTGGGTGACCGTCGCCTGCGACAATTCAGGAACATCCAGTCCGTTCGCTTCGCAAGCGTCGGCGCAAAGGATGGCGGGCCCGCCGGCGTTGGTCAGGATGCCGACTCGTTTGCCGGCCGGCAACGGTTGTTCAGACAGCCCTGATGCCAGCGCGAACATGTCTTCCAGGGTGTCGGCGCGCAGGATGCCGGCCTGTTGAAACAGCGCCTCCACGGCTGCGTCGTTGGAGGCCAACGCGGCCGTATGGGAACTGGCGGCGCGCTTGCCTGAAACAGTGCGGCCTGCTTTGAGGACCACGATCGGTTTGGTGCGGCTGACGCGCCGCGCGATCCGTCCAAACCGTCTCGGATTACCGAAGGACTCCACATAGAGCAAGATGACTGCCGTCGCGGGATCGTTTTCCCAATACTGCAAAAGATCGTTTACGGATATGTCCGCCTTGTTGCCGACACTGACGAATGTCGAGATACCCAATTGAAGGCGTTCCGACGCGGCGAGCAGCGCGATGCCCAAGGCTCCGCTTTGCGACGACATGGCGATAGAGCCTGCGGGAGGGAAGGTAGAGGTAAAGGTGGCATTCAGCCGTACCGCCGGATCGGTGTTCAGAACGCCGAAGCAGTTGGGGCCGAGCATCCGCATGCCATGTTGGCGAACTTTTTCCAGCGCCTGATCCTGTAGCCGGCCCCCTTCTTCTCCCACCTCGGCGAATCCGGCGGTGATGACGACGAGGGCGCGGACGCCGGTTGCGGCGCAGTCATCGATGACCGACAAGACGGCTTCTTTGGGGACGACGATCACCGCGAGATCCACCGGCTCCGGTAGGGCGCGAAGGGAGGGATAGGTGTTCATGCCTGCGATGGTAGCGGCATGGGGATTGATCGCATAACAACGACCTTGAAATTGATTGATCCGAAGCGCCTCGAACAACCGATAGCCGATGCTCTGGAGGTTGCGGGACACGCCGATAACCGCCACGGATTCGGGATGGAACAGCGGATGAAGCGAGGCGGTGGTGGCGACCCGTTCCCGCCATTCGGATTGCCGCACGCTGCGGTCGGTGGGAGCCAGTGACAGTTCGACTTCCATGTCGCCGCCTTCGAGACGCTCCTCCATGGTGAAACCGGAGGAAGCAAACACCTCGCGCATCGCCCGGTTGTCGGCGTGAGTGACGGCCCAAAGCTTGGTGAAACCATGGCGGATGGCCAGAAGCGCCAGACGCTCCAGAAGAATGGTGCCCAGTCCATGTCCATGAAGCCGGTCATCGACGGCCATGGCGACCTCGGCCTGGTGCGGATCTCTCGCATGGTAGGAACCGGACGCGATGACGCGCAACTCGCCGTCCTGCCGTCGAAGGGCGATGACGGTGAGACTGCGCTGCGGATCTGCCGCATCACAGAGCGATCGAATGACGTCGGCGGAAGGCGCCGTCTCAGAAAAGAACCGGTGACGGGTGGATGCCGGTGAAAGTCGATCGATGAAGCCCTGTAACGCTTCGGCATCGCTCGGCTGAGCGAGACGCAGGAGTACGGTTGTGCCATCGCTCAATATCGCCCGGCCGAAGTCAGGATCATCGTCTTGCATGCCGGCGATGTGGAGGGGTCGCATTCGTTGCATCAGTGCATCGCGCCGCCAGGCCTCGGTTTCATAATAGGTCATGCCCTCGCTGCGATCATCCCGCGCCGCCGGCCTACTCACGACATCCAGACACCGCACGGTCCGAAAGTGCTCTGACTTACCGTACGACCAAAATCGGGCAGGGCACCCCATGCAGGAGCGCATGGGAGATGCTGCCCAGGAGAAACCGCTCGAGCGCTTGGCGTCCGTGCGAGCCGATAATGAGCAGGTCAGCTGAACGGGCGCGCTCGGTCAACCGGTCGGTCGGATCTCCCATCATGACCTCCGTGCCCACCGTGTAATGATCATCCATGACTGCCGCGGCCAGACCTTTCACCAGATCCTCTGCCGAGCGCCGGGCGACCAGCGTCCAGTCTGGCAGTGGAAAAAGGCTGAACGGATCGGTGGAGGGGATCGGACGCACCACGCTGACGATGGTGAGGTCCACCGGATTCTTGAACGGATGGGCGAGCAGCCAGGCCTTGATGCGGGCGCCGTCCTCATGCCCTTCGACGGCCACCACGACACGCTTTACGGGGCCGCTGCGATCCTTGACGATGAGGGTAGAGCAGCCGGCATGCAAGGCCACTCGATGGGAGACGCTGCCGAGGACGAGCTCTCCGACGCGCCCTCGTGCTCGGGCGCCGAGCACGATCAGGTCCGTTCCCGTATCCCGAGCCTTGTCCAGAATCAGCGAAGCCGGTTTCGCAAACTCGCACACGCGGGTGATCGAGAGTCCCTCGGAGGGCAACATCGTGGTGGTGTGGTCGAGCAATTGTAGGCCCGCGCTCTCCATCGCCTTTCGGAAATCATCATACCCCTGCATGTTATTCAGTTCCGCAACGACCGGATAGTGAAACATGCCCAGGTCGATGCCGTGCACCAGCATGACATCTTCCAGTTCGTACAGGCAGGCGACTTCCCGAACTGCTGCGAACGCCTGTTCCGACCAGTCGAGTGCGATCAGGACACGCACGGGGTCCTCCCCAAACAGCGGATGTGGTGAGACGTCGAACGGTATGGGCCGTAGCCGGCCGCCGACGTGGCCACGGATGCGTCACTGCCGGTTGTAGCAAGCCGGTGACCACCCTCGGTTGGATCATGCATCAGTGAGATGTCCTTTCCGCCCCAGGTTGGCCGTCTTGGGTAGAGTCCGGCGAGGCCTGCCGCCTGGTCGCGAACGCGTCCTCGGCCAAGCGGAGGTACTGCAGTACCTCTCGGTCTTCGACCTGCTCGAAATCCCGGTAGAAATTTCCGACGGCGTAGAACGGTTCCGGCACACTCAATATAATCAATTGGTCGACCAGGCTCCGAGCTTCCTGCACGGTCGCGCGCGGCCCGACCGGCACGGCCCCGATCACCCGACGTGGATGTCTCTGGCGCGCCGTTGCGACTGCGGCAAAGAATGTTGCGCCGGTCGCCAAACCATCGTCCACGAGAATCACCGTTCGATCTGTCAAATCTGGGAAATGGGCGTCCTTCCCGGTACAGCGCGACACGCCTGGCGACTTCTTTCTCTTGTGCGCGAACGGCGGACGCAAGTTCTTGCTCAGAGAGACTCAGGCCAAGCCGGGCTTCGCGGTTCCAATAGACGGCTCCGGTCTCGCCGACCGCGCCCACCGCGTATTCCGGATTTCCCGGCGCGCCGATCTTGCGCGTGATCAACACGTGCAGCGGGAGGTGTAAGGCGAGACTGAGCTGGTACGCCACGACGAGGCCACCGCGCGGAAGCCCGACGAGGATCGCGGCTGGATCGTCGCGGTAGGTAGCGAGTTCGGCTGCGAGGAGGTCGCCGGCTTCTGCACGGTTTTTGAACATGCGCCTCCCTCGCTCTCACCGGTCGTCTGTCGACTGCTTGTTTCATTGCTTCACCGGTGAACTGTCACAGTGCTACTGCCGGCTGGATGCCAACGTCAGCCTTTGTCGTCTCTCTTCATGAGAGGTCCCCAACGTTCACCCGCTTAGATACAACGATGCGTCGCATCGCGTCGAAGTGCATGCCGGGCTGGGGCGATACGGGACAGCGCCCTCTCATGGCAATGGTGCCAAATTACCTCATCGATTTCAATCAAGGCATCTGCGCCTGGGAAGGCTGAGGACAGTCTAAACGATTTCTGCAGGCTCACTAGGCCTTCCTAGCAATCAGGAGTGGGAGAACTGGGCCTTCCCCTAGTGTGCCGATATGGCATGCAGCATATAGCATCCAGAGCATGAAGGCGAAGCGCTCTCGAACTGCACGACCACATCCTGCTGATCTCGTATTGGTTCCCATTTCCTGTCCCGACTGCGCCGGCGTGCTGAGCGTCACGCAAAAGGGCCCAGTCGCACAGCGACTCTACATTTGCCAGGTCAACCATCGGCATTCGGTCACGAGCTTGTACCAGGCGATGGAAGTGCGTCTGGAGAACACTCTGTGGACTGTCGACGTCACAATGAAGCAACTGGAAACGCTGTACCAGGAATTGCTCTCCCGAGCACATCGGCCCGCTGACAGCGCGGTCAAAAATATCAAGCGTCGTGTTCGGGAGCTGCAGAAACAGCGGGCGGCTATCCAGGAGATAATAGCGGGTACGCATGTCACTGAATCCACCACGTGACACCCCAAAGCCACGACGGCGAGGCAAACCGGTCACACTGAATTCCAAGGGGGTTGCCCGAAACATCATTGTCATCGGAGCCTCGGCCGGAGGGGTAGAGGCTCTCATGCATCTCTTTTCGATGTTTCCGCCGGACATCCCGGCGATTATCAGCTGCGTGCTGCATCGCGGGGCGTTGCCTGGTCAGCTCTCCGCTGTCCTTGGCCGCCGGTCCCGGTTGCCGGTCATTGAACCCAGAGCAGGAGAAGTGGCGAGACAAGGCGCGATTTATCTCGCGCCGGCGGACTATCACCTCATGTTTGGTAAGGACACACTGAAGATTGAGCGCGGCCCGAGAGAGAATAGCACCAGGCCAGCCATCGATCCGCTGTTTCGCTCCGCGGCAGAGTCGTACGGTGAGGCGGTCGTCGGGGTGATCCTCACAGGCTGCGGAGAAGACGGCGCGAGTGGACTGACCGCGATTGGTAACGCGAACGGATTGTCCCTTGTTCAGGACCCCAACGAAGCCTACATGCCATACATGCCGCTGAATGCCATTCGTTTCGATCATGTGGACGGGGCCTTTCCACTCAACGCACTGGCGCCTCTCTTGACATCTCTGGCGCGAGGCGAAAGGGTGCGAAACCGGCGCGGATTGAATCAACCTCACATGAACAGCGGGCGACCTGCGGCCTCACTGTCGGCAGCCTGGGCGGCACCCCGTCGACTAACCATCCCGTCAGAAGGATCCAGCAAGAAATGACTTGCCTCGTCTCATGGAAGCCGCCTACAATCCAGCTCTCATTAAAAGGCGCGCCCGTCCGGTCGGCAAGACTCTATGGCTTCAAAGAACAATTTGCGGCAACGCCGTCGCCTGCCCGCCAAAACTGTTGCCGCTCGGATCGGAGCATCAAGCCTAGGGAGAATGACCAAGCCTGTCGCGATCGTCGGCATAGGCGGGTCCGCAGGCTCGCTGGAATGCTTCCGTGAGTTCTTCGCCTGCATGCCGCCTGACAGCGGCTTGGCCTTCGTGCTCATCCCGCATCTCGACCCTACCCAGAAGGGCATGATGCCAGAGATCATCGGCCGCTTCACGCGTATGCCGGTCACGCAAGCCGACAACGACGTCGCCATTTGCGCCAACACCGTCTATATCATCCCCCCGAATAAATCCATGCAGGTGTCGAAGGGCCGGCTGAGGCTGACGGAATTCACCGCGCCTCGCGGAATGCGCAGCCCGATCGACTGTTTTCTCGAAGAGCTGGGCAAGGACCAGGGCAGCCGCGCCATTGCCGTGATCCTGTCGGGCATGGGAGCAGACGGGGTGCAGGGTCTGCAGACGGTCAAGGAAAATTTTGGGCTTATCCTCGCCCAGGAGCCCAGCTCGGCGATGTACGAAGGCATGCCCAAGGCCGCCATCGACACCGGCCTGGTGGATTATGTCATTCCTGTCCGGGACATGCCGGCCAAGCTGCTGGCGTATGTCGCCTTTGCCGGACAGGACGATCAGAAGCCGCTTTTCTCCGAACGCGCCCAGGCCACGAATCTGTCGAAGATTTTCGCCTTGCTGCGGACGCAGACCGACCACGATTTTTCTCTCTACAAGAAAAGCACGATCCATCGCCGGATCGAACGGCGCATGCACCTCCACCAGCTGGGCAGCCTGCCGAAGTATGTGCAATTTCTGCAGGCGAACCCGCATGAGGTCGAACTCCTGTTGAAGGAGTTGCTGATCAGCGTCACCTCATTCTTTCGCGATCCTGAATCCTTTACGGTGCTGGCCGAACGGGTCTTGCCCCCGCTGGTCAAGAGCAGGGCGGGCGAAAGCTTGCGGGTGTGGGTGGCGGGATGTTCGACCGGCGAGGAAGCCTACTCTCTGTCCATGCTCATTGCCGAAGCCTTGGAACAGGAGAAGCTCGAGGGGCAGGTCCAGGTGCAAGTTTTCGCGACCGACATCAATAGAGAGGCGGTGGATCGGGCACGGCAAGGTTTTTATCGGCTCGACATCGAGGGCGCCGTCTCGCCGGAACGCTTGCGTCGGTTCTTCGTGAGGGAAGACCATGGCTATCGAGTGCAGAAGCGCATCCGCGAGACCGTCGTCTTCGCGCCGCAGAATATGATCATGGATCCGCCGTTCACGAAGCTGGATGTGATCAGTTGCCGAAATGTCCTCATCTATTTCACGCCCGAGCTGCAGCAGAAACTGCTGCCGCTGTTTCACTATGCGCTGTCGCCCGGCGGGATCTTAGTGCTCGGATCGGCGGAAACCACCGGCGCCTCGTCTCACCTCTTCGCCACCGTGGATCCCAAATGGAAAATCTACCGCCGCCGCGAGGCTCCCGGTTCCGGGCTGCGTAAGACGTATCCGGAAAAGGCCATCGCTGTCATGCCGACGGGCCGCAAGCGAACCAACGGCCTGCCGACCTGGACAACGCCCGCTGACGGAAGTGTCTTGCGAACTCCTCTTGCATCGCTTCGCGCCGCCGGCTGTTCTCATCAATAAGGCAGGGGAAATTCTCTTTGTCCACGGTAAGACGGGAAAGTATCTGGAGCCGGCCAGCGGCGAAGCTTCGTTGAACTTGTTTACGATGGCCCGCGAGGGCTTGCGGCTTCAACTTGGCGACCTGATTCGCCAAGCACTGCGAGTCCAAGACGGGCCGTGGTATCGAGTGGTCTGCGGGTGGACAGAACAGCACTCACGGCTTGGTGAATGTAAGGGTGCACCCTCTCGCCGGGCATGTCCGACTATCGCGGACTGCTGTTGGTGGCCTTTGAACCGTGTCAGAAGCCAAGCAGGCGCCAGGAGAAATCGGCATTGTCGCCCAAGGGGAAGCAGGAAGCGGGTCTTCAAGCCTGGAACGGAGCTGGCGCGAGTGAATGAGCAGCTTGATTCCACCATTGAAGAGATGCACACATCGCAGGAGGAATTGAAGTCCGCCAACGAAGAACTCCAATCCATGAATGAGGAACTGCAGAGCACGAATGAAGAATTGATCACGTCCAAGGAAGAAATGCAGTCGATGAACGAGGAATTGGTCACACTGAATGCGGAGCTGCAAGACAAGATCGAGAACCTGTCGCAGTCCAACAGCGACATGAAAAACCTGCTGAATAGCACGGACATCGCGACGATCTTCGTGGACAATGCCTTCAAGGTGAAGCGGTTCACGCCGCAGACGGCCAAGGTCATCAATTTAATTCCGACCGACATCGGCCGGCCGCTGAGCGACCTGGCTACGACCTCAAATATGATCGGCTGGGCGAAGATGTGGCGGAGGTCGTGGATAAGCTGACGACGAAGGAGTGGCAAGTCGAGACGAAGACGGGGCAATGGTTCCTCGTGCGCGCCTTGCCCTATCGGACGCTGGACAACGTCATCGACGGGGCGGTGTTGACCTTTACCGACATCACGCCCATGAAACTCCTCGACCGCTCACTCAAAGAGAAGGAGGATTTGGTCCGGCGGCGTTCTCGAGCGGATGCCGGTCATGCTGGCGGCTCTCGGCCCTGAGAAAACCATTACGACATGGAACAGCGAGTGCGAAGCAGTGACCGGCTATGCCGCGTCGGAGGTCGTCGGCAAGTCGGACGTCCTGACATGGCTGATTCCCGATCCGGCCTATCGCGAGGCCTTGCTGGCTGAACACAGGAGGCTGGACGGCAATTTCAGGAATTGGGAAGTGCAGATCACCTGTAAGGACGGGGTGGTGAAGACGATTATTTTCTCGAATGTGTCCAAGTCCGTCGTGGTGCCGGGCTGGAGCGAATGGGGCATCGCGACGAATGTCACGGACGAGAGGAGCAAGCCATGAGCCGCAGGCAGCCCATACAGGCAGAGAGGCCGGACCTTCGCCGTCGCGCCGAGTCGATGCTCGGGAAAATGATTGAGAAGGTTGTGCCGAGCCTGGCCGCGGAAAACGTCGAGGCCCTGGTGCATGAACTGCGCGTCCATCAGATCGAGTTGCAGATGCAATGTGAAGAACTGCGCAGAGCCCGGCAAGAAGCGGAAGAAGACCGCGAGCGATACTACCAGCTCTATGAAACCGCCCCGGGGGCGTACATTTCCCTGGACCCTCAGTTGCGAATTGAACAGATCAACAGAGCGGGAGAGCGATTGCTGGGGTTGGAGCGAGCAGCGTTGATGGGCCAGCGACTCGCCACTTTCCTGGGGGAGACGGCGGCGTGGAGTTCTTGCACTCGTGCCGGCAGGTCTTCAGCTCAGGCAAGCAAATCACATGTGAAACCAGCGTGCAATCGGGCGATCAGCCCAGAACCGTCCTGTTTGAAATTTGCCCTGTCGGCTCGCATGAGGACCATCGTCACCTGCGCCTTGCCGCCACTGACATCACCGAGCGCAAGCAGGCCGAGGACCGGTTGAATAAGCAGAGCGAGACTCTTGCGCGGAGCGAAAAAGAGCTGCAGGCGCTGAGTGGCCGCCTTCTCTCCATGGAGCAAGAGGTTCGCCAGCACGTGGCCCGCGACCTGCAAGACGAATTCAGCCAGCGAATAACGACCTTGGTATGGGAACTTTCAGCCCTTGAGCAACGTACGGAAGTGGATGCCGGCTTCATCGCCAAGCTGCACGAAGTCAAACAGCGTATCTCCCACATGGGAGTGGACCTTCATCATTTGGGGCAGCGTTTACATTCCGGATTTCTGGAACATTGCGAGCTGCATGTGGCGATGAAAGAATATATCGATGAGCTCAATATGTTTGCGAGGCCTCAGATCGCATTCGAGGCGCCTACAGGCTCCGGCGGGCTGTCGGCCGGATCAGGCGGTCGGCTGTTCCGCATCATGCAAGAGGCGCTCGCCAATGCGGCGAAACATGCTGAGGCCGGCGCGGTCACGGTCGCATTGGCGAGAACCGACAGACGAACTTGTGCTGACCGTTCGCGATACGGGAAAAGGGTTCGACTCAGGACGCCAGTGGCACGGCGCCCTGCGGGATTCGGACTCATCATCATGCGGGAACGCATGCGGGCGATAGGGAGGGCGATTTGCGATCGAGAGCCACCCTGGCGGGGGAACGACGGTGACGGCTGCCCTTGCAGTGCCTGGGGGCGCCTAGTCAGACGTGTCTCTCGAGAGAAGGCCTATGGCGATCCGCATCAGCCGGCCTTCTCCGGCAGGCTCGCCGAATCCGTGAGTTATTTCAAAAACGCCGTGCGGAGCTTGATCAGGAATTCGTCGGCTACATCAGGGCGACCCTGGTGGTGGCAGGCCGCCAGCCGGCGAGCGGCTTCGCCGGCCCAATACTCGCCCAAGTCGATGACCTCACCGAGGCGATAGTCCCCCTGTTTGACCCTTCGTACGGTGTCCCCGATGGACGTGTCGGCAATCTTCATGTCGAAAGATCCCCGTTCCAAGAGTTCGGCGAGGTTGAAGAGGACCCGCAGATAGGCTGCCGCGTATTTGGCCGGTCGGCCATCCTTTTTCTCCAGCATTTTCTTGCGCTGGTTCTCGCAATAATTCATGAACGACTCGATAGGCGCTCGCGGGCCGACCAGAGGTGGGGAAACAGGTTCCGGAGCTCCGCTCCCCACGGATCCATTTCCACGACGGGCGCCATGAACGTCTCCAGCACCAGTGGATGTCCCTGTTGGGCCAACAACAGAAACTGCCCGATCTCCCAGGCCGTCTCGTCCTCTCCCTCCTTCATCATCCTCGTGCCTTGATATTTGAAGCCGACACGAAACATTGTATGGGTGGGGAGCACGAAGACGCTGCGAAAATCCTTGTCGCTCTCAGGACCGGCCAAGCCATGGGCATGGGACCCGACGAGAACCCTTAAAATACTGGTGTGTGACTGGCGAGGCACCCGTGCAAACTCCAGATTATCCGCTCACACCAACCCCTCTCCAGCATTGCTCCGCGTGACCTCGTGGGTATGGCTGTGTCGCGACCGATGTTCCGAGCGACGGTAAGGTAAGGTACCGCAGAGGTAAGGTCAAGCCAGGGGAGGGCGACCGCGAGAGCCAAGTAGTCCGACAGGGTTTATTGCGGAGGCCGGCTTAAAATATCCTGTTCGGCATTGAGCCAATCAGCCAGCGCAGATCCCTCCTGAGAACCACGCTGGAGATGCAGCTCATAGGCTCGCTTCGAGATCGCGTCCTGCAGATCTTCTCTGACCACCGCCTGCGGAGACTCCGCGGAGGGTGGTGACTGCGGAGCGGGGGCCGAATTGGGCGCCGGCTTTTTGGAGGGCTTGTTCAGCGAGGACATTGATCTCTTCTCCTATGGATGTGGGCGTCTGGCTCCGTTCTGATCTCGGTGGCCGGACGCGTGAGGGGGATGAACGGACGATCGAGACAGGTCAAAGGAAATGCCGGTTGCCGGTCGATGCGCCGCAGTGTTTCAGCGATGCGTTCCGGTTTGTTCCAGTCGCTCCACAGAACCCCGGTCAATTCGAGAATCGCCAATCGATCCGGTACTTGCCTTAGGAGATCGGAGAAATCCACGTCGGAGACCTTCTTGTAGATAGTCTCCAACTCCAAGGATTCATTCGGGCAGCCAATGGCTTGCCCGAGCCGTTCAAAGTAGGGCATGAAGTCAGGCATCGTCTTCCAGCCGATCTCCCAGACGGTGCTGGCCTTGGCCACAAAGGCCCTGGTGTTCCAGAGGGCGCCGGCGTGCAACAGTCTGTCGGCTTGAGCAGCCGTCGGTTTCTCCGTGAGGTCCTGTACCGCCCGGACCGCGTCGTCGCCCGGCATGTCGGTCAGCCGAGGGCCCGGTTGAATCCAGCCGTAGTCCAATTGGAGGCGATCAGGGGCCACTCCCAGCAAAATCAGTTGATCCGAAAGGGAACGGCTGAGAGTGATGGCTTGTTGGACGAGTGCGAGGAACCGCGCTTCGGGATAGACGAAGTGGTCGGATGGAAGAATGACGACGGTGGCCTCCGGATCACGCTCCCGTACATAGGTGAGCGGAAGGAAGACGCTCGCGGCCGTTCTCTGATGCAACGATTGCAGAATAAGGGCTCCGATGGTGCGTCGGTCGAGTTGCCGAAAGGCTTCCTGGCGATGCTCGCGGGCGACCACGGCGACTAGTCGCTCCGCCGGAGTGATTTGTACCGCTCGGTCTAGCGTGTGCTGGAACATGGACCGCGCTCCGACGAAGGCGCAATATTCCTTCGGCACCGGTCGGCCCAGCCACCGAGACACAAACGGATTGACGTTGGTGTCATCGCCTCCCGTGAGTATGATCGACCACACCTGGCCTGACTGCTTGATCGGTTTTAGCATTGCGCTCCCCCTTGCACCCTGACGACTAATCGTCGCGTCCAGCCCTCGATGGTGTAGCTATCCCATCCGTGGCTGAAAGACTCTGTGCCTGGTTCCCGTTCACTTGCCACCTGTCGGTGGCGACGATGTCTATTTCATAGATGGGTCAATGAAGACGTCGCTTCTGTGAGTGATCCATGCTCGAGTCCGACCGAATCACAGCTCTGGGCGGCTGTTTCGATCGGGTTTTGCGTCGCTCGCTTCGCGGATCTGGTCGGGGGCAGCCATAGAATCAAATGGGAAGGATCCGAACTACGAAAGGCGATGGCTCCTTCTTGGATGAGGCGCTCAACGTTCGCGATGATTTCACCAGGAGAAAATTGGGGCAGCAGCGCGCAGAGTTCTGGGGTCGTGCAGAGATAGACCCGGCGGATTTCTTTCAGGATCGCGGATGCGAGAAGCTCTTCAGAATTCATAGTGGCCTTTTTGATCAAGGGCCGCATCGTGTGCCGGATGATCGTTCGATGATCCTCAGCGTGTCGCATATTCTTGTATGACGATCTGCGGTTCAATAACACTGGGAGGCGCCCTAGTTCTGGGGCAAGAATTATCCTAGGGTAGGATTCGGCATGACCCGCTTGTGGGGATTGAACAAAAGGCCTACACTCGGTGGCATAGTATCTCTTCATTGCGTCTGGTGACGTGATCACTGCTTCAATCGAGAGATCCCGGAGATCCTGCTGTGGCGAATCAGTGGAAGAGGCTCTCAACTCCTCCTTTCCGGAAGGCCGGCGCCAGGCACACAACAGCAAGCGACCCTCCGCCATCCCCACAGGACTCAGTGAACTGACTCTGCCCGCTGCTGCTGTGGCCCCTCATCGGCTTGGAACGTGTCTACCGCAACAGGGCCTCAGGCCGGCGGAGTCTCTGCGCATTCCCGATGCGATGCGACCTGAGAACAGCCGGAATCCGATTCTCTGAAGCGAGGAGCAGATGCCGAAACGGACGGTCGTGCCACAAAAACCCAGTCCTCTGGATGAGCGGGATAAAACCGCGCCGGGCAGAACCACGCTGCCTAGGGGAGAGATGGCCGATTTGAAGATGCGCCAGCTCGTACAGGAATTACAGGTGCATCAGATCGAGCTGGAAACGCAAAATGAGGAACTGCGTCGCGCGCATCTGGAAATTCAGACGGCCCGCGACCGATATGCGGAGCTATATGATTTTTCGCCGGCCGGTCACCTCACGCTGGATTCTCGCGGCGTGATTACCGAAGCGAACCTTCAGGCCGCCATGATCTTGAACGAGGACCGGAAGATCCTGATCGGCCAGAGCCTTGAGAGATTTATTGAGCCTGACGACCAAGCAGGGTTGTTTCAGCACAAGCGCGCGATCCTGCACACCGGCCTTCGCCAATCCTGCGAGGTGCGCATTCGCAAAGAGCGCGCGCAGGTCTGCTGGGTCACCCTCGAAAGCCTCGCGTGTCTGAACGAATCCGGCGGTATTACCCATTGGCAGACCGCGATGCTGGACATCAGTAGCCAGGTAGGCGCGAAGCAGAAGTTGCTTGCCCAGCAACGGCAACTTGATGCGATCATTGAATCCGCGATGGACGCGATCATTACGTTGGATGACCGACATCGGATCATGCTGTTCAACCACGCCGCGGAGTCCATCTTTGGTTGTTCCGCCGCTGAGGCCATTGGTCATTCACTCGACCGATTTATCCCCGAACGTTACCGGCAGGCACACGAGAAACACCTCACGGGATTTGCTCAGAGAGATCCACACTCAGGGATGAGGCGGCCGGTCGGAGAATTGTATGGTCGCCGGCTAACAGGACAAGAATTCCCCATCGAAGCGTCCGTCTCCCACGTCACGGTGAATGACCGCGTCATCATGACCGTCATGCTGAGGGACATCACCGAACGGAAAGCGGCAGAGGAGGCCTTGCAGGCCAGCGAACGATTTACCCACGCCATCCTGGATTCCCTCTCGTCGCAGGTCTGCGTCATAGCCAAAGACGGAGTGATCCTCCAAACCAATGCCGCATGGGAAGCGGTCGCCAGGAACGAGGCCGATGGGGTTCATCTAGACGGCGATGTCGGGGATAATTATCTGGAGATCTGCCGGCAAGCGGTCAAGGACGGTGAATCGAACCTTGAAGCCATCCTGCATGGTATTGAAGCGGTCTTGGCGGGAACCCAATCCAGCTTCTCGGCAGAGTACGCCCGTCCATCTTCAGACGGAGAGAGCTGGTTTCTCCTGCGCGTGACACAACTGAAAGACTCTAATTCGATCGTGTTATCACATATCGATATTTCCGAGCGGATGAATATGGCCCGCGCGCTGGAAGACCATGTAGTGCTCCTGGCGAGACAGCAGATGGAATTGGAATCGTTGGCGGGAAAACTCATGGATGCTCAGGAGCAGGAACGGAAACGGATCGCCCGGGAGTTGCACGACGACTTCAATCAACGGTTGGCGGCGTTGTCCGTGGAACTGGAGACGATTGAGCAGGCCTTGAGCCCGTCCATCTCGCCGGCCGTGGCGCAACTTGCCGGCGTGCGCGCTCATGTCAGCCGGCTTTCTGACGATCTGCACGATCTCGCCTATCGGTTGCATCCGTCTTTACTGGAGCATGTGGGGTTAGAAGTCGCCATGCGGGACCACATTGCGGAATTCACCGAGCGCACCGGTCTCGCCGTCCATTTTACCGCTCATGATGTGCCTGACCGGCTTGGGTTGGAGGTCGCGACGAATCTGTTTCGGGTCATGCAGGAGGGCCTGCAGAACACCTTCAAGCATGCCGATGCCAGTGACGTCACCGTGACGCTGAGCGGCTCGTCCCGAGGTCTCGGTCTTTCAATTCGCGACAATGGCAAGGGGTTCGATTCCTCAAGTAGGAGCGCGCACATCACAGGGCTAGGGTTGCTCAGTATGAAGGAACGCATGCGGGTGCTTCGAGGTATCCTACGGGTTCATTCCGTTCCAGGTGGCGGCGCTCAGGTCTGCGCGTGGGTTCAGCATAGCAAGGAGGCACGATGAAGCGACCCCGCGTGATCATGGCCGATGACCATTCGCTGATCTTGGCCGGCTTGCGAAAGCTTGTGGAAGCCGAGTGTGACGTCGTCGCCACGGTGGAGGACGGCCGGGCATTGATCGAGGCGGCCCAGCGGTTGAATCCGGACTTGGTCCTCCTTGATATATCAATGCCGCTGCTCAATGGGCTGGATGCGGCCCGCCAATTGACCAAGGTGGTGCCAGAGATCAAGCTTATTTTTTTGACGATGCACGCGACCTCCACCTATGCCACGCAGGCCTTCGAGGCCGGGGCTTCGGGATATCTGCTCAAACGTAGCGCGGCTTCCGAACTCCAGCAAGCCATACACTCGGTGCTCGATGGACAACATTACCTGACGCCTCTCATTACCAAGGATGTGCTCGGATCCGTACTCCGGCGGAAGAATGGTCAACGCGGCGACTCTGCTTCGACGGCACTGACAGCGCGGCAACGCGAGGTGCTACAGCTGGTGGCCGAAGGTCGCGGCACGAAGGAAATCGCGACGATTCTCAATGTGACCGTCAAGACCGTCGAATTTCACAAGGCCGGAATCATGCGGCAGTTGGACCTGCATTCAACCGCCGAACTTACCAAATATGCGCTCGTCGAAGGCCTGATAGGTCTGTAAGGCCCTAGTAGCATACCCCTGTCATTCTGGCTTAAACCCTAGTTCCACGGCTCCTGTAATCCCCGTAGTCTCTGTATCACAACGGAGGCTTACGTACGGATACCGAGCCCACGATTCGTCCACTCTCCCCGGCATTGCAAAAACTGGCGATGACTTGTCCTCTTGCGACGACTCCCCCTATGGAGGAGACGCCAAGGCTATGCCACGACCTCACATCGAACTACCTGTTCCAATCCATCCATGACTCGAGCCGCTGGGATCGCGTCGTCGTGACCGGGGAGGTGTTGTCTGCCGGCGTTCTCCTGCCATCACGACGAACGCAAAGAAGGGGCGGTTCCTGGGACAACGTCAGGAGATATCGCCCGTTGAGGTCTCGATGGTAATCACCTCTCAACCCCGTACGTCTCCGATGACGGTGGCGCTGTTGAGTGGAAGTGGCTTGGTGCGCTCCGGCATGCGAAGAGTACTGCTCGGGGCGCCCAATATCGACTTAGTCGGAGAAGCCATCAATTCCGCTGATGCCCAGGGCCTCCTGGCCCAGTGCCATCCGGATGTTATGGTCATTCAAATGGAAGCCGATCTCGACCTCATCGGACTGGTTCGCCACATTCAGGTCAAGGGCCTCACTGTCAGGACCGTTCTCTTGCTTAACGTGGAGGATGCCCTTTCAACGTGGGACCTGTTGAAATTAGGCGTCGATGGTCTGGTCCTCAGCAATCAGTCTCCCGTCGTGTTGCTCGCCACCATTGAGCAGCTCTGTCACTGAACGCATCGGGAACCACCCCTCCGGTCTCTCGCGTAAGGCGCAGAGGTGATTCACGTCTGACTTCCTCCCCTGGTACTCGTTCGCTGACTAGTAATATCTGCAGGTGCTTCCGCTGACATCTCCTAGTAGCAGAATGGCGTCCGAATCCCTAGGATTCCGCCTAGGTCACCGATGGATCACCTCATGGACCACCCCGATATTGTGCTGATCCGTAACCATCGGAGTCCTGCCCCCCACTGCGTGCTTGAGTACGTGCGGGGAGGTGGGCTTCGATTAGACCACGTGCGAGCACTGACAGGTACCGGCATCGAAGGACATCTTTCGCAAAGGTGAGGCGCCCATGGATGGCTACCGGCAAAGGACTACTGTGCTGACCCACGACGAAAAAACCGCCCTCTCGTTACTTGAACCTCTCATTGAGCGCCATCTGGACTTCATTCTCGAAACCTTTGCCTTGCAACTGGGCAGCGATCCTCAGGTAGCCTCGTTACTCGAGGACGATCGTGCGCTTGATCGGTTGAAGCTCTCGCAGCAGCGGTATCTGCTAGCCCTAGTGAGAGAAGAGGATATGATGCACGACCACGGGGCATCGTACCGTGATCCTTTCGGTCTTGGCGTGCAGTGGCATTTTCGCACCCTCATCCATTTTGTCACCACCTTGCAGCCGCTGGCGCAGACCCTCCGGGATCCAGGTCTTCAATACAGGACGGCATGGCACGCGTTATTGAAAGTGGTCTTCCATAATATAGATCGGTTGATGAGTGCTCGTTTCAAGCGTGATCAATGGGCTGGAGCGGTGAAAGAGGAAGAATGTGACGCGACGTGCGCGCGTGATTCGCTCCGCAATCCAGATGAGTTCCAGTCAAACCAAATTTTCAGGGACGACTTGAAACGGTTTGAAGCATCAGTGCTCTGGCGCGAGACCGTCGCGAACGTGGCGCATGAAATGGGCGTCCCCCTGAATGCCATTTTGAAACATGCCGAATCGCTTTTGAGTAACGGGGAAGCCGTCGCCGTGCAAACCGCTCTCCAAGGCATCGTGATGCACGTTGGACAAATGATACGACTCAGACAAGCGTTATGCGTGGCCGACGCGCAGAGATGGCGCTACTAAACGTTACGAGATCACACGTTGCTTCAAGGAAGTCTGTCAGCATTCGTTCACCACGGGTGACGAGCGAACGCCATCATGGGTTCGAGACCAACGCCAGAGAAGGACCGGGGGCGCGTGATGGCCCAGCTCACGTGACTTCTACAGAAGCTACGCACCATTATGGTCCCGACCGGGCGCATGTCCCGCCATTAAAGGCACCCATCAAACTTCCATTGTTACGGGCCAATTCATGAGCGAGGTGACGTTCGCATGCGGGCCATGGCCGTTAATAGTGAATCGGGCCTGGTCTTCTTCGAGACGGAAGTCGTCGGGTGAGCGGGGATTTGCGGGTGGAGGACTGAGTCGTCAATTATATTTCTCGTCTCTGGTGCGAGACTGGGCCTCTGTTCAAGAACCCATCAACGCCGTGGCGATAGTGCAGACTCCTTTGCCTTTGAAAAGGGCTGGTCCTATCTCGGCATCCGCTCGCAACGTGCTTACTTGCCGGCAAAATCAGCCCAATTCCGTCGGGGGAGTGAGAGCAAAAAGCGCCGCCCCAGGCGATCATCAGGAAATAAAGGAAAGGCAAGAAGGGGCGGTTGCAGGAGAGACCACCATCCAGTAAAGTATGACGGTCGGCCTTCTGATGTCCTAGCCAGAAGGCTCCTTTTTTTGCCACCATCCACAAGGAGAACTGACGGTGGGTCGCAACAAGATTGCTTCGATCGGTCTGCTGTTGTGGTACGTAGTGGTGTCGGTCTGGATGGCGCAAGCTCCTGTCGATCCTCAGTTCTGGCTGATCGCGAGTATTCTTCCGGCTGTTTTCGTGGTCCTGTTGGTCGTCACCCATCGAGTCCTTCCCTTGTCTCACGTCTCCTACGCGCTCATTACCGCGTTTCTGACGTTGCACACGATCGGCGTTCACTATACGTATGCTGAAGTGCCGATGGGCTTGTGGATGGACCAGGTGCTGCACCTCGGACGCAACCATTTCGACCGGATCGTACATTTCAGTTTCGGCTTCCTGTTGGCGTACCCATGGAAGAGCTGTTTCGGATCAGCGCGCGTGTCGAGGGATGGGTGCTGTATTACCTCCCCGTTATGACCGTGCTGGGGCTGAGCGGGCTGTGGGAAATTATCGAATCGTGGGTCGCCGTGCCGTCCATCCTGAATTGGGCATTGCCTATTTAGGTTCGCAAGGAGACATGTGGGACGCTCAAAAAGACATGGCCGCCGCGTTGTACGGCGCGTTAATCTGTATGACGCTGCTCCTGGTGGTGCGCGCGTTACGGGGCGCAGAGTCGATGCTGGAATCTGAAGCGGCGCTTTCCGAATAGTCGGTACCCTATGGTTGTTGGAGCAAGAGATCAGAATCAACGGAAGGCGAACACCGTCCGGATCCTCAGCGTGCTGCTGCTGTCCTATGTGGCGTTCTGGGTGTGGCTTGCCATTGATCCGGTCGACCGCCACGATTGGTTCCTCGAAAATCTTTTGACGGTGGCGATTCGTCATCGTCCTGGTTGTCACCTATCGGCGGTTTGCGTTCTCTTTGACCTCCTATTGCCTCATCGGCCTGTTCCTGATCTTCCACACGATCGGCGCCCACTACACCTATGCGGAAGTGCCTGTGGGGCATTGGCTGAAAGAGACCCTGGACTTGAGTCGGAATCCCTTCGATCGAATTGCGCATTTCGCCTACGGCGTGTTGTTGGTGTATCCGTTTCGCGAATTGCTCGTCCGGTTCGCCGGTGTGAAGGGTCTGTGGTCATACTATTTGCCGGCTAGCGGCATCCTGGCTCAAAGCGGATTTTTTGAAGTGATCGAAGCAATCGTCGCCATGATCGTCAGCCCTGAATTAGGAAGTATGTATCTCGGTACTCAAGGGGATGAGTGGGATGCGCAGAAAGACATGGCGGCTGCGTTCGTCGGATCGCTCCTCACCATGGCCGTTACCTTTGCCCTGTTCAGACGCGAGTCGATCGACGTACTTCCTGCCTGAGGCCTTGCGCGGGCTCAGTTCTGTGTCTCGATCGGCGTAAATACTGGAGGTCGGAAGAGGCCGGACAATCCCGCGTATGATCTCTCTGGCCGCTGTGAGTGTAGGTGCCATTCTTGTATGAGCGCTCCCAGGAAGTAGAACTTCGCCCGTTCCTCGTAAGATCCTTGTCGAACTGCCGCTGGCCCGGTTGCGAAGCCCTGGTTGATCACTTTTGATAGACCGGACCTGGCACGTGCGGTTAAAACGGACGTTCGCGATAATCCAGGAGATCTGCCGGACGTCTACTGACTGGCAAGAGGCGGCGGCAGTTGGCGAGTTTTTGGCAAGGCCACGTCCGAAAACATTTCGTCACGAATTTGAGCGAGGGCTTGCCCTAACGCGCGATTGAGGCGCTCGCCGGGACGCACTTCACTATTGGGCGTGTAGTCTTCAGTAAATTTGGAATGGCCAATATACGATCCGACAACTTCACCGTTGGGTTTCAATAACGTCATCGTGAGATGTATCTCTCCGCTAGTGGTGTACGTATTCAAGCGAAGCAAGTTGGCCAGCTTGTCGGAATAATAGGGCACGAGCGTCCATAATTTTCGACGATCGTGCTCGAAGAATCGTTCGACGCGGCCAGTCAAAATGAAGTCTGGATTCTGGTCATAGGTCGTGACCTGGCGGAACACGCGATGTGCCGATAGCTCCGCGATCACTTGCTCCGTAAGGGCCTGAGTGAGCTTGGACGGGGGCGGGTTGACATAGTCATCCGCGAGTACGCCGTAACTCGTGTGCCCGGAGAGTAGGTCGTCGGACGCGGTGAGGGGGTGCACTTCCACGATTGCGTCGATAGAGCGATTGAATTCTGTGGGTGGAAGAATGAGATGCGGCTCATAGGTCGTGGAGCAGCCTCCCAACACCACCATGAGACATAAAAGTTTCAACACCTTCATCATGTGTTCGCTCGCTGATCCACAGTCATCCGCTGTTGGTTTATTAAGTCAGCATGGTCCCCTGTTTCGTAACTAGGCGAATCCCCGGTAAGAGGAGGGCGTCTATCATCGCAACGGCGGTATGACAGAGGCGAAACTGATCTGTTGACAAGAGAACCCGCGCGACATAGCCTCTTGGCGATTTTTCTCCTATTTGGAAAGGACTCATGGATGGCTACTCGTTCCCGCACTCCTGATGGAATTTTGCAACTGGGCCTGGGATTTTGGGGATCGAAAACATTGCTCAGCGCAGTCGAACTCGGCTTGTTTACAGAGCTCGCCAGAAAACCGCTGGATGCCGTCGTTTTGACCAAACGGCTAGGACTTCATCCGCGAAGCGCGCGGGATTTCTTTGACGCCTTGGTCGCCCTTGGCATGCTCACACGAGTCGGCACCCGATATGCCAACACCTCTGAGACCGCTCTGTTTCTGGACCGCGCCAAACCGGCGTATGTCGGCGGCATACTGGAGATGGCCAATGCCAGGCTCTATCCATTTTGGGGATCGCTGACGGAGGGGCTCCGAACCGGTAAACCGCAGAACGAAGTCAAAACAGGAGCGGACTTCTTCGGCACACTCTATGCGGATCCGCAACGTCTGGAAGGCTTTCTCAAGGCCATGACCGGGCTCAGTCAGGGAACTGCGCGGGCCATCGCCGGAAAGTTTCCCTGGAAGAACTATCGTTCCTTTGCCGACGTGGGGTGCGCGCAGGGTGGTGTGGCGGTCGAAATCCTTCTCGCGCACAAGCATCTCACGGGACAGGGGATGGATCTTCCCGTCGTGCGACCGGTATTCGAAGCGTATGCACGGACGAAGAAGGTTGGGAAACGTCTGACGTTTCACCCCGGAGACTTTTTCAAAGACCCTTTGCCCAACACCGATGTCCTCATTATGGGACACATCCTTCATGATTGGGATCTGGAGGAGAAGATGATGCTGTTGCGCAAAGCCCATCAGGCCCTGCCGGCCGGCGGGGCGGTCATCGTCCACGAGGCTCTGATCGACGATGCGAGAAAACGCAATGCCTTCGGCTTACTGATGAGCCTGAACATGCTGATCGAAACGCCGGGAGGATTTGATTTCACCGGCGCGGATTGTAAGAAATGGATGCAGAAGGCGGGTTTTAAACGGACCAAAGTCGAAACCTTGGCGGGTCCCGACTCGATGGTGATAGGCTTCAAATAGGTTCCGTATCGGGTCCGTTTCAGATGACCATAAAAAAAGGAACCGCATGACCGACCCCGCTTCTCCGGTTGCTTCGCGTTGGGCTCTCCCCGCACAGGATGACTGGTCGACCCCATTTGCTGACGTGTTGTTGCAGCAATTGGATCTACGCCCCGGTCTTACCATTCTCGATGTCGCGTCCGGTCACGGCATTCCGGCCTTCTATCTGGCTGAACAAGTCGGGCAGACCGGAAGGGTCGTCGGAATCGATGTCAGCCGCGGTCAAGTGGCCAATGCGCGGGCTATTCAACGGGCCGAGCTGCCGTGGCTCCGATTCGAATGCCACGATATGCGCGCCTTGCCCGCATCCTTTCCGATGTTCCAGCGTATCACCGGCAATCTCTCGGTCATGTTTTTTCGGCCGCACCGTTTTGAGGCGGTGCGTGGGCTGATCGAACATCTTGAGCCAGGCGGCCAGCTCGTGCTGACCTTTCCCTCGCTCGGCACCTTCGACTCCATCTGGCAGCGAATCGATCAGGAGATGAGCGGGCATGGGCTGACGACCGAGCGGGAGCGGTTGGCGGCGCATGTGGCGGAGCGGCCATCGGCGAAGGAAGCGCGAGGATGGCTGGAGCGGTTGGACATGGAACGGATTGCCGTCGTCGAACGGCCACTCGAGGTGGCAAGCGGGTCTGGCCAACGATTTCTCCAGCATCCGCTCTTGCGGGGCGGCTTTCTTGACGATGCGTACGAATGTTTCGACGATGCACGGCTTGCCGATGAAGTCATGACGCGGGTCTCATTGGATGTGGACAGCATGAGGCCGCTTATTGCCCAACGCTGTGCCCTCAGCGGCTGGAAGCCGGGCAAATCATAATGTGTCGCCCGTCAAATTTAGAGAGCAGGGAGGGTGATGTGACATCTCACAGCGCTCGTCTCGTAGTGGGAATCGTGTGGCTGTTCCTATTGGTGGGGTGCAGTTCCTTGCCCTCTCGGTATGTGCAGCAAGCGGAACCCGGAATCACGTTGACCTCCCTCACTACGTCGCCGGAAACGTACCAAGGGAAGACGGTCATTTTGGGAGGGGTGGTGGTCGATCAGAAACAGGAAGGCCAACGGCTGTGGCTGCGTCTGAAGAATCGCCCGCTTGATAAGGACTACCGGCCCCATCGTCCGACCGTGAACGAAGGGCCGGAGGCCGGCTATTATTGGGTGGTGGTGTCGAAGGCGGCCGCGTTGCCTCCGAAATGGAATCAATGGGCGCGGGTGACGGTGGTAGGACGAGTGACGGGTCAGGATGTGGTTCCGTCCCTGATCGCCCCGATCACGGAGCCGGTTCTCAGTCTGGTCTTTATGCGGGGATGGACGATGGGACAGACACCGCAGGGGGGCGCATGGGAGGAATCGGTCGATGCCAACTATCTACTCTCCGTGCCGGAAGGCCTCCATGGTGAGTAAGGCCGTACTGCCAGTTCGGGCTTGGCCAATCTCATCCCATCCGTAAGCCTACGGTTTTCGCTTTTCCGCATAACGACTGTGGAGCTTGACCGGCGTGCGGGTTCGTTTCCGGCGCATGCGAATGTTCAGCATCTCGACCGTCACCGAAAAGGCCATCGAAAAATAGATGTACCCTTTGGGGACATGCACATCGAACCCTTCGGCCATCAGCGTGACGCCCACCAGGATGAGAAACGATAGCGCGAGAATCTTGATCGTGGGGTGCCCGTCCACGAATTCTCCGATGGACTTCGCCGCCACCATCATCACGACTACGGCCAGCACGATCGCGACCGCCATGATCGACACATGGTCGACCAGTCCGACCGCCGTGATGACCGAATCCAATGAAAAGACGATATCCAGCAGCGCAATCTGAACCAGGACCATGCCCAGGCCGGCCGCCGCGATCGGGGCCTTGCGGTCCTCGACTCCTTCGAGACTGTTATGGATTTCATGCGTCGCTTTCGCCATGAGGAATAGCCCGCCCCCGATCAGGATGAAATCTCGTCCGGAAATCTCCTGTCCGAGGATCGTCATCCAGGGATGGGTGAGCCCCATCACCCAGGAAATGGAAAACAATAAGGCCAGGCGGGCGATCATCGCGAGAGCCAGTCCCAGCTTGCGTGCTAGGTCACGCTGTTTCTCCGGCAGGCGGCCCACGAGCACGGAGATAAAGATGATATTGTCGATTCCCAGCACGATCTCCAGCGCGGTCAGCGTTCCCAATGCGATCCATATCTCAGGATCGGCCAGCCATTCAAACATCAGCGGCTCCAGTCGTGAATGAACAGACGAGCGATTCGATCTGTCATGGATGGGTGTGCAACATAGAGGGGCGTCGGGGAAGTCTACCGTTCCGGGCGATCCGGCGCAATCAAAACGTCAAGAGAGCCTGCGGGGAGTGCCGGGAGGATGGATGGCGATGGCACGAAGTGGAGCGATACCCGGGGAATTCAGCGTGCGGGCAACAGAACGACCCTCGCCAGATCAGCCACAGCGTTGCGAAGCAGGCCCTATGCCGGGTCACTTTTCACAGGAGGCTTTCGGTGCAGCGTGGTAATGAATTTTTCTTCATGGAAGTACGAGGCGGCCGGCAAGAGCCTGCCGCGCAGGCCTCACGCGCTATGCCGGTGGGCTGCGTTTTAAAAACTTAGGGCGGTCGCGAATCGACACCATCTTGACCAGATCTCGAATCGAGAGCACACCGACGACCTTTCCGTTCTCAGTGACGGCCAGATGGCGGATCCGATGTTCAGCCATGTGCTCGCTCGCATCGTGGATGGTGCGGTTGATGTCGATCTCGATCAGGGGCGAGTTCATCACGGCGCCCACGCCCGTCGCGGCGGGGTCGAGTTGGCCGGCGAGCACTTTTCGGACCAGGTCGGCCTCGGTGATGATGCCGACCAGTTCCTCCGCTTCCGTCACAAACAGCGCCCCGATATGGTTGTCCGCCATCCGTTGCGCGGCGCCGAGGGCTGTGTGGTGGCTTCCGATGCTGACGATGGCGCGGTTCATGAGCACGCTCAGAGGACGATACACGTCAGAGAGGGACTGTACCGGCCCGCTGTCGGCTTCGACGAAATGCCTCACGAGGTCGCGTACCGAAATCACGCCGAGCACCTCCGCGCCGTCGGAGACGGCGAGGTGCCGCACCCGTTTGGTTTCCATCAAGTGACTGGCATCGAGCATCGGACGGTGTGGCTCAATGGTGATGAGGGGACTGCTCATGATCTCCAGCATGCTGGTGCGAGAGGGGACTCGGCCTGGCGCCAGTACTTTGCTGACCAGATCGGTTTCAGTCACGATCCCAGCCATCCGGCAATCGTTGCGCGGGCGATCGACGGTTTCGATCAGCACGGAGCCGATGCGGCGATCTCGCATTCTGGCGGCGACCGTCACCACGGAGGCATCCTGTGGGACCACCTCCAATTGGCGTTGCATGTAATCGTTGACGTGCTGGCCTGATGCGGTCGTCATAGATGCTCCTTTCTTCCAGTCGGATTCCATGCCAGTCGAGCGGAGATCCCTACTTCCCCCTGGGCTATATAAATAAAGAAATATCCCTTCCTTCGCAATGTCAGCTTACATCAGTGTCCTCGAGCGAAATCATGGCGGCGTTCTCAAGCGCCGTCGGTGCGGTCATCCCATGGCAAGGCCGATATCGCCCATTTTCAAACACAGCGCATTTCATGTCATCCCTCTCAGTAATCGGTGGTCCATAGGCTCCCCACCCTTGCAACCGTGGCTTGATGCCCGCTAGGCTTAGGGGAGCCTCTAGGGGTTCCCCTAGTGGGAGGGTAAGACGTGACAAGGCTAGACTGGCCTGCCCGTTTCTACTCCCGGGTATTTCCACCCAATTCATAGTTTGTCATCAGCATAGGAAGAGGAGGAAGAAGGGGCAATGGAAAAACAACCCAAACTAGCGGAAAGCGTTCGGACCCAACAGGAGCTCATCCTCAAGGAGTGGATCGCACTTCAACTGGCTGCAACGACGCTACGTCGGGATCTCATGAAGGAGAGTGAACTGCGTGATCAGTCGCGCGAATTCTTGAGCCTCTTCACGCAAGGCCCTGGAGGGGAGCGCTGAAATCGGCGATGCTTCCTGGAAGCCCGTCTTGGATTTCCTCGGACAGACAGCCCGCTCGAGGGTGCGCCAGGGATTCACTTCCTCAGAAACCGCCACCTTTGTTTTTTCACTGAAGCAGCCCCTCTTTGACGTGATCCGGGCGCACATGAAGGACGCGAAGGATCTCGCGGCCGGCCTGTGGACCATCACGACGCTTCTCGATGGCCTCGGTTTACAGGTCATGGAATTCCATCAACAGAACCGCGAAGAGGTCATTCGCCGGCAACAGGAAGAACTGCTGGAATTGTCGACGCCGGTCGTTCAGTTATTCGATAACATCCTCGCCTTACCGTTGATCGGCACGTTGGATAGCGCGCGCACCCAGATCGTCATGGAGAATCTGTTGCAACGGATCGTGGAGACCAGCGCCATGATCGCCATCATCGACATCACCGGAGTGCCGACGGTGGATACGTTGGTCGCGCAACACCTCCTGAAGACCGTCGCCGCCGCCAGGCTCATGGGCGCCGACTGCATCATCAGTGGAATTCGGCCGCAAATTGCCCAGACGATCGTGCATCTTGGCGTTGATTTGAGCGAGGTCATCACAAAGGCGACCCTCGCGGATGCCTTCTTGGTAGCGCTGCAACGCACCGGCGCCAGTATTTCGAAGTCTGCGGCAGCCAAGCCGAAGGAGTGACCATGGAACGAATCCCAATTCTAAAGATGGGAAGCTTTCTGTTGGTCACGGTGCAGGTCGATATGCACGACCGCCTCGCCATGACGCTCCAAGATGATCTTACCGAGCGAATCGTGAAAGATCGGGCGCATGGTGTTCTCATCGATATCTCCTCGCTGGAGATCGTGGACTCGTTCATCGGACGGATGATCGGCAATATCGCGAACATGGCACGCGTCTTAGATGCGGAAACCGTGGTGGTCGGAATGCGTCCGGCTGTGGCGATTACTCTCGTGGAGCTGGGACTGTCCCTCCCTGGTGTGCGTACGGCGCTCAACGTCGACAAAGGAGTTGAGATGCTGAACGTCTCTCTCCATCAGGGTGTGAGAGGAAATGGCCATCTTGCGGGATGAGACGTTCCCGATCCGATCGTCGGACGATATCGTGAAGGTTCGCCAAATGACGCGAGAGTGGGCCCTGACGCAGGCGTTCTCGCTGGTCGATCAAACGAAGATTGTGACGGCGGCCAGCGAACTGGCCCGCAATACGCTGGAGCATGGTCGAGGGGGAGAGGTGCGTATTCAGGCCCTTGACGTCGGCCAACGCAGAGGAGTGCGACTGACGTTCACCGATCAGGGGCCTGGAATTCGGGATCTGGAGAAAGCGTTGAGAGATGGATTCACGACCGGCAATGGCATGGGCCTGGGTCTAAGTGGCTCGAAGCGCCTCGTAAATGATTTCGATATACAAACGGAAGTGGATAAAGGCACGACGGTCACGATCGCGCGCTGGAAGTGAGGATAGAGTGGTCACCGAGTATCGGGATGGGCGAGCAGTTTCAGTTTCGAATAGGGGAATCCAGTCAAGTGGCCGATCTGCGCCGGAAGGTCACTGGCATTAGCGGGCCGGGCCGGATTGGATGAAACGCATGCCGGTATCTGTGCCGTGATTGCATCGGAGATGGGCACGAATCTGGTCAAGCATGCCAAAGAGGGTGAGATATTCCTGAGGACCGTAGCTCAGGGTCGGTACAGGGCGTTGAAATAGTGGCGTTGGATCGAGGGCCGGGTATGGGCAATGTCGGTCGCGCCCTCCAGGACGGTCATTCTACTGCGGGCAGCAGCGGCACCGGCCTTGGGGCTATTGTTCGGATGGCGACGGAATTTGATATTTATTCGATTCCGGGACGAGGGACAGCGCTCGTGGCCCGTATGTGGGATGAGGTCGGTCCGAGCGCTGGTGAGGCACCGGCCATTCGAACCGGTGTGATCAACTAGCCAAACCGGGGGAGAGCGTTTCGGGGGATGCGTGGTATGTCCGAGTCGGCGACGGCGGACGCACGGTCTGCGCGGTGGTGGACGGATTGGGCCATGGACCCCTGGCGGCACAGGCGGCCGTTCTGGCGATCGGGAGCTTGCGTGAACATCGATGATGCCCCGCTCAGTGATCAGATCGATTTCGCGCATGGCGCGCTCCGTTCGACCAGAGGCGCAGCGATAGGGATTGCAGAAATTCTTCATGATCAGGGCCTCGTGAAGTTTGTCGGCATCGGGAACATCATGGCGGCCGTGTGCCAGGATGGCACCGCTCGCCACATGGTGTCTCAGAACGGGATTCTCGGCCATCAGATTGGACGAGTGACGGAGTTTCAGTACCCATGGTCTGACTCGGCGATGCTTGATGATGTGTTCCGACGGGATCAACACCCATTGGGATATCAATCCGTATGCGGGACTGGCGGCACGCGATCCCGAGTCTCATTGCCGCCACGCTGTATCGCGACTTCGCCCGCGGTCGTGACGATACGACGGTCATCGTGCTGCACAAGGCCCGCAGTCGGGACCCGGCTCCCATCCATAACAGCCGGAGGACGGATCAATGGCGCGTGACGTCATGCGGACAGGTTCGAGAGGGTCCGCCCTATGAGCCACTCGATCATCAATGTCGCCTTGAAGTATGAGGATGATGTCGTGGCCGCGCGTCAGCGGGCCAGACAGATTGCCGGCCTGATCGGATTCGATGCGCAGGACCAAACCAGAATTGCCACTGCGGTGTCGGAAATTGCGCGCAATGCGTTTCGTTATGCCGAGAACGGCACGGTCGAATTTCTCGTCGAGGGACAGACCTCACCCCAAGTGTTGTTGATTCGCGTCACGGACAGAGGGCCCGGCATACGTGACCTGAAACAGATTCTGGACGGGCGATATCGGTCACAAACCGGCATGGGGCTGGGCCTCATCGGCGCAAAACGCCTCATGGACCAGTGCGAAATCGAGACCGCGCCAGGACAAGGCACCAAGGTGCTCCTGAAAAAAGTATTCCCGGCACGGGTCCGAGTCACTCGGGGTCAAGGAGCTGTCCGAGCGTCGTGGATCAATTGATCCAGACACCCGCCCAGAATGCCCAAGAGGAATTGCGGCAACAAAACCACGAGCTCTTGCGGGCGCTGGACGAATTACGTCTTCGGCAAGACGAACTCGTTCGCATGAACCAGGAACTCGAGGATACGAATCGAGGGGTCGTCGCGCTCTACGCCGAATTGGATGAGAAGGCCGACCATCTTCGGCAGGCGGATCACATGAAGTCACGGTTCTTGTCGAACATGAGCCATGAGTTCCGCACGCCGTTGAGCTCCATCCTGGCCCTCTCCGGATTGCTGCTGGATCGCTCCGATGGGGAGCTGACTTCTGAGCAGGACAAGCAAGTTCGATTTGTTCGCAAGGCGGCCGAAAGCTCTCCTCGACCTGGTCAACGATTTATTGGATCTGGCCAAGATAGAAGCCGGTAAAGTCGAAGTGCGACCGGTTGAGTTTGACATGAAAACAATGTTCAGCGCGCTCCGCGGTATGCTCAAACCGCTATTAACGAGCACGTCCGTGAATCTCGAATTCGAGGAACCGGAGGATCTTCCGACGTTGTACACCGATGAGGGGAAGGTGTCGCAGATCCTACGGAACTTTATTTCGAACGCCCTGAAATTCACGGAGCGCGGTGAGATTCGTGTCACCGCCGCAATCAATGCCGATCGCAGCGCCATGACGATCGCGGTGGCCGACAGCGGCATCGGCATCAAGCCGGAAGATCAAAGCAGGATTTTTGAAGAATTCTCTCAATTGGATAGTCCGATCCAGCGGCGCGTGAAGGGCACGGGCTTGGGCCTTCCCCTCTGTAGAAAATTGGCGTTTCTGCTTGGCGGGGAGGTCACGGTAGAAAGTCAGGTCGGGATCGGCTCCATATTCCGGCTGACCGTTCCCCTTTATCATGAAAAGGCCGGTGACATGATCCTGAAGCCTGCCATGGCCGCAAGACTTTTCTCTGGACCCCCATCGGCTTCCGATCCTCATCGTCGAGGATCATCCGGAGACGCGACTGGCCTATGAGAAGTTTCTTCGAAACAGCCGGTATCAACCGATTCTTTGCGGCGGGCTGTCGGAAGCCCGCCGACTGTTACGGCAGTTCCCACCGGCGGCGATCCTCTTGGACTTGCTCTTGAGAGGCGAGGACAGTTGGCAGTGGCTCGCGCATATGAAGGCGGACGAATCCACCCGGACGATTCCGATCCTCATCGTGACCACCGTGGAGGACCGTGCCAAGGCATTCGTGCTCGGAGCGGATGGCTACCAAGTGAAGCCGATCGGGCAGGCGACCTTGCTCGCTGAATTGGACCGCCTGGTCCAGCTGACGGCGACAGCGAAGGGATTCTGAGCCAATCGATCTGCCGCGCATCATGGTCATTGATGATGAGGAATCCTTCCGCTACATTCTGAAGAAATGTCTCGCCGGCGTTCCCTGTACCATCTCGGAAGCCGCAGACGGCATGGAAGGGATTCGAATGTGCCGTGACCTCCGACCGGACCTGATTTTCCTGGATCTCAATATGCCGGGACGATCCGGATGGCAGTTTCTCCAGGATTTGGCCGCTTCCAAAAAAATGGAGGGGACATCGGTCGTCATCGTGACCTCTCAAGCGCTCTCGGCGGAGGCACGCTCCATTCTGGACCAATCGACCCGACGCATTGTCATGAAAAGCGAACTGTCGGAAGACTCCGTGCGTCGCATGGTCGAGGAGTTGCTTCCCCATCCCGTGCAGGCGCATCCTGACCGAGACCAATTGCTGTAATCACAACCATACTCGTCACCATGAAAACATCCTACCGACACACGATCCTCAACGTAGACGACGATGAAGGGGCTCGGTACGCGAAGACCAGAATTTTTGAGCGGGCCGGCTACCGAGTCCTGGAAGCGGCCACCGGAGGAGATGCGCTCAGCTTGGTGCGTGACGAGCGGCCGCAACTGGTCTTGCTGGATGTCGGGCTGCCGGATATCAACGGCATCGAGATCTGTCGGCAGATCAAGAAAAATGCTGCGAGTGAGCATACGATGGTGCTGCAGGTTTCCGCGTCTTGCGTGAGGCCTCAGGAACGGGCCATGGGCCTAGACGGCGGCGCGGACGTCTATTTGAGCGAGCCGGTCGAGTCGACCGAGCTGATCGGCGCGGCAAAGGCGCTCTTGCGTCTGTATGATCGGGAAGAAGAGAGTAGGGTTTTACTGAAGGAACTAACCGAGCGAGAACGGTTCATCAAAAGCTTGGTGGATGCCGCTCCTTCCACCGTGTATCTTTACGATCTGCGCGCGCAGCGCAATTTGTATGCGAACGCGAGGTCAGGCGAGACGCTGGGGTATGGGCCGGAAGAACTGCAGCTGATCAGCCAGGAGACATTGCAACAGTGGGTGCATCCGGAGGATCTCTCCTTGGTCATGACTCGCCTGGCGCAGTTGCCGTCGCATAAAGACGGGGAGGTGCTGGAATTCGAGTGCCGGTTGGAGCATCGATCGAAGGAATGGAGGTGGTTCCTGTCCCGCAATGTCGTGTTCGCGCGAGATGAACAGGGACGCCCGGTGCAGATCCTCGGTACAGCCCTCGACATCACGGATCGCAAGCAGCAGGACGCGATATTGCGCAGCGGAAGAGAGCGACAAGAGTTGTTGCTCGAACTCAGCCGGATGATGCTAGAAATGCCGGTGGACCGCGCCGCTTGGACGCGGGCGATTTATGCGAAGGTCGCGGCTCATCTCGACGTGGACCTGTGCCTGAATTTTTTACTGGATGCGAAAGACGCGGGCGCTTCACCTGCTTGTCGGCATGGGTATTCCTGACGCGCTGGTGGAGAGGGCGCAGCGGCTCGATCCGGGACAAGCCTTTTGTAGCGACGTGGTCGACTCCGGCCAGTCAATGATGGCGGATGCCGATCGAATTGCCTCCGACCCCCAAGGCGCATTCGTGCGAGCGATGGGGGTTCGCGCCTATGCCTGCCATCCATTAAGAGCCAGCGATGGGCAGGTGCTGGGCACGCTCTCTTTTGGAACGAGTCGACGAACCCGCTTCACCGAGGAGGAAGGCAGCTTTTTTCAAACCCTCTGCCATATGGTGGCCATGGCCTGGGAACGGCATAGCGCGTCGACCGCGCTGGGGGAGAGTGAAACCCGCTTAAAGGCCATCGTAGAGAGTGCCGTCGATGGCATCATTACCCTCGACGCTCAGGGCCTGATCCGAAGCATCAACCCGGCAGTCGAACGCATGTTCGGACATCGGGCAGATGACTTGCTAGGGCGGGCTATCACTGTATTTATGCCGTCGCCCTATCCCGGTGGGTTAGACGGGGAATTTGCAGCGGGTCCAGCGCACCCGGATCCAAACTTGAAGGGACTCTGCCGGGAGATGTTGGGTGTTCGAAACGATGGGTCCAGCTTTCCGGTGGAACTCGCCATCAGTGAGAACCTATTGGATGAGCATGTCACGTATACGGTGCTGTTGCGCGACATTACGGAACGCAAAAAGGTTCAAGAGCACATGCGGGGTTGGACCTTTGAACTCGAGCAACGCGTGGCCGAGCGCACCCAGGAGTTAATCCATTCCCGCACCCGGTTGAGAGCACTGGCTTCAGATTTGACGCTGACCGAACAGCGCGAGCGCCAGCGCATCGCGGCGGAGCTGCATGATTATCTGGCGCAATTGCTGGTGTTCGGCCGCATGAAGTTGAGCCAGGCCAAACGGGGCAATTTAGGTCCCGCTACCGGACTCGTGCAGGAATTAGATGACATGCTGGATGAGGCGCTGACCTATACCAGAACCCTGGTGGCTGAACTATCCCCTCCGGTACTGCGAGAATTTGGCCTGGTGGTGGCGATCCGATGGCTTGCGGAGCAGATGCGTCGACAGGAAATGACGGTGACAGTCCATTGCGACATGGAATCGGTGCAGATGCCAGAGGATCAAGCGGTGCTCCTGTTTCAATCCGCGCGCGAGCTGCTCATCAACGTGGCAAAACATGCTCGAACGGCACAGGCGTCCATTTCGGTTTGGATCGAAGAGGGCATGTTCCACCTCTGTGTGGCTGATGAAGGGGTGGGATTCGATCAAGTGGGATCCACTGAAAATCTTACCTCCCCCAAGTTCGGTCACTTCAGCATCCGGGAACGTATGGATGCGCTGGGAGGCCGGATGAAAGTCGAGTCGTCCCACGGGGCAGGGACAAAGATCACCGTCATCATTCCTTACGTGGCAACAAATGAGCAGGAGCCTCCTGCGATTGATGCAAGCACCATCCCGCCGACCAAGGCGCTTGATAGCCCGCCGGCTGCCTCCACGCAAGAGGCCAGAGGATCCGCCAAAACGCGCGTCTTGTTGGTGGATGATCATGCGATGCTTCGCCAAGGCCTTCGAACAGTACTGGAAGGCTACGCGGATATCGAGGTCGTCGGAGAAGCGACGAATGGAGAGCAGGCGCTCATGCTCGCCAAGTCGCTGCAGCCGGAAGTCGTCATCATGGACATTAATATGCCGGGGATGGATGGCATAGAGGCCACGCGCCGACTGAAATTGGAGCAGCCCCTCACACTCGTAATCGGGCTCTCGGTGCATAATAACTGGCAGGTTGAAGAGGTGATGCGTGAAGCGGGCGCCGTCTCCTTCCTGGCGAAGGATGCCGCCATTGAACAACTTCACGCCACGATTCAGCAGGCTCTCCGGTCGGGGGATCGCGCCCGGTAGCGCTGTGCATTCCAGCTCTCTCACACGGTCTTGAAGGACGTGATCAGGTCCTTGTCTCCAATCGTAACGAGCCGCATGAGCGAGTTCGCCTTGTTCGTCACGATCTATCCCATCTCCCACTGTCCATCGCGATTGGCCTCATACCAGTAAAACAGTGGATGCCGCGCGACGTCGGGTTCTTCAGAGCGGGGTCGTCAATGGATATTCTCATGATGTGGCGAACCATGCGGTAGTCCACCTGCCCGTTCCCTTGCAGCGAGTAGTCGCGAGACAACATCCGAGGATCGCGTCGTAGGATTGCGTGACGAGACAACCTCGGTTGTTGGTCCGGAAGCAATGGATCGGCTAGTGAAGTGGCGGCCCGGGCCAGGTAGAACACCACTACGGTCGACAACCCTGATGCCTGTCTTGTTCTGTTCATGGATCCCTGTTCACCCGTTTGCGCGGTCGGAATGCGCATGCCTGGTTCAGACTTGCCCCAGCTTGCAGGAGGTGAACACCGGATATGTTCCTAGCTAGGAAAGCTGCTCATCCGCACTTTGGGGGGCAGAGAGCGAAGGAGAGTTGCCATTTGAAGGTTGGAAGCGGAAGAGCACGTTGAACTCGCCCTATATGGTCGGGCGAGGCATGTACATGATGACGGCCATCCCGATTAGGCAGATGACAGCGCCGACCACGTCGAACCGATCCGGCTTGGTGCCGTCTGCACCCCATCCCCACAACAACGAGAGCACGATGAACATGCCTCCGTAGGCTGCATACACCCGCCCGAAATGGGCCGTCTGGAGCGTTGGAATCAGTCCGTACAGAATCAAGAAGATCGCGCCCGCCGCCGCGTATCCGAACGGTTTTCCTTCACGAAGCCAGAGCCAGACGAGATAGCCGCCGGCGATTTCACACAATCCAGCGGCAATGAAGAGACTGATCGACAGCGCGAATGACATCGCCGGTTTCTCGCACGGCTAGGCCCCGACTGAGGCGTAGATCGTTGTTGGGTCCCGTGCCTGCCTTGGCGCAATACAGGGACCCATTGATCTACTATGGCCCGTGGTCGACAGGCAAGGGTGAAATGATGGGAGGAAATACGCATGGGCAACACGTTAGGAACAGGGCCTATCGGAAAAGAAGACGATAGGAATTTCGCTATGATGAATATGAAGAATAACCCCGCCGAATAATCGAGACAGAAATGATAGATCGTTGTCAGTCCGATCCGTGAGGCTTTCTCGCACGCTCCTCGCCCAGGAAGCCAACTCCTGCTGATTCTCAGCGGGCGACAGATGCAGTAGCCGTCCCTGCTGCCGAGCGTGAATCGGGCCATGGGTAGTCTCGGATGTGATGCCGTTCGCCTTGCTGATCCCCAGCTTCAATTGATTGGTGTTCAGCGCGGTCACGACAGCCTCGCGCATGTCTGAACAATTCACCCGAACCGCTCGGACATGGTGCAGTCGTGTAAACGCGGCCTCGTCGGCTAGGAACTGGCGATATTCCTCCAGGCTCGAAACCGTGTAGGTGTGGATATGGAGGAGACGGCACGCCGCCGGCGGGCACCAGCCCAGAGCTATCACGATGAGCAGCGCGGACAGTCCGGCAATGAGCACTAGAGTGAGGTGCCGACGCTGCATGTCGTGCTTCCTTGCGAAACGTTATTGTCGACGCCGTAGGTGCTGGTCCGAGCATGCGGGTGTCCTCCGAAGGTCGCTCGGAATAGTCGTGGCCTCATCCAGACAGGCTGCGTCGAGTCGAGCCTGGACGAGGCCCGGGTACCGCCCAAATTTGCTCCTCGCAGATCGGCATATTGCAAGTCCTCGTTGTTCAGTTGGGCTCCGGTGAATCCACTCCGGCGGCAGTCGCTCCGCGCAGAATAGCTTCTTGCAGATTGGCTTGGACGAGAATGGCCCGGCGGAGCTCGGTCTGCCAACGTTATCCCACCAGGCTGGTCAGCTCCAGATTCGCTTCGCCCAGCGGAGCCTGTGACAGCCGACGCATTCGGCCCGTATACCTCACTAAAGTCGGCCTTTCGAAGATTCGCGCGCGCGAGTTGCGCATTGACCAGCACGGCACGATTCATATTAGCGCCGTGCAGGTCAGCCGCGGGCAAGGTTCCCTTGTAGATTGATACCCGCCAAAAGTCTCCTTCAAGATTGCTTCGTTCAAGATTGGCTCCCACCAGGCACAGGCCGAACAGGTCCGTCCGGCACAGATTGGCTCGCCGTCCGTTGGAGGACTCCCGCGCCTCCCACCAGCGCGTATGGGACTGCAGCACGCCGGTCACGGTGTGTAACGCCGGCCGTGTCTGCTTAAACGTACTCTCGCACATTCCGCTCGGCGAGGTCTTGGCAGCAGATTTCGCCGCGGCCTCGATCGCGGTCGGAGAGGCGAGTCTCATCGCCATCACCACTCCCGCTAGGCCGGAGGCGAAAAGAGGCTGGTTTATCAATAGGCTCCTTGATGAAGGGTGGTGAGATCGGATGGTCTATCGACCTTGTTGCACGAGGAACCGGATATACGCAAGCGCGTCCTGCCGTTCGGTCTCGGTCAGGATGCCCTGCCATGCATGCATGGAGCTGAAGACGACGCCGTGTTCGATGGTTCGGAGCAACTCTTCGTCCGACTTGAGGACGGAGGTAAAGCGGTGAAAATTCATCGGCGGGACCCGCAGGGCTGCGGCATCGGGGCCGTCTCCTCGTCCGCCGGCGCCATGGCAAGCGAGACAATGGCGTTCGTAAATTGTTTTGCCTCTGGTCACGTCTGGCGGGAAATCTTGCGCGACGGCAGGCGTGAACGCTGACGCCATGGATAGGATGAGTGAGACAGCGAGGTAGCCGCAACGGGTCGTGGTGTTCGTGGAGATCAGCAGCATGCGGCCTTGTCCCTTCAGCTTTCTTGAGTCATGCGGGAGATGAACGTTGCAAGGACTGTTGCGATTATGTGCGGCGCAACTCGAATATTCTACCTCACCCTTCCCGAATTGTTTCAGCGGCAGGACCACCAGCGTTTTTTCTGCAGTTCAGACGAGGTATCATCTTACATTGGGAGGGCGCCGTTATAGCCCTTAGAGTTGCACCGCGAGAGGCGGAGAACGATGGTGGCGGTGCCTGGTGAGGGGCACGCATCCATGAATGCTGTCGTCGTGGACGCGCTTCGGGAGGGCCATGCCTTTTTCAAGCTTAGTTCTCCAACGGGGAGACGCACTGTTGCGGCTATCGATTTATACGTTCATTCTTCCTCTTTTCGCTTCACGCGGAGATCAGCTTCGGTCCCTGTATCAGCAAGGCACGTGTCTTGCTCTAAAAGCTGCCGTGGCTGGATGGGGGGTCGAATCGAGAATGAAAAAGTTGGCCGGTTGCCGGTTCGGCGAAGCAGAATCCTTTATCTGAGAAGTGGCAGTGGCGCATAATTCCTCAGTCGTCTAAGGCGGCTGAAGCCCAACACGCCAGCCGGTGTTGTCTTGACGGCGAAAGGTGGCTAATTCCAGGACCATGTTTGACTCGCAGGAGTTCTTGCAATTGCTTGCGCATGGCGTGAACGTAATATTCGACGCCACGGCGAGCAGGCGTGCCTATCGGAAGTTTGCCGGGACACTGATGCCTCAGTTGCTAGAAGTATCGGTTGAATGTCCGCTGGAGGTCTGCATGCAGGGTGCAAGGATCTTACGAAGCGCCGCTCTCACCGGATGTGGTCATCGATACCATGCTCGTCTCGCCGGAGGAAGCAGCGGACCAGATTCTTGCATTGATCCGCTCGCGCCTTATGGACTGATCCATCTGCTTCCACATGGTTCTGTGTCGAGTCTGGCCGCACGTAGCCTCTAACCCCCATGGGCTGTCACTCCACGTATTGGCTTTCGCCAATTTCCCTCTCGGCTTCTCAAACAAGTGCATCATCCGCCGAACCGACTTCCCTGCACCAGGGCGGATAGGGCATCCCGCCGTTCCAGGAGTGTGGGATTGGCCAACTCCAGCGCACACAGACTATGCCAAGATTCCCGCCACGCATTGTTCGTTTCTCTGGTCAGTTGGAGATGAGGCTGTCGTGGTCGATTCTACCTCATCGTAGGGCGATTGCCGCCACCCTAGAATTATAGAAACGTCGACAGACCATCTGGACGCTGGCTCGTAGAATGAAGTCCTGTGCTCCTCGTAACCGTGGCGTCTCGACGAAGACTGAAGATGAGGTGGCGATGAACAGGATAATGCTGTTGGCTTTCATGATTATGGGCATGATGGGGACCCTAGACTCGTCTTGGCCGGGTGAGGCGTCCGCCGTATTCCCCATGAGCTTGGTGGAAAGTGTTGATGTCCGCAACCAACTGCTGACCTTCAAGAGCCACGATGGACGACTGTGGCTCATGCGGGTGGCGGACCCGGCGGCGATACAGCGCGAATCACTGGCAAAGGGAGATGTGGTGAGCATCGAGGTCGGCCTCGACGATCAGATCGTCCGTATCGAGAAAATTGCGCCATCCTCTGAATCAGCCCGCCGGAAGCGGGGATGGAAATAAGGACGTCGCACTTCTTCACATAGGAACAGATCGTCAGAGCGTGGGAGCAGCATGAAGCGGCCGTTCACGAAGAAGATGCGTATGGGGTCCACCGGCCTTCTGACTGCGGGACGGCCGAGGAGGATTGCGGCCATTGGCCCCTGATTGGCCATGAAGAGTGTTTCGTCGGCCCGGAGATTTCTGGCGATACTGGCGGACGTACCAGAATTTTGCGCAGCCGACATCAGTGACGAGGCCTCCTGGAGGAGGTCGTCGATTCTCTGCCCTCCATGCCTGCTCGAGTAGATCGAGAGAGCCATAGTTTGCCATGGCCGCATGTCGTCCATAGTATGATTCGGAGCGATGTCATCGCGCGTCCGGAGTACATTGATGCGGATTGTCTCACAGGGCGCGAGCCCACTTAGATGGTCAATGGGTGTTTCGCGAAAAGACCTTCGGGGCCAGCGGATGCGAGGCAGTACCACTCATCGTGATACAGCGAGACATACCGTTGTCTGAGAGTGAGCATGTTTCGGTGGAGGCAGTTCAGGAAGAGATGTCCCTCAACTCCCAAGGCTATCGGGAGGCCGTCGAAGGTGTCGTCCCCCTAGCGCATGAATCTCACTCAGCCGTCGGCTCTGCCAATGAAAAACTAAAATCCAAGGACGGCGAACGGTGTGCAGCAGCACATCGACGGCGTGCGAACATTTGAGTATCGATACGTGTGCTACTCAATCCACTATGTCAAGTGTGCGGCCGGTGATGAAGTTGTTGAGCAGCCGACAACCGGCGAAGAGGGTCGCCTCCTCGTTCCTGATCCAGCGGCTGATGGCTCCCATGTAGACCAGCCGATCCGCAACGCTCTTGATATCGTCGATGCCGATCTCAGCGCTTGCCTTCGTGGGATTTACCGGCTGCCCTCAATCAATCAGGTAGCGCAACAATTGCCGCTCGGCTCCTTCGCCTATCTCCTCCGCTAACTGTCGAACAAACGGCTCCCATTGCTGCCGGCCTTCTGAAAGCATCGCATCACCATAGTGCAGGAAGAGTGTGGCGAGATAGGGATGGTTGCCCGTCAACATCGCGATGGACCGATCCATATTGCGGCCGACCAGCTGCCGGAGTTCTCCATCCAGCAAGACGGAGAGCGGGTAGAGGCGGACGGTCAGCTTCGGCAGTGTTGAAGTGGTGCTCAACAAGACTCTCAGCCGATGGCCACCGATGAGAATCATACTGCTGGGTTCCGCGGTGGAAACCTGAGCAAGGAGAGCGATGATCTTCTGAAGGGGCAAATGGTCGAGATTGTCCAAAACGAGGATGGCACCGGACATCTCTTCTCCTGCGAGCGACGGTGTCTCGCGAAGATCTCTCTCGATCACCTTGTCGGTCCGGCAAGCCTTCGAGTGCGGTGCGCAGCAGCGAGGTCTTTCCGAGTTTTGGTCCGCCGATCACCGCCACGGATTCGCCTTGCGCGATCCGTCCGCGCAAATTTCTGACAAGTCTTTGACGTCCGATAAAGGCATCGCCCGTAACGGGGCGGGGAATAAAGGGGGTCACAGACATGCCCCACTGTATCACGCATAGCCGCGGCAGAAATCATCAGTCTTCCCAAATTGGCCCCCGCATCCTCGCGGAATATGCATCATCCCAGAGAGAGTGGGAGCAAAGTAGTTCTTCGACATGCTGAGATTCGTTTGAGATAGACTACTGGGGGCGAACATACCGGAGCAAGCTCTCCCCGGCAGCTAACCGGGCAAACTTTCGCTGCATGTCATGCACGCGATCGAGATAGCTTCTGGCACTGTGGTCCCCGCAATGTTGATGCGAGCCCAGCTGAAAGCCGCGTGCGACATACGTCTGGCCGGCGCCGGCTCCACAAAGATGGATCACGGCGGCCAAGTCTTGTTTGTGCCGGAGGGTAGGGCGAGCTCTCCGCGACTGTCTGATTGCGCTGTTCCACCGCATGGTCGAGCAGGGCCGCCGTCATCTCGATGGCATGGCTCGGCAGGACGCGGGAGTAGAGGCTGTTAAACCAGCAGGATTGTAAGTCGTTCCAGCGGCCGTCTTGCACCACCTGATGGTCGTGAATGCAATAGCGTTTTCCTTCCTGAAAGGTCGCATCGGTGATTTGAAACATGCCGACCGCGCTCGATGCCGGTCGATAGAGTTCCAGAGGATTCCAGGTGGGTCGCCATCGCCAGTATGTCCGTGCGACCGGGTTGCCGGCGCTTTCAACCTGCGCGAGCGCGGCGAGCAGATCAGGCGTGATGACGGCAGTCGCATGTTTTTGGAACAACGATCCGTACTCGCGCCAAGTTTCAAATGGTTGTTTGTCGAGTGCATTCGTCAGAGGAAAGAAGACCTCCGTCGGTTTGTGAACCGTGTGGTAGGCCCAATTCGCACCCAGCGCAGCTAACAAGCTGACGGCGATCGTAGTGAGAATTTGGGCCGTGATCGGCAAGGCCCGAAAGGCGGCCAATAGGGCGCGGGACGTGCGCCTCCACGAGCGCGCGCGACGTCGGACGGCGGCTACCGTGGCCCGGCATCGACTTGGTCTCCTTCGACCGACCGCGACAATATGGGGGTGAGAGCGAGAACTCATCGGACAACTATAATCAAAAGGGCAAAGTTATGCTTCTCAACTTCGATTACAGGACAACCCGGGCGATCATTCCGGGGCGCCCGTGGAGAGGGTCGGGCGGCGTTCTGCGTAGAAGTTCTCTCAGCGCTGATCGAAAACGATCTTCGGCAACGACAACTCCTTCACCATTCTCTGATGTGAAATGCCGGCGTCGGTGAAGAGTTCGCCGAGCGGTTGAAAGCCGGCTCGTTCGTAAAAGCCGACGGCGTGGGTCTGCGCCGACAAAGTCACACGCAAAAGTCCTTGTTTGGCTGCCAGGTTCAGCAGCTTCTGCAGAATAGCCTGTCCAATCCCTTGCCTGCGCCAGCGTTTGACCACCGCCATCCGCCCGATGACGCCTGTCCGCTGCATCCGCGCCGTGCCGATGGGCTCACCTGATGCGTATTCCACGCAAGCACATGGGCGCAGAGGGGATCGAGTCCGTCCCACTCCAATTCTGCCGGCACCGCCTGCTCGCCGATGAAAACCGTTTCGCGAATTGCCCGAATGGATTTTTCCTCCTTCTCCCACTCGGCAAGTTCCACCCGCAGATTCTCGTGGTACGGCTGCATAGATTCCTCTCGGTTTCTTAACATTCTGCTTGGTCTCCATCTGACTCCCAATCACTATGCGAATCAAGCGTATGAGTCAATGCTTCGGGAGATCTGGACGCCACGTGCTTGAAACTATTTCTCTTTTGGCGGAAGGCTGTTCGCGTGATACGGTTCCTTACTGTCGACTGCGTCACACGCGCGGAGAACGACAGAGTTGTCTTCCACACTGTTGAGAGGTCATCTGTGAGAGCTCACCGTCGGATGTATTCTATCGTGGCGGGGAAAAGGGTACGGGCAGGATTGTGGTGTTCCTGGTGTCTGGTTGACGGAAAGCCTGAGAACTCTCGATTGTTCAGTTGGGACTTCTTCCGGTTGGTGTGGTCGCTGCTGAGCCGAGGGATATGGCGCCGACCGGCGCATCACGATGGGGCGCGATCCCACTGGGGACACGAATCGGTTGGATGTTCTGCTCCTCGCGCGTCGGCGATCTATGGCCGGATGAACTGATCGGCGCGTCTTCCTCTCTGATCCTCTGTGCCGACTCGCTCGCACCTAGGCGTTCCATCGAATGCTCTAGTCCTTTAAGTCTATTCTGTCGATAGACCAACCTGGTATGGGCAGTCGCGTTGATGCCTCGGCCAGCCTCACGACATGTGATGCGATTTCTTGTGCGTCCGGTTGTCGTGGTTATTTCTTCCATCTCGATATGATCTTTGCAGGCTCCCGCCGATCCGATCCCAGAGTGACATCAATGCCAATGAACCTATTGACCCGCCGCCCTGGAGAGGCGAAGATGCGGCAGTATGGCACAGGGCCGCGCAGATCAGACCGAACGATGAAGGATGACGTATGAAAGTGCTGATTGCGATCGATGGATCGAAGTATGGCAAGTGGGCGACGGAATGGGTCGCTCGGATGCCGTTTGAGGCAACCCCCGATATTACGGTGCTGCATGTCGTAGATGTCGGGGCGTTGCGCGCTCCCTTTATGTTTCAGCCGGTCGTAATCGGTAACGAACCGTTCATTCAGGACGAAATCAAGCGAACCGAGGCTCGTGGGAAAAAGGCGTATGGCTGAGGCTAAGCATCAAATGGCTGCGCTGAAGATAAAAGGAAAGCTGGTGGCCGAGCGAGGGGCAGTGGGTCAGACAATACTCAAACGGATGGGAAAACGCGACGGACTTATCGTGCTTGGTAGTCGGGGATTGGATGCGCTCGATCGAATCGTGCTGGGTAGCGTCTCCACCCAAGTGACGCTGCATGCGCCCTGTTCAGTCCTAATTGTGAAGGAAGATCCTCGCCCATTGAAACGCATTCTCTTTGCTACCGACGGTTCAAAGGAATCGGACAAGGCGCTGCGGTTTCTCTTGAACAAATTACAGCCGGATGCGCGTGAAGGGCTGGAGCCAATCGATGTCGTGGTAACTCATGCCATGCCCTTTCTCAACTATCCGGAATTGAAAGAAGCCGGTGGTCGACTCGTCGAGGGTTGTGCGAATAAATTGATCAAGGCAGGCTATGTGGTCGACGAACTGGTCCGGCTGGGCAAGCCTGCCAACGAAATCCTGGAGGTGGCGTCCAAGAAAAAGGTCGACCTCATTGTAACCGGCGCTAAAGGCATGGGCGCCGTCGCCCGGTTCTTGCTCGGCAGTGTGTCGACAAAGATCGTGCAGCAGAGCTCTTGCTCGGTCCTAGTGGTCCGATAACCAGCGATTGTTGGTTCTCGCACGGGCATGGCCGCGCACATTGTCGCTATGGCGAACGGGAATATTATGGGTGTTTCCGCCGGATGAGTTTTCCGTAAGTTGCGCACCACAGGGAGATGCACGTACCGCCGACGCAGAGCCACTACAAGCGACCTATGCTTCCGCCAAACTGATTGCCGCCTCCCGCCTAGCCGGTTAAGTTCCCGTCGTCTCAATTCCAAAGGTCCATCATTCTGAGGCGATCTTCTGGTTATCGATACTGGAGAATCTTGTGCCGATGTGTGGAGGCAGACCTGGTCACGCGGCAGTTCCACCAGCGTGCGGCGAATAGCGGCTGGGCATGCAAGAAATGTGATCGCGCCCTGGAGGAGAGCCGATAGAAGGTCCTGTCTCATGCATTCCATCATCTCCTTGACTGTGCGTGGTTATATAGTAAAACCGTAGGAGGGCTTGATCGCGCGTTGTCCAATTCACTCCGTTCTATGAGGCTCCATGGCTGCCTCCGCACAGTCGTCAGACCGTCCCTCGTATGATCCGCAAGTGCTGCTGAACTCTCAGCCGGTCATTGTGTCGGTCATCGACCCCACAGACTATTCCGTGCAGTTTCAAAACCAGACCTGTTTAGCCGCATTCGGCGACATGGCAGGCGCCAGCTGTCACGAGAAAATTGCCGCAATGTCCAGCCCATGCGAGTTCTGCCGCATGCCCGAAGCGTTAGCCCAGGAGAGCGTGGTATCTAAGGAGGTGGCGATGCCGAATGGCCGTCAGCTCTTGATCCACTGGGCCAAGGCGCCGACTACGGACGGACGGGTGCATGTGATTGAAACCATCGTGGATGTCACGAAGCGCAAGCAAGACGAACAGGGCGTGCGGCAGTCACAGAAGATGGAGGCGCTCGGGCGGCTGGCTGCCGGCATTGCCCATGATTTCAATAATCTGCTTATGGTGGTGATCGGCCACGCCCAGCGTGTTGCGCAGCAACTTGGGGCCCATCCATGCCACCATGAGATAGAGATGATCGGCCAGGCCGGCTCCCGGGCGGCAGCCCTGACGAAAAAATTGCTTGCCTTCAGTCGCCGTCAGGTGCTGGAACAGCGCGACGTGCCGCTCAATACGTTGATTCGCGAGATGGAAGATATCCTGCGCCGTTTGATCGGCGAGCAGATTCAAACGGTTATCGTCCTGGATCCTCAGGCCGGACATGTCCTAGGCGATTCCATACAAATCGAGCAGGTGCTTCTCAACTTGGCGCTAAATGGACGCGATGCCATGACGGAAGGAGGCATACTGACGATTGAGACAGGCAACGTTGATCTGGACGAAACCTATGCGCAGGCTCACGCTGGGGCGATTCCAGGACCCTATGTGAAGTTGGTAGTGGAGGACACGGGGTGCGGGATCGATGCTGAAACCCTGGCACATATCTTTGAACCGTTTTTCAGCACGAAAGAGTCCGGCCAGGGGACCGGCTTGGGGCTGGCCACGGTCTATGGCATTGTGAAAGAGAGCCGCGGCTATGTCGAGGTGACCAGTCAACCGGCTCGCGGCACTAAGTTTACCGTGATGTTGCCACGGGTCTTGGGTCAGGGATCAGAGGCTGAACCTGTGGCGGCTGCGCATTCGGTGCCCGTGGCCTCTGCTTCTATCCTTCTGGTTGAAGACGACGAGGGTATTCGAGGGCTGGTGTCAGCCGTGCTTCGTGATCAGGGGTATGAAGTATTGGCGGCGTCTGATGGTGTCGAGGCCCTGCAGATGTTGCAAGTTCGAAAAAGCGGATGCGACGTGCTGATCACGGATGTGATCCTGCCGAGAATGAAAGCCGCCGTGCTGGTACAGGGTGCGACGACGATGTTTCCCGAGATCAAGGTCCTCTATATCTCTGGTTATGCGGGGGATATGTTAGCGTCGCATGGAGTGAATGCGCATGCCGCGTATCTCCAAAAACCATTCCTGCCCCAGGCCCTGATAGAAAAAGTTGCCGACCTACTCCTGCCTGCTCCTCCGATACCGCGATGAGTGCCTTCTTAACATTCTCACTCAGAATTCATTCTACACCTTCAGCGCGTTACACCTGCCTCTTGTGCGCCGTGACTTTTTTCTGCATGTGAGTTTGAAGGCCGGCGCCGCAGCCGGTGCGGCGCCGTTACTGAGGAATTGCATGGAGCTAAGCAGCGGGGGCATTGCGGAAGGCAATGACAGGCTCGACGCTTATTCAGGCAAAGGCAGACAGGGAGAGCACTCGTTCCGGATCTTCCGCCGTTTGAGCCTCCCAGAGCTGCTCGTGTACTTGTTTCATGCGGAGTCGCGTCTCCGGCGACGGCGTTAAGAACTCGATCCCGAAAGCGTTTTTCCCTGTCCATGTGACGACGGCTCGCTTGATTTCGATGGGTTCGATTCGATCCGGCAGGGAGATCCGCAGCATCACTCGCATGCCGCAATGAACATTGGCGGCTACCTGGTGTATACAACAGCCGCTTGGTGAAAAATCTCGTACGATACCTTGGCTACGGCCGCGTGAACCCTGAATCTCGACGGTTCGATTCATCTCTACCCGGATATTCCTTCGCTTGGCCATCAATGCCCCCCTCTGTTGTGTGACTGTCATAAAACAGTACCAACAACGTGACGTTTCGATAAGCCCTGGACGGAGTACTTCAAAGGAAGGGCAAGCGAGCGGCCTATGTGTGGCATTTGAGTCGGTGGGTCGGGGGATATTTTTAGTAGGCGCGTAAGTATGTCAAAGATTCGCTGAAGGCCTGGGAAGGGAAGGAGAGGAGAAAGTGTTGTATGGGGAAGTAAAATTCGGTTGCCCGATCAGATTGCCGGCTGCATGAGAGATTCTGCCAAGATTCTGAAGGAGGGATCCAACATGAATCGCCGGAAGGAGTTGTCCTGGCGAGGGTCCGGTAGCCTGTCGTCCCCGTTGTGGTGGCGGTTGTAGAATGCCGCGTGAAGAGACTGCATCGCGTGATCTCGGTCGTTCATGCCGGCATAGGTACGAGCCAGATTGTAGTGATATAGGGGATTGTCCGGGTCTTGTGAGAGCCCATATTCAAAGATGGTTCTAGCCTGGGGGAGGTCTCCAGTCATGCGGTAGGCCATCCCCAAGTTGTGGATGAGAAGATGCCAGAGCGACTTGTCTAGCGTGGGATTGGATTGCTCGAGTGCGAGCGCCTGTTCATAGTGTGGGATGGCTTGTGCATACTGTTCCTCGAAGGTAGGGTGCGCTTCCCGCACGAAAGTGGTCGAGACTGCTGGCGGGCGTAGCGGCGACGATATCGAGGCGGGCTAACAGGTCGCGCACTAAGAATTCGTCTCCGGGCGTAAAGACTTTTTTCGAAATGTGAACGTCGGCGTAGACGTTCTCTTTTGCCACGCAGGCAAACGCATGGAGTTGATTTACCCCTCCGCGGACTGCCGGACCGATATATTCGAGCACGGGCATGTGCCGCACTTCATGATGTCTGACATCCTGGTTGTTATGAGCCAGTGAGCCCTGTGCGATGTGTTGGAGATGAGCGAGGCATTCTTGCACTGTTGCTTGCCTATCGACCATTTCCAGGGTCACTGAGAGCGTCATCGATGTTGCGGCACTGGTCGCAAAGAGGTATCGGCGACCGTCCGGAGTCACCCCATCTACATGAATGTCGTACCCAGTAATGTCCAGTGAGACCGCCCAGGGTTTTTCTACGAGGGCGACCGTCGCAATATGGCGTGCTTCATTTGCGGAGGCGAGACTAATGGGCAGGACAGCGCAGCCCGCCACTCCAAGCAGAACGGATCTGATTGACGTAAGCAATGGGCGGCTCCTTGCCGTCGAGGCTTCGACTCTTCAAACTGCGCTCGGTGTAGTCTAGCGCTCGCGCTCCTTGGGCCAAAGCAAAAGCACGAATCCAGCGGACCCGTTCCCATGGGCGATTGTCAGTGGTGAGACGGCATGGGCCGAGGGGTCCAGCCAGACTCATGCCAAATCAGTTTCACCCGATTCCTCTGTGATGGGCGTCTTTCTGCGTTTGATCAGAGCAGAGGGGACTGGACAAAAACAGGGCTCCGCGGCGCTGATGCAGTCTTTACGCGGCTGTTCCCAATGATACGCGTGGTATGTCGTTGATGAAGAGTGAGAGCACAAAGGCGGAGGTCAGTCGCGCCAGGGGGTGGACGGCATCGATGTGTATTCCGGATCGCGGATGCCGCTGGCAGCTGGCTTCAGGAGGCCCTCTGCCTGATTAGTGACCAGGGCGGGCGGCGGGTTGTCGGGAATTAAGGTGGCGTGCCTCGATCGGCCCCGTTTTCTTCGTCCTCCCACCATCTTTTTTCCGACCAGGAGTGTGACTGTCTGCGGATCAGGCAGCGGCAGCCGTGCATGCCGTACTCAGTAATTTTTTTACCGTGGCATGCGCCAGGACAACATCAGGCGTCCGTTGCAGCGCCTCATAGTAACTGCGTTCGAAGCCATCACCTTCCTCAGAAGGACGAAGCATCTCGCGAGCCTCCGATAGGAGTTCCTGGGCCATCTCCACGGTGGTGTCGTCCTGATCCTCCAGGACGACATCGATGCGTACAACGAGATGCGATAATGGGTGAAGCCAAGCGAACCACGGATCGTTCATGACGAGCTGCAGCAGTTGGCCGGATGAGGTCACACGACCGTAGATGCGCTCATAGGTGAGCTGTTCAGACACAATCAGAGACTTGTGCAAGCCCAGCAGGCCGTGGCGAAGACCTTTGAGACCGCCGCGCAGATGGTCAGGGATAGGGTTTGGAGCGGACCAAGAGGAACGTGGCATACATCACCAATTATAGCAGACCAAGCCCAAAGTGACGGCGATTCCTACCACAGGAATGAAGCCCTACTCCAGGGCCGCTTCTCCGTCCTTCGTTGATACTGTATCGGTTGGTTTTCGCCAGGATTGAGCCGTACGTCCGTTGAGATAGAAGTTTCTCTCACGAACCCGCAGACGGTAGGCGATGCAGATGGGAGAAGCTTTCGTATCAGCGAGTGTAGGCGCGTGTATTCCAAATAGTGCTGAGCGGGTGGGATTGCCGACTCAGTCCGATTGATGACGCTCCGTACATCTCTGTGATCGTGCGCACTACGCCGTAATGATCGATTCGTTCGTCGAAGCGACCACGACGCACCATCGGGCCCACGAGTATCATCGGAATGTGATTGTCTGATTTTCCGTCGTCCTCGTCCCAGGTCACAATCAACAAACTATTGTGGCTTTCGGCCCATTGCACATAGCGGCTCAGGTGCGTCTCCAACCACTGATCTGCGCGTTTGATGCGATCGGGATCTTTTCCGTCGTGCATGTCGTTCTGTTGATTAGGAACGATAATGCTGAGCGTTGGCAGCGTGGTGAAGTCCCTCGGAAAGTCTGAAAAGGGACGATTCTCGCTCGAAGGGACTTGATTGGTCGGGGACGACTGCCAATTCACCCAGGGATTATGCTTGCGGACGTACGAAGCGACGATGCAGTCCGTCGAGCCGACCGCAGGAAGATCCTCTGCATAGCCGACGAAGGATCGTCCTGCCTGGGCCAAGGTGCTACGAAGGTTCGGGGCTGTCAATACGAGCGGACAATTGTTTGCGATAATGCCTTCGGTGGACCCGGCAAAAATGGCCAGGTAGTTGGGTTGGCTGGGATGGGTGACCGCGTAGGCATTAGTCAGCAGCGCGCCTTGCTGAATGAGTTCATTCAAGTATGGCGCCGCCTTTGAGTCGACGATTTGGGTCAGGGAATGGTTCTCTTCGATCACGACCACAATATGGTCAGGCCGTGGAGGCGGGGTCTGGGCGTAGAGGAGTCCGGACGAAAGCAGCAGCGTCGCCCACAGAATGAGTATCGTCACGCAGCGCATGAGTAGTCTCATCGACACCGAAAGGTTAAGCCGGCAGTTCACTCATCCGTAGAGTGTAGAGGTAATGGTAGATACCTTGCTGTTCCAGCAGGGCTGCGTGGGACCCTTCCTCCACAATTTTTCCCTTATTTAGAACCAGAATGCGGTCGGCGCGCTGAATGGTGCTAAGTCGGTGCGCGACGACAAAAGTGGTACGGTTGACCATGAGGCGCTCCAGCGCCTCTTGGACCAGTCGTTCCGATTCGGTATCCAGCGCGGACGTCGCTTCGTCGAGTAACAGAATCCTGGGGTTTTTTAAAATCGCTCGCGCAATCGCCACGCGCTGGCGTTGGCCGCCGGATAAATTGATGCCCTTTTCACCCACGATCGTTTCATAGCCGTCTGGAAATTCAACGATGAATTCATGCGCATGCGCGCCTTGGCTTGCGGCAATGATGTCCTCTTCGGGGGCGTCCTCGCGTCCATACCGAATATTGTCGCGGATCGATCCGCCGAACAAGATCGTTTCTTGCGGAACCAACGCGATTTGTCGGTACAGGCTATCGAGACGGACATTTCGCACATCGTGACCGTCGACCGTGAGTCTGCCTGCCGTCGGATCATAGAAGCGATGGAGGAGGTTGATGATGGTCGTCTTCCCCGAGCCGGTGGGCCCCACAATGGCAATGAGTTCTCCAGGTTTGGCTTCGAAGGAGACATCTGAAAGCACCGGCTGTCTCGTATCGTAGGAAAAGCTGATGCCTTCTGCCCGCACATGCCCACTGACCGGAGGCAACTCCACAGCTCCCGGCGCGTCGGCAATTTCGGCGTGAGTGTCGAGTATTTCGAACACGCGTTGCATCGCGCCTTGAGCTTCCTTGATCTGCGCGAACACCCGAGCTGCCGACCCGAACGGTCCGATGAGGATGCCGGCAAACAGCACAAAGGCAAAGAGGTCGCCGGGGGACACGCTTCCGTCGATGACCTGCTGTCCTCCATACCACAATACTGCGGCTGCGGCGGCGAACGTCACGAACGTAATCGTCGGCACGAACCACGCCATGATAATCGCCCGGCGAAGCGCCAGCTGCATGGCAGTTTGCACCTGGTCGACAAATCGCTGCTCCTCACGTTTGCCTTGGACAAATGATTTGACGACGCGGATCCCTGCGATCACTTCTTCCACAAGGGTGCTCACGGAAGCGGTTTGATCTTGAATGTTGGTTGAGAGCGCTCGCAGGCGCCGTCCGAAGAGTTTGGCCACCACAACCAGCAGCGGGAGCAAGATCAGGATCAACAGGCACAATTGCCAGTTCATGGCGAACAGGAAGCCCGCGCCGCCGATGAAGGTGACGATCTGCTTAGCAGCATCGATGGGGGTATCGGTGACGACGTTTTGAATCACGGTCACATCATTCATGAGACGGGACATCAGCTCTCCGGTCCGGCGCTTCGAGAAAAAGTTCACCGATAGAGTTTGGAGATGCGCGAAAAGATGTGTCCGAAAGTCCGCCATGACGCGCTGGGACACCCAAGATGTCAGGTAGCTGTGTCCCATCGAACAGAAGCCCTGCAACAGCACCAAGCCCAAGAACAGGAGGATCATCTGCGTCATGCGCGCGGCGTCATGCTGAACGGTGATGACATCCCACAGCGATCCCCCGAGACGAAGCAGCGCCAGGTTGATGGCTGCGACCACCATGACCATGAGGGCGGCGGCGAGCATCCGCGGGAAGTATGGCTTGATAAAAGGGAAGAATCGTTTAAACGAAACCATGGGTGTTACGACAATCGTTCAGAGAGGACATGTGATGGAGCGTACCGCGTCGCATGCGGTGCAGGAATACGATACGCCTTTCTCGATGAGGTAGGATCGAGCTAGAGCTGGGCGATCGACTCAATCAAGTTCTTGTTGATCGCCACGAAGTCGGACCGATCCTTGTCGTTGATCAACACGTCAGTCAAACTGATGAACAGCCGCTGCTCTTCGTTGATCGCGTCCGACACGCGATTACGCATCGGCGGGATAAGAAAATCCCCGACATAGATACAGTTCACCGTTCGAACGCGGATGCGAACTTTTTTCCCCTCGGGCACGGATCCCTCCGTCCATTATGTCGTGATGGGCTCAGCTCTTGCGACGCAAGAATTTCTGACGCCGGCGCAACTTCTTATACTTGTGCTTGCGCATCTTCTTCCGGCGTTTCTTGAGAACACTCGCCATACATTCATTCTCCAACTGCTAGGCGCGGGAGTCTAGTGCGTTTCATGCCAAAATGCAAGCCAAGATTCTGACGTTTTGATTGTCGGGATGCCGCCTGACGGGGCGCACGTGGAGATGATGACTGGCCTGTTGCCCTCAGCTTGCCTCTTTCTGCCAAGGTTCCTATACTGCGCCATGGTCAACTTTTGCTCGTTGCGCACCGGGCTGTATCGGCGTCTCCTGGTAGGCCTCATGCTGACCTTGATCGTGGGCTGTGCAGGGAAAACCATTCAATATAAAGATGATCACGACCGCATTCTTCGCATCGACCAGGCGGTGGAGTCGCTGCGGAAATCCTACGTAGAGCAGGACCGCAGCGGCGTGGAGGCGCTCCTGTTGCCGTCGGGGAATATGGATCAATTGCAACGAGAAATTCATAGCGACTTCGATACCTTTCGCGATATCCAGCTGGAATTTTCGATTGAGCGCATCCTTATCGAGGGTGAAAACATCGACGTGTTCGTCCATTGGCAAGGTCAGTGGAAACGAGATCCCGCGGAGTCTGGCACACGTCATCGAGGCCATGGGCGGCTGGCCTGGGTGGGCACGCAATCAATTCTTCTGCGGGAAGCTCAAGGGGATCTCCCGTTCGGCATGGGCATGCGAGCGACTGTGGGTGAAGATCCCGCGCGCGGCCAGGCTAAGCCTGAGTAATGCCTGCAAGACCGTCGCCTCACAAAATTGAAACCGATTTTCTCGTCGTCGGGAGCGGCGTCGCGGGACTGCGAGCTGCTATCGAACTCAGCCGAGTCGGCCGCGTGCTGATGTTGACCAAGGGACATCCCTTGGAAAGCAATTCGATGTATGCCCAGGGCGGGGTCGCCGTCGCGCTGAGCGAAGAAGATGACGTCGGTAGTCATTTGAGCGATACGCTCAAGGCCGGACATGGCCTATGCCGTCGCGAAGCCGTGCGTGTGCTGGTAGAGGAGGGGCCGGAACGAATTCAAGAGCTGATCTCGTGGGGCGCGAAGTTCGACAAAATCGGAAAGCGATTTGCCTTCACGCGGGAAGCGGCGCACAGCCGAAGCCGTATCTTGCGCGCCCGCGGCGACGCCACCGGAAATGAGATGGTGCGCGCGCTCATGGCCCATGCGGCCAGGCAGCCACGCATTCAGCGACTGGATCGACGGTTCACGGTCGATTTGGCGGTCATGGACGGTCGATGCTCCGGGGCAATCGTGTTGAACGAGCTGTCGGGCGAACGGACAGTCTTGCCGGCCAGCGCGGTGGTGTTGTCCACCGGCGGTGCGGGGCAGGTCTATGCGCGGACGACGAATCCGGCCAATGCGACGGGTGATGGGATGGCGATGGCCCTTCGGGCCGGCGCGTTGTTGATGGACATGGAGTTCGTGCAGTTTCATCCCACGTCCCTGTACCTGCCGTCGAGCCCGCCGTTCCTCTTGTCGGAAGCCATTCGCGGAGAGGGTGGTCAGCTCCGCAATATCAAGGGCGAATTGTTCATGCAGCGGTACCATGCTGACGGCGCGCTGGCGCCACGGGACATCGTGTCTCGGGCGATCTGGTCTGAAATGGCGGCGACACGCGCGCGCCATGTGTATCTGGATGTGACGCATCTGGGCCCAGCCTTCGTGAAACGGCGCTTTCCTACCATTTACGCGACCTGCCTCCGATATGACATCGATATGACGGAAGAATGGATTCCGGTCTCACCCAGCGCGCACTACATGATGGGCGGGGTGTGGACGGATGTGAAGGGCGCGACGACGCTACCCGGTCTGTATGCGGCTGGTGAGGTCGCCTGCAGCGGAGTCCATGGCGCGAACCGATTGGCCAGCAACTCGTTGCTGGAGGGGTTGGTTTTTGGGATGCGCGCGGCTCAGTCGGCAGTGGCCCACATCGCGGGGCCGGTTCACATGCCTTCCATAGAAGAGTTGGAGCGAGGCCGGCCGCGGGATTTCGATGATCCGGAAAAGCTCAGGAGCTCCTTGCGCCGCCTCATGTGGGGAAAGGTGGGACTGGTTCGGTCAGGAGATTCGTTGATCAGCGCCTCGGCGCAACTCGCGCGCTGGATGCGGCTTCTGAAGAAACCTTTTGCCTCGCGGGCGGCGCTTGAAGTGAAAAATATGGTGCAGGTCGCACGCTGTGTCACGGATGCGGCCCTGTGGAGAGAAAATAGCGTCGGGGCCCATTATCGGTCAGATTTCGCGGAGGTGAATCGCCCTGGCTGGCGGCAACACAGCCAAATGTTGCTGCGGCCCGCTGAGGCTACCGGGAAGCAACGGAGGGACCAAGACCTCGTACTTGCGTCTCAAGCGCCTGCTGGCGGTACGACCGGGAAGAAGAAAGCCGGTCGTTCGTAAGAAAGGTTCGATAGTATCGAAGCACCTTTTTAACATACTGCCTGGTTTCCGCGATTGGAGGAAGTCCCTGATAGCGCTCCACGGTATGCTCTCCCGCGTTGTAGGCGGCCAAGGCCAGAGGCAGATTTCCGTCAAACCGGTCGAGCAGCTGCCGTAGATATTTCGTCCCGCCGCCGATGTTCTCATCTGGATTATAAGAATCCTGCACGTCCAACCGCACGGCGGTCTGTGGCATCAGCTGCATGAGCCCGATCGCGCCGGCGCGCGAGACGGCCTGAGGGTCGAAATCGGATTCCGTCTTGATCACGGCACGTATCAGGGCCGGGTGGAGACGATGAGTTCGAGAATGTCGAGCGATGACCGGTTCCAATTCGTCCGCAGAGATGACGGTACGGGACCGAGGGAGTGCGGAAATAACGCGGCGGTATCGCGGATCATTCGGAACATTGGTGAGGGAAATAGTGCCGTCGCTGTCAATGTACTGATAAACGTCTGCAGCGGCCGGCAGTGCGGTCAAGACCATGGTGACGGTGACCCACAGGACCGGCATTATTCGGCTGAAATGGACCATTGGGGTTGAGCGTACGGTGAGAACTCGGTTTCCAGTTGTTCTGTTGTAACCGTAGCATCGGATCCCCTACCTGTCAAAACGATCTGGTCATTCAGAAACGATGCGGTGATGCAACGATCTCATCGTATGGCGAGATTGGACAAAGTCACTATGGCATCGGCTCGAGGAATCTCGTACGGCCTGCAGCAAATGCGACCTGAAGCCGGCGGGTCATAGGGCCTGGCAGGCCAGTGCCGATCGCGCAGGTACCGACCCGGGTGACCGGCATAATCTCCATGGTGGTATTGGTCAAAAAGCATTCATCGGCCTGCTGGAGGGCTGCCAGTTGATAGTGTCCCTCCTCGATGGGCAGCCCTGCTTCCTGCGCCAGAGTCATGACGATGGTCCGCGTGATGCCATCTAAGATGCCGCATTCCAGAGCCGGCGTGTGTAAGGTTTGGCCCGACACGAAAAAGAGATTACTAATCGTACATTCGGTTAATTCCTCCCGCCAGTTTAAGAGGAGGCTGTCGAAGGTGCCGGCCGCGATCGACTCGCGCTTGGCGAGAATATTGTTGAGAAAATTTGTGGCCTTGATTTGCGGAGACAGTGCTTCCGGTAGGTTTCGCCTGGTTTTTGCCACGGTCAGTGATACCCCGTTGCGCGAGAGCTCCGGCGGATAGCCTTGAAGTGGCTTTTGTCATGATGACCACGGTGGGATGCGGGCAGAGACTCGGGTCCAATCCGATCTCTCCTTCACCGCGCGAGACGGTGATGCGGAGATAGGCATCCGTACGATCGTTGCCGACCTCATTGCGGCGCATGGCTTCATGGAGGAGATCCGGCCATTGGGAAAGCGGAATGGGAATGTGCAATCCGATGCGCTTCGGCCGAGCGCTGGAGCCTGGCCAAGTGCTGGTCGCGCATAAAGATGCGCGGTCCGTAGGAGCGGAGGGTTTCGTAGACTCCATCCCCATACAAAAATCCGTGATCGAACACCGATACGACGGCTTCTTCACGGGGCACAAAACGGTCGTTCAGAAAGACCCACATCAGTGGCCCTGCTCCAATATTTTGAAAAATGCACCCGCCTTGGCGAGCGTTTCGTCATATTCACGGTCGGGGTCCGAATCCGCCACAATGCCGGCGCCGACCTGCAGGTACCCGCGGTTTTTGGTCAGGACCAGAGTACGAATCAGAATATTCAGATCCAGGTCGCCGCTCCAACTGAAGTATCCGAGCGCTCCCGTGTAGAGTCCACGTCGTACCGGCTCCAGCTCCTCGATAATTTCCATGCAGCGGAGTTTTGGAACTCCCGTGATGGTACCTCCTGGAAACACAGCCTTCACGAGGTCGAACGGCGATTTGCCCGGCTGGAGAATGCCGGTCACGTCTGATACCAAATGGCTGACGTGAGAATATTGTTCGACGGTCATGAATTCGTCGACCCGCACCGAGCCGTACCGGCAGACTTTCCCCAGATCGTTGCGTTCGAGATCCACCAACATCACATGTTCGGCGCGTTCCTTGGGGCTTGCAAGCAGCTCCGCGCGCAGATGGCTGTCTTGCTCATGGCCTGTGCCTCTCGGGCGAGTCCCGGCGATGGGTCGGATGCTGGCCTGTGAGCCGCTCAACCGTACGAGCCGTTCTGGGGAGCAGGTGACAAGGCTGATATCATCCAATTGCATGAGCCCCGCAAACGGAGAGGGGTTCAGGCGGCGAAGGCGGCGATAGAGCTCAGCGGCATATTCGGTGGATTCCGGCTTCGAAGCCGTGTTCTCCCGATCAAGAGTAAAGCGGTGTGACAGGTTGGCCTGGTAGATGTCGCCCGCGGCGATGAAGTCTTGGCACCGTTGAACGCGAGCCTTGTAGTCCGCGCGTGATTGGCTCGGGACAAAGTTCGCATGCTCAGACCAAAGCGAGGAGGCGCAGGGAGCGATCGGGCTCGTCAAGCGGGCTTCCAATGCGGCCAATCGGTCGCAGCCTTCGCGATACAGTTTTTCACGAGGCTCGGACAGGAAGCGCGACAAGGGTGGACAGTACATCAGGTACAGAAGGCGGGTCTGATGATCCACGGCGGCCACGAGCTCCAGAAAGATCATGTGCAGATCCGGAAGGCAAAGATCGTCGGCGGCCAGCGTGGGGAGCGATTCGAACGAGCGGACGAGATCGTATCCAAGGTACCCGACGGCGCCCCCAAAAAATGGCGGCAGCCCGTCTGGCCGTGTAATTGCCGTGTCTGCCAGTGCTTGTTGAAGCGCGTCAAAAGCCGAGCCGCGGTAAGTCTGGACCAGACCGGCACTCTCGATCTGGTAGTCCGTGGGCGCGACCCGACAGCGTGAGATAGGGATCGTTTCCAAAAAATGAATAACGCGCGGTTGCGTTGGTGCCGTTGGCGCTTTCCAATAGAAATGAAGGATGGTCCGCCCGCGCCAATCGTCGATACAATTCGAACACATCGACGTTGGGTTGCGGTCCCACCACTACCAATGGTTGCGGAGGTCCGCTGAGAAATGACCTGTCAAAGGAATACGTCATGACCCTATTTAGATGATGGGGTAACCGAGACAAAGACTATACCGCATCGAGAGGTTGGGTCATAGTCGGCCAACTTCTTGACAAGGCCCCAGCGAATTTGCTTGAATGGCGCGCCCGCCGATGGGTGCACCCTCTCACATTGTGCTGAAGGGTGCTGCGCGTGAGCATGTGATGCCCCCCTCTCAGGATCCGTTATATGCGGGGCTCGGACAGGCTGTCCGGATTGGGACGGAACTGCTCGCTGCGTTGATTGTCGGAGGAGGCCTGGGCTGGGTCGTCGACACCTATCTGCTCGATTCGAACCCATGGGGAATGGTGATGGGATTGGGATTGGGGGCCGCAGCCGGTGTTCGGAGTGCCTATCGGTCAGCACAACGATGGCAGAGTTAACCGGAATCGAGTGAGCGAAAAAGGATCATTGTGGAAGACAGTCCCCTACATGCCTTTGAATTGCACGAACTGATTCCGCTGGTTCCGGCGGGGATCGATATTTCAATCAACAAAGCCGTCATCCTGATGTGGGTGGTGGTAGGGTTGGTGTCGTTACTCATGATCTCTGCCGCAACGGCTCGCAAATTAGTTCCCGGCAAGTTGCAGAACATAGCCGAACTGATCGTCGAGTTCATTCGTGGGATTATTTTGGATACGATGGGCGAGCCGGGCATGAAATATTTCCCGCTGATCGCCACATTGTTCCTCTTTATTCTTTTTGCCAATCTCATTGGTTTGATCCCCGGGTCGTATACGGTTACCAGTCAAATCATCGTGACCGCCGTGTTTGCGGTCGGGGTGTACGGCTTGAGCCTGGTGTTCGGGTTTTCTCTGCACGGGATGAAGTTTCTCGGCATTCTCGTGCCGCCCGGAACGCCGGGCTGGCTCTTGCCGTTGATGATCCCCATCGAATTGATCAGCCAGCTGGCACGGCCCATCTCGCTGGCCGTACGGCTGTTTGCGAACATGACCGCGGGCCATGTCATTCTCGGGGTGTTGTTCGGATTGGCGATCAGCGGCGGGTTACTCATCGGATGGCTGCCATTCGCCTTTACGATCGCAATGAATGGACTCGAAGTCGGTATCGCGTTCATACAAGCCTATATTTTTACGGTGCTGAGCTGTGTGTATCTAGGGGATGCGGTTACCCTGCACGGTCATAGCGAGCACGCACACTAAGTCGCATTGTCTACATAAGGGAGGAAGGACACACAATGGATGCAGCAGCAGCAGCGTTGGTCGGCATGGGGTTGGCGGCGGCGGGATTCGCCGGAGCCGGTGTGGGAATCGGGTATATTTTCGGAAAAATGATCGAAGCCGTGGCTCGGCAACCGGAAGCGGAAGGTCGCGTCGGCAAGTACATGTGGATCGGATTCGCGTTGGTCGAGGCGATCGCTCTGTACGGGCTGGTCATTGCGTTCATCATTATGGGACTGCGCAAGTAAGCGCACTGACCGGCGAGCTCCAGCGCTGGGACTATTCACGGTTCGGAACCCTCAACCCATTGGGTACATAGACTATGCCTCAATTTGAATCACATTTCTTTTCGTCGCTGATCTTCTGGGAGATTCTCTCCTTCGGGATTCTATTTTTTCTGCTCTACAAGTATGCATTCCCAAGCCTGTTGGGGATGCTCGAAGAGCGAGAAAAAAAGATCAAGGACAGCCTCGATCAGGCTGAACGACACCGCTCAGAAGCCGAGCGCAAGCTGAGGGAATATGAAGCCAAACTGGCGACGGCAGCGAAGGACGCAGAAGCGTTGCTGACGCAGGCCAAGGAGCGGGCTCAGCGGTTGATGGAAGAGAACGAGCAGCGCATGACGGTGGATGCCGAACGGATCAAGGGCGATGCGACCCGTGAGATCGATCAAGAACGCCGGAAAGCGATTCAAGACATCCGATCGCAGACGACGGATCTGGCATTGATGGTGGCGGAAAAAGTCGTGGGACGAGCACTAACGGAAGCCGATCATCGGCGCCTGGCAGACGAAGCCCTGGACGCCCTCTCTAAGACCTACCAAAGCCGAAACTAGCCGACTATGCCGGGGGGGCGAGACTGACGCCTCCCTGGCGGTATCCTTCCAAATCCAGAGTGACGAATCGATAGCCCGCTTGTTTCAGGGCAGAGGCTATCCGGTCACGCCGACCGGGTTGCAACAACTCCGGCAGCTCTTCCAGTGCCACTTCAATCCTAGCCATGTCTCCATGGTCCCGTACACGATATCGGCGGAAGCCTTCCTGCGCCAATATTGCTTCTGCGCGCTCGACGCGGGACAAGATCCCTCTCGTGATGGTGATCCCGCGGGGCACACGCGAGGAAAGGCACGCTGCCGCCGGTTTCTCCCAATTGGACAGACCTATTTCCCTCGCCACCTCACGGACATCGGCCTTCGAGAATTCGGCCTCAAGTAACGGGCTGCGGACACCCCATTCCCGCGCGGCTTTCAGGCCAGGGCGGTCGTCTCCTAAATCGTCTACGATTCGTCCCGTCTACAATGCTGCTCGCCTCATATTCGCCGCGCAGCTTGCCTAAAAGCGAATACAAGTCCGTCTTGCAGTGATAACAGCGGGTGGCGTCATTGAGGACAAATTCTGGGATCTCCAATTGGTCGGTTTCAAGGATGCGGTGATTCGCGCCGATCTCCGCGGCGATGCGCTGCGTCGTTTCGAGCTCAACCGCCGGAAAGGTGGGAGAGACGGCGGTGACCGCCGATGGCTTTCTGCCCCAGTTCGTCATGGGCCAATTTAAGGACCAGCGAGCTGTCGATGCCGCCGGAAAAGGCGACGACGACCGACCCCATCTCTCGAAGGATGCGCCGCGCCCGAGAAAGTTTATCGATCAGTGGAGTGGTGGAAACCATAAGGACTTGGCCTGGTATGAATCGGTTGCGGCCCGTCGCCGTTACTGTTTGACTTTAGCTTTGGCAATTGATCCGACGACCACTAAGGCGTAATGCTGGGGATCGAGATATTGTTTGGCGACGCGCAGGACATCATCCTTGGTCACTTTCTCGATGGCTTTGGGATAGTGGGTGAAATAATCCAAGCCGAGGTTATAGAACTCCACTTGAGCCAAGACGTTCGCCAGCTTCGCGCTGGAATCGACGCGCAGGGGAAAACTGCCGATGATAAACGATTTGGCTTCGCTGAGTTCTTGATCCGTGACCGGCGCGTCGCGAATCCCCTTTACTTCGGTCAACACGCTGGCGATGGCCTGATTGGTGACGTCGGTTCTTGTCTGCAGATTAATGAAAAACGCGCCAGGCATCAATCGGGTATCGAAGTGACTCATGATGCCGTAGGCCAGTCCCTGCTTGTCCCGAATCGAATCCATGAGGCGCGATGAGAATCCTCCGGCTCCTAGGATATAGTTCATTACCGTGACGGCATAGTAGTCTGGATTGGTTCGGCTGATGCCCGTATGCCCCATGACGATGGTCGATTGTGTCAAATCCTTCTCGATGAGCTGGACCATTTTACGTTCAATCTGGGCCGGCTTCTTAATCACGTACGGGGAGGAAGGCCCCTTCTTCCATGATCCAAAATGGTTCTGAACGAGCGTCGTTGCTTGCTCCTGAGTGAGGTCGCCGACAATGACGAGGATCGTCTGATTGGGCAAGTATTCTCTGGCATGGAATTGCTGAATGTCGGCCACCGTGATTTTGTTCAGCGTGTCTTCGGACCCATGGGCGGGCCAGCTATAGGGATGGCCGTGAAAAATCAATTGATGAAAGGCCTTCATGGCCACGTTGCCGGGATCGTCGTCATCGCTGACGATCTCGCCGAGGATCTGCGTGCGCACCCGCTCAAACTCTTGTTTGTGGAATGCCGGATGCTGAAGCATATCGGCCAGAAGCGCGAAGCCTAGGTCGGCGTCCTTTTTCAAGACGCGGGCGGAGGCGGAGGTGAAATCTTCTGCCGCGTGGGCTTCGAGCGAGCCACCCACAAAATCGATCTGTTCGGCAAATTGCCGAGAGGTCCTGGTGACGGTACCCTCGTCCAATAGACTGGTAGTGAGATTCGCCAGGCCAGCTTTATCCGGCGGGTCCTGAGCCGACCCCACCTTTACGAGCGCATGAATTTCCACTGTAGGAATAAAATGTTGTTCGAGGAACAAGACGGTGATGCCGTTTGTCGTGACGGAGCGGGTGGGGACAATCTCTGCACCCAGTGATGATGTGGTGGGAATGCAAAGGTAAATGCCGGCTACCCCCAGCAGGAGGATGCCTATGGAAGAGACACCTTTGAGGCATCCTCGAAGGGACGTGTGGAGTGCTAGCGTCATCTTGACCTACCCACTAATGGGACTGAATCGGCGAAGCAGCCTGCGCTTGCGGAGGTTGGGGAATCAAAGTTCCCGTCGTGCGCCCATCGGCGATCAGATATTGGGTCGCGACACGCTGGACGTCCTGGGCCGTGACGGCGCGGGTTCGATCCACAAATTGACTCACTTTCCGCCATCCCGCGCCGATGGTTTCAGCTTCTCCTAGCAGCATTGCTTGGCGGAAATTCGAGTCCTGCTCAAAAATATGCGCTGCTTCGATCTGATTTTTTGCGCGCTGAAGTTCCAGCTCGCTCGGTGGCTCGGTTTGGAGCCGGTGAATTTCTTTAATCACGGCCTCTTCGACGGCTTCGACCTTCTCGCCGGGTTTGACGACGGCATAAAAGTAAAACAATCCGGGGTCGGCCTGCATCAGTCCGTAATCCGCCCCCACTGCCAGCGCGGTTTTCTGCTCGTACACGAGACTTTGATAGAGCCGAGCACTCTTTCCGTGGGACAGAATAGATTCAAGTACGTTCAAAGCATAGGAATCGTCGCTGACATAGTTGGGGACGCGGTAGCCCATCATCACGAAAGGCACTTGCGCTTCACGCTTCAACAAAAAGCGGCGTTCGCCGCGCTGCTGAGACTCCGCGACCGCCAGTGGCTTGGGCGACGGACCTTTGGGAATCGGCTCGAAAAGTTTGGCGATAGTTGGGAGCAAGATGTCTGCCTTGATGTCGCCGACCACCAGTAGGGTGGCATTGTTCGGCGAATAATAGGTGTCGTAATGGCGCTGGAGATCGTCCAGGTTCATTGCGTCGAGGTCGGAGAACCATCCGATTACCGGCCAGTGGTAGGGGTGACTCATGAAGGCCTGGGCGAACAATGCTTCGACCAGCGCGCCTTGCGGATCATCTTCGTTACGAAGCCGCCGCTCTTCCTTGACGACTTCCCGCTCGGTCTTTAATTCGTTGGCTTCGAGGATCAATCCCTGCATCCTGTCGGCTTCGAGCTCTAAGGCCAAGGTGACGCGATCGGCGGCCAGGTTTTCAAAATAGGCGGTAAAGTCTTGGCTGGTGAAGGCATTGTCCATGCCGCCGTTCTTGCGAATGAGGCGGGAGAAGGTGCCCTTAGGGTACTGGGCCGTGCCTTTGAACATCATATGTTCAAGCATGTGCGACAGTCCGGCCCTCCCCATCACCTCATTCCGTGAACCGACTTTGTACCAGACTTGAACAGTCGCGACAGGCGCCTTCGGGACTTCCACCAGAATGACTTTCATCTCGTTTGAAAGGGTAAATTCTTTGGGCTCGATGGCGCTGGCTGAAGGAGCCTGGCAAATCGAAAGGGCGGGAATAAGGAGTGCAGAGGCTACCCACGACCACGCGGTGCGCAACGGACTGGAGGCTGTGCTCTGTCTAGGCATGTACGAAGAACATGCTAACAACGGGTTTGAATCTGTGTCAAGGCAACGGCAGCCGGCGCTGCCTCGATGCGACCGAGTTGCCCGCAGGCGCCCAACACATCGCGGCCGCGGCTGCGGCGAAGGTACACGTCCACATGGCCCTTGCGCAGGGTGTTCTGGAAGATTTCGATCGCCGCATCCGAGGGGCGTCGATAGGGGCTGCCGGGGAATGGATTGAAGGCAATGAGGTTGACTTTGCACCGAAGCCCGCGGAGCAACTTGATCAGTCGCGTGGCATCGTCGACATGATCATTGACATCCGCAAGCAAGACATATTCGATGGTCAGGCGATTCCGCTCGGACAACGGATATGCGCGGCAGGCGGCAAGCAGGGCCTGCAAGGAGTGAAGCCGGTTCGCGGCAGGCATGATTTGGTGGCGGAGTTCGTCGGTCGTTGCATTCAGGGAGATGGCCAGGTTTACTTTGAGGGGTGCCACGTCTTGAATCCGCGAGGCGAGTCCTGCCGTGGAGATGGTGATACGTCGCGCCGAAAACCCCAGGCCCCAGCTTTGATTGGTGAGGCGTGCGACGGCGTCGGTCACCGCGTCAAGATTGGCCAGTGGTTCACCCATGCCCATGAATACGAGATTGGTCAATCGTTCGCCTTCGCCTAGGTGGTCTTGGGCAAGTAAAACTTGATCGACGATCTCATGGGGGCGCAGGTTACGGCGAAGTCCGAGCGTGCCGGTCAGGCAAAACCCGCAATCGAGGGTACAGCCTACCTGTGTCGAGAGGCATAGGGTCAGCCGGTCGGCGTCGGGAATCAGCACGCATTCCACTTGATTGCCGTCGGCCAACGTCAACACGAATTTCTTGGTGCCGTCCTGCGAGGTGAAGATTTGCACATCAGTAGTTCGCCCAACGGTGCAGCAGGCGGTGAGATGCGCGCGCTCCCGCTGCGAAAGGTTCGTCATCTCGGCGAAGGTGTGGACACGTTCCTGATAGAGCCAGCGCATGATTTGTTGCGCCCGAAAGGCCGGCCAGCCGAGTGGAGCGACGAACGCGGCCATTCCGCTTTCGGTCAATGCCAGGAGATTAGTCCGAGTGTCGGCAGACAGACTCATAACCGGAGCCTAGCACAAGGAAAAAACTTCTGACAAGCAAAGCGAACCTGATCGCGTTTGCAGCGCGTTACGATATAATGGTGCCGGTTCACCCTCTGTCAGGACGAGATTGTGACGGCACTGTCTTCGCGATCCATCTTCGCGGCTCTCACAGCATGGTTCCTTTTGTCGTGGTTGCTGATCGCCACGGCAGAATTACCGCGCGCCCTACCAGCGACGCCTGCACCCTGTGTTTCGGCTGAAGACTGTTTCCGTTCGGCTGTCGCGATGAATGAGCGATCAGGCCTTCCTGCGCAACGGGCCGAGACGATACTATTGAAAATCGATCAGTTACGGGCGGTGATGGATCTGTATCCCTCGACGGTCTGGGCGAAACGGGCCGGAGTGGTCCTTGGAGTTCTCTTGATCGAGCGGGAGCCCGCCGAAGCTGTGAAACTGCTTCGTGAGGCCCAACCAGATATACCAGTCTTGGACGATTATCTTCGTCTCTGGATCGGAGAATCCCTCCTCAAACTGAACGAACCCGCCCAGGCCGCTGAATTGTTCGAAACAATCCCCAAGCTGGTGCCCGATTCGAACCTGATCACGAAGGCGGCGTACAGGACGGGCGAGGCCTGGTATCACGCGAACGTCTGTGTTCGCGCTGTGGAATGGTTGGAGCGTGCAGTTATGCTTGGGGATAAAGACCCAGCCGCACCGCTCGCGTTATCGCATCAGGCTGAATGCCATATTCGAGAGAATCGCCTTGCGGACGCGCGCGCCGCCCTGAAGCAGCTGTGGCTGCGGTATCCGCAGGCGCCGGAATCGCGCGAGGCGAAGATGCGACTGGATACGGGCCTGGGCGGAGAGGCGTGGACACCGACGCCTGACGACCATGCTCTCCGTGCACAAGCGTTCCTGACGCTAGCCATGCAAGGCGAGGCGATCGAGGAATTGCGCCGGTTCTTGGCTTTGAGCCCTGCGCATCCTCGACGATTCGAGGTCCGGCTCAAGTTGGGTGTGGCCCATGTTCGCGTAAAACAATATGACCTGGCTCGGGAGACCTTTCGCGGCCTGGTGGCTGATCGTGTGCACGAATCCTCAGAAGCCACAGTCTGGTTAGCCCGAGTCTATCTTCGACAGAATTATGGTAACAGACTTATTGAACTGGCTCGATCGGTAGCCCAGAGTTCCCTAGGGGGTGATCAACGGGCGATGGTGCATCTCTTTGCCGGGGTATGGCTTGAGGATCAGGGTCGGTTCGAGGAAGCGATCAGCATGTTTCGGCAGGTCGCAAAACTTGGTGAGTCGGCGAGCCAGCGGGCGGAAGGTCTGTGGCGCGCGGGATGGTCGCAATATCGTACCGCTCGGTACCGAGAGGCAGCGGAGACGTTTCGTGCCGTGGTCGACTTGCATGTGAACGGATATGAGCCCCAAGCGATGTATTGGGCAGCGCGCGCAGATGAGCGCGAAAACAGCGCGGGAGCTGCCGAGCAATACGCGCGAGTCTGTCAGCGGTACGCCTATAGTTATTATTGCCAGCTGGCCGGGCGCCGTTTCTCTGGGCCACCGGCTAGTTCGATGGTTGGGGCAGTGGAATCTCCGGCGGGGGATGACAGCGCGCGCTTGCCGGAAAATCGGCGTCCCGAAATCGAACGGCATGTGGTCTATCAACGGGGGATCGAACTCAAGACGTTGGGATTTGCACAGGATGCAGCCCGGGAATTGGGGTTCTTGACGGAACAGTACAGCCGCGATCAGGACGTGCTGCTGGCGTTCTCCACGATGCTCAGCGAAGTGGGGGCATATCATCCGGCATTACGTGTGGCCAAGGTGCATTTTAGGGAGAAGCTGGAACGAAGCGGGTTGTCGACGGCGCCAGCTCTGTGGACCGTCGCCTATCCCACAGGACTTGTTCCCACCATTGCGGCGCAAGGTGTGGTCGCGGTCGATCCTTACCTGGCCGCAGCGGTCATCCGCGAGGAAAGCCAATATGACGAGAAGGCCCTCTCTGTAGTGGGCGCGGTAGGGCTGATGCAACTGATGCCCGTCACGGCGAATGCGGTGGCGCAGCGTCATGGCTTTCCGGCGGTAGGACGGGAAGAGTTGTTTGATCGCGACATTAATATTCGGCTTGGTGTGCGGTACCTCGGCCAGCTGCTCGAGCAATACAGCGGTAACCTTGCATATGCGGTGGCGGCGTACAATGCCGGACCGATAGCGGTCAACAATTGGATTGCGGTGCACCAGGGACGGGATCAAGACGAGTTCGTTGAGCTCATCCCTTATCAAGAAACGCGTTTATATGTGAAGCGAGTCTTGCGCAGTTACGGGGAATATCGGCGGCTTCATAATGGCACGTCATAGCGGCGGCCGTTTTCTTGACAAGCCGGAGCGAACTTCCTATATTTCGCCTCCGTCGCAATGTCTTTTGAACCACCCACTTTGACATGAGGAAATACCATGACTTTAGATCGTCTCGACGCCCTTGAAATTCGGATTCGTGATTTGGTGAAGCTCGTTCAGGACCTGAAACGAAAGAATGTATCGCTGGAAGACGACTTGCGACTGGCTCGGGAGCGAGTCGCGGAGCGTGACGATGAGAATCGACGATGGGAGCAGGAGCGGGTCGATATTCGCTCGCGCATCGAAAAGGTGCTCGGCGAAATTGATCTGTTGGAGTGCATGGATGAACCCAAGGAGGTGGCTGTTGACTAAGACCATTGACGTGGAAATCTATGGCCAGCGGTACAGCATCACCGGCGAAGCGGATGAGTCCTACGTGAAGAAGCTCGCCGACATCGTTGATACGCAGATGAAACAGGTGGCGGCCGGGCTGCGGTCTGCCACCCCGGCCAAACTGGCTGTCCTCGCCGCCATCAATATTGCCCACGAATTAATGGAGTCAGAACGCAAGAGTCGTCAGGGGGAGGCCGACGCGGATCGCCGGATGGCGTCCCTAATGGAGTCAATCGATCAGCAAATGCCGTCCATGCTGTCCCGGTGAGTTTCACCTTGCTTTCACCTCACTGCTTTGTTATCGTTTCCGTGTTGTCTTGACCTGAGGGTCAGCAAGAGCTGGAGAGGAAAGGAAGCTTCGGATAAGGACGGAAAATTCTGAACACAGTTATTGAGCGCTAAGAATATGGAATCGCTGATTTTCATAGTGCTGTTCAGTGTGGTTGTGGTGGCATGGGTTGACCGGCTGGCCCGTGTATGTACGACTGTGCGACAGGTGGATGACAGCTCGGTGTTGTTAAGCAGGGAGCACATGCGCGCCCGTACACCATGGGGCACTCTCTGTTCGGCACAGGTTCCTATCCCAATCAAGCGGTCTGAGTATCTTCGCTTGCGAGGTGATAGGCGAAGTGATTCGGGTCGAGGGCGACCACCCCTCCGCTTGAATTAGCGATAGCGATTCCTCGAATCAGTCTCCAGGCTCAGAAGGCAGAGTTTTCTCCCTTCTCATTTACGTAGTCCTTTCCCACTCTCCGCTCCCCTAAACACTGGCTGCGATCATTTGCAGGGTGACAGCGTGCTGTCCCGCTGCCGTAAGGGAGGTGGTTCCCATTTCTCTCAGCGTCGTTGCGTACATCATTATAGGATTGGTGGGAGCAGTGTTAGGCGCCGTTGGCTATGAGTTCTTGCGACGCCGATCAGCATTGGCGCGCCGAGCCGAGGCGGAAAATCAGTCGGCGCAGGTTGTGCAGTCGGCCCAGCGCGAAGCAGAGAACTTGGTGAAAGAAGCCAAGCTGGAAGCGAAGGATTTGGTCTTCCAAGCAAAAATTGAACTGGAGAAGGAACAGAAAGTTAAGCTCGCAGAGGTTTCTACTACGGAACGGCGGGTCTTGCAACGAGAAGAAAGTCTCGACAAGAAGGTGGCGGTTCTAGAAAAGCGCGATCAGGAAACACTCAGGCGCGAACAGGAGCTCCTCAAGCGGGAGGAGGGTTTGGCTCAAAAGGAAGCGGCCTGCGCCCAGGCTACGAAGCAGCATCGTGAGGCACTCGAGCGGGTGGCGAGCTTAACCGCTGAGGAAGCCAAACGGCAACTGATTCAGGAAATGGACAGCCAGGCGCGTTTGGAAGCGGCCGGTCTTGCGAAGCGGATGCTGGAAGAGGCAAAGGAAAATGCCGATCGCGAAGCGCGAGAGATCATTTCCCTTTCCATCCAACGCGTGACGCGGGACTATGTGAACGAAGCGACGATTTCGGTCGTGCCGATCGCGAATGACGCGATGAAAGGCCGGATCATCGGTCGCGAAGGACGAAACATTCGCGCGATTGAAGCGGCGACTGGCATCGATCTCATTATCGATGAGACGCCCGAGGCGGTCATTATTTCAGGGTTCGATCCACTCCGACGTGAGATAGCCAAAGTATCTCTCGAACGACTCATGCACGATGGGCGAATTCACCCGACCCGCATTGAAGAGATCGTCGAAAAGGTCAAGATTGATATTGAAAAGCTCATGATCGAAGAGGCCGAGAAGGTCATCTTTGAGGTCGGTTTGTCCGATTTTCATCCCGAGTTGGTCAAGGTGCTCGGCAGGCTCAAATATCGAACCAGTTATGGCCAGAACAATTTGTACCATGCTCGAGAGGCCGCCTACATCTGCGGCATCATGGCATCTGAGCTGAAACTCGACGTCAAGCTCGCCAAGCGAGGCGCCTTGTTGCATGATATTGGCAAGGCGGTGAGTCACGAAGAAGAGGGACCGCATGCCATGTTAGGGTGCGGAGCTCGCCAAGAAGTACGGCGAAAGTCCCAAGATCGTGAATGCCATTGCGGCACATCACGAGCAAGTGGAGCCGATTTGTCCGGAATCAGTCCTGGTGGCGGCGGCGGAAGCGCTGTCGGCTGCGCGCCCTGGTGCCCGACGTGAAGCGTTAGAGTCCTATGTGAAACGCCTGGAGAAGTTGGAGTCACTGGCGACTGTTCACAAGGGTGTGCAGAAGGCCTATGCCATTCAAGCCGGACGCGAAATTCGTGTGATTGTAAAGCAGGAAGATTTGACGGATCCGGAATGTTTCCAACTTTCTCGCGATTTGGCGAAGAAAATCGAGCAGGAATTGACCTATCCGGGCCAAATCAAAGTCACGGTGATTCGCGAGAGCCGGTTTGTCGATTTCGCGAAATGAGTGAGTAGGCATGAAAGTTCTGATGATCGGCGATATCATGGGCGAGCCAGGGCGACGGGCCGTGGCTCGCCTGCTTCCCAAGCTCATTGCTAAACACAATATCGACGTTGTGATTGGTAACGGGGAGAATGTGGCGGGAGGATTCGGAATCACTCCGGACTTAATGGATGATCTTTTTGATCTCGGGGTGTCGGTGATTACCACCGGAAATCATGCGTGGGATAAGAAAGAAATCCTTGAAGTGTTTCCTCGTGAACCGCGCCTCCTACGTCCGGCCAATTATCCCTCTGGGGTACCTGGACGCGGGAGTTATGTTTTTACGACGCCGGGTGGTGAGTCCTTGGGGATTCTTCACTTGATGGGACGGGCCTTCATGCCGACGCTTGATTGTCCCTTCCAGGTTGGTAAGCGAGAAGTCGAGCGTCTCAAACCACAGGTTGCGGCCATCGTGGTCGATATGCATGCTGAGGCGACGTCCGAGAAGATGGCGATGGCGCATTACCTGGATGGATTGGTCACGGCCGTGGCGGGCACGCATACTCATGTGCAGACCGCCGATGAGCAAATCCTTCCAAAGGGAACGGCGTATATCACCGATATCGGAATGACTGGTCCGCTCCATTCGGTCATCGGAATCAAAAAAGAGTTGGCGATCGAAAAATTCCTTACGGGGATGCCGCGCCGCTTCGAAGTGGCACAGGGACCAACCGTGTTCTGCGCGATCTTGCTTGATCTGGATGGGGCGCTCGGCAAAGCCCTGTCTATCGAACGAATCCGAGTGGTGGACTAATCGTTGTGCCCGCGACTTTTTCGTGCGGCTCCGTAAGACATGACCGGGCGTAATCCTTCCCTTCCACTTCTCCTCTCCGTGTCCGAGGTGACGCGTCTCATCCGCGATTCCCTTGAGGGGCAATTCCGGGATATCTGGATTCAAGGAGAGGTTTCCAATCTTCGTACGCCGAGCTCCGGACACCTATACCTCACCATAAAGGACGAGCAAAGCCAGCTTCGCGCCGTGTTCTTCCGGTCCGGGGTCGCGCGGCTCCGGTTCGCGCTCCAAGAAGGCATGGCGATCATTGCGCGTGGCCGCATTTCGGTATACGAGCCTCGCGGCGAGTATCAACTCGTCATCGATTCGCTCGAACCGCAGGGGATCGGGGCGTTTCAGTTGGCGTTCGATCAGCTGAAAGAACGGTTAGCGCGTGAAGGGCTGTTCGAAGAAGCCCGTAAGCGTCCCTTGCCGGCCTTCCCCAGAACGGTCGGCATAGTGACTTCAAGTACAGGGGCTGCCATTCGCGATATTCTCGCCGTACTTTATCGACGCTGTCCGCTTGTTCATGTCCTCATTGCGCCTGTTCCGGTTCAGGGGGAGGGGGCCGCTGAACAAATTGCCGCCGCGATAACGGCCTTGAGTGCGGTGTCAGAGGTAGAAGTGCTGATAGTCGGCCGAGGCGGCGGAGCTTCGGAAGATCTCTGGGCCTTTAACGAAGAAGTGGTGGTGCGTGCAATCGTCCAATCCAGGGTGCCGGTCGTCTCCGCGGTGGGGCATGAAATCGATGTCACTCTCTCGGACTTTGCGGCCGATTATCGCGCTCCGACTCCTTCTGCGGCAGCGGAGGCGGTGGTCCCGGTGTTAGATGAGCTTCTTGACCGACTAAACGAGGTGAACATGCGTCTGCGACGCACGATGCAGACCTTCAGTAGTCATGCAGCGCTATCGCGTGGATACGTCTCTCAGAATCCTGCGAGAAACGCGCTTTCGAATGCAAGCACAGGCTCAGCGGCTGGATGAACTGAGCGAGGTGCTGCGGCGGTCGCTCACAGGGCGTCTGACCCTGTTGCATCGTGGAATGGCAGAGTGTCATCACGCCCTGCTGGCACAGAGTCCGCGGAGCAAGATTGGGACATCGGTCGTGTTGCTTTCGCAACTGTGCAAGCGGCTGGAGCAGGAGGCTCGCCGAGGACTTGTTCACCGGAGGCAATCAGTGGAAGCGCGCATGGCCGCTCTGGATGCCCTCAGTCCCTTAGCGATCCTCAGGCGGGGGTACAGTGTCATTCAAGGCGTTCCGTTGGGACGGGTCGTGCGGCGAGCGTCAGAGGTGACCGTTGGAGAGGTCCTCCACGCTCGACTCTCTGAAGGACGGCTGTTGTGCCTCGTCAAGGAAGTGTGGCCTCGCTCCGTATCTTGACCTCTCTGAGGGGGCGGGCAATAATGCGTGCCTAAACGAACTTGCAAGGGAGATGGTGTGGCCGCGATTAAGTTTGAGTATGCCATGGCGAGATTGGAAACGATCGTCGCTGAACTGGAGAAGGGCGATCTGCCGCTCGATGACTCGCTGAAGATTTTTGAGGAAGGGATCAGGTTGTCGAAAACATGCCTCAAGATGCTGGAAGATGCTGAACGGAAAGTCGAGATCCTGGTTCAGGAAAAGGATGGCAAGAAGCATATTCAAGCGTTTACTGTGGGTGACGATGAGTCCGAGCGTTCTCAGTGACGGTGCGGTCAGTGCGTAAGTTCGAGCACGGGGCCTGTTCCTCAGCGCCTCATCCTCCAGCGTTACTATGATTCAAAAAATACGTCCAGAGCGCGAGCGACTCGATCGTGCCCTTGTGAGCCGAGGGTTGGTGACAAGTCGTGAAGATGCCGCTCGACTCATTCTTGCCGGCCTGGTGCGCGTGGACGGAATGCTCGTTGATAAGGCGGCAAAACCCATTCTGCCCGGCGCTCAGGTGGTGGTGGCTGGGCGAGGATCGCCCTACGTCGGCCGCGGCGGCGAGAAATTGGCTGCGGCGCTCGATCATTTCCAAGTCGAGCCGAAGGGATTGGTTTGTTTTGATGTTGGCTGTTCCACTGGAGGCTTCACTGATTGTCTCCTGCAGCGTGGCGCGGCGCGGGTCTATGCCGTTGACGTGGGGTATGGACAATTCGACTGGCGTCTTCGGCAGGATCCGCGTGTCTCACTCAAGGAACGAACGAACATTCGGTATCTTGAGGCGGGTTTTATTCAGGATCCGATCAGCTTGATCGTCATCGACGTCTCGTTCATCTCACTCACGCTCGTGCTCCCTTGTGTGGTGCCCTACCTGACTGATTCAGGAGGAATCATCACGCTGATTAAGCCGCAGTTTGAGGTGGGAAAAGGTCTTGTCGGACGGGGAGGAATCGTTCGAGATGAGGTATTGCGCGAGGGTTCGGCTCAGAAAGTGGTGGTCTGTGCCGATCAGCTGGGGCTGGAGTTGGCAGGCCGCATAGATTCGCCCATTGATGGACGCAAGGGGAACCGGGAAATGCTGGCGTGGTTTCGGCGGCGTGGCAGAGCGATTCAACCGCGATATCAAAATGAAAACGCTTTGCCGATGCATGGAGAAGGTGTAGGCTGACCTTCGCTCATCGGTGCGGGGTCTGTTCAAGTTTGTCGTGAAGGAGAGGCGAGGGCACGTATGAAAGTTTTGGTTACAGGAGGCGCAGGATTTATCGGGTCACATGTGGTGGATCGCCTACTCCAAGAAGGCCACGACGTAGTGGTCGTTGATAATCTCGTCACGGGAAAGCGAAAAAACGTCCCCAAAGCAGCACAATTCTACAAGCTGGATATTGAAAATCCAAAATTGGAACGGATCTTTCGGAATGAACGGCCGTCGGTGGTGTTTCATTTGGCGGCGCAGATGAATGTCCGGCGCTCGGTGGAAGACCCCATGTTCGATGCGCAGGTCAATGTCCTCGGGACTGTCAATGTTCTGGAACAGGCTTCGAAGCATGGTGCGAGAAAGGTCATTTTTTCATCGTCCGGCGGAGCCATCTATGGAGAACAGCTTACCTTTCCTGCGGCTGAAAGCCATATTACCCAGCCACTCTCTCCATACGGCATCAGCAAGTTATGCGGGGAGCATTATTTGTCCTACTACCATCGGCTGAGCGGGATTCAGGTGGTGAGTCTTCGATATGCCAATGTCTATGGGCCGCGGCAGGATCCTGAAGGGGAGGCCGGAGTCGTCGCAATTTTTATTCAAAAGATGCTGCACGGGGAACAAGCGGTGATTAATGGCAATGGCCGACAAACGCGAGACTTTGTGTTTGTCGAAGATGTCGTGGAGTCAAACTTGATGGCCATGGGCGCCGACGTTGAAGGAGTGTACAACGTCGGCATGGGTATTGAGACCTCCGTCAACGATCTATTCCAAATTGTCGTTGACCTTACCAAAGTCGAATTCAAAGAGGTACATGGGCCGGCGAAGAGAGGAGAGCAAGCGAGAAGCGTGATTGATTCCACGAAGCTTCACCGCGACCTTGGGTGGGAACCCAGGGTTGATTTGCGCGAGGGGCTTCGGCGGACGGTCGAATACTTTCGCGAGCAGCTTGGGTAGAAACGTGGATTAGTAACGAGGGATGGATGGATCCACCTGGGTAGACCATGCATCAATGCCGCCGATCAGGTTTTTGACGTTTCCGAACCCTTGCTGCAGTAGAAATCCAGTCGCATCAGCGCTTCTCATGCCATGGTGACAATAGGCAATAATTTCAGCGTTGCGATCGAGCTTGCCTAGAGATTGTTGAAGAGTTGCCAACGGGACTAGGACAGATCCCTCTAGCTTGGCCAGGGCATATTCCCACGGCTCGCGAACATCGACAAGCACAAGCTTGTCACCTTTATCCAGCCTCGACTTAAGATCTTTGGGCGTAATCGTAAAACTCATCAGTGCACCTCCATCTGTATGACCGGATAATAAGGGAGCCAGAAAAGGGGTGTCAACTCGGGGGCATTTCTCATCCGTCGTGCGGACAGCTCCTCAGGCAAGGTATTCATTTCTTTGGAGAGCTCAGGCTATGGGCACTGAACACCGAAGAGCCAGAGAGTAAATTTCTGCAACCGAAGGGAACACGCTCTTCGTGAAGGAGTCGTTTTTTTGCTGAAGTGTACAAATCCTGCCTACGGATTAGTTGATTCGGCGGTGAGATGAAAGCATAATCACTGATAACGCGTTACCGTTACTGTTTCGCAGGCTGTAATAGAATTGTGAAGGCATGACTAATTGCTTTGTGATTATGAGGTATGGCGGCCGTGGAGATTAAGGGATCTGAGATTGTCGTGCTCGTGACGGCCTCATCAGCTGATGAGGCGGAAGAACTGGGAAATTTAACCGTATCTTCTGGGATGGCCGCTTGTGTAAATATCGTGAGAGGCGTTCAGTCAATATTTCGTTGGGAGAAGACGGTGAAAGTGGAGACTGAATGTCTGATGATCCTCAAAACCACCTTGGAGCGATTCTCGGAGCTAGAAACCGTTATTCGAGAGCACCACAGTTACAGTGTTCCCGAGATTATCGCCCTTCCCATTATAAGGGGGTCCGCTCCATACTTGAATTGGATCAAGGCGGAAACTCATAAGTAGTTGATTGTAATATATTAATAAATGAAAACAAAGGGTTGACCATCCAGTCTGAGATTAGTACACTGCAGGAGTGGTTGACCTGAAGACCCAGCCAATTCGTGAAGGGGAGACCGTCCTATGAGCCAGCAAACGGCCGATACGAGTGATGCCTATACTATCGTCGTCTTTCGAGGGTCATCTTCGAAGCCGCTTCGCTTTAGTTTTCCCCGGAAGTTCATGCGTAAACTTCTGATCTTGGCTGCGATTCTGATTGTCGCGGACTTGCTCGTTATTTCCCATTACGTGATTCGCACTGGCGAGGTGTGGCAGTTGTCAGCGTTTCGAGCCGAGGCCATGGGAGCCCGTGAGCAAACGGCAGCCTTTTCCTCCGCGATTGATGATCTTAAAAAGCGGCTATCGGTCATGGGAGAGGTCAATCAACGACTTCGAGTCATGCTGGGAATCGATACGAACAAGCCCGCGGGTGATCTAGCCAATGGTCGAGGCGGTGACGATGGCCCCATGCCGGATGGTAAGGAGACTACGCAGGGGGCGAGTCTTGCCGCGTCAATGCTAGAACCGCGCCAACAGGTGGCAGAAGTTCGGGATATGAACCAGCACGAGGCCGATTTTACGACAGAAAACATTGAAGAAATTGCAATGCAGGTTCGTGAAAGCATCGATGCTCTTGTTCGGGAAGCCACCCAACAAGAGGAAGCTCTGCAAAGCCTTACCCAAATCGCCGAGCAGCGTTCTACTCAGTGGGCGTCAACACCTTCTATTTGGCCGGTGCGTGGATGGGTCACCTCCGCCTTCGGTCCGCGGGTTTCGCCGTTTACTGAGAAACCCGCCTGGCATGATGGTCTAGACATCGGTGCATCACCGAATGCCCCAGTACAAGCCCCTGCACTTGGACGTGTTGTCACCGTGTCGTTTGACTCAAAAATGGGTAATATGGTCAAGCTTGATCATGGTTACGGCATTGAGACTATCTACGGGCACCTTTCCAAACCATTGGTGAAGGAAGGTCAACGTGTAAAGCGAGGGGATGTTGTGGCGCTTGTTGGAAGTACGGGTCTATCAACGGGTCCGCATCTTCATTACATGGTGAAGAAGAACGGCCAGTCGCTTGATCCGACCAAATTCATTCTGGATTAATCGCCTCGATTCATCGAACACGTCCGGCTGAGCCCACTCCGTCTCCCTGCACTACATCTCTCAGCAGTTTCAATCTATTGCCTCCATCGCAGCTCCTCTGGGGTCAGCTCGCCAAAGTCTTCCATTGGTGCCGCATATTTAGCTGCTTCATCCACGTATGTATATCTCTCATTTGAGAAACTCCTGAAACGAGGACATCCATGAATGATCTGCAGATTGCCCGGTCTGTCACTCTCAAGCCTATCTTCGAGGTTGCGCAAATCTTAGGCATTGATTCGGAACATCTCATCTCCTTCGGTCGTTATAAGGCGAAGGTGACCACTCGGTTGGAATCGCGCGTCAGCACGCGTCCAATCGGGCGATACGTGCTTGTCACCGCCATCAATCCGACTCCTCTTGGGGAAGGAAAAACGACGACCGCGATTGGATTAAGCATGGGACTCTCTCGCTTGGGCCACCGATCCGTTGTTACATTGAGACAGCCCTCTCTGGGGCCGGTCTTTGGCATTAAGGGTGGCGGTACCGGAGGTGGCCGAGCGCAGGTATGTCCGATGGAGGATATCAATCTGCACTTTACTGGTGATGCGCATGCCGTATCCTCCAGCCATAATCTTCTTTCGGCGTTTGTGGATAATCATCTCTTTCATGGAAATGCGCTTCAGCTCGATCCGGACGGTATCAGATGGCCCCGAACGCTTGGCGTGAGTGATCGTGCACTCCGCAATGTTCTCATCGGCGCAGAGCCTGATCGACGATCTGGGCAGTTCGTGATCACGGAGGCCTCGGAGGTCATGGCGCTGCTAGCCTTGGCGACCGATCATGCGGACCTTCGCCGACGTCTGGGCAAAATTCTGGTTGGTCTGAAAGCAAACGGAGAGTTGGCCAGAGCCGAGGCATTCGGCTGCGCTGGCTCCATGGCGGTGCTGCTGAAAGACGCATTGTTGCCGAATTTGGTGCAGACCTTGGAAGGGACACCTGCGTTTGTCCACGCGGGGCCGTTCGGCAATATCGCCCATGGAAATTGTTCAATTGTTTCGGACCAGATTGGCCTTGCGTTGCGCCGATTATGTGGTCACAGAGGCCGGGTTTGGGAGCGATTTAGGCGCCGAGAAATTCTTCAATATTAAGTGCCGCACGTCTGGCCTTCGTCCCGATATTGGGGTAGTAGTGGCCACACTCCGGGCGCTGAAGCTTCACGGCGGCGGTGGAGTTGCGAAAGCTGGAGCGCCGTTGCCTATCGGATTGACGGGGCCGAATCAAAGCGCCTTAGAGAAAGGCTTTGCCAATCTCGAGCAGCACATCGCCAATGTACGGGCCCACGGAGTGCCGGTGGTCGTGGCGGTGAATGCCTTCAGCAATGATTCATCCGATGAATTGCAGTGGGTGTGCGAACGGGCCAAGACTGCGGGCGCGGAGGCGGCAGCGGTGTCTACACATTGGGCTGATGGAGGGCGGGGGGCGGAGGAACTTGCGCGGGTTGTCGTCAAGGTCATTGAACAAGGCGCCGCGCAATTCACACATCTGTATGATGTGACCTGGCCTATCAAAAAGAAGATCGAAACCATCGCGACGACGATGTATGGCGCTGGAGGAGTTTCGTTTCTAGCTCAAGCGGAACGAGATATCGAACTTGCGACGCGAATGGGATTCGAGGACCTGCCTATTTGTATGGCGAAGACACCACTGTCCCTTTCACACGATCCTACTCTTAAAGGGCGACCCTCCGGTTTCACCGTGCCTATTCAGGAGCTGCGAATTCTGGCAGGCGCCGGGTTTCTGACTGCCGTATGCTCAGGGATCCAGCTGATGCCGGGCTTGCCGAAGAGGCCGGCTGGGGAGCGGATAGATATGGATTCGTTGGCTGGGGAGATTGTGGGGCTCGCGTAGCAAGGGGGTCAGCGCTGCTTCAGGTACTTGAAGAATTCAGAATCCGGGCTCACGAGAATGGTGGTCTTGTCCTTAAGGGTTTTGCGATAGGCTTCCATGGTGCGGGTAAATTCAAAAAAACGGGGATCCTGACGATAGGCATCGGCATAAATCCTGAACGCCTTCGCGTCGCCGCCGCCTCGAAGTTCTTCTGATTCTCGATAAGCCTCCGCGAGAATGATTTCTCGATCTTTTTCGGCTTCCGATTTGATTTTTTGAGCTTCCTCCGCGCCTTCCGCACGGTATTGCTTTGCTTGCCGTTCCCGTTCAGCTTGCATCCTGGAAAACACCGCTTTCTCATTTTGTTCAGGCAAGTCGGCTCGCTTGATGCGGACGTCCTGAATTTCGATACCATAGGCCGATGCTTTTTCATTCGCCCGCTGGGTGACGACCGCCATGAGTTGAGCCCTGGTGGAAGAAACGATTTCTGCCAGGTCGTGCCGTCCTAGTTCAACACGCAGTTCAGAGTAAATAATGTCGTGCAATCGTTGTAAGGCGCCGCGTTGGCTCTGGAACGCTTGATAAACCTTAAGCGGGTCCGTAATGCGCCATTTGGCAAAGTTGTCGAGGAGCAGCGTCTTCTTATCCTGCGTGATGACGTCTTGCGCGTTGGAATCGTAGTCCAGAAGTCGTTTATCGAAGTATGTGACTTCCTCAATGAACGGGATTTTCATGTAGAGACCGCCCTCGGTTACGTTTCGGACGGGCTTTCCCAATTGCACCACGATGGCATTTTGAATCACGTCGACAACGTAGAAGGGGGACGCGCCTAAGATGAGGAGACCAAGAAAGATACCGATAAAGGCCAGAATAAATCCTTGCTTGCTCATGGCGTCCGTTCCTGCGTAGCGCCGGATGGGGCTGGTTTGGTAAACCGGTCAAGCGGCAAAAAGGGCAGGGTGCGATCTCCGCCCTTGCCGTCGAGGACAAATTTGTCGACGTGGGGCAAGCACGTCTTCAAGGGTCTCGATGTAGATTCGCTTGCTGATAATGTCTTTGGCCTGATTGTATTCCTTCAGCGTCGCCAGGAATCGATTCGCTTCGCCCTGCGATCGGTTGAGTCGCGCTTGCGCATAACCTTTGGCCTGGTTGATCAATTGCGCCGCTTCACCCTTGGCTTTGGGCGTAATATCATTACGGTATCCCTGGGCTTGGTTGATCAATTTTTCGCGATCCTCCTTGGCATTCGTCACATCTTTGAATGCGGCAGCCACCGCTTCGGGCGGATCGACATCCTGCAGTTGCACCGCGGCAATGAGAACGCCGGTCTTGTAGTCGTCCAGGATTCGTTGGAGGAGTTCCTGTGTGTCGTTCTGGATTTGTGCTTTGCCGGTGGTGAGGGCCTCGTCGATCTTACTCTTGCCGATCACTTCCCGCATCGAGGCTTCCGCCGCCTTCCCGATCGTCTCGTCGATATCCGCCACATTAAACAGGTACTCCCGTGAACTTTTGATCTTGTATTGGACGATGAATTCAATCGCCAAGATGTTCATATCGCCGGTTAACATCAAGGCTTCTTGCGGCACCATCTGCTGACGGCCTTGACGATCTTTTCGAAATCCAATTTCCACACGATGGAGCTTGGCGACCTTGGGCTGCAGCACGCTTTCGACAATGGGAATTTTGATGTGAGGGCCTGGATCAACGATTCGAACCGGAATGCCAAAGCGTTTGACGACACCTTCTTCGTCCGGCGCCACAATGAAGGCGCTTTGCCAAATGAGAAAAATGGCGAGCGCGACGATTAAGAGATTGCGGAATCCACCGGAAGGCATCAGGTCGCGAAGCTGGCCTCGGGCCTGTTGGAAGGCCTGGTCTAAGTCATCGCCCTTTTTGCTCCAGGGATCTTTAGGGTCCCAGACCATACGTGGCTCAATTTCTGTAAAAGGTCAAAAAAAGGAGAACGGTACACCTTAACAAAGTCAGCAATGGCGAGCAACAGGTAATAAGGTGCCACAAGGACCGGTAACCTCCATTATGCGAAGAAGATACGAAGAACCCTGGCTTGAGGAACCAACTGCGGGCTCTTCCGAAGCGGTCAATCCTATCGTTCTTCCTAGTGCGATGGCCGGCCTTCACATGATATAAGCGCCGCCAGATAGGTGTTCAACGGTGGTTACATTTATGGAGGTTGAAATGGAAGGTCGGGCCATGCAGAAGCTGTTGCGGGTAGGATTGTTGATGGGTGTGGTGCTGGCGTTCTCACCTGCTGATGGTGGCGCGGCGGAATGGGTCCACGAAGGAATGGCCGAACCGGGAAAGTGGACGGCGGGTTTCCGCGTAGGGCCAAGTTTTATCACGCAACCGAGCAGTCTGAACACCACCGGGCCAGCGCTCAATTTTCAAGCTCTGTACGGTATCAACCGGTGGTTCAGGCTGGGGTCCATGCTTGAGTGGGAAAGGCATGGCCTTGAAGGACGCAGTGGATCTTTGGATACCATTACGCTCCTGCCCCTTCTGCTCGAGTATCGTCCCGGCCATATCGGTGGTCTCATTCCATATCTATCGACCGGCATCGGGGTCAACATCAATACGAAGGACGTGAAGGACACTTTTGCCTGGAGAACGGCGGGCGGGCTGGATTATGCGCTCACGAACTGGTTCTCCGGCGCTCCAAAAGGATTGATGTTGAACACTGAAGTGGCCTGGAAGCGCAATGCCGCCGATGTCGGCGAGGCATCTGCCATCAGCATGATCTTCGGCGTGCGGTACACGTTTCAATAGTCACGATGAATGAGGGCGGGTGCCGGCCGCTGCCGCAGGGCGTGCCGGCATTCGCTCGTCGAGATGTCCCCTCTCCTAATAGCAAGACCAGGGAAAGTGCTAGCTGCGTCCTGAGCAGCTGCCTACTACTCTTGCTTATACGTGGAGGAAGATTGTGCCGCGACGAACGGTGTCTATTAAATCTCCGACTACCTTGCGTTTATCGAATCGCCGCCGAGCCAGTCGCATCCGTTATGCCATCGTCGGGTTGGGTCACATTGCGCAGGTGGCGGTGTTACCCGCGTTCGCCCACGCCCGATCCAATTCGGATGTTACCGCGCTCGTGTCGGACGATCCGGAGAAGCTGCGGCTGATCAGTAGAAAATATCGCGTTCCGCATACGTATACCTACAAGCAATATGACCAATGTTTACGTGATGGGCACATCGATGCCGTGTACATTGCGCTTCCGAACCATTTGCATTGTGAATACGCTGTGCGAGCAGCGAAAGCCGGCATTCATGTGTTGTGCGAAAAGCCTATGGCCGTGACCGAGCAGGAATGCGGACGAATGATCGAGGCCGCTGAGAAAGCCCACGTCAAACTCATGGTGGCCTACCGGCTCCACCTGGAAGAGGCCAACTTGAATACCATTCAGCTGGCCCGTTCAGGAAAACTCGGTAACCTGCGACTGTTCAATTCGGTTTTTACGATGCAGGTACGCGAAGGGGACATTCGGTTGAGCAAGCCATCGGGGTGGTGGCACTCTCTATGATATCGGGGTCTATTGTATTAACGCCGCGCGGTATCTATTTCGAGACAATCCAACCTCGGTCAGCGCAGTCTCGGTGCAGGGAGAAAATCGGCGCTTTAAAGAGATCGATGAAATGACCGCCGCGCTGTTACATTTTCCGGGGGACCGCTTGGCCACGTTTGTCTGCAGCTTTGGGTCGGCCGATGTATCCGCATACGACCTCGTGGGAACCAAAGGCCTCGTTCGGATGGATCCCGCATACGAATATGTGGGCTCTCTGAAGCAACAGATCTCTCTCAACGGAAAAACAAAGATCCGGGAGTTCCCTCCGCGCGACCAATTCGCGGCTGAGCTCGTCTATTTCTCACAGTGCATTTTGAAGAATACCGAGCCGGAACCGAACGGTTTGGAGGGGCTCATTGACGTACAGATCGTTCAGGCGCTGTACCGCTCTGCGAAAAGCGGCAAGCCAGTCACCTTGCGGCCGGTGAAGAAGCAGCAATGGCCCACCATCAAGCAAGTGGTCCGGCGGTCGCCCGTCTCAAAGCCCAGGCTTGTGAAGGCAAAGTCGCCTTCGCTCTGATCAAGGCTGCCAGGGAATACGCGAAGCGCAGCTCTCAACTACTTTCGTTGGGTTGAGTAGTCGATAGAAAAGCATCTACCGAATTCGGACCGTGCCGGACGGGGTGCGAGCGAGATGGATGAATGTAGCAAGGGTGCGTGTTTACTATGGGGTTAAGGCCCCGCCGCAAGATGACCCGGACCCTGCCGTGCACCCATAGCAATGGTTCCTTGTTGCGATCCGTCGGTGGTGTAATGATGCCAAATCGAAGTCTCGGATATGCCGAGGGATTCCCTGCAAGACCGGTAACTCCAGCATCTGATTGAAGTCACAGTCGTACAACGTGCCGTCCCATCCGACCGAGAGTGTAGAGCGGCACATCACGCCTGCCGCCGCTGCGGGATTGAACGCAGCCGCCAGCCGTTCCATATAATCTTCGTAGTTGCCGCTCTCCCTCAAAAACTCCAGAAACCGGCTGATCGGCATATTAGTAATGGTGTAGAGGTGCGTGAAGCTGACTCCGTGCCGCCTCCCCAGTTCCCTCCGAAACTGCGCTTCTATGCCTGCTTGCTTCGGGGGGAGAAACGCGCCGACCGGGTTGTATACGAGGTTCAACGTCAGTCCGGTTCCTTCCTTGCCATAACCGAGGTCGTTTAATAGCCTGAGGGCCTCCACCGACTTGTGAAAAATCCCCTCACCGCGTTGAGCGTCCGTCTGAGACGCTTGATAGGAAGGCAGCGACGCAATGATCTCCACGCGGTGCTGAGCGAGGAACTTTCCCAGGTCGGCTTGCGAAGGGAGGAGGAGCACCGACAGGTTGCACCGATCCAGCACCTGACGGCCTAACCAACTAGCCTGTTCGACCAGCCAGCGAAAGTGAGGATTCAGTTCAGGAGCGCCGCCCGTAATGTCCAGGGTGGGAATATCGGTGCAAGCAAGGACTTTCAGACAGAGATCCATCGTGTCTTTCGACATCACTTCCGTTCGATCCGGACCGGCATCCACGTGGCAATGGCGGCAAGTCTGGTTACAGAGCTTTCCGACATTCAGTTGGAGGGTCGTGATACCAGTTGCCTCCAAAGGAAAGAGCCCGGCGTGATCGAGTGCGGTTTCGAACGGCGGGCAGGCTGTCGTCGTCTGCCAACAGACGCAGCTGTTCCGAAGGCGTCGCGAGCGGGTCCCGTCGAGCGAGCAGGCTTAGACCCATCGAATCGATCCTTTCACATCGCCGCTGTTGGCGCTCAGCAACAATCGCCGGTTGGGCTGCAGCTCACCTCGGTGCCCTGTACACGTGTCGAAGCTCGGTTGTAGATCGTGAAGTGGGAACCATAGGCGTCTTGTGTCAGGACGCGCGTTGTTTTGGAACAGATTTCGAGCGGAACGCCCCGGTAGTACTGATGGTGATCGTCATCTTCCGCTTGGATGATCGGGCCGGTGAGCATCGCATAGTCTCCTTCCCACAGGCAGGGCACTGGCTCCGGAAGCAGGGCGCACCATCGCGGGTCTGTCCTCTCGATGAAGGTAGGCGTGGAGTCAACGATGAACAGCGACTGAAGCGGGATACTTTGTAGGAGTTGCGTGGTACGGGGATCAATGGATTGCGGCACGCCCCGTCGGTATTGCTGGCCAAGTTCATCCGTCACCGCGGAGAAGGGACCTCGCAAGGTGGCATAGAAAGGTGCCGCATGGTCGGTGGGGGGGCCGAATTTGTAGCCGGTGAGCGTGACCGATAAAAAATGAATGCCATCGATCGTCTGCCACGGCGTGGATTTAATCTGATGCACGGCATGAAAACCGGCATCCACCAGGCCGCCGATATAGTCCTGTGCCTGCAAGGCGCCCGACAGGCAATCGCCCCACTTGGCCGAATCGTGAACCAGGTACTGCGGAACGACCTGATCGGCCACGATATCCGAGATCGTAAAGCGCCCGCCCGGCTTTAAGGCTCGAAACATGTCGCGAAACACCTTCCGCTTATCGGGCGCCAGGTTGATCACGCAATTGGAAATAATCAGGTCGACGCTCGCATCCTCGACGGGCAGGGCATCGGCCATGCCTTTCCGGAACTCCATGTTCGAGGCCTCATAGCCCAGGTTGGCGGCGACAAGGGGGGCATTTCGGCTGGCGATTTCCAGCATCGTGTCGGTCATGTCGATCCCGATGACCTTGCCGGTCGGGCCGACGCGGCGAGCAGCTTCAAAACAATCGATGCCGCCGCCGGACCCGATGTCCAGCACGGTTTCGCCAGGTTGAACAGTGTTGAGTCCGGCAGGGGTGCCGCACCCATAGGAGATGGTCAGGACTTCCTCTGGGACAAAGGATTTGAGGTCAGTAAAGTCATAGCCTGTGGGACAGCACATCTGTTCGCCCGTCGCTGCGGCCCGGGCATAACGGTCGCTGACTTTCTGCTCAATGTCGTCGATAGCCATACGCTCCTTGCGGTCAAAAGGGATAATACAACCGAATTGATCTATCAAGAGAATAGGCGGAAGGTCAACAAACACGGGAGGCTGAGGGCCGAACGAGAAGTCAGGGAACATCGGGCGCCGGAGCTTTGCTACCTTTGACCGACGAGCATGGATTCAAGCGCGGCAAATTCGCATCAGCAAATTTTCCATCATGGGGATGGTCTGCCGCCACCCGACCGACGGAGTTGTCTGCCGCCAGAATCGGCATGTCCTTCTCCTCAACAAGGTAACCTATCGGGATATGTTTGAGCGTATCGACCCCTTCCGATACAGGTCAATCTCGTTTTTATAGAGAGGTGGACAGACCCGAGCGACAACACATGTCTTTTAACGTTGGCGCCGATCGCCCTCATGGTGCCGGTAGCCGTCGAGAAAGCGCCGGTCGATAAAGTCTTTTAGCCACATGCTGGAACGGCCGTTCCACCAAAACGGCCCCCACGTCGACAAGGCGGTGCCGTCGCCGAGGTTGAGGATGGCGAGATAGCGTTTCTGGGGTTCGTATTCGGCCAGTGGTTTGCCTTCCAAGCTGGCCAGCAGGTTGGCGTGGATGTAGGCAGCCTGGCGCACACCGAACACTCCCAGCTTGGGCAAGATCGAAGCCTTCCATGGCGGCACAATCACCGCCCGCGAACACCCGTTCGTCGGCGATCGAATGCAACTTGGCGTTGATACGCAGACCATCCTTGGGATGGGTAGGCAGGCCCGTTTCATGCACGAGCGAATTGGCTTCGAGTCCGGTCGCCAGAACGACCGAAATCGGCGTCGATGCGGCTGACCGTCTTCGGCGCTCAACGATGTACCCTGGCGACGGGCGATTCGGGTGCGCGTGCGGATTGACAACGCCGCGTCGCGTTAGGTTTCGCTGAAGCGCTCGTGGCAGCACCAGCCGGGGCCTGTCCGATCAGTCGATCGCTTGAGGTGAGCCAAGGGTCACTCGCGGCTCGACAGCATGACGTGTGGCCAGAGCCGCCAGATTGGCCGCCACTTCGGCACCGGTGGGCCCGCCGCCGACCACCGCCACACGCGGCGTCTCACCCGCACGAAATCGCGATTCCAGATGCTCGCGCAGTTTCCACAGATTACTGATAGGTTTGACCGCCCAAACGCTGGGATCGTGCGCCGCGCCAGGGATGGCGTCCGCATTCACCCGACTGCCGACGTTGATCGACACATAGTCGTAGTTCAGATCGTCCCCACCTGTCAGGCCCAGCCGACGTCGCGCAGGTGTCCACGACTTCGACCCGGTCCTGAATGAACTCGCCACCATGAGCTTCGATCAGTGCCCGCGGGTTGACCTGAGCCGTCGGCGGGCTCATACATGCCCCCCAGCATTCCGGTGGCCAAACCCGAGTACCAGAACTCGTCAGGATCGACCAACACCAACCGCGCGTTGCGTTCGATGAACGTTTCGGCATGGGCGGCAATATACAGATGGGCATGGCCGGCCCCCACCAGAACCACCGTGCGTGGCTGACTCACGGCCGACTCTTCCTTTCGTCATAGGGCGTTCGATCTATTTCAACCATGTCCATTTCCACTTAGGCGCCACAGGCGCCATTCATCCGGGGGAGACTCCGCGCCAAAAATAGGTAGGCCAAGTTCTACGGCATGATCGGTCCTGCCGTCCTCCCGCCCGTGTAGAGAAACTTCCGTACTACCGCGATCTTTCGAGCGTGCAACTTTTTAATGACCACGGCAGCGGGATCGTCGACATCAGCTCAACACCAGTGGTGTGTCCCGCCATGTATGCCGCGCCCGACGCCACTTATAGTGGCAGTCGGGATCACCGTCCTGGGATAGGGTATCTCGCCGTCGCGCTGCAAGGTCATTTCTTTGCATCGCCCTTTATCGCCCCGGATTGTGTAAGCGCTTGTTTCGCGATTCGGCTCACCCAGATCGTCACGCCGATGGTCACCAGGAGCCCGATGCCGAAGAAGACATACTGGAGCGGGCTGTGCTGCTCCGCTCCGCCCCCGCTGACTCCGGCCTTTCCGACCGCCCCGAGATACACGTACAGGAGCGTGCCGGGAAGCATGCCGGCTGCGCTCGCGAGCACATAGGGCCAGAAGCCCACCTTGGTGATGCCATAGAAATAGTTGCTGATGTTGAAGGGTATGAGCGGGCTGAGTCGCAGCAGGGCAATGATCTTCCAGCCTCGCTTCCCGATCGCCTCATCGAGCGCCTGGAACTTTTCGTTGTTCTTCGTCTGTTGCTCGATCTTCGATCGCGCAAGATAGCGTCCCACGAGAAACGCCAGCGACGCCCCGAGCACTGCTCCGCTCCATGCCGCGAGCATGCCGAGAACGACGCCGAAGATCAGCCCCGCGGAGATGGTGAGTACGGACCCCGGCATAAAAAGCAGCGTGGCCACCGCGTAGACAAGGGCAAAGCCGACGACGCCGAAGGGCCCGAGCGTTTCCACCCATCCGCTGATCGTTTCGATCCACTGGGCAAACGGGAGAAAAGATGCCGCCACTGAAAGCGCGATCAGCCCAAGCCCCGCCGCGGGCCATTTCCAATATTTGCTGAGCCAGTGTGTCATGGTAACTCGCTTCGCAGTCTCCGCTGGACCGGTGTAGGTGTGCGACACGGTGAGTGGAATTCATTCTTCTCGAAGCTGTTCTCCCTCTCCCTTTTTAGGCGAGAGCGTGACGTCTTGATTCAGGCCCGCCTCTTGCTGCTTGGCTGGGGATGATCCTTCAGGCGGTCGTCCAAACCTCATTCGAATATCTCTCCATGCCAGTTGGACATCAGCCATCTTGTGCCCCGGCGCCTGGTATCCATACGCGCGATACTGCCCCGGCTCTACCCTTCCTTTCTTGCCGACGAACGCGGCAAATGCATGTGTCCAGTCATCGAAGCCGCGAAACACGTCAGGCTCTGTCGTCATATCTTCTGCCTGGTTATCACTGTACTTTTTCCCTCGGCCAAACTCCACGTAACGCCACAGGGGATCAGGTACTTCTACTCCTCCATACCGGCACTGCCACACGAGAGGCGCATAAGCGTCTCGCATATCTTCAAAAGGTTCCTTTTCTGGCTCAAAGTACTGTGAGTGTCTCAAGATCTCAGGTCGCCCGCTGGGATCCTTCTCATCTCCGCCTCCGTCGCCGTAGCAGTAAAACGCGGCTGTGCGTCCCTCCAGATGGTTGATGCTCAACTTTTTCCACTCTTGAGAGTGCTCAAGCTTCATGGCAAGCTACGGGTTCTTATGCTCAATCAGGTCCTCCCTCGGATTGCCTCCGTTCATGCACACGAGCCGGTCAAAGAACAGCTTCAGATTGGAAGTCGGCCCGTACCAATTCACGGGGCCAATGATCGCCCAGGCATCGGCCAAGTCGAGTCTTGCATAGAGATTGAGGTTCCACATCAAGTCCGTTCAGCTTTACTGTCCGGCTCGTAGCAGTTGCAGGGCCAGACACACAGGGCCATGGAAGTAGACACGCAGGCATCAGCTCTGTATGCGTTCACGCCCGTACACGTTGCCGAGGTCCTCGTAGTCGATTTCCCCAATCCTGCGGCAAGCGTTCGGCCATGCGTAGCATCAGCGCGCGTGACCTTGAATCGACGCCAGGGCAGTTATATCGCCTGCGGTTTGACCCGGCAATGATCAGGACCCGAACGGGGACGCTCCTCGGTCGGGAGCTTTCCATTCTCGTCATGAGGTGTCATCCCTCTACCTGCCTTTCCATATGAGGCAAGTCAAAATCCACAACAAGCGTGAAGGTGATTGTACAAGGTAAGGACTCTCAGAGAGCTTCTTTGCCTTGAATTCTTGAGCGGGAGTCGCCGAAGCGGGGCCTGTGGCACGCGGGTCCACATCACCGTCCTCACTCCGTATCTTCTTTCCATGACGGTCGCACATTCATCGGCACCCCGGAGTTCATGCTGAGCCTTCTTGAGGCCAAGCCAGAGTGGTCCAATAGACGAACAGCCGTGATGGATCAGAAGATGACGTGTTATTCAGGAATATAACGGGACGTGCTGATCTGTGAGTCGGATTACAGTATACGGCAAATGAGAAGGCCGGGGCAGCCTCGCGGCTACCCGACCGGTGACGAGAGCAGAAGTGCACTATCGGTTATCGCATCGAGGCCATCGGTTTTTCCACGATGTCGCCCTTCATCGGGCCGAGCGCGCCGAGCAATTCATTTTTTTCACGTTCTGGAACCTTGAATTTATTCAACGTAGCGACGAGATCGCCTACCAGGGCGTCGAAATCGCTACTGCTGACGCCCATGCCCGCATGCGTGCTTTTCATGTCACGACCGGTGTAGGTGCAGGGTCCCCCCGGAGGCTTGGCAAATCTGATCGATCAGCATGGATTTCAAGCGGGGGATATTCGCATTTGCAAACTTGCCGTTAATGCGGTTGTCTGCCGCGACGCGCCCGACGAAATCATCTACCATGGCGATAATGGCCGTTTTGCCGCCCAGCCTTTCATAGAGTGATTTCTGAGTTGCCGATGCAGTGCCTGGTGTTTCCATGCTGCTGCAGGCGGAGAGAGCCAAGGCGAATCCAAGAATCATGGCACAAGAACCCCTACGTCGAAACATGATGCGACCTCCTGGTTGGTTAGTGAGGCGGCCGGTATCTTCATCTCAGTTGGCCTCTAGCTGTTGTTACGGAGAGAGGGCTCCGTCGGATTGCCAGGTGAAAAATAGGTGATATGTTTCTCAATGGGGGGCGGTTTTTTCCGTCTAGTGGGGGCCTTGACAGGGGCTGTCTCAGGAACGGACACTAGCGCTCGCCGGCTGGTGCCTAGTGCGGAGCCGCCGGTTTCGAGCTCCAAGAGGGTTGCCATGGATCAGCCTCGCCCTGTTCCCTCCTCCGTTATCCTGACGTGCTTTTCCGGACCAGATAAGGGCAAGCGCCTCGCCTTGAAAGCGACTGAGTCCACGTTGGGCCGGTCGGTGCAATGCGATCTCCTCAGCGACGATCAGGATGTCGCTGACCGCCATGCCCTCTTCCAATTGCAGGGTGAAAAGCCGCTCTGCCAGTCGATTGGCAATGCGCCCCTCTTCGTCGACGGGCAACGCGCGCAACAGGTCGGCATTCTGCCGGGGCAGCAGCTGCGTATCGGCCGCTCGTTGTGGCGCCTAGGCGCGGCCGCGACGGCCTCATCCGCCGAAGGGTGGTTCGAGGATATTACGGGCCGCATCAGTTCGGTTGCGGGAGTGGAGAAAATTCAGGGGTTCGATGCGCGGGACATGTTTTCCGAGGTCTTTCGTTCGCGATCGGACGAACATGTGGAGGAACATTTCACTGTCGGCACTCCATCCACCACGCCGCCCCTGTCGGCTGTCGACACCACCTGGCCCAAACCCTGGGTATTCTTCAAAACCTTTACGTTTTCTGTGCTCGTCTATGTGTGTTTCGTGTTTGCCGTCGAGGAATTTCACAACCCGAAACTCCTACCGGGTCTGATCATGACCGGCACCTTCCTCATTCCCGTGTCTCTTCTGATCTTCTTCTTTGAAATGAACGTCCTCCGAAATGTGTCCCTGTATCAGGTCGTGAAACTCGTCATGCTCGGGGGAATCATGTCGCTGATTCTCTCGCTCTTTCTCTTTCAGTGGACGGACCTCGGAACCTGGCTCGGTGCCATGAGCGCGGGAATCGTAGAAGAGATCGGCAAGGCGGCGGCGTTGTTGCTGGTCATCCACAAAACGAAGTACCGCTGGACCTTGAACGGGTTGCTGTTCGGCGCTGCTGTGGGGACTGGCTTCTCGGCCTTTGAATCGGCCGGATATGCGCTATTGACCGGGCTGAGTTACGGACAGGAGGCCATGCTGCAGGTCATCACGCTCCGGGGCCTGCTCAGTATGCTGGGACTCCACGTGGTGTGGACCTCAATGGTGGGGGCGGCGCTCTGGCGAGCGCGAGGCGATCAGGCCTTCAGCCTCGAGATTCTCAAGGATTCCCAATTTGTTCGGATCTTCCTGCTCGCCATGTCTCTTCACATGGCCTGGAACGCACCGTTTAACCTGCCATTCTATTTCAAGTACGTCATTTTGGGTTTCGTCGCCTGGGTCGTCAATCTCGCACTGATTCAAGCCGGACTGAGGGAAGTGCGTATGGCTCAGGATGTGATGAAGGCGTCGCAGGCTGCCTGAGCGGGCGCTCAAGACAGCACGACACGTTTACCGCGGATCTCTCACCCACGCACGCCGCCACAACCATCCATAGACCAGGACGTTTACGCCGATCACGATCATCCCCAGGATCAGTTGAATGTCGCGTGTCAGTCTCGCCGGATACAGCCAAGGCAGGAGATAGCGCTCGATAAAGTCGGTGTTGTAACTCGCCGCGCCGGCCAGCTCTCGCAACGTGTTTTCTAGCGGCGTAAGCGGACAGATCCATCCGGTGAATTCGACGAGGGCGCCCCAGGCCACAGCCGGCAGGTGCAGCCACATGAGGCGTGGCCATTTCAGCAGCAATAGACCGCCCGCCACCGCGAACAACACGAAGACTAGGTGGAGCATCAGCACAAGATCGGCAAGGAAGCGATACCACATGGCCGCCAGTCTGGAGAGACTGCCTCATGAATGCAATGAAGCGGAAGAATCAGAAGAGACGAGGCGGGGCTTCCTGGTCCGACGGTAGGGGATAGAGCAGACGATCGACCCTGCACGACGGCAAAGGCCGTGAGGCGATGTGGCTGAACCTGGCCTCGGTCCCATAATGTGACACACATCCCAGCCGCTGGTCAGGAGTCTGTCGGCGATCAGTGACCGATGACAGCGCCAAGGGACGGCTTCCGCGCACATAATGACCGTTCGCGATCGAGCGGCCTCCGCTATCAAGGTTCCCAAAGCCTCCTGAAATTCTCCGGTCTGCATATAGTCCGCATACCCTCGAAAGCTGGCGTTCTTCCATCCCTTGTTGGGGGAGTCCGGGCTCGCCACTCGTCGGCCTCCCAAATTCGGCTCGTGTCGGTATATCAGCCCGGCTTCGGTGAGACTCTCCGCCAGCGCGTCGGAGTGGAAATGCGGGTAGCGTCGCGATCCCGGAAACCGCCGAACGTCGACTAGCCGTGCGATACCCTGCGCCCGTCAGCAGCGCAATAAACTCTTCGTTGTGTTCGGGTCGAATGGCCGATGGTCCAGAGGGTCGGCGCGGTTGGAAGTGCTGGAAGGCTCATCTGCGATCCTACGAGAGAAACGCTGCTGGTGCTGCAATCACGGACAAGTCACCATAGCTGACGGTATCTCCGCAGAGTGTCGTGAACGGGAGTGGGAGTTGGGCGCTGGGCGGGACCGCAGCATGACGAGCCCAGGCCGCCAGATCTTGAGGATCCTCAAGGATATCCGGCGGTACTTCATAATATCGCGCGAGAGTATGCCGCAGGCTGGGACGGAACGGTTGCATGCCGCGTGAGCGATAGAATGATTGCGTCAGGTCATGAGTTTTGAAAAAGAGTCGGCCTTTATGGATGATGGCGAAAAACCGCCCTTGAAAATAAAGGCCATAACCGCCGAACATGGCCTTGCCGGTGATGTCAGGCATCGCGCTGAGCTGATCGAACACAAAGTCTTTGAAACTGTCACTGCGCTTGCGTCGGGGTGGCCTCATCGGATTCCTGGCGTACAAGCCGATCAGACAAAAAATCATTCCTTCGCAATCGGCCGTCCGATGTGGACGGCCGACCTAGACCAGTAGGAATGCGCGATCTCTACAAACTTTTGCCCCGGGCGCGCGCTCCGTTGTCTGAAGAATGGCACGCCATCCTCATTACTTGCGGCGCACTGTGCAACATTGTGCGTATCATTTCAATGCCTGCAGAGACTCCCGGAGTTCCCGCACCTCCGTAGCAAAGAGTTCGAGATGCTGGCTGCGTTGGGGTTGATCGTCTTTAAACTTCCAGACTCGTTTGAAAATTGCCCGCAACTCCTTGTTGTGCGTCACGGCCAACGCATAGGCCGGCGTCTCGCGTTTGTCCTTGTCGACGCAGCAAATGGTGTTGTCGAAGGCATGCCACTGGTTATGCAGGTCATTGAAGGCTTGATCGTCCCCCCGTCCGTTTTGACCGGCCTTCGCGGTCGTCTCCATCATGTTGGTCAGATTGATCAGGGTCTCGATGGTGTCGGCGCCCTTGGCCTTTTCGGTAAATTCCTTCGCATGCGGATAGAAAAGATAGCTGCAACCGCTGGTGGTGAGCATCACCAGCCCGATCACACCGGCCAGTAAAACCTGTCGCATAAGACGCCTCCTTTGTTAGGGGGTTCGACCATCGTACAACCAGCTTGGTCGATTCAGCCGGCTAATTCAACCGGTATTTCCTGAGTCCGGCCCCGTAGGTCCACGTAGGCGCGCATGTAAGGATCGGACTGGGCTTGTTCGCGCAGGTATGCGCCGGTACAGTGAATCATGGGGCTTGACACAATTGGTGAGGGCGGTGAAACTCGTTCGCGCCACTGCCAAGAAAACCGAGAAGGTCCATCGACTCGCAGCGCTTCTTAGGCATACCCATGGTCATGAGACAACGCTAGCGGCGCTGTACCTTTGCGCTCGTTGCCGCAGGAAAAATAGGTGTCGGATGGGCTGTGCTGCAGAAATCCATAGCCGAAGGTCCGGCCATCGGTGAACGGTTGTCACTGCCGGATGTCGACAGTGAATTGACCGGAGTGGCAACCGAGCGGGGGCCTGGCTCGAACGAAAGGAGGACGGCCCGACCCGGCCGTCTGTTTGTTCGCGCCACCCGGACGAACGGCAGTTCCTGGCACGACTGCTGGTTGGGGTGATCCGCCAAGCCGCCTTGGAAGGCCTGCTGCTCAATGCCGTCGCGAAAGCTTCGGGTCGGGCCACGAGAGCCATCCGGCAAGCCTTCATCTTCTCCGGTAACATCGGAGGGTATCTCTCGCAGGAGGCGCATATTCAAGTCCACAAGGGCGGCGATGAGGACCGCATTTTCACGCGGCAATTGCAGGATGTCACCGAGCGAATGCCTGATCTCACTGACTGGGCGCGGGGCTTGCCGGTGCGGGACGCGATGCTGGATGGAGAGGCTTTGGCGCTCCGGCCCGACGGACGTCCGCATCCATTTCAGGTGACGATGCGTCGCCTTGGAAGAAGCTAGAACGTTGAGGAATGAACAGCAGACATTCCGCTCACGCCTTCATGTTCGATGTGCTCTACTTAGAGGGGCTGTGCTGGTCGACAGGCCATACCACGAGCGAAACGCCCAGCTCGTTGAAACGGTGTCCGCTGCCGCCGTGCCACGGCTGCTCACGAATCAGGCTGAAGAGGCTCGGCAGTTTTTCCAACGATCCTTGGCGGCAGAGCATGAAGGAAGCATGGCGAACTCGTTAGCGGCACCCTATGTGGCCTGACAACGCCGTGCCCAGTGGTTGAAGCTGAAGCAGGCCACGACGCTTGACCTGGTCGTCCTGGCGGCAGAGTGGGGAAGCGGTCGTCGGATCAATTGGCTCACCAATCTGCACCCGGGGGCGAGGGACAGCGAACCGGGCAACTCGTCATGCTGGGCAAGACCTTCAAGGGGCTAACCGATGACATGCTTCGCCGGCAAACCGAGGCACTCCTTGCGCTCCAAACTCACCACGAGGGCTACGTCGTGTATGGACGCCCGAACTGGTTGCCGAAATTGTGTTTAGCGACATACAGGAATCGTCGCGTTATCCTGGGTGTCTCGCCCTGCGATTCGCCCGAGTCAAACGATATCGTCCGGATAAGTCGGTTGGGCAGGCAGATACTATTCAGACCGTGAAAGAAATGTTTGCTAGACAGCGAGCCTGACCGCCTCGGCGTTTCAGGAAGAACTAGGGATTTCACTAGTGTGGTGTTCTCCAATGCTGAAGCAACATTGGATCTGGCATTTCACAGTCACCCTATTCGGAGGTCGGTATGCGTATATTCGTAACGGCAGCAGTTATTGGTATCTGTATGGTAGCGGGTCTCACGCTCTCTGCGGGTGCCGGCGAAACCAAGGCCAAGATGGAAAAGGCCAAAGGCGAGATGAAGGCGGATGCCGAGGAGATGAAAGGCGAAGTCAAGGGGATGAAGGAGGAGATGAAGGGCAATGATACCAGCGCGGCTATGGAGCGGGCGAAGGGAAATGTGAAGGGCACCGGCGAGAGAGCCAAGGGCAAGATGAACGAAATGAAAGAGAAGATGAAAGACTAGCGCAGGCTGACGATCCACCCCGTCGATGAACTGTTCGGCGGGGTGGAATTGTTGCCTGTCAGCGTTCAGGTCTGCGGGCGGCTACGACTCGGACGGCGATCGGCAAGACGATCCGGTCGTGACGACGGTACGCATTCACGGCGGTGATAATCCCTCGCTCGGCCTCCGATTTCTGCTGTGGCGTCAGCCTTGAGAACAGGTTTTGAATCGGTGCCGCAATATCCATCAAATTGCTGAAAAACTCTTCTGCCGTGGCATAGGTCACGTCGGCGAGAAACTCTTCTTCGCTAAGCGTGGCAAGGCCGGCACCGCTCATCATTCCTTTCAGGTCGCCTGGCTTGGCGAGGCGGAAGATCCCCGGGGCCTCCGGATCAGGCGGCGGCAAGGGAGTGATCGTCTTGATCACGTCCATTGGAATCCGAAGGAACGGATTCTTGTCCGGCGCCGACCACACGGCGGCTGCGACGTACCCTGTCGGCTTCAGCACGCGAGCGATCTGCTCTAGGGCTTTCGGAATCTCCGGCAGAAACATCAAGCAGAATCGGCTGATCACCGCATCGAATGATCCCGCATCAAAAGGAAGTGCGGTTGCGTCCCCCGTTCGAAAGGTGACCTGTTTCATTCCAAGGGCCTGCGCCTTGCGGGTCGCCACGGCCAACATAGCTTCGGCGAGGTCGATTCCTATCACTGAGCCGTTTGATCCCACGACCTCACCGGCAAGCAAGGCCGGATACCCAGTACCGGATCCCACATCCAGAACCTGCATGCCAGGGCGCAATCGCGCATCCGCCACGAGCCGGTGATTGATAAAGGTCATATTCCGGCTGAAGTACTGGTCCCATTTGTCCCAGCCTCCCGCGACGCGGTTCCAATCTTTGCGCTGGGCCTCAATCACCTCTGCCGGCATTGGCGTCGGCATCAAAGAATCTCCTTGTCGGCAATGGCTACAGCATACATGCGCTACCTCACCCGTTCGAAGGTAAATACTTTAGGTACGTCTTTTCCCGCTTTGCTCAGCATCCAGGTTTGAATGAAATGGTCGTGATCCTTCACCTCGATCGACAGTTGATGCATGTGAACATCGGTCGGGTTTTTGAGATTCGTCGCATCCACGAAGGCAAAATTGATGGCCTTATCGCCCTCTTTCACTCCACCTGCGCGCATGCGGGGCTGATTATTGAGAGAACAGTAATGCGTCAGCATCAGTTGGTCGCCGTCGCTATAGTACATGGTTGTCATGGGCGGACTGTCGGCTGGCGTGAGAGTCTCAGTCAGGTTGGTCCCTCCCGAGCTGAGCGCATAGGTAGTTTTGTAGGCTTTCCCGTCAGCATCGGTGCCTTTCCATTCTCCAACAAGAAACTTCAGGGGAGCAAGGCTGGTCTCGGGGGCATCGGCGGCGTGAGATGAGATCGATAGACAGAAAATCAGGAGCACATAGAGAGTGCGGGATATTCCTGACGGCATGCAAAACCCCTCCATCATGATGCGGGACGAATCAATCAAGCCAGTCAAGCATGTCTTTCCGGTCGAGATCAAGCCTTTTTCGGCTGCGGTCGCATGAACGAGACAATCGCATACGCATGCTGGATCAACCCGAATGGCTGTGTGTCAGGAGCCTCGGTGTCGGACGACGCGGACCGAATGCAGTCAGATCGCTCGAATGGCCTTCGCATGAGATACGTGACGATGACGAGAGGGAGATCGTGGATCACGTGATGCTGTGAGATCATCGCGCCGTCGCCGCAGTCAGTTATCCTCTCGTGTGCAAGCCGCTATCTGCGAAAGCGTGCGTCAGCGGCCGCGGCCTCCCCGGCTACCGCCGCTTCCACTATAGGAAGGTCCTCCTCCGCTGGAATGCGTGTGCGCGCCGAAGTGTTGCGGACTCACAGATGCGTTTGGATGGGGAGTAGGAGAGGGAGCATTATGAATGTTGGGGGGGCTAGGGCGCCAGAAATGTGAGGGATGGAGCTGATAGTTCGTGGATGAGGAGGAAGGAGCAGACTGATGCATCGCCGGCGGAATGGAGCGCGGAGTGGGGAGGTTGACGATGTCGCCAACCTTTGCAGGCACGCCGGAGGGTGTCAGCAGCGGCGGTGTCTGATGGCTGTGCGCATGGGGCGGAGCAGGGACCAACAATGTGTGACGCGGCCGCAATGCGGAGGCTCCTCCTGTTGCGGGTGGCATCCAGCGAGGCTGCGCCGCGATGTAGTGCTGTGCGAGCGGAAGATGACGATGCCGGGGATAGAGGCCTTGCGCCTGCAGAAGGAGGCCGTTCGCTCCGGCCACCCCGATCCAGGGAGAGGAGTAGACTCCCGGCGTAGCATAGACCACGCTCGTCCAAGCTTGGGACACGAGACCGGTGGCTTGCAGTTCATTGAGCAGGTCCTCCCGCTCGCGGCTGAGTTGTTGCACCTCGTCAGACGAGGGGGCGGCGGCGAGGGCTCGGCTGGTGGCATCCAGCTGGTCCTGCAATCGATCCGTTTCGGCGCGGAGTGCCAGAAGTTCATGCTTGGCACTGTCGTTCTCGCGCAGCGCCGCAATGGCCTGCGCGACCTCATGAGGGTCGATCTCGGCCGTGAGGTCGGCGCGAATGACCATGGCCCCGCCCTCCAGTCTGGGCGTGATCGACTGGTTCACGATCTTCACGATGCCTGCCGTAAAGGAGCGTATGTCGTCCCGCGTCACATCCATATTTCGGACTTCGGTCACGCTTTCCAGGTAGGTCGCCACCTGTTCGAGCGCGTCTTTTTTCGCGGCCTCGATTGCCAAGCGCACGGCATCTGTCCGCGTGTCGTGATCGCTCATGCGATGTTCCCCGCTGGCCGTGACCGTCCTCCTGTCGGCGGATGGAGGCGATGGTGCATTGGTGGCAGCAGGCTGAGCAAGGGACGGCGCCTCGTCTTCACGCTGTGTGAGTTGGTTGCGGTATTTGTCAGGGATGGAGTCAAACTCGTTGGTGAAAGTTTGAACACCGGCGTCATCGATGTAGCTGTAGATGTGAGTGGATGCGAAGCTGAGTCGGGCAGTCAGAGCTGGAGCGGTCAGCCAGAGAAGGAAAAAAAGAACCGTGAAGGTGGACGCCCTCTGAGAGAGATACATAGCTGGTCCTCTCGTCTCTTCGCTTTGTCATCATATCACAGGAGTGGATGGGAATTGGCGCAGGTGGGCTTGGATAAGTTCAGCTCCAAGCCGGCATGTTTTGTCGCTCTTCAACAAGAATGATCCGATGCCGTTACGGTCGTGTTCAGCAACTGGACCGACTCACGATGGACCCACTCGACAGCGCCCCGTCGGCTACCTCATCCACCCATTGCCGAGCTAGAGGCTTCTTTCCCGCATCGCGCATCTAGAGATTCCTTGTAAGAGGCGCTTGTAGTGCGCACAGTCGAATGATGGCTCAGGTTCCTCTGATTAAAGATGCTATAGCTTGGCGACTAGTGGGTGATTCAATAGTGACGCACTATCCGCGAACTCACGCTCCGTCTCTCTATGGCTAGGGCTCTGCCTAGCTACCAGAAAGCGAACCTGGCATTACGATAGCGCCTGCGATATCAAATATGTAAGCTGACATCGCGACCGTGCCGCACATACTTCCCATGCAGCTCAAAGGAACGACGTGCCTGCATGGTATGAGAGTGAGGCATGATCTCGAATTCCGGCCTAAGCGTCCGGCTCGGCAATTTGAGCTGAGACCCTTTTGAGAGGATTCACTCGCATCGGCTGACCTCAGCTCCTGTTTCCGGCATCGTCGGCAGCCTTCCTCAATTTTCCCTGAAATCGGTCATCTTTTAGCGCGGCGCCCGGGTCGTGTGTGATGTGTCATTCGATCGATTCTCCTGGCCAACATGGATACCATCAAAACCGCACATCCGCTTCACCGTTCACGAAGGAAATCGTATGTGACCGATGGCCCCGTGGAGCCGAGCCATGCCCCTCACAGTCAATCCATCGAAGCTGGCCGGTAGGGTAGATCGCGCGGATGGGCTCTTGGCCATTCTGTTGGGAATGGTGGTCGCCCTCGCCTGCCTGGTCATCACGGATCTCAAACCCTCCTTCCTGCTGCAGTCGATGGACTTTTGGTTTGAAGCCGATACGCTTCGGGAAGTATCAAACATGACCCGGATCTACGACGATCACTATCGGACATCTGTGCATCCCCTCTTCTCGTTGCTCACCTTCATCCCCGTGTATGGCGTCAGGCACGGTCTGTCGATCAGTCCGCTACAAGCCGTGCTGCTGGTAACGGGTGTGATCGGCGGCCTGTGGTCCGGAACACTATATGTCCTGCTTCGCCTTCTGGGCTGCCGCAAGCCGGATGCTCTCGTCTTCACCCTGCTCGGGGTCTGCAGCGCCTCGGCGCTCTTCTGGCTGCCGGTTCCCAACTCGTATTCATGGGGCTCGCTCACAATCATGCTCGCGCTCGTGCTGCTCTTGCTTGCCGAGCAACGTGCGTTCGGCGCCGCGGTGTATGTGGTGGCCAGCGCCCTCACACTCAGCGTGACCGTTACCAACTGGATGGCCGGTTTATTGGTGACGCTGGTTCGGTGGCCCTGGAGGCAAACCGCGCAGCTCTCTGTCAACGCCTTATGCTTGGTCGTGCTGCTGTGGGGGGTGCAGAAGATCATCTTTCCCAGCGCAGAGTTTTTCATCGGCAGCCGAGGGGAGACGTCGTTCATCAACCACCCGCAGGCGGGGACCGCCATCAACGTCGCCTCCTCGTTTGTGTTTCATAGCCTCATTGCGCCTGCCGTTCGGTTCATTAAGGACGACGCATATACCCAGATCAATGATGATTCCTTCCGATTGTCTGAACGTCTGACATTCCAATTTTCAGGGCCGGGATCCACAGGTCCACTCGGCGTCGCCGCCGTCGGCATATGGTCTGCGCTTCTCCTCAATGGATTATGGCGATTGACGACCATGAATGGTCACCTTCGGTTTCGGGTGGTGCTGGGGCTGTTGCTCGTCTTCGAACTCGCGCTGCACATGCTTTATGGAGAAGAAACGTTCGCCTACAGTTTGAATTTTATCCCGCTGCTCATCGCCGTCGCCGCGCTCGGCGCGACCAGCCCTGGACGGCCGCTGGTGCTTGCTCTCGCCGCCCTCCTTGCCCTGTGCGCCGGAATCAATAATTGGCAGCAGTTCAGGGAGGCGTTGGAGTCGGCCACGCAGTTCACACCGCAGCGGACGCTCATGACCAGCATGATGCGAAACGATCCGAACCGGCCGTGGCCGCGCTCGGTCGGCCATGTGCCATTGGCCGTCCCGGGAACTCCGGAGGGAGGAGCAGCCTATCACGAGCCCGGCGGGGACTTTAGTCCCCGTACCCCTAGTTTCGGCGTCTCGCTCTGGCTGTGCGATGACATCGGGCGTCCTGTGGTCAACAGTAACACGGTGCCGCTCGGCGAAATTCAGCAAGAATTTGCGCCGTCGACCCATCCGCAGGTTCCCGCCATAGCGACGCGGACACCGTACTATGACGCCACGTGGTCACGGCTGGATGCCACACACTGGGAGCTTCGGTTCAAGAATCACACGACGCATGTCCCTGCGATCCTCATCCGAAGCGTGGGGCCGGCGGGCGGCCCCGTGACCTCACTGAATTGGGATGGCACACAGGTGGCGGTGAACCACCGGTGGACCGTGAGCGCAACGCCTTCTCCCGACCTCGTCGCGTTGGGGGATGAAAATGCGTCGGAATGGATGACCGAACAGGTACCAGGCACCTCGTGGACTGGCGAGTCGGGCTGGGGATACGCGCGTCTGACGTTTAGGGGGACATCGGGGAAGGTCGGCGAAGAGATACGCGTGGTGCTGAGCGATCTTCAGCCTCCATTGGAAATGAAAGGATATTTCCCCACGGCGCCGGCGCGGGCGCGCATGACGCTGCCTGACCCGCGCTTTCAAATTTCCATGGATGCGCAGATCACTCACCTCATGATGAGTTTGGTCGATAATGAAACCAGGCCTGGCGATCCGGTCCTTTTCCATCGCGCCTGGCATAGGCCGGGGGCATACATTATGACCGCGCTTGCGCGTGCCGGAGATCCTCACGTCAGCCGGGTGCTGTCCACATTTCTTGCGACGCATGACTTTGGCGGCGGGTCGGGGCCAGAGGCCGATGCGCCAGGACTTGCGATTTGGGCGCTCACGGAGTCGGCCGCCTACATCGCTGACCCTGTTCATGATGACTGGCTCTGGCCGAATATCCTTCGGAAAACAGAATTGATTGAGCGCATGCTCACGGCCCGCGCTCCTGTTCTGGAACCGTTTTCCAATCCTTCGCCTCAGAACTTCAACCACGGGCGGCAGACCAGGATTGCGTTGCTGGCCGAGCCTACTCGTGACGGCCTGATCGTCGGACGGGTCGGACAGGAATGGCCGCTACTCTACGTGAACGCCATCAGCTACGGTGGCTTACTGGCGGCGGCTGACTTTGCCGACCGACTCGGCAAGCGCCGACACGCGATACGCTGGCGGACCGAGGCACAGGCATTAAGAAAAAGCTGGGAACGACAGGTTCTGCCCGGTGCTCCCGACGCGACCGTTTCACCCGCATCTGAATCGACTGTGGTCCGTCCCGCGTCCACCCGCAGTCAATTGGGACGACCATTGCCCACGTATCGTCCGCCGGCTGACAATCGCGGACCTGCCGGGGAATTGGCCCGCAGCCATCTGGCCTTACGGTCGGGGCAGCCACAAGCCGTGTGGGCCACGCTTCGCCAACTCTGGAATCATCAGGCCTCACCTGGCCTCTATACCTGGGATGCGCCGCGACCTACGACGGATGACTTGGCCGATGGCTGGCAATTCGCGAGAGGATGGCACAATGAGTCGGTCATCTCGCCGGACTATGAGACAGCTGCCTTACTGCTGCAGCTGCAGCAAGACATGCTGGCCTATGTTGATGAGAAGGCAGCAGAACCCACGGTCGTGATTGGCGCCGGGGTCATCCCGGCCTGGCTTTCGCAACCGATGGCGGTGTCTGGCCTTGCGCTTCCCGGTGGCTCCATTGATTGGCAATGGAGCGGGCATGCGATGCGCGTTACTCTGCGCGGTCCATCTCGCCTGATTCGATTGGGCGCAGCCTTTCCATCCGGCACAGAGATCATCGTTGTGCAGGACTCACCGACTCGCTGAGTCAGGCCTTCTCTCCGCATCGCATGAACTGCTCATAGAGCGGGTCTTCATGAATATTGTCGCTCTGGTTTGATTGACGTTGAGTGTGAAGTACCTCGAACGACCCTCCCTGTCTTTGCCACGAGCTCGTAAAGCCGCGCTGACAATTCGACCTATTTTCATCTACAGCTTGACGCACTTTCCTCTACAGGAAGATAATGCGCCGGTCTCAGGGGGCCTGGCATGGGACGAGCCAGTCGATATACGTGCACTACCCTTGCGCTGTGCGGCGTCTTCCTGAGCGTCGCCTGCGGCGAGCCATCCCGTGATGCCTATTGCGACGCGAGTGCCCGCGACAATCAGCAGTCCCTCCAATTCCTTAACCAGGTACTCGAACGAAAGCGCAACAACACCGGGGTCTATCTCGCGCGGGCCCGGTGCCAGTATTTCCTCGGCTCCTATGCCCAAGCCGTGCAGGATGCCAGCGAAGTCATCAGTCGATTACCGAATCAGGCGGAGGCGCTCCTCATCCGTGCCAAGGCCGGCAAGATGCTCGGCCAGGTTCCCCAGGCGTTGAATGACTACACCGCGTCCATCCGCCTGCACCCGACGGCCGATGCGCACTATGGCCGCGGGTTGACCTACCTACGGGAATTTCAGGGCAAGGATCGGGAAGCGCTCGAGGATTTCACCGCCGCCATCCGCCTCGATGCCAAGCATGTCGGCGCCTATAAATCGCGCGCTGAGATTTACAGCCGTCACGATCAGTTTCAGAAGGCGCTCACGGATTCCGAGGTGGTGCTCAAACTCGATCCCGTCACGCCCCATGCCTACTGCAACGTCGGCTTTGCGCACTATGCGCTGGGTCACGACGGCGAAGGCCGCACATTCCTCAATACCTGTTATCAGAAAGACCCTGACCCTCAAACGCGCGGGTACTTCGAAACCGAAGTCCGCAAAGTGCTCCTCGCGCGGCAACCGAGACGGAACAGCGGCGGGGGGCATGCATCAGAGGCGCGTGAGAAGACGCCGCTCCATCGGGAACGCGAGTATCAGCACAACTCGTATGAGAGTTTGAGAAATTCGGGATTAAACGATCGTGCGGAGGCTTGCCGGATGGATGGGTCGAAATGTTGAGAGGGAGTACAGCCGCCCCGTCCTTCTTGCTCGAAGGCCGCGCACGATCAGAATGTGCTCGGCCCATGCGCGCAGTGAGAGGCCGCTGCGGCTACTCCCTTGAGTGAGAGCTGGCAAATGGACAGACCTTTAGGCACGGCCGGGGCGCCATCTCGCCGCCTGCGCAAATGTGAGGCTCATTTTTCTTCCCACCTGGGATGGCCCGCGTGCCATAGCTTGATTTCGCTCGTCCAATCCCGTGGGCCCTCGGCCATTCCGTGAAGGAAAGGCGGTACACGCGGTAGAAGGGGCTAGGATGGGCGAATGCTACCCCAGGGATAGACGCGGCTCCTGAAGAACAATAAAATGCTCATTGATTGTTCGCAAGTCAGGCACAGGGGCGAGCACAATCACAAGGCGCAACAGGAACCCGCGTGCGAACCTGACGCGAATACTGAAGATGGACTAAATAAAACTTGCGGCCATGCGGGGGTACTTTCAGCAGGCATTTGCCGTTGCGTTGATTCGTGATTCCTACGATCCCGGCAGAATGGCACAAGTATTTCGGATCGAATCCGACAATGCCACCGAGCCGCGGGATGCGGTAGTCTCGACTAAACTGCTTGATGCACATCCGACTGGGGAGCTGGGAACGGCGTTGATCGGCTTGCAGTTGCGGAACATCTGCGCTCAGGCGAAGGTCGTGAGGTACTCGTGACCAGTTGGGGTATGGAAGACAAGGAAGATTGACGCGCGAAGCCAGGCGCCATAGAAAAACTCGTGCCCTGTCAATAAACCGGTTTCCATCTGGAGGGAAGAACGCGCTCGTCGTTCTGATGGTCGGCCAATCACGAGGTTCAAATGCCGAAACACGTGCTCCGTGGTATGGCTCGGAGTAAAATGTTGAAGGATCGCGCAACGAAAGTCCTCACGCTCAGCTCGTCATCCTCCGCCGGGCCGAAGCGGGGGAATTCCTATTCGACTCCATCCTCATCCGGCTCTCCGTCACCGGTTTCTTTTTCCTCGCGGGTTCGCAGTGAAGCGCGATCGGGACGTCGATCTGTTTCGTCGTCGTGCTTGTTGTCCGTGGTTGTACTCATGGTCTGTACGGGCTGCGCGCTCACGACCGGGTTATCCGAACAGCGGACGACGGAGACCAACGAGCGTCGCTGCGCGCCGGCTGATGTGGACCAGCAGCTCAGGCGGGTGGCACTCGATGTCATAGACCAAGCGGAAGAAGACCCACTCGTTCGCGCCTCGCAAGGTCGATTGCCGACATCATTTTCCTGGCGGGCTATCCAAACCGCTCATGCCATCGACGTGCTGCCCCTGATCAATCAACTGGAGTTGACTGAGGACCTGCCACTGCTGGATTCCTCTCGGCAGATCAAGCTCCTGGCGTTACGGCAAGAGGTCCTGGGCCGTGTGCTCCTGGCTATGATCGCCGTGTCCAGCACGGCGGCTCACGTCAGCTGCGAGATCGAGCGAACGTATCAGGTAGCAGACCGACTCAAGAATTCAGAGCAGGCCCGCATCAAGCAGCAGACCCTCTTGGCGGTGATCGTTGGTGGGACGGCTGCCGTTGCAAGCGGAGGGCTCAGCCTCGTAGGGTCAATCGGTGAAGGCATTGCGGGTATCATCGGCGGTACCGCAGCCGCGGCGCTCGGCATTTCCGCGCTCTATCAGGAAAGCGAGCAGCACTTCGAGCATCCGGACAATGTGTTGCGCGAGATCTGGGCAGAACCGATGGCGGCGCAATACATTCCCCCGTCCGTGTGGGAATTTCTGAACCGCCCAATCAACGAGCAAGACGAAAAACAGCTGACCTTTCGCCAGGAATTGGTCAACGGCTGGAGGCAGGAGGGCCGACTCGGCGCGGCCGGTTCCGAAGAGGAGCATCGGCGGATTCAGCTCTTATTTGCCGACGGCGGCACGTACCGCAGCAGTGATCTGGTTATCCGTGGCCAGATGTTAGACATGCTGCGGGCGACGATCGTGCTCATGAACCGTGAGCTGGAATTGCTGATTCGAGAGGTGATGATTCAGGTGGCTCTCCGGAAGCAGCCGGTGAAAGGCGATCTGAAGCGGCCTTGATGGGCTCACTGGAGGCCGGCAGCGCAGCATGACTCGGTTGTGACGAAGCGTACAGGCACGATCTTGAGAAGGGTTGAAGCGAGGCGATGTGGCCCCGTTCCCTTGCTCTCGGAACGCGTGCCCTCATAGAGGCCTCGTTCGACGGGCGTGGTTGCGAACGTAGTCATGCCGCCCTGAAGTGGAGGGATGACTGGCTGGAAGGTGGAGTGATACTACACTCCGGGGCAGTGTTGCCCCGGTCATGTGCGCATTCCTTCAAAAAATAGGGGAATCCTAGGTCATCTATCACCAGCGGTATATTCAATTGACAGTGCTAGCATGGATGGGTAGGCTAAGTAGAATGGAGGGTCTGCAATGGCACTTCTTTTCGCGTTGTACCTCATTTTTTATTCAGTCATTTCTGCATCGGCGTTAGAGGGTTCTCAGACCACCGCGGCCTTGGTCATCAAGGCCGATGTGATGTATTGGGAGGAGGGGGAATTGGTCGTCAAGGAATTCTCCGGTCACGAAGAGCGCCTAAAGGTGACCCCCGAGACAAAAATCGAAGGTGTGGTGGGCGGGCGACTGAAAACCGGTGACAAGATCGTGGCGCAAATTACGGACGATCGACGAGCGCTTGTCATCACCTTGCAGATTCCGGACGCGAAATAACGCATCCTGGCATAGTCAGATTCAGTCAAGCATGAGTCGGTCCTCTCATCCCCATCAGAGGCACGGTCTGGGATGGGTACAACGGATTCTTTCGGAAGAGATCGGTTTTGGCAGCGGCTTTACGTTGGATCGGCTTGGGGTCATTTCGCGATGAACTTGTCAAAGTTGCAGGTGTCGAGAGCTCCAATATGATCGAGCTAGGCATTCACCTCTCGTAGAATAAATCGCTCCTCTGCCGTTTCGTTGCTGTTTCCTGGTGTATCCCTTTCTGCTGTGATCTGAAACATACAAACTGGGCGCGACGGGACTTCTCTTAGGCAGTCACTCGGTGACCGTGCCGGAGGCTGCTGCCTCCCCCCAACGGTTGAAACGCCTGATTCCGCTCGACCTCCGGCAGAAGAGGGCCACATGGTGATATCCTTTCGCAGCTCCGTGTGGGACATGTTGTTGAGGCGGGTATCAGAGTAGATCCGAAGTACGTATCCCATTCGATACTGGTGAGTAAGCGGCGGAGTGTGAGGGATCGGCAGTCCAAGGGCAGATGTGGCATAGGTTGAGTGTCTTTCCGATAGCTGAGTGAGGCAGAAGATGGGCGCCAAAAAACTCAGCGCGGGGATTCTGCTCTACCGACTGCGTCACGAGGAGATTGAAGTCCTTCTCGTTCATCCGGGTGGGCCGTTTTGGGCCAAAAAGGACGCGGGCGCCTGGTCGATCCCGAAGGGCGAGTACGAGACAGGAGAAGAGCCGCTCGCGGTCGCCAAGCGTGAGTTTCAGGAAGAGACCGGGTTTCCACTCGAAGGGACCTGTCATCCACTGAACGCGCTGAAACAACCGAGCGGAAAAGTGATCTCGGCCTGGGCGGTAAATGGGGACGTTGATGCCGCCGCGTTGACGAGTAATACCTTTACGCTGGAATGGCCGCCTAAGTCAGGCAGAACCCAGGAGTTTCCAGAAGTGGATCGTGGAGGCTGGTTCGATCTGTCGACGGCGCGAGCCAAGATGCAGGCAGGTCAACGAGGTTTTCTGGATCGATTGCAGGACTTATTGAAGCACAGCATAAAAAAATGACCATGCCGTGTTTCTCGCGTTAGGCGTCATTGGCGGCGAAACGTCTCTCGACAGGGCGCGACCGATTGACAGAAGGACCGGCAAAACGTAGCTTATGTCCATATCCTAGCCGTCTCGGAAGAATCATCGTGCGACTGTGAGATCCTCCGATCCGAGACACGGCTCGTCCGGAGGCCCTCATGGTGACACCGTCGCCGGCTCGTTTCCTCGTTACGATGATTGCTCCGCTCATGTCCTGCCTGCTGGTCTCCTGCGTATCCCTTGAATTCGACCGCATGACGGGAACGGCCTTCCCCTCCTCACAACTGGTCAGTGGCCAAGCGGTGACATTAGCCACGATTTACGACGACGCGGGCATCAAGCTCACTGTGGAAGAAGACGACACGGGGATTCTGCCGCTCAACATCGCCGAAGACGATTGCATCAGTGATGCTGAATTAGCGACGCTGGAAAATGGGCATCGCCATCTTTCCTTATTTCCGACAGCCGTCTGTCCCTTCCAATTCTGCAATACCTATCACCTGTATGGCGCGGTCGTGAACCATTACGGCGAGGTTGTGGATGCCTGTATTCCGGAATTCATCCTGGGCAAGATGTGGCAGGGCCATACCAGGTCGGCCTTTGCGATCTTTTATCGCATGAATACGATCCAGACCGACGGCCTCGCCTACTTACGCACGACCGCGCACGAGATCGGTCATGCCTTCAATCTTCATCACAGCGACGGCGACGGCACGTCCATCATGACGCAAAGCGATGACCTTCTCGGCGACCCGGTCTACCGATTCTCGGATCAAAGCAAGGATCATTTGCAGAATCATCCTGCGCAGTGCAAATTTCCTGGCGCTATCGGGGGCGCGCCGTTCACGTGGGTCTTCAATGACCATGCAGCCTGGGCGCACCCTCTTGAGGAATTAACGATCACTGATTGTCAGTGAGCCAGAGGATCGACGTATGAAGCGATGCCGCACCATGCGCGTCAACAGGAATCTTTACTGTGCCTGCGTGATCGCGCTGGTGACCCTCGTGCCGCAGATTGGGTCTAGCCTGGCTCAAGAGCCGTCGGGATCTGTGCTGGAACTCGCGCTTGAGATCGGGAAGGCCAGCGTGGTTCTTGGTGAGCCCGTCTACGCGACGGCTCGGCTGGTCAATAGGGGTTCGACACCGGTGGATGTGTCCAAGTTTCTCGATCCGCAAACTGGCACGCTGCAAATTGAAGTGTCCAGCTCGAACAGGCCTCGGTTCGTATTTCTGCCGTTGTTTTATGCTGATGCGCTACGCACTCGGATAACCCTGGCTCCGGGAGAAGACATCGCGACGGCCGTTCCCATTTTTTATGGCGCGTTGGGATGGACGTTTGATCGGCCCGGCACCTATATGGTTACCGCCGAGTATCGACCCCAAAGTGAAGCGCAAAAGGGACGCATACGGTCAACCGCGGTCGGCGTGGTCGTGGTCGATGGGAATGAAATTGGCGCTTCTTTGGTTGCCACCGGCTCCGCCAGCGAAGAGGCGGCGAGATTTCTTCTGTGGCAGCGAGGGGACCAATTGCAAGCGGGCCAAGCATTCCTGACAGAATTGTTGAACACGTCTCCCGATTCGCCGCTCGCGGATTACGCCCTGTTGGCATTCGGAAGAAGTCTCAGCCGAAGTTTCCGTAACTATGCCACTGGAAAGATCCGCCAAGCCGACTGCGAGCCGGCAATGGAATATTTTCAGAAAGTCCGGTCCGATCGATTACCAACCTTGTTGCAGATTCAGCAGCATGTGGATGAAGCACGGTGCTACATCAAGATGTCCCAACCGACGCAGGCGCAAAAATCGATGAAGCGGGCCGAACAGCTCGGCGCCGGTCATCCTGAATTCAGGCTCTTGTTTCAGCAGGCGGTGCGGTTGGAACCGGCATTGGCTGAGAGTGGCGACCTCACGCAACCTCTTGCGAAACCTGCCTTGTGAATCTCGCCAACTGCCGGGGAGAGAATTGCTTCTTCTTTTCGAATCCACATCGCCTCATAGGCTCTGGCCGGCCGTTTCGGAATTCGTTCGCAGTCATCCCGGGCAAAGGACCGGTAAAGAGGTCGGAGTTTCGGTCGGGCAGCGGCGCCGAGGCGAGATCGATTGACAGGCGTCCATTGGTGGCTCGTAGGTGAAGGAGAACGGAGGATTTCTGAGAAAGATCGCGAAGCTAAGGTTCGCTCCGCAGACCGCAGAGGTAACACTGCATCCGGGACAGCAAGAATTTCCGAATCTACGGCAGCTCTTGCAGGACTCTGTCTAGCGGTTGCGAGTGCTTCTTCCCGGTGAAACCTTGGGAAGTGACGAATTTGCAGCGGTGCCGAATGCTTCCTGTTCGGATATGTGTTCTTATCCGGTCATCGTCCTAAGCAGAGGCCTGGCAATGTGCCAGAGGCTCTCAGCGAGCCAGCGCGTATCTTTAAAGAGCTGAGCCAGCTCAGCGGTGAGGAAGAAGAAAACCGGATAAAAGATCTGCGGGCTCGTTCTGCTTCATGCCAGCACCGGTTCTGTGATGATGCTGCAGGCGGATCGAAACATCCAGACCAATCCCATGACCATGATGCCGAGCACGGTTCCCGCAAGGACATCCGTAGGATAATGCAGACCGAGGTAGATTCTAGGGAGCGATACGATCAGGCCCGCGTGCAGCAACGCCAGGCCTCCTATGACCGGAGAAATGAAACAGAGGCCGGTCGCTAGCGCAAAGAACAGGTAGGCATGGTCGCTGGGAAAGGAACTCCATCCGGAAAGCAGATCAAGTGGAAGGGCAGATGGTATCTTGAAGTCCAGATCAGCGGCGTATACCGGCCGCGGCCGATAGGGCAACGCGATTTGCATCAATCGGGAAACCACGACAGCGGATAAGCCGCCGAGGAGAGTCAGCAGAACGGTTCGCTGATCCTTCTCCGGTTGCTTCCGGCGAAACCAGGCCCACCAGAAAAGCAGAAGCACCGGATATCCCTTGATCACATCGCTGTCGCTGATCAGATAGATCAGACTGTCAACGGTCCAGGAGCGCTCGATAAATTGATTGAAAAAGTGGAGGAGGGCGGCGTCGAATCGGTTCATGCCTGCATAATACGTAAGGCGGTCTCCCAAGGGAAAGAAATAAATTGGGCCGTCGGCGCAGGCCATCTGATCAGCATGGTGCGACTGAGATGACGGGCGAGACGGAAAGGCGCAGGCGCCCGAACTATGGAGGCCGTTTCGGAGGCCGCTTCCTACATCCTGCGAGGCGCGATCACGCTACAGGCGAGCTTATCCGTTTATCAGGAGCCAGGCAATGAAGACCATCTCGACTCGATGCTGTATTGCGGGCGGCGGACCGGCCGGCATGATGCTTGGCCTGCTATTGGCTCGTGCCGGGATCGATGTTCTGGTGCTGGAGAAGCATCCCGACTTTCTCCGCGATTTCCGCGGTGACACGATCCATCCTTCTACGCTCGAACTGCTCTATGAACTCGGGCTACTGACGCGGTTCCTCGCGTTGCCTCACCAAGAGGTCTCGCGTATCAATGCGCAATTCGGGCATCTTAAATTCACGGTGGCAGATTTTTCAGTTCTTTCCACGCAGTGCCGGTTTGTGGCATTCATCCCGCAGTGGGATTTTCTTTCATTTCTCGCCGACGAAGGAGCGCGCTACCCGACATTTCAGTTACGGATGCAGACGGAGGTGACCGGCCTCCTCGAAGACAAAGACCATGTCGTCGGGTTGCGAGCGTCGACGCCTGATGGCCCCCTAGAGGTACATGCCGACCTGGTGATCGGCGCGGACGGCAGACATTCCGTCGTGCGAGCCCAAGCTGGTTTGGCGGTGGAGGAGTTCGGTGCGCCGATGGATGTGTTGTGGTTCCGGCTCTCGCGGGGATCAATGGATCCAATGGATCCAATCGGCCGGTTCGAACGGGGCAAGATCTTTATCATGCTGAATCGCGGCGAGTATTGGCAATGCGGCTTCGTCATCGCGAAAGGCACGCGAGATCAGCTCCGTGCCAGAGGATTAGCGGCATTTCGCGAGGATGTGGCGCAGCTCGCACCCTTCATGCGCAGACCGGACGACGGAACTGCAAGACTGGGCATCGATCAAGTTGCTCACCGTGCAGGTCGATCGCTTGCAGCAGTGGTCAAGGCCGGGCCTGCTCTGTATCGGTGACGCGGCGCATGCCATGTCCCCCGTCGGCGGGGTCGGAATCAACCTCGCCGTCCAAGATGCGGTTGCCGCGGCGAACGTATTGGCCGATTCCGCTGCGTAATGGGAGGCCGACCTTCACGGATCTCCGTTTGGTCCAGGCGCGCCGGGACTGGCCCACTCGGATCACACAGCGTATGCAGCTGTTCATCCAAGATCGCGTCATCAAGCCGGTGCTCGGGGAAACGGGGCCACTCCTGCCTCCGTTCCCCATTCGTCTCCTTGCGCGGTTTCCGTTCTTCGACGGATTCCGGCTAGGTTGATCGGGATCGGCTTCCGTCCCGAGCATGTGCGAACGCCTGCCCGGTAACGGAAGCGGATTTCGGTCCGGCAACTGTCATCCGACTACCTTACAGCGACTCTTCTGGTCTCTTTTCAATCTACCTCAGCAACGAGGAGAAACGGCGCAGCCACGGAAGCAGCGCGATCCCCACATAGAGAGAGGGGTCAACGATCGAGGCGACCAGATTTCCAAGGAGCGGAGCAAAGCGCCCGTAAAAAACGTCGCGATGAAGGCCTGCAGCATGACGGACATGATCCGGAGGGAAGCAGAAGTTATCCTCCCAAATGAGGCGCTTCACTCATCGGAGAACGCGCCGGGATTTTTATGTGCGCTGGCCCGGCGCGCCTGCTAGGATGACCCATCCCATGAATCAACCTTCTGTAACCGGGGGACCGCGTCAAGCGGCGGTCTTCTTCATTCTCATCACGGTGGTCCTCGACATGTTGTCGTTCGGGATCATCATCCCCGTGTTGCCCGGTCTCGTGGAAGAGTTCCTCGGAGGAGACACAGCGCAGGCGGCGGAGATCTACGGCCTGATGGGGACAGCGTGGGCCTTGATGCAGTTCGTTTGTTCGCCGATTCAAGGCGCGCTCTCCGATCACTTCGGCCGACGACCGGTGGTGCTCCTTTCCAACCTTGGTCTCGGCCTCGATTTCATTCTGATGGCGCTGGCTCCGAACCTGGCCTGGCTCTTTGCGGGTCGTGTGATTTCGGGGATCGCCTCGTCGAGTTTCAGCACCGCCGGCGCCTACATCGCCGACGTCACCGCGCCCGAGAAACGAGCCGGGGCATTCGGCATGATGGGAGCGGCCTTCGGATTGGGATTTGTCCTGGGGCCCGCGGTGGGTGGACTCTTAGGCGCCATCGATCCGCGTTGGCCATTCTGGGGCGCGGCCGCGACCAGTTTGCTCAATGCCTGTTACGGATTTTTCGTCCTGCCGGAATCGCTCGCGCTCGACAAGCGAGCCCCTTTCGCTGGAGACGCGCGAATCCGGTCGGGTCACTTGTGCTGCTCCGCTCACATCATGAACTTTTCGGGCTCGCGACGGCCAACTTTCTGATGAACCTGGCGCATGTGGTGCTTCCGAGCGTGGCCGTTCTGTACTTAGGCTATCGATATGGTTGGGAGCCGTCCGCCGTCGGGTTCACACTGGCGGCCGTGGGTGTCTGTGCCATGATCGTTCAAGGCGCGTTGGTGAAGCCGATCACCGCGCGACTAGGCGAGCGACGCACCATGCTCACCGGGTTCTTCTGCGGGGCTGCGGGCTTTGCGATCTATGGCCTTGCCCCCACGCCAGCCATCTATTGCCTGGGCATTCCGGTCATGGCGTTTTGGGGCCTGGCCGGTCCATCGGCGCAAGTGTTTATGACGAGCCGCGTAAGTTCAGCCGAACAGGGACAATTGCAGGGCGCCATCGCGAGCCTGACCGGCATTGCTGGGTTGATCGGACCGACTCTCTTCACGCAAATATTCGCAGCCTTCATCGGGCCGCAGGCCGATTGGCATCTTCCCGGCGCGCCCTATCTGCTTTCGACGGTACTTTTGCTGGTGGCAATGGTCGTCGCCGGGCGAGCGACGAATGTCGCTCGGTAGCCGGAGGGTGTGACGGTGTCTAGTCAGCGAGCGCCATGCACGACAATTTCTCTCGTTCGATATATCGCCAGCGCGCGCATGTCCGCTTCTTGCGCCTCATACTCCTGTTCCGACTTTCGATAGAGGTCGGCCAGAAGCGACCAGGCGGCGGCCTCGGCGACCTGATCACGCAAGGTTTGTGACAGCACCAGCGCGCGTCTTGCTAACGTCATGCCGTCGCTCAGCTGCCCTTCGGTGTTGTCGAGCTGCGCGAGCTTGAGTCGCAGCTTGGCTTCGAAGGGCAACTGGTGTTCCGCTTCAGCCAAACGCAAGCCCTCGCCATAATCGGCGCGCGCGTCGGTGATGTGATCCGACAGCCAGTGAGCGTTACCCAACGAGAGGATGGCCATGAGTTCCTGCTCCACATCGTGGCGTGTCTGTGCGTCCTGCCGCGCTTGTTGCAATGAAACCAGCCCCATCTCGGTGTGCCCTTCTTCTACCTGCAACAATCCCAACTGCACCATCGCCTCGTTCCACCCTCGCGAACCTTTCACGCGCTTGAACAGCGTGGCGGCTTGGACGAGCGCATCATGTGCCGCATCGCGTTGCCCGAGCCAAGCCGATACCCGGCCCTTGATAAGGAGCGCGCCGGCATGGGCGGCCTTGTCCGGCAATCGGGCCAACACGGGAAGTGCCTCTTCAAGCGCCTTGTAGGCGTCCTGTGGTTTGCCTTGGCGCTCGTAGACTCCAGCCATCTTCACCAACGCGGTGGCGATCCCTCGCGGCTGTTTCTTCTCGCGGAATCTGGACAGCGCCAGTTGGTAATAGGTCAGCGTTTCGAGAAAATGATGTTGGTGGTCGTGAATCTCGCCGATGCGAAATAATTCATGGCCCGAGAGCGTGCTGGTCGAGGGGTCATCTGGCGTCGCGGCAAAGGACGCAAGAGCCCAGGTCGGTGGCCGGTCAAACAAGAGGCTCAATAGACAGGCACCTAGGATGCACAGTCTCATTGTGAAGGAATGCGGGAGTGATGAGGCTAGCGGGACGGAAGAGTGGGTCGTGGTATCGCACGGGATTGGATTGAGCCGCGCAGTCAAAAAGCTGTGCATGATATGCCGCATCCGGCAGCAGCATGCGCCTGCAGATCGGCAAGGTCAAGCGAGCAGAACTCTGAATCCACGCTTGCCTCGTCCCATCGAGAAGGGTAAGATCGGCCATCCCCCCCGACCCCCATATAGAGGAGGTGCCATGTCTACGACACGCGCGACTCCCAAACGAGCCCGGATTTCCCTCGACCGCAGCATCGAACGGCTACGCAAGCAACTCTCCGACTTGGCCACCTATTTAGGCAGAGGCCTTCCCAGGCGTGACCTGGAGGAGTTCGATCAGGAGACCGAAGACCTTCTCGCGGACGTGTTGGGAGACACGTCCGAATGGTTGGAGGCCTATGAATATGCCGAATTCGGCGAAGCGGGCGGTTTGGTCAACCTGACGGACGAAGCGCCGGAGAACTCCGGTGTCGAGAGTCAGCGGCAACGGCTGCTGCAACGCAGTCGCGTATTGGAGAGCTGTATTGCAGAGCTGGAAGCGCGACGAGCCGGTGAACGAAAACACACTCAGGCCAGCCGGCAGGCGCTGATCGGTCCGCAGGTCGCTGAACATATGTCTGCTCATCTCCGCAGCCTGTCTCAGGAGTCCACTCTGCGAGAGGCCGGCCGACTGATGGAGCAGTACAAGCTGGGGTCGCTTCTTCTGACGGACAATCAAGCCTACGTGGGGTTCATCACCGATGCCATTCTCGCGCGCGCCGTCGTCGCCAATGGCTTGAATGCTGATACTGCCGTCAAGGGCTGTATGCGCAAACCGGTGGTGGCAATTGCCGGTGATCGGCCCATCATCGAGGCGGTGCGCATGATGAAGGATGAAGCGACCCGGCACCTGGCCGTGACGCAAGATGGCTCGATCATCGGGGTGATCTCAGTCTCCAATATTTTGCGGTACTACTCAGGCGTGGTCTAGCCGAATAGTGCGAATGTCACCATGGGATGCTCACAAGGATGCTCAAGAGGTCGTTCAGCAAGGCCGCATCGACCGAGGAACTGAGGCGTACCCGTGAGGGACGTTGAGGGATCCGAGCGATGTGAACCACGCTGCCGGACTTTTCAGCACTCCATAGAAGAGGAGGTTTGGCATGGGTCCGACCAAGGCGATCGTCAAGGGGCTAGCACTGCATGAGGCCGTCAATGGCAAACTGATACGGGACGGATTTGTGACCCGCCAGGCGCTGGATGAGTATGTGAAGCATCACTATATCGCGGTGCCGGTGCTTGACCATGCCGGCACACCATGGCAGTTGGATGGACAACCGGTCTATTGCCTCCATGGCGTGCAATACGAGACGGTCGATGGTCAAAAGATCCATCTTGCCCGCTGTCCCGATTGCGGCGGCATGGGTATTCGCGCGGACGAACTCACCGTCGAATCCGACTGCATTCGTTGCACCGCTTGTGGTCATGAGTTCGATGCGCGGTTAGAGATGATGGAGACGTAGAAGAAGGGGCCTGCTCGGTCAAGGACGCGGCGATCTCACCCTCTCGTCGGCGCTCGTAACAGGCCGCTGTGTATTCATCGTGTCGCGATCGGTTTAACGCGCTCAAAGTTCTGGAAGACCTAGGCCGAGCAAAACCACAAGTCTTTGAACAGCCTGCCACCGAGCGCTCTTGTTGCCTCGCCTCTTTCGTGAGGACCACTAGGAAGAAGGACAACAAGCCAGGCGTGTAAGGAGGTATACTCCGTCGCCGGACAGGGAGAGCTCATCGTGCGCTTCCTTCAAGCAGAGGTATTGTCGTCAGGCGGTTAGTGGAAATCGAAGAATTGGATGAGGGAGGCAGGCATGGCAGGGACAGCAGTTCGTCGACGGAAAACGAAAGCTCCGGTGAAGCGGAAAAAAACGGCGTCCGCGCGTCGAAGGACAAATGCCGGTTCCAGTGAGCCATCCGGCGCGGTCATCGTACTGTCCGGGGCCACCGCGCTTCGCCGACAAAAGGCCGCCGAGGTGTTGGCCGCGGAGATGCAATTGGATCTGGCCAGCGTGGATCTGTCCGCGGTCGTCAGCAAACACATCGGTGAAACCGAGAAAAATCTGACTCGCGTCTTCGACATGGCCAACCGGCATGGGTCGATCCTTTTTTTTGATGAAGCCGATGCGTTGTTCGGGATACGCACCAAGGTTCAGGATGCTCATGGCCGTTATGCGAATGCTGAGGTGCCCTATCTTCTGCAGTGCATTGAAGATCACCAGGGCCTCGTCATCCTCACGACCACTGGGAAGAGCCGGATCGAAGAGGCGTTCTCAGCAAAGAAGCCAGTGATCGTGCTGGGTGGGACAGGGAAGAAAAAGTCCAAAGTGGCAAAGAAGGTCGTCAAGAAGAGGTGAGAGGCGACGAAGCGGTTGCTGCAGGCGCTCTCGTTGCGGTGCAAATCCTCTCCGTCGATGCCATCCGAAGAATCTGTCACATTGAGAGGATGTGAGATAGGAAGGTCAGGCCAACCGTGTCCCACGTTTCTTATGAACCTGCGGAGATGAGCGATATCTTCGACGGTCGGTCCAGTGATTTGATCGCAGCCTCCCGTTGTAAGGCGGCGCTCTTGTTGTCGTGATATTCGGTGTACCGTATCGTGAACGGTCCACGGCGTTTGGTGTACTTCGCGCCTTTGCCGGTGGTATGGGCTTTCATCCGCCGCTCTAAATCATTCGTGATCCCCGTGTAGAGACTGCCGTCAGTGCATTCCAGGATATAGACGGTCCAAATCATATGGCTGCGAGGCCGATGCCTCCCGATGCGTTCTTGCGCGCTTCCTTTATTCTGTGTCGACGAGATGGGCGATGATACCGTAAGCATGACAGGGGAACAAATGTCTACGATGAGGATGGAAAAGGGAGGCCTCTGGCATACGCCATCCGCTGCAGTCAGAAGGAATGTCCGCGCGCCCATTTGATGCTCTCCCACGGGTTGTCACCTTCCGTTATTGACAGGCCTGACCGAACACACGTAGCGTATTCTTTTATGTCTTGTGACTCATCGGTTGATCAGGAACTCCGCGCGGCTGAGGTGGCCTGGAAGGCCGGCAATGAGGGCAAGGCGAGGGTGTGTGCTCGGCGCGCGGTCGCTAGAGCTGCCGCTTCGTGGCTGACGCGAGTAAACGAGGCGCCTGGACGAGGGGATGTCATGGACCAGCTTCGGCGGATTCAGCAGAACATGGTCTTCCCTCTTTCCGTCCGGCAGGCGGCAGAACGACTGAGTACGGCCGTGACCAAACGGCAGGCCGAGCCGTTTACGGTCGATCCCATCAGCGATGCGAAGATCGTCATCGCGCATCTCGCGGACGAGACGAGAGACCCATGGCTTCCGTGAGGACTGACTTGGAGGGAAAGCTGGCATCAGAGGCCGTGCAATCGGCGGCAGAGCATCAGAATGGGAGCATCCTGGTCATTCTGGTCACGGGCGTATCCGGAGCGGGGAAAACGACGATCGGTCGTTGCTTGGCGGACGAATTAGGGTGGCAGTTCTCCGATGGGGATGACTTTCATCCGGCGGCAAATATCGAAAAAATGCGACGAGGGCAAGCGCTCACCGATGTCGATCGCCAGCCATGGCTCGAGCGGATGCATTCCGCCATTGTCGATCGGATCACCAGAAATCAACCCGCGGTCATGGCTTGTTCGATCTTAAAGGCGCGGTACCGAGAGATCGTCGAGGCCGGTTGTAACCATCACATACGATTGGTCTATCTCAAGGGCACCATGCATCTCTTTCGTGAGCGCCTCGCTCATCGCGCCGGATCACTTTATGCCGCAGGAACTCTTGGCCAGCCAGTTCGCTATCCTAGAGGAACCGGCCGATGCGCTCGTCGTCAATGCGGCGCTTCCGCCGCATGAAATCGTCCGGCAAATTCGCGACCGACTCGGGTTGTGAGTCCACGTCAAACGCTCGATATATTCAGAGAGGTGCGCCTCCCCTCTTCCCTTCCACAAGCTCGCCCCGAGGCAGCCATTCCCAAGGCGCACCGGCCGGGTCCTCTTCCGGCATGGTCACTCCTTCACATAGTGAACGCGCACGGAATCGATCAGGCCATCGTCGTCGACGGTCATCAGCTTCGCCGCCAGCAGCCCGTTGACACTGCGATAATACAGCAGCATGCTATCAATGCCGCGGAGGATACGTATCAGCGCGAATCGTAGATGGGGTAGGCTTGGAGTCCGTTCTGGAAATACGCCTTCATTGCCTTGCGGCCGTGGATCGTTCCGGACGATTCTCTGGCGAGAGCCTGTACGAACGGGCTGGTAAACTTCACATTCGGTGCATAATGTTGCACGATCGCGTCGGGGTCATGCCGGTTCCAAGCTGTGATCAAGCCTGAGCCAGACCGATCGCCTGTTGTTCGTTCATCTCCTTAGCCTTTCGAAAGCAGACCGCTGGATGCTGTCGCGAGTACGGCAGACGACGGATGGCGGGCAAGGCCTTCTACACATGAGTTGCAGAACGTGACGTGTCTTTTAGTCCGGCCACTATTGCCGAATAGTCTTCTATCCGATCAATGATGAAGCCTTCTTCTCACAGCGGTGTTCCCGTCATCGCCCTGTTCACTTTATGGAAGGGGTTCGTCTTGTTGTTTGTGGGGGCAGGGCTGCTTGGGCTGCTGGATGCTGAGATCGCAACGCTTTTCGTCCCGGTCCTGGATGTGTTCCATCTCCAAGTTCATACCCGCCTCCTCCATTCATTGCTCTTGAACCTCACGGCACTATCGCCTCATCACATGGTTCTGATGGCGGAGGTGAGTCTGCTGTATGCGGCATTATTATGTGTCGTAGGATTCGGGCTGTGGGTCGAGGCCCCCTGGGCGGTCTACATGACTGTGATTTCCATCAGCCTTTTTCTGCCCGTTGAATTTCACGATGTGGTTCGGCATCTCACGGCGCTGCGTGTGGCGGTATTTCTCCTCAATATAGCGATCGTGGTCTACCTCGTTGCTCGGTTGGGTGGCGAGCGATCCAGTACCCGCGAGGACTTCTTTCCAGGCTGATCCCTAGTTGCGTCCGCGTGGTTCGAGCGGCAGAGTAGCGTCGTACAATTTCTGGGGTGTCAACCTTAAGGAAGGAGCGGGGCGATGGATGGAACGGGACAACCGGGACGTTTGTGGTCTAGGACACTCGACCGTCGGCAACTGTTGAAAACTCTTGGTGTGGTGGGCTCAGTACTGGCTCTGGACGGCCCCGCCAAGGTGGCTCGAGCCTTGGCCGACGGGCAGATGCAACCGGCGGCCACGAGTAGCCAGTCGGGCGCCGTACCCCGGCGCATGCTGGGCAGAACCGGGGTGGAAGTCTCCGCACTGTGCTTTGGGGGGGCTCATCTCGGTCGGATCGACGGGGAGGCTGAGGCCATTCGGGTGTTACACGAAGCCATCGATGCGGGCATGACCTTTCTCGACAATGCCTGGGAATACAACCATGGCGTCTCCGAGGAACGGATGGGGAAGGGATTGCAGGGCCGTCGGCAGCAGGTGTTCCTCATGACCAAGGTGTGTTCACACGGACGAAGCAAGCAGGTTGCGATGCAACAACTCGAAGAGTCGCTCCACCGACTGCGCACCGACCACATTGATCTCTGGCAGATTCACGAGGTCATTTATGCCAATGACCCCGATCGACATTTCGCCCCCGGCGGTGTGATCGAGGCTATGCTGGACGCGAAGCGGCAAGGCAAAGTCAGATTTCTCGGGTTCACTGGCCATAAAGACCCTGCGATCCATCTCAAGATGTTGCAGCATGACTTTCATTTCGACACCTGTCAGTTGCCGTTAAATGTGTTCGATGGGACCTATCGGAGTTTCGAGCAGGACGTATTACCGGTATTGAATGAGCGAGGTATTGCGCCGCTGGCGATGAAATCGTTGAGCGGAAACGGCGATGCCATCAAACGCGGGCTCGTCACTCCCGAAGAAGCCCTCCGGTATGTCTTGAGCCTTCCGGTGGCGACCGTCGTCAGCGGAATCGATTCGCGTCAAGTGCTCCGGCAGAATCTCGCGATTGCGCGTGCCTTCACTCCGATGACTGTCGCTGAAATGGAAACTTTACGGGCCCGTATGGCGCCGTATGCGAGGGAGGGCCAGTTTGAACTGTTCAAATCTTCCAATCGATACGACGGACAACTTGGGCGGGAACAACAGGCTCGTTCTTGAATGTCGTCGCCTCTCATCAGTCACCTCTGCCAGGGGAATCCCTAGCTGCCCAGCTTGTCAGAGAGAGATATACAGAGATTAACAGTGGAGGAGATACGCTATGACTGAAGTCAATTCAATGTATCACGCTCGGATGCGGAGCGATGACCTCAAAGCTCAGATCGACAAGCTTGAAGGCCTGGCACACCATACTGTGGTGAATCCGTCATTCGATGAGTTTGACACGGAAACGGAAGAGATCCTGACCAAAATTTACGGCGCAGACCACAAATACATTGAGTCCTATAAATACGCCACGCTGGGCGAAGCCGAAGCGATGGTGAATTTGCCGGAATCCGCGCAGGAGCCACTGACGCGGGACATTCCGAAAAAAGGGATACAGCAGCGTCGGCAGGTATTGCAGGGGATTTTGGGCGATCTGCAGGGTCTCGAAACGCAAGAGGCTGAATTACTTACCGGAGAAGATCGCGAAGATCCTCCTGGACCCAGCTGAACTGTTGTGGCCGAGTAACCGGGCAAGAAGGCGGTGACCGAGGCGTGAGAGTGTCAATGCGGTCGCCACCTTCGCGAGGCCGGTATGTGCCCCCACCGCCACCTTATCTACGCATCCTCACTGTCGCATCCCCCTGGGATACCACATTCACTCACCAGCCCACGACGCGAGCGTAGTCTCTGCGATTTACGAAGCTCAAAGGAAAAGCTGTGTCGGTTGCTCGGTTACTCCGCCTGATGCGGAGCTCTACTGGTCGTGTGCTCGACCCGTCTAGAAGACGATCTCGCCCAGATATTCGGCGCACGTCGGGAAGTCGTGTCCACGCTTCTGAATCAACTGCGCGATCAGAGCCTGCTCACCTATGCGCGCAAGGAAGGATTGCTTCTTCGTCGCTCCGGCCTCGACTAGCTTGATCTCCTGAAAAATGTCCGCCAGCCTCAAGGAGTCCAGGTTCTAAATTGACCAGCTCGTCCATGAGGTTGTGCATCGCCTGCTTAGGAAGTGAGTAGACTTTTGAGCGGCAGGGTCGGGTCCTGTAACGACGTTTCTCGGCCTAATTCCACGTTAGGCACTATCCCGACGCCGATGCAGACGAAGTCATTGGAGGACGAAGCCAGCATACTCCCCTGAACGATGAAGTACTGCCACCGAGCGGCTCCGGGCGGCGGCTGGTCAGATCCTGCTGTTTTCCTTCTGTCGCAATGTGTTATACACTACCTGTTTCTCCAGCCCGTAATTCTTGTTTCACGATCGGTTTCGTACCATCATTTCAAACCTTGCCGGATTGCACGATCGCCAGACGGTCAGCTCCGAAGAGATCTATAGGGGGAATGTCATAGGATGAGTAAGAAGGAAATCGACGCGGCGCAGCGACTCATGAGCCTTATGTTCAAGGCCCATCCTTGGCACGGGGTGTCCATGGGCGACCATGCGCCTGAGGTCGTGACAGCCTACATTGAAATTGTGCCCACCGACACGGTGAAGTATGAAGTCGACAAGGCCAGCGGATTTCTCAAGGTGGACCGTCCGCAACGATTCTCGAATTTCTGCCCGGTGTATTACGGCCTTATTCCGCAAACCTATTGCGGCGAGGGTGTGGCCAGGCTCTTTGCAACACGCGCCAACCGGCCGGACATGATCGGCGACGGCGATCCTTTGGACATCTGCGTGCTGACTGAAAAAACTATTCCCCATAGCGATATTTTATTGACGGCACTGCCGATCGGCGGGTTGAGCATGGCGGATAACGGCGAGGCGGACGACAAGATCATCGCAGTCATGCGGGACGATGCCGTGTATGGCAGGTATACTGATCTCAAAGACTGCCCGATAACGCTTCTCGATCGGCTACAGCATTATTTTCTGACGTATAAACACGCGCCTGGATCGACGCAGCACAAGGTCGAAATCACGAGCATGTATGGACGAGAAGAGGCGTTGAACGTCATTCGCACGAGTCACGAAGATTACAAGAAAAAATTCCCTGAGCTGGAATCCATGTGGCCCGCCGCCATGAAATCCTAACTGCATAGAGAAGATGTCCCAGATCTTGAACGGCCGCTAGCACCACCAAGAAAGGTTTATCCCACCTCATGAAACACACCACGACGCATTCCCAGACGGAACCAGCAGCCAAAGGGTTCTCCCCCGGTTTTGCCTCGCTCGGGTTGGAGGCCTCGCTCCTCGCGACCCTTGAAGCCTTGGGCTATGAGGAGCCGACCCCGATCCAGCGTGAAGCGATCCCCCCGCTATTGGAAGGACGTGATCTGCTGGGCCAAGCCGCCACGGGAACCGGAAAAACCGCCGCGTTCGCCCTGCCGTTGCTGCAGCGCATCGCGCATGGCCCGCGAAATCGTCCTACCGCACTCGTGCTGGTCCCGACCAGGGAATTGGCCGTGCAGGTGAGTGAGGCGGTGCAACGCTACGGCAAAGAACTGCGGATCAGCGTGCTGGCGTTGTACGGCGGGCAGGCGATGGGACCACAGCTGCAGGCGCTCCGCCGCGGAGTGGAGGTCATCGTCGCGACACCGGGCCGGGCCTTGGACCATCTGCGTCGCAAGACATTGAAACTGGCTGACCTTCAGGTCGTCGTGCTCGATGAGGCCGATGAAATGCTCGACATGGGTTTCGCGGACGACCTCGATGCCATTCTCGAACAAACTCCGGCGACCAAACAGACCGCGCTTTTTTCGGCGACCATGCCGCCTCGGATTGCCTCCATTGCCCGCCGACATTTGAAGAATCCGGTGGACGTGACGATTGCCCGCGAACCCGTCAAGGCCGGCGCGGCGCCGCGCGTGCAGCAGGTTGCCTATGTAGTAGCGCGGCAACATAAGGTGTCGGCCCTGGCCCGCGTGTTGGATATCGCGACGCCTAAGTCCGCTCTCGTCTTCTGCCGAACGCGCTTGGAAGTCGATGAAGTCACGGCGGCGCTGAATAGCCGTGGGTACCGTGCCGAAGCTATCCATGGCGGTATGAGCCAGGTTCAGCGAGATCGCGTCATGCAAGCCTTTCGATCCGGGCAAACTGAGCTGCTGGTGGCAACCGATGTGGCGGCGCGAGGGTTGGATATTCCTTCCGTTTCCCATGTAATCAATTACGATCTTCCCTCGTCACTGGAGGTCTATGTTCACCGTATCGGGCGGACGGGGCGGGCGGGACGAGAGGGCGCCGCGATGACGATCATCGAGCCGCGTGAACAACGGTTTTTGAGAAGCGTTGAGCAACATACCAAAGCAAAGATCACCGTGTCTCCCGTGCCATCTCTCGGCGACTTGCTGGCCAAACGTCTGGAACGTACCAAAACCGCCATCCAAGAAACTCTGCAGGCCGGTGAGCTGGAGGATTTTCGCCGGGTCGTACAGGCTCTGGCAGGATCGGCAGATCCGGCGGACATCGCTGCTGCCGCTGTCAAGTTGGTGTACCGATCGCATGGCGGAGAGCGCGCGGAAGAAGAGATTCCCGATGGATCGTTACGGTCGCCGGAGCCCTATCGCTCTTCGCATCCGTCCTACGGATCGACCGGCCAGCAGGGGGATCGCGGGCGCGCGCCGCGAGGAGGGCCCAGCCGTGGTGGCCGGGCAGCCGGTACCGTGCGGGTGTATGTGGGAGCCGGGCGAGCCGCCGGCATCCGGCCAGGCGATCTGGTCGGCGCCATTGCCAATGAAGCAGGGGTGCCTTCGCGCATGATCGGCGCGATCGAGGTCGAGGATCGATTTTCTTTGGTGGATGTGCAGGAAGCGGCGGCTCGGCAGATCATTGAAGCCCTCGGGCGGACGCGCATCAAAGGACAGAAGGTCGCGGTGCGATTATTTACGGATTGAGAGCAGGAGTGAATACTGCACAGCAGAGGCGTGCCGCCTCGTGGAGCGAGCCTCCTGTTCTAGCGGTTTCCCTACTCTCAGGGAGAGAGGAGACGCCCGTAGGCCCAGGGTGGTCCCTAGTACCCTAGATTTGAAGCATCCGGCTAGTATCACGGTATGTTGCCTCAATTCCTGAAATCGCTTCTTCAGGCTCCAGCGTGTGTAGCGTGCAGTGAGCATGAAGCGACGCGGGGTTTGTTGTGTATCGATTGCTACCTGGGGGAAGCGCTTTCGCCTGCGACTCAGTCACGCAAAGTGGGTTGCGTATGTGAACACGATTACCAGCTCGAGACTGTGGGCGGCGTGTTTCTTACCGGCGCCTATGTATGCCGCCTTTGTAGTGACAGGATAGGAATGTCCCCCGAGCAGTTTAATCGCCACGCCGACTATCCTCGGCATTACCAGGAAGGCGCACACATCGTGCGCTCAGAGCCCGACCGTAAGTAACAGGAACAATCCATCCGAGGTCCTGCCACTGTGGGGGCTTCGATTGCAGCATCTCTCGATCCGGGCAGACCGGAAGTGCATGTGCAGCTATACCGGCGTTACCCTAGCCCTTCCTCGAGGGTAATCACTGCGTCTCGGGTCTGGCTAAGCACGAAATCTGTTATACGGTAACGTGCGATAGTGCCTTCGCGATGACGGCGAACCCCAGGGAGGAGTTTCTGAGAGATGGGGTGGTGAGCTGCACTGCACGGCCCTGTAGACAATCCAGACATGAGTAGTAAAGTCTTCATGGTTCGGCTGGCGCACCAGTCCTGAAAGACCCTTTATGCCATCCACAGACACCGCACAGGAGGGGCGCGCAGATCGTGCTGCTGGACTGAAGCCTCTATTTCGCAGTCATGTACTTCTTATTATCCTAAACATCGGCCTCGTCTTAGCGATTTTTTTTCTCGATGTCTTTGTCGCCACGGACATCGCAATTGGCATGCTGTATGTCGCGCCCGTGGCCTGGATGGCGCTGTGGTCTTCCAAGCATGATACGCCTCTCATGGTGACCACGGCGGTCGGATGTACCGTCCTCAGCATCGTGGCATTTCTGCTGAATCCGGCAGACATTCTATGGACCGGGTTCATCAACCGGCTTATTGCTTGGTTCATGATCTGGTTGACGACTGTCCTATCGATTACACGGAAACGCGCAGAGGAGGAAATGAAGATTCTTCGCGGCTTTCTGCCGATTTGCTCCTATTGCAAAAAAATCCGGGACAACACGGGCTATTGGGAACGCATGGAGGTCTACATTTCCGCCAATTCGCAGGCCCACTTCAGCCACGGCATCTGTCCTGAATGCGGAGAGGAACATTTCCCGGCGATCTACCGGGCGGACCGCACCGAAGCCTCAAGTGGACAAGGCGCGAGGGATCTCAAGAGTTCCACTCCGTAGTCGGCATTTCCAACTTCCAATCCTCAGGGCCGTACCAATTGCCCAGCGGAGTGCACCGTAATACTGCTCAAGCCGCCCCTCCCTCGACCAGAGACGTATTCCCGCGTACCCAAGGCAATCGGCGAGGCACTGCATCCAAGCGTGCTACAAATCTGTCGCCATGCCACGCAGCGTATTTTTTCGCTCGGCTTCCGCTGACAGGTGTTCCATGGCGTCATTTCATAATGATAGGATGACAAATGTCCGCATCCCATACCACCGTCACGACAAGTATTCCCCAACGCATGGATCGCTTGCCGTGGTCGCGCTGGCATTGGCTGGTCGTGACCGCTCTAGGAGTCACCTGGATCCTGGATGGGCTCGAGGTTTCGATTGTCGCCGCCCTCGGTCCCGTGCTCACGCTGAGCACCACGCTGAATCTCACGGCTTCCGAAGTAGGACTCGCCGCATCCGCCTATTTGAGCTGGATCGGTGTTGGGAGCCATTGTCTTTTCGTATCTCACTGATCGTCAGGGGCGAAAGAAATGGTTCATGCTCACCCTTTTGCTTTATTTGGCCGCAACGGTTATGACCGCCTTCTCCTGGAACCTGTGGAGTTTCATGTTTTTCCGCTTCCTGACCGGAGCCGGCATCGGAGGTGAATATGCGGCGATCAATTCCGCCATCGACGAACTGATTCCGGCGCGCAATCGAGGGCACACGGATCTCGCGATCAATGGGAGCTGGTGGCTCGGTAGCGCCGCCGGCGCGGTGCTGGCGATTGTATTGTTGAACCCGCTGTTAGTTCCGGAATATTTAGGATGGCGGCTGTGCTTTGGGTTTGGCGCGGTGCTCGGCGTGAGCATCCTTCTCGTCCGGCGCGTGATTCCGGAAAGCCCTCGTTGGCTCATGACCCACGGGAAGTTGAAAGAAGCTGACCAGGTCGTTGCGGGAATCGAAACCCGGATTCTGCAGGACAGCGGCCATACATCGTTGCCGCAGGTTGAGGGCTCCATCACTGTCCATGCCCGTCCGCATGCGACGCTCGCCACTGTCGCACGGGAGTTGTTCTCGACGTATCCCCGTCGCACGATATTGGGAATCGTGCTGATGGTGACGCAATCATTCATGTACAACGCGATCTCGTTCACCTATCCGTTCGTGCTCACGAAATTTTACGCGATCCCCAGCCACGACATCGGCTACTATATTCTCCCGTTTGCCTTCGGCAACTTTCTGGGCCCTTTGCTGCTGGGCCGCTTTTTCGATACCATCGGCCGCAAGCAAATGATCAGCTTCACTTATGCCGTGGCGGGGTGCTTGCTGGCGGCCACCGGCTATTTCTTTTGGCAGGGCGCCTTTACCCCCGCCACTCAGATGGCGGCCTGGTCATTCGTATTCTTCTTCGCGTCCGCCGGCGCCAGCGCCGCCTACCTGACCGTCAGCGAGATTTTTCCCATGGAGATCCGCGCCATGGCGATCGCGTTCTTTTTTGTCGTGGCGCAGGGCGCGGGGATTCTGGCGCCCTGGCTGTACGGCAAATTGATCGAAACATCAGCCGAGAGCGTCTTTTACGGGTACCTGCTCGGGGCCGGGATGATGCTCGTCGGAGCGGCAGTGGAACTGTGGTTGGGCGTGAAGGCAGAAGGCCGGTCGCTGGAACACATCGCCCCGCCCTTGTCCGCGCAGGCGTATCCTAGCGACGCCTCACGCCTCTAACGTTACGCACGCTGTTCAGTTCCCTGTCCGATCGTTCGTTCGCGTCGCGGCAGGTCCGGGTCCCTGCGAGAGTCAGCCGTCTGACTCCGCTCCGCTAAACACCCCCCCACACATCAGCCGGCGTTCTACGTGCATGACAGGTCTTGGCCTGCAGCGGCTGGTCCGTTCACTCGGCGAGGGCTGAGACGCGTCGCTTCCGGAGCACCCTCGCCCGGGCAGTGAGAAGGGGCCAAGATCTGACAGCTCGGGCCAAAAAATATGCTTGACGTGATCCAGTCGTGCTGTTATTAGTTAGGAGTCCTAACTAATGCTGTTTGGAACCACGCTCATCAAGGGAGGTACGGATGGACACGGTGAAGGTATTCGATACCTGGGTCGAGTCGAACGGCAAGATGCTTCATTTTGATGTGATGACGACAGATGAGGCGACGGCATTGAAGCTGGCTAACGCGTACGTCTCGTCATTGGGTTTTCAGGCGGTGCTGGTGACGGCGCAGGAGTGCCAGTTCTGTCACCAGGAACCGCTGGTGATGTTCACGGAACAACAGAAGCAGGATTTCCGCAGGACAGGCGGATTCATCGTTCCCTTGCAGGCGTAAGGAGGCAGCCCCGTGAAACCACTTCCCATGCATGGCGATACATCGATCGTCGAACACATTACGGCCGGGCTGGGGAAAGTGGCCCTAGCCTTGAAGAGCCAGGCATGGGAGGGCGGCAGGACCCGCAACCTGACGCCGACCCAGGGGCAGATTCTCATTCTGTTGGAGGAACGGGCAGGTCAGCCCATGCGGCTGAATGATGTGGCGAGGGCCTTGGGGGTGACGGCAGCCACCGCCAGCGATGCCGTGGGGGCGCTGGAACACAAGCGATTCGTCCGTAAAGAGCGATCGGCAGAAGACAGCCGGGCGCTGACCCTCACTCTCACCGCAACGGGTCGAGGGGAAGCGCATCGAAGTGATGGTTGGAGCGACGTCGTGCGAGCCGGCGTGCAAAGCCTCTCGTTGGACGAGCAAACGGTGTTTCTGCGCGGACTGACCAAGGTCATCCGGTCGTTGCAGGACCAGGGGGTGATTTCAACAGCGCGCATGTGTGTTGGCTGTTCTTATTTTCGTCCGTATGCCCATGAGGATAGTGCCAAGCCGCATCACTGCGCGTTTGTGGATAGTCCGATCGGGGAAGGGCAGTTGCGGCTGGATTGTCCGGATTTCGTGACCGTTCCGGAGGCCGAAGGGGCGCGCCGGTGGCAGGAGTTTGTGAGTGGCGGGGAAGGCCGCTAGGGCCCGATTTCAATAACAATGGAGGGCAGTATGAACATGCGAGGAATGTTGGCGGGAGCGGCAATGGCGGCGGTCTTGATGGCTGGATGCGTAGAGGCCGGAGAGCCGAAGGCCACCGGAAAATCACTCTATGACCGGTTGGGCGGCAAGGGCGCCATTGTGGCGGTCGTCGATACATTTGTCGGCAAGGTCGGCGCGGATCAACGTATCAACGGATACTTCGCCAGCACGGATCTCGGGAAGCTCAAGATGCATCTCGTCAATCAGATCTGCGAAGCGAGCGGCGGTCCCTGCACCTATACCGGCCGTACGATGAAGCAGACCCATCAGGGGATGGGCGTCAGCGATGCCGCGTTCGGTGCCCTGGTGGAGGATCTGGTGTCGGCTTTGGATCACCACAAGGTGGGGAAGGCCGAGAAGGATCAACTCCTGGGTGTGTTAGGACCGATGAAGAGCGATATCGTCGAAAAGAAGTAACGCGTTTTCCGGGGGAACCGCCTGGTGGTTCCCCCGGATGCGTGCAGCCTCCAGCCAGCCGGACAATTTCCACGGCCTCTTGTCGCTCGACGCTTTTTCCGCTACCATCCAACGACATAATGATGGGTTCCTCTCTGCCCTTGCCGGTTGCCTGGTGACGAAATTTTCAGGCCGGCAGGGCGCGCGGTACACCTCGTCACCTCTCCAGCCCGATATCACACAGCCGCTGCGGATCATTCCGGACGTACCCGTCTGCGGATGACGCCGATGGCGTCTCGTTGAAGCGGCGTCCGAGAGGTGCAGGCCCGGCGGCAGGAAAGTCGGTGAGTGTACTGGCGGCGGAGGTGCATGGTGATCGGATGGGGGTGAGCCTCTTACCTTGGAAGGCTCTGTTGCGCGACTGGCAGACTCGCGCCGTGGCCGATGTGTTGGCACGGACGCGCGAGGACTATCTCGTCACGGCCACACCCGCGGCGGGCAAAACCCGCTTTGCATTGCGGATTGCCCATCAGTATCTGGCTGATCGGGCGGCCAGTCGTGTGCTCGTCATCTGTCCGACGAACCATCTCAGAACGCAGTGGGCATCGGCGGCCGGACAGGTGGGTATTCAACTGGATCCGGCCCTGTCGAATGAACAGGCCTGCGAAGCCCGCGACTATCATGGGGCTGTGGTGACGTATCAGCAGGTCTGTCTGGCGCCGGAGGTGTTCCGTCGAGCCTGCCGTAGCCGAAAGACCCTGGTCATTCTCGATGAGTTACACCATGCCGGTGACGGCAAGGATTGGGGAAAGGCGCTGCGAGAAGCCTTTGCTGAAGCGGTGTTTCGTCTGGCCTTGTCCGGCACGCCTTTTCGTTCCGACAATAATCCGATTCCCTATGTCCGTTACGAGAATGGCGAAAGCCAGGCGGATTTCACCTACGGGTATTCGCATTCGATCAAGGACGGCGTCTGCCGGCCGATCCTCTTTCCAAGCTACGAAGGCGAGTTGACCTGGCTTTCCGACGGACGTGAACATCGCGCCACGTTCGAAGACGGGTTGACCTTCGAACGCCAGCGCGAGCGGCTCAAGACGGCACTCTTGCAGGAGACCTGGCTGGAGCCGGTCCTGCGCGATGCCCATACGGAACTGCAGCGCTTGCGCAAACAGGAGCAGTCGGATGCGGGCGGGCTCATCGTCACCATGAATCAAGATCATGCGCGCCAGGTGGCGGAGTTGGTCACGCGGATTACCGGGGTACGTGCGCAGGTGGCGGTGTCCGATGATCCCTCCGCATCAAAGACCATCGAGAGCTTCGCCCATCACAAAACCCAGCAATGGCTGGTCGCTGTGAATATGGTGAGCGAAGGGGTCGATATTCCGCGTCTCCGCGTCGGCGTGTATGCGACCAATGTGTTGACGGAGATGTACTTCCGCCAGGTGGTCGGGCGATTCGTGCGGATGCAGGACAAGGTTCCGAAGCCCCAACGGGCCTGGCTCTATCTGCCGAAGGATGCGACGTTGGTGCATTATGCGAAGCGCATCAAGGTCGAGCGGGATCACGTCCTGGAAGACATCATGCCGGCGGTGCAGCGAACGTTGTTCGGCACGGCCGCGACTTCGCTTAAGGAATATATCCCCTTGAACGGCGTGGCCAGGCTGGATGCGTTGATCGGAGCGGATGAGGGGGATCCGGCGGGAGAAGGTGAGCGGGCAGGGGGTGGCGGCGGAGGCGCTCCATGATCAGAAGGACAAACTGCGGGATAAACATCGAAATCTAGTAGCCGCTGTGGCACGGAAGACAGGAACGGATCATCGGCAGCTCAATGCGGAGTTGATTAAGCGGACCGGCGGTCGCGTCGATCAGGCGACGATTCCGCAATTGGAGCGGCGCATCGCTTTGTTGGAAAAGTGGCGGGAATCCGGTTTCGACCGGAAACGGTGAGCCATGAACATAGGCTGGGCATGGCCCCCCGCGAAGCGCCGTCGCACGAACTCGATTAGAAGCCAATGACATAAGGGAGAGAAGCATGGCTAGTAGGAAGCTGAATGGAAAAAATGGCGTGTCGGTGAAGACAGTTGCGAAGAAAGGCAAGAAGAAGACCGCAACGAAACGATCGCCTCCGGCGGAGCGGTCACGAACGACTCGCGCGAAAAAGCCTTCGGTAGCGGTCGTGGTGCTGTCCGGGTCCACCCCGCTTCGCCGCAGCAAGGCGGCTGAGTTGGTGGCTGAGGAGCTGCAGTTGGACTTGTCGAAGGTGAATCTCTCCTCAGTGGTGAGCCGGTACGTCGGAGAAACCGAAAAGAACATCAACCGGGTTTTTGACGAGGCTGAACGCAGCGGGTCGATTCTGTTCTTTGAGGGGGCGGATGCGCTGTTCGGTCCACACCGCGCAGGCAAGGGGGACACGGACCACTATGCCGATGCCGGGGCAGCCCATTTGTTGCAACGCATCGAGGCCCACAAAGGGTTAGTCATCGTGACGACCGATGGGAAAAGCAAGATCGACCAAGCCCTGTCCCGGCAAGCAGAGGTATCCGTGATGGTGGGCATCAAGAAGAAGCGGAGGAAGAAAACCGCTTGACGAACTGTCCTCATCGAAGGTGGCGAGAAGCGAAGGCACGAGCACAGGATGTTCGAACGGCTGTTCAGCGAGGCCGCAGCAATGCTTACGGCGCGAAGCACAATGAGCGTCACGGCCGTGGACGCCGCCGAGATGGTGAGGCCCGGCAGTGTCTTAGACAGCCGAATTGTACTCGGGCCGTACGGTGAGTCTCTAAGCGATGCGAGAAGCGGCTGACAACCTCTTGAGCATCCTGTGCGGATTATTCCGTCTCTTCGCTGGCTTCCAAGCACTTGGTGCACTGTTCCAGATCAGGGACGCCATGGGCGCTGCAAAAGGGCCGGTGGCACAGGCCGCACAGCATGAAGCTCATCTTGATTCGATCCTCCGCTTCGCAGCAGTAACAATTTTTTGCGGTTCGTGCCTTCGGCATGGCTCATTCTCCTTGAAATGTTCGTCGTTTCAACCGATCGGCGCCGGTTGACTGAGCAGGCAGGCCATCGTCGCTGTATGTCGCGACCTGGTCCTCGTCCTCACTGTCGCCGCGGGGCAAGAAAACTTGGCCGGTGACGGCTTCGTGGCCAACCGGCATCCTATCCGTAACCGGTAGGACCGCAAGCCGGGCCTCAATTCTTGAAAGAAATCAGACAAGGCGTCCAGGCCGGGTTAGCCTGAGGCGCTAAAAGACGGCAAGAGATGTGGTGTTCCACTTCACATGCGCCACGAGCTCAGGTTGCCTCTCTGTGGCGACCGACTTGTTATAACACAATTTCAATAGACTGCGAGACGGGTCTGGCCCGCCCTGGCCTGTCAAGTTTCATAGGGCGGCCAGGCCGGTTAGGGCCCTACCTGCCCGACTTCTTCCCGGAGCAAGAATTTGATGGACGGGTTCGATTTGATGCAATAGGCCAAGAGATGTTCGGTGTTGAAGAGCATCACGGGGCGGCCTTGCTGATCGACGAGCCGCAGGGTGTCGGAGGGCCAATAAACGGCCGCAATCGTGGCGGGATCACCGACGATCCATCGGGCCAAGCACATGGGGCAGGCGGTCGGCCGTGGTCTTGACCCCATATTCGTTTTCCAGACGGGAGATGACGACATCGAATTGCAGTTCGCCCACCGCCGCCAGGACCGGTTCGCGGCGCACATGGTCGGGCGAATAAAAAATCTGCATGACCCCTTCCTCTTCCAGCTGCTTGAGTCCCTTCTGGAACTGCTTGTGCTTGGAAATGTCCTGCGTGCGCAGCAGGCCGAAACATTCCGGCGCGAAGTGCGGAATGGGATCGAAGGCCAGCGAAGGATCGGAGGTCAAGGTATCGCCGATCGTGAAGAGGCCGGGATTGACCAATCCCACCACGTCGCCCGGGTAGGCTTCGTCGATCGTTTCGCGGTCGCGACCGAAGAGCCGGTGCGGACGCGTCATGCGGATCTTCCGGCCCAAGCGCGCATGATAGACCATCATGTCCTTCTCGAAGCGGCCGGAGCAGATGCGGAGAAACGCCATGCGGTCGCGATGTTGCGGGTCCATGTTCGCCTGGATTTTGAAGACAAACCCGGAAAAGGTCTCGTCCGTCGGCTGCACCGATCCCTGCGCGGTCTGGCGCGGACCGGGCGGTGGCGCGAGCTGGGTGAAGGCGTCGAGGAACGGCCCCGACTCCGAAGTTGGTCAGTGCGCTGCCGAAAAACACAGGGGTCAGTTCCCCTGCGAGAAATCGGGCGCGATCGAACGACGTACCCGCGCCGGCCAACAGCCCGATCTCTTCCTGCAGCGGACCGTAGGCGTCCCCAGCGTCTCCGCCAGTTTCGGATCGGGAAAGGCTTCGACCGTCATCGGAGCGCGGCGTTGGTTGTGGGCCGTCCGCTGGAAGAACAGCACCTGCCGGTTCTGAAAATCGTAGACGCCTTGAAAGCCGGATCCCTCGCCGATCGGCCAATTGAACGGAACCGCCGTCATGCCCAACGTGCGCTCGATTTCATCGAGCAGGTCGAATGGGTGGCGTCCGGGCTGGTCCATCTTGTTGATGAAGGTCAGGATCGGGATACCGCGCTTGCGGCAGACGGCAAAGAGTTTTTTGGTCTGCGGCTCGATGCCCTTGGCGCCGTCGAGCACCATGACCGCACTATCCACCGCCATGAGCGTGCGGTAGGTGTCTTCGCTGAAATCCTGGTGTCCCGGCGTATCGAGGAGATTGACGCGCGCGCCCTGATAGTCGAACTGCAGCATGGTGGAGGTGATCGAGATCCCACGCGCCTGCTCCAGCTCCATCCAGTCGGACTTGGCTTGGCGTTGGCTTGAACGAGCCTGCACGGCTCCCGCCAGGTGCACGGCTCCCGCATAGAGCAGCAGCTTTTCCGTCAAGTGTGGTTTTTCCGGCGTCCGGATGTGAAATGATGGCGAACGTGCGTCGTCGCAGCACCTCTCGCCGCAACTCGTCGGACGCAGGTTTCTCAGCCGGCAGGGACATGACATCTCTCTTGGTTGGCTGCCAACGAAACCGGGGACTAGGATGTCGCCAGGGGTCGCGGCAGGGGAACTCATTCTTGTATCAGTCAGAGTGGGGTCGCGGCAAGGAGGGGAGGGGGGATGGAGGCTGGTTGATCTCCTGTGCTCGCGCAACGCGCGGCCTGGGAAGGCCCTCGTTGGACGGCGCGCCATGGGAGATCAGCCAGCCTCCATTCCCTGTGCAAGGTGGATGGCCATCGGGATACAGGGCCGACCCACTGTCTCGCCGGCGTGCGCCTCAGTAGGGAGAGAAGTAACGGAGTGCTTATGCTCGACTAGACGCGGGTTCGTCGATGAGCGACCGCAAGGTCATTCCCGCGAGCGCAGTTGCCACTGCGTCATCGCGGCGGCGAAGCACCTGACGAACGGAATCATCGGCGTCCGCCAGGACAGTCGCGTCCGCGGCACGCCCTTTGCGCACGGCATTGAGCACGTCCATGACGGAGATGAGTTCGATCGGTTTGGTGAGGCTGATGCCCTCCGGTTTAACCATGAGGCCAAGCAGTCCGGCTTCCACCAGGTGCTGTACCTGTTCCTCTACGAGCGAGACAGGTAAGTGAAGTTGGACGGCAAGTTCGTCTATACCCAACGGGCCGTCGCCCTTCAAATATCGCCGCGCCAGAACCAGCAGCAGGCTCAAGGCCAGTCGTTCGCGAAACGCGTGCGTTCCCTGTTGCCACAGGAGGCGCGACAGGTAGGCGGTAGGATGTTGATAAAAAAACGAGAGCTGCGCTCCGATAAGCACAATCAGCCAACCTGCATAGAGCCACAAAAGAAACAAGATCAAGACGGCAAAGCCGGAATAAATGGCGCTGTAGTTGGCGGACTCAGTCACAAATGTGGCAAACGCTTCTCCCGCAATGCCCCAAAGGACTGCCGCGGTGATTCCGCCGACCAGCGCCGAATCGAATCGGACGTGGGTGTGAGGAATGAATTTGAATAAAAATGTGAATAGCCCGCTAAGAATGACGAACGGGAGCAATTGGCCGGCCCACAGCATCAGGAAGCCGAACGGCTGAATCTCCAGCACACGTTGCACCAGAACGTTGCTATGCACCGAGGCCAGCAAGCCGAATGCCGTCACCACCAGCAATGGACCAACCAACACGGCACTCAAATAGTCCGCGAACTTCCGTCCCCAGGTGCGTCCCTCCCGCACCAGCCAAATAGCGTTCAAGGCCTGTTCGATTTTATCGATCAAGGAATAGGTGGTGTAGAAAAGCCCCGCGACGCCGACGACTCCCAGCACCCCGATCTTGAGATTGTCGACAAAGCCGATGATCGTGGCCGTGATTTCCTGCCCTTTCGAGCCGAGAGGTTCAAGCGCCTGGGCCAGGACCGGTTCAATCTGCTGATGCACACCGAAGGCCTTGAGCACAGAAAACATCACGGCGAGAAAGGGGACCAGCGAGAGGAGCGTGGTATAGACGAGACCGGCGGCGCGGGCATCGAGCAGACGGTGACGAAACTCCATTGCGACGGCAATGGCCAGCCGTAGGGCATGTATGCCGATTCGGCTGGGCAAGGAAAGGGTAGCGGGGTCGATGGTCCAGAGGTCCTGCGTGAGAAACTGAGGAATGCGCGCTAGTCTATTCATGGTCGATCCCACACCGAGGCCTGTTATCCGAAGCAATGAGCGCCACTATAACAGTCCCTGCCTCGCCAATGTTGACCTTCGACCTCGCGGGCTGAAGCGGAAGCCATTTGCATTCATGAATCAATGTACAGATTTACGATGTTTTCTGACACGGGTGGCACGTTCGCACGAACCGGCGGCGCGCGCTGGGCCTGCTATACTTTTGATGGCTGGCGGAACCACAGGAGTTTTTTTGCATATCCCCACGCATCTCATGCTGTCTTGGGTAGTCGGCCACCGATTGAAAGCCAGGTCGGATCGTCGAGCGGTCGCATGGGCAGGGGTCGCGGCGGATCTGGATGGTTTGTCAATTCTCGCGGGCGTTGACGCCTATGGCCGATGGCACCATGTGCTGACCCACGGCTTAATGGCCGGGCTATTGATCGCGCTTGTGGCTGCTTCTTGTGCCAAGAATCGCCTCCAGGTTTGGTGGCTCAGCCTGGGTGCATTTCACCTGCATCTCCTCTGCGATTTTCTTGGCAGCGGACTCGATTGGCCGATCCAATATTTCTGGCCATTCAGCGACACGTTCTATCACACGCCCTATGGGTGGGAACTGGACGCCTGGCAGAATTGGGCCGCCGCCATCCCGTTGCTGCTTGCTCTGCGGACGTATCGCGATTCGCTCGGGCCATTCCTTTGCCGAAACCGTCCTTCCCGCAGCCGGTGATCAAGCGGTGGTGGCGACGCTCCGAGCGCGGTTTGCCTCAGCTGCGTTTTCCTCTGTCGTTCGGCCATGATTCGGAAACGGATGAGCCATCAGCTTTCAGGTAATAGGCGGCCTGCAGGTCCGGAGGCTCACAGCAAGAAGTCACCTCGCTTGTCTCGTTCGTTGCAGTAACTTTCGGTCACTACTGCGAACACCGATATGCCTCGTTAAGTGTGTACATTAAATAGGGACATGGCTATTATTTCGCTTTGTACCGGCCTTCTCCACAAAGTCAGCGCATGAATGAACCCTGGACCCGCGATCAACTGCTTGTTGCATTTAATCTGTATTGTAGAATTCCTTTCTCAAAAACCAAGTCCAGCAACCCGTTGGTAGCTGAGGTTGCTCAGCGGATAGGACGATCCTCAGCATCTGTGGCGATGAAACTAGGCAACTTCGGCTCTTTTGATACGGCATTACATTCTAAAGGGATTAAAGTGCTTTCGGGAGCAAGTAAAGCAGACCGTGGAATTTGGGACGAATTCAATCAGGACTGGGCGAAACTTTCGCTTGAGAGCGAACTAGCTACAGAACGGCTTCAAATCAGTTCGTCAACAGTGCCTCTGGAGCGAGAGGAATCCACACCGCGCATCGACTCTTATTCTTGGAGCTCCAAGAGGCCCTGAGCGGACCAAGCGAAAAAATCGGCGAGGTTAAAGTTAGACTGCACCAGAAATTTTTCAGAGCGGCTGTCCTTGCCTCGTATGGAAGCGCTTGCTGCGTTTGTTCTAATCCCATTCCTCAGCTGCTTACGGCCGGACATATCATTCCTTGGTCGAATAGAGAGGATCTTTGTGCTAATCCCAGGAATGACCTGTGTCTGTGTTCACTTCATCATGCCGCGTTTGATTGTGGACTGTGGACCATCGAAGATTCCTACGAGATTAGATTGTCCCCTGAGCTAATGGCGTACCTTCCTAACAAGACCGTCGAATCAGGTTTCATCAATTATTCGAAAGCCCAGATCCGCATGCCTGATAAATTTTGGCCTGACAAAACATATCTCGCTTTTCACCGCTCAAATCTATTTCGAGAGTAATTGTAAAATTATGTATATGAATAAAACGGAGGAATTCATGCCAACTAACGACGAAAGGGCAGAACATGCCAGGGTTCTCGAAATGTATGCTGTGCAATTTGGTGACCGTTTTGATCCACGCGGTACCTTGATCGATGTGTTGACGGATCTTATGCATCTGGCAGCCAGAGAGCCTGAATTAGGCCTGGAATTTGACAGCAGCTTAAAAATGGCCCAATTTCATTTTGAGGCTGAGGCCGAGGGAATGCCTGGATAGTTGACGAGCTGAAAGCAGAGGAGGAAATCCTATCCACACAGAAATGCTATCGACCCTCATCTTCTAAGGTTGTCAATCATACGCTCATGACTATCCCCCATCCCCGCGATCCCTTGCACGGGATCACGCTGGAAACCATCGTCACCAAGCTCGTCGAGCGGCATGGGTGGCCTGAGTTAGGCCGTCGCCTGCCGGTGCGCTGCTTCTTGAATAACCCGAGCGTGAAATCGAGCCTCACGTTTCTCCGCAAGACCCCGTGGGCGCGAGAACGGGTGGAGGGGATGTATATCGCCGAGCTCGAATGAACGCTACTCCCTTGCCGATGCGGCTGCTGCTGAGGCCCTGCAGATCCCACCCGGTGAGTCCCTGGTCTCTCGACCGGTTTGATTCTCCGCTTGAACTAGCCGGCATCTCCAGTCACCATCCACTGTACTGTCGATGCGGATGTATGGTTTTTTTGATAGGGGGAGGTAATCTTTCGTGTACAGGCCTGTCATTTTCGCCCTCTGGCCGCTCACTGCGCTGCTTATTCTGCCCGCTCCCGTGGCGCAATCCGCGCCGTCGTCCGGACCGAAGACCGTTCGCACGGCTCCAGACATCACGGCGGGAAAGCCGGGCCAGTCAACGGCGGCCAACCCTGATCCTGACGCGGTCGTTCCTGAACTTCAACGCAAACTCTCCGACGCGGAACGCGAACTCAACGAGCATCCTGCTGCGCAGCCTCTGAAGACCGGAGCCCCTCCGGGGTCCGCGGATGCCCGATTGATGGAACGTCGCTCCTCGCTGCAGCGGTTAGTGCAGACCTACGAGCAACATCTCGACGCTCTGAGAAACCTGGAGCAGATGCGGCAACGAGTGGCCGACGCCGAGCGGCAGGAAAAGGAATGGAACGGCTTTCCCGCCCCTGCGCCCTATTCCGTCTTGAAGGTCGATGAGTTGCGTGATGCGGCACGATCCATTGCGCTGGCGACGCAGGGTGTTCAAACCAGGCTCACGATGACCGAGAGCCTGGCCGATACGGCGCGCCGCAATCTCAAGACCTCCCAAGAGCGTGTCCGGCAAGTCACCGAGCGTCTGGAAGGTGTGCATGATCCCGCCAAACGGGAAACGCTGACCGGGGAGCGTGACCTCGCCCAATTGCGCGAGCGGGTGGAGTCCGCGCGGATCGGCATGTTGGAGGCGGAGAAGCAGTATATCCAGAAAGAGCTGGCCGAAGCTCGTCACCGCTCGGCCTTGCTCGATCGGCAACTCGCTGTCGCGAAACAGGAGGTGGCCTTTCCCCAGGAAGACTACGAGAAGATTACCAAGCGGTTGGAGACGGACCATCGCGGGCTGATGGAGGAGATGGAGCAGGCGGTTGACGAACAATCGAGGCGACGGCAGGCGGTGGCAGCGGGTGAAGCCGAACTGTCTGCGGCCAAGGGTCCGGCCTCGGCGTCCCAGAATACGGGTCAGCGGCCGCAATCGGAGCGGGTGAAACGTCTCACCGGCGCCGTCGAGCTGAACCGCCTGCGGTTCGACAACGCCAATTTGCACGTCGATATGTTGCGCCAGATGTTGAGCGGCCTCGAACAGGAACGGCACGTGTGGGAAATCCGTTTTGCCACGATGCAGGGACGTCTCTCGCTCGAGGAAGAGCGCGAGGCATCATCGAAGCTGTCCGCGGCGGCGAAACAGATTCAGGGGTGGAAGGAGTACGGGTTACAACAATTGGTCATGCTGGGCAGCCAGATCAGTGACGTGGAAGATCGCCTCGAGGGGACGACGTCGCCGGCAACCGCGCAGCACCTCGGCCAGATGCTGGATGCCTACCGGAAGAGGGAGGATCTCTACCGGCACATGTTGCAGCGGGCCGACTCGTCGTTGGGGTTGATCGAGAACAGGCAGGCTGAATTTACCCAGCGCGAGCGGGCGCGATCCATGCTCGTGCGGATGAAGGAGTGGGGGCAGACGACGATGACCCTGTTGGCCGGCGCCTGGCAGGTTGAACTGTTCACCGTGGATGACACCATCGAAGTGGACGGTAAGACCGTCACCGGCAGTCGCAGCGTCACGCTCGGGAAAGTGGTGACCGCGCTGGCAATCCTGATCGTCGGCTATTGGCTGGCCGGTCTTCTGGCCCGTTTCGCCGAGCGCCAGGCGACCGCCCGGTTCCAAATCGATCCGAACGTCGCCAATATCATCCGTCAATGGGCCTTTGCCTTTCTGTTCGTGATTCTGGTGATCCTGACGCTGCTCTATGTCAAGATTCCGATCACGGCCTTTGCCTTTCTTGGCGGCGCGCTGGCGATCGGTGTCGGGTTCGGCACCCAGAATCTGTTGAAGAATGTCATCAGCGGCTTGCTGCTTCTGATAGAGCGTCCGTTGCGCGTCGGCGACGTGATCGAGGTCGATAACATCAGGGGGATGGTGACGACGATCGGGCTGCGCTCGTCGACCATCCGGGATAGCAACGGCGTTGAAACCCTGATTCCCAACAGCAATTTGCTGGAGCGAAATCTGACCAACTGGACGTACTCGAGCTTTCGAAAGCGATACTCGCTGCGGATCGCCGTGGCGACCGGCTCGGACGCCCGGCGCGTAAAGGAGAAGCTCCGTGACCTGGCCGGTCAGCACGGGCAAATTCTCAAGGAGCCCGAGCCGTACGTCCTCTTTGAAGACTTCAGCGAGCATGCGTTGGTGTTCGTCCTCCATTTCTGGATCGAGATCGGTCCAAGTATCGATCCGGCTCATGTCGCCAGCGATTTGCGCTTTATGATCGAAAATAGTTTTGCCGAAGAGAAGATTGTCAGGAAATGACATGACGCGGCGATCTGGCTGTTTGAAGATGTACCATCAGGAATCCTGAAGCAATGGCGCCGAATGCCACAATCTTCAAAGCGCTGCTCCACATCGCCGACGTGGATCGCCAATACTATCAGGACCATGCCATCACCCTGGCGCGCCATCCGTCTGAAACCGATGCACGCATGATGGTGCGGCTGCTGGCCTTTGTGCGGCATGCGGATGAGGCATTGGCGTTCGGCCGAGGCGTGAGCACCGACGATGAGCCGGCGCTGTGGCGCAAGGATCTAACGGGCGTGATCGAGTTGTGGATCGAAGTCGGCCTTCCGGACGAAAAGGCTGTCGGACAGGCTTGCGGTCGGGCCGGTCAGGTCTGCATCTATACCTATGGCGGCCGTGCCGCCGATCAATGGTGGAAGTTGAGGGCGTCCGCGCTTGGGCGATACCATAACTTGACGGTCCTGAATCTGCCACTGGAACAGGGCCGCGCCTTGACGCAGCTCGCGCAGCGCCAGATGGAGTTGCACTGCACTATTCAAGAGGGGCAGGTTTTGATCGGCGATGGCACGACTGCCCTGCACATTGAAATGACGACGTTGATGGAGGCTTCAACGGCCCATCGTGGGCATGGCTCCTGAGAGGTCTAGGCGTAGGTTGAGTGTAACGATATGAAGGAGCGTAAACGCCTTCCCGCGGATGGCGAACCGGTCGCTTGGAAGAGTCCGTTTGCCGCACTGCAGCATGTGGAGCTGCCGCCCGCTGTTCAATCAGACCTCGCAGCCCCTGACGCGCGGCCTGCTGCTGCGACCTCAGCACGAAAGCAAATGCATCGCGGGCGGGTGGATATTCTCCGGCAGACGGCGCATCGCGGCGGCAAAACGGTGACCGTGGTCACGGGATTTGTCGGCATCAGTCAGGCGGAGAAAGAGCAGCTGGCCAAGGCGATGCAGAAAGCCTGCGGCACCGGCGGCACAGTGAAAGAGGGACGGATCGAAATTCAGGGCGACAGGCGGACAGACGTCGCCCGCATCCTGACTGAGGCGGGGTTCCGGCCGGTGTTTGCCGGTGGGTAATGGCCGGGATGGCTGGTGCTCTTCGCACCATCGGCTGATGACCGAACATGGCTGAACCGCTCAAGAATCAATTCGGCCCTGCGATTCCCCGCGTGATCGGACGGATGATTGCCGCGGTCTTTCCTGCCTTCGATGAACAAGCATTCGTCAAGCGTGCGCTGAAGGGCTATGACGCGCTCGAGCTGATGCCGCGTGGCCGAAAAATCGCTGAGTCGCTTAGGCAGCACCTTCCAGCTGATTATCCAAGGGCGGCGAAGATTCTCATCGCGTCGCTGGATCAGAGACCGCAGAAACTCCCCGGGCAGAGCATGGCCTCTTTTTTGTTTCTCCCCCACGTATTGTTCGTAGCGGAGTATGGGTTGGACCATTTCGATGTTTCCATGCGCGCCCAGTACGTGCTCACGAAATTGTTCACGGCTGAGTTCAGCATTCGCCGCTATTTGGAGAGGCATCAAGATGCGACGCTGGCCAGGCTCAAGGAGTGGGCTACCGATCCTAGCGCCGATGTGCGCCGTCTCGTTTCCGAAGGCACGCGTCCTCGATTGCCGTGGGCGGCGAGGCTCCGTGCCTTTCAAGCTGATCCGAGTCCGGTCCTCGCCTTGCTCGAGCTGCTCAAGGACGATCCGGATGTGTATGTGCGGCGAAGCGTGGCGAACAACCTCAACGACATCGGAAAGGATCACCCGGCAGTGCTCATCACCACGGCCAAGAAATGGCTGGTGGAGGCGACCGATGAGCGGCGCTGGATCATTCGGCATGCGTTGCGCTCGGCGGTCAAACGCGCCGATTCGGGGGCGCTGGATCTGCTGGGTTTCGGACAGTCGGCGGAGGTGGTCGTGCAGAAGGTGCGGATCGCGCCTCGCCGGGCGGCGATCGGATCGTCCGTCACGCTCGCCTGCGAGCTTGTGAGTAAGGCAGCCACGGTCCAACGGCTCTTGGTGGACTTGCGCGTGCGCTACATCAAAGCCAACGGCAGGCATCGACCCAAAGTGTTCAAGCTGAAGACGGTCGAGTTGGCCCCCCGAGAATCGTTGCAGCTCAACAAGACCCTCTCGCTGATGCAATTGACCACTCGCAAGCACTATCCGGGAACGCATCATCTGGAACTCATGGTCAACGGCCGAGCGTATCCGTTGGGCGACTTTGAGCTCCGGCAGCGATAGGCGATGCGTCGATAGAAGGGAATCGCTTAGCTGTCAGTCGAGCCATTGACTTTAAGCTTTAGGGAACTGCAGTTTTAGGCGCGGCGATGTTTTTTGGATCAATCACCTGTCCGGTAATCGTCCCCTCCACGCTGGGCGAGATAGGCTTGCGCGACTCTGTCGGCCTGGAGTCCGATCGATGGATCCACGCCTCTGGCAATCAGCGTTTCCGTCACCCAGGGCGGGTTGACGACATTCACGCGAAGGCCTCGCGGCAGGTCGATCGCGGCGGCGCGGACGAACCCTTCCAGCCACCCGCGTTCACCCTGCTGAAGGAGTCGCTGCCCTTGATCGGTTCCTGGCTGAGCAGGCCGCTGGTGAGGGTGATGGACCCGTGGTTGGCGACGAACGATTTGCCGATCCGCATCACATTCGCTTGCCCCATCAACTTATTGTTGAGCCCGACGAAATAGTCCTCATACATTAGGTCATCAAAGCTCGCGAATTTGGCAATGCCTGCCGTGTTCACGACTGCATCGCAGGTGCCGATTGCAGTGAACAACCGCGTGATGGAGTCCGGCAACGCCAGATTTACCTGAAAGGCACCTTTCCGATATCCGACCGTCACGACATCGTGCCGGGCCGACAGCGCTTTGACGACCGCGGCTCCGATGGTGCCGGTTCCTCCGATGACGATGACTCGCATAGGTTCCCTTCATTCACATGTGGCATCTGTGTAGAAAGACACTCGCCTCGCTCGAGAGTGCCGCTGTTATGATTCGGGACTATCGATCACATATTGCGGAATGGCGGCCTGGTCCTGCGGTGGGAGATGGCGGCAAGGTGGAATATCCGCCTGAAGGCGCCGCAGGAGCACGGTCATCCTCATAGTGGACGGAATCTCGCAAACCCATACATGCATGCCGGACTCCAAGTCGTCAAAATGGCGTCGGACGGCAAAGCCGGGGTTCTCCATGAAGTACGCTGACAGGAATCCACTAATCGCCTGCACCGTCCAGGGATTCGCCTTGATGTATCGGTAGGTGAGCCTGATTTCTATGCAGTGATTCGCCTGCTCGGAATTCATGTGATCTGTGCTCCTTCTAAGTGTCGAGAACGCACTTTAGCAGGTTGTTGAGAAAGGTCTCCAGCGGCACATCAATCTGACGGTGTCGTCGTAGAGGCTGGCGGATCAACATTCCCGCACAACTTCGCGGGCCATTTGGAATATTGAGACTGGCGTGAAGATCTGTGTATGGTACGACATGGAGGGCTGCAGGCAATGTTGACCGCATATAATCAAGTCTCGATTCCTTCGTTCATGTATGGCACGGCATGGAAAAAAGAGACCACCACGCAGTTGGTGCAACAGGCCGTGGCCGCCGGATTCACGGCCATCGATACGGCCAATCAGTTGGTCCACTACCAGGAAGCGTTGGTGGGCGAGGCGCTGTTAAAGTTGGCGAAGCAGGGCACACCGCGTGACCGCCTCTTTCTCCAAACAAAGTTTACGTCGGTCACCGGCCAAGACCACCGAACTCCCTATGACGCGCAGGCCGATCTCACGACTCAGGTCAAACAATCCTTCGAGAGCTCGTTGGCCCATCTCCACACCGACCACGTCGACTCCTATGTGCTGCACGGCCCGCACTATCGGCGAGGGCTCGCAGCGGAAGATTGGGAAGTTTGGGCCGCAATCGAGCAACTGTATGAATCGGGGAAAACGAAAATGATCGGCATCAGCAACGTGACCGCCGAACAACTCACGCTGCTGTGCCAACGGGCCGCGCACAAACCCATGGTGGTGCAGAATCGCTGTTACGCCGCGACGGGTTGGGATCAGGAGGTGCGGGAGATGTGTCGAACGCGCGGAATCATTTACCAAGGATTCTCGCTCTTGACCGCCAATCGTGAGGTTTTCGCTGAGCCGGAGGTGCGAGCGATGGCGGCAAAGTACGGCATGGGATTGGCGCAGTTAGTCTTTCGGTTCGCGATGCAGATTGGCATGCTGCCGCTGACGGGCACGACCAACCCGCAACATATGACAGAGGATCTTCAGTCCGACGGGTTCACCATTGCTTCCGAAGACCTGCGGCGGTTGGAGACGATAGGCATGTAGCCAATGGCTGCATGGACAAGCGTTTGGATGATGTGGATCTCTACAACGGACAAAAGTCTGATCGATGGAAAGTCTGCACCAACTCGAAGTTGTCATCCTCCTGCTGACGGTGGTGCTCGCGCTGACCACAATCGCGCAGAGGATCAACATCCCATACCCCATCTTTCTTGTGCTTGGCGGCCTGGTGCTTGGCGTGGTGCCCGGTCTGCCGCCGGTGACCCTTCATCCGGACCTGGTGTTCCTCGTCTTTCTGCCGCCGATCTTGTGGGCGGCGGCGTATTTCACGTCATTGCGGGAATTTCGTCAGAATCTTCGGCCGATCTCACTGCTGGCAATCGGGCTAGTGCTGGCGACTTCGGCTGGGGTGGCGGTGGTGGCGCATGCCCTCTTGCCCGGCATCGGATGGGCGGAGGCCATCGCGCTTGGGGCCATTGTCTCGCCGCCCGATGCCGTCTCCGCGACGGCGATCGGCAAACGGCTCGGAATTCCGCGTCGGGTGGTGACGATCCTTGAAGGCGAAAGCCTGATTAATGATGCGACGGCGCTGGTGTTATATCGGGCCGCGGTGGGCGCGGTCGTCAGCGGCTCGTTTGCGCTCGGCTGGACTCTCCTCGATTTTTTGTTTGCCGCGCTGGTCGGCGTCGCCATCGGCATTGGGCTAGCTTGGCTCACCCGTTGGGCGATCTGCGCTACGGAAGACGGGTTCACGCACATCGGTATCACGTTGTTGGCGCCCTATATTGCGTGGGTGGTGGCTGAGTTGGTGCATGCGTCGGCCGTCCTGGCTTGTGTGGCGGGAGGCGTCTATCTCCGTCAGTATTTCAGTGGCGCCGTGGCCCCGGCAACCAGAATACAGGCTCGCGCGGTGTGGGAGCTGCTCATCTTTATCTTGAACGGCGTGATTTTTATTCTGATCGGTTTTCAGCTGGGAGTGTTGCGTGATGCGGCGCCCGCCGGACAGTTTGGCGCAATCCTGCTGGCGGGAGTGTGGGTCAGCGCCACCGCTATCCTGGTGCGGTTCATATGGGTGCCGCTGGCTGCCCTCATTCCCCGGTGGCTGAGCGCGACCCTGCGGGCGCGCGATCCGATGCCTCCCTGGTCCGGTCTGTTTCTTATTTCCTGGACCGGCATGCGCGGGATCGTCACGCTCGCCGCGGCATTGGCCCTCCCGCTGACGACGAACACCGGCGTGCCGTTTCCGTTCCGAGCTGAAATCATTGTGATCAGCTTTACCGTCATTCTCGTCACCCTGGTTCTGCAAGGGATCTCGCTGCCGCCGATCATCCGGCTGCTCCGTCCGGAAGAAGAGCACGGCTTGGATCGGGAAGAGACCCTGGCGCGAGAACATGCGACGACGGCAGCGCTGAACCGGTTGGACCAAATGGTGGGAGAGAGCTGGGCCACGTCAGAACAGGTGGAGCGAGTGCGACTTGGGTACAGCCGGCGGTTGGAGAAGTCCGCCCGCTCCAGTCTTATGGAGAAAACGGCCACTGATGGGGCAACTGAGGTCGTTCGGCGTCTGCGGCATGAGACATTGACCGCTGAGCGGATGGCTCTCATCGGTCTTCGCAACAATGGCACCATCAGCGACGAAGTCCTGCATCATCTGGAGCAGGAACTTGATGTGGCCGCGCTTCATTTTGGCATCGGTGAACGACGTGCCGGCAGAAGGTAGAGCTAGTCGTCCTCGTGCATGCGTCGTGAGCCTTTCACGTCCTGCATGTGCCCCTGCGTCCTTTTGGAAGATGCTCCGTCTATAGAAGTGAGCGGCGGAATCACCTGTCGCTGCATGAGAAAAGGAGCCCTCCCATGAGACCTCATCTTTCCCTCGATGTGCACCAGGTCCCTCAGTCGGTCGCGTTCTACGAAAAGGTATTTGGGGTACCGCCGCAAAAACAGACGGCGGATTATGCCAAATTCGATCTGGCCGAGCCGGCGCTGAATTTTTCGTTGGTGTCTGTCACTGGAAAAATCAGCTCAGTCGATCACCTAGGAATCGAGGTCGAATCGATCGACGAGATCGCGGCCTGGAAGCAGCGGCTGCAAGAACGCGGTATTCTGGAAAAGGTTGAAGAGAACATCGCCTGTTGCTTCGCGCGACAGGATAAGCTCTGGTTCACCGATCCGGACGGCAACGCCTGGGAGATTTTTACCGTCCATGAGCAATTGGACGTGACGGGACCGCTTGCCTCTACGGGCTGCTGCGTGCCGAAGGGGAATGGTGCTCCGGAGCCAGTGACGTGCGCAGGATGATTGAACGATGGCGGGGAAACGGCGGAGGGGCTGTCATGACGGCAACCGTGACAGAGGTGTGGCAGCAGGTTCATGACGGCCTCCGGGGATTCATTGCGAAACGTGTCGCAGACCACGGAGAGGTCGAGGATATTCTGCAGGAGGTGTTTTTGCGGATACATCAGCGGATCGATGGTCTCAAAAATCCGTGCCGGCTCATCTCCTGGATCTACCAGCTCACACGCCACGCCGTCATCGATCATTACCGCAGGCGGGGGCGTCGACAAGAAGTGCCGGCCGGATTGGCTGCTGACATGGAGACGACCGGCCTGGCAACCACAGCGGTCCCTCTTGACGGTGGTGAAGATTCCGGCCAGGTCAGACGAGAGCTGGCCGGTTGTCTTCGCCCGATGCTCAATCGATTGTCCAAAGAGTACCGCGACGCGATCATGCTGGTCGACCTGGAGGGCCTCACGCACCAGGTTGCCGCGCAACGTCTCGGTCTGTCCCTGTCCGGCATGAAGTCACGCGTGCAACGGGGCCGCCGGCAACTCAAGCAGATGCTGGATGACTGCTGCCTCATTCAACTCGATGGCCGCCGCGCCGTCGTGGATTACGATCTGCGTGACGCGGCGGACAACCCCTGCCGGGATAGCGCGACCGGAGACCGGATCCCTCCCGGTTAAAAATACTGGGTGATGCCGAATTGGAACAGGAGGTCGGACCGAGGCTCGATGAGATGGGCCACATCCACCCGCAGCAAGGTGTTGGCGAGAAACGTGGGCACGACTCGCACTCCCGCTCCGACGTTGACGGCGACCTGCCACTCGCGCAGCGTCCCGTCTGCAGTAAAGGATTGAAAGCCGCCCACGTCCGAAAACAGCACCCCTTGGAGTGCCCATCGCGGCGCGAGTTTGATCGCATGGCGAAGTTCCAGATTCGTGTAGGTTTGGGCGCGATTTCTGTACAGGTTGTCGGATAATCCCCTGACCCCGGCGATGCTGCCGATCAGCAGACTGTGATTAGGGTTGCGGCTCTGGTTCACCGCTTCGGCGACCGCATTGACCATAAAGACCGTGTTGGGGGCCAGCGGAATACCGTGCAAGTAGCGCAGCCGCACTTCATGACGTTCCTGGTTCGCACCGAGGAAATATCCGGGACGGAGCTCCAGCGCGATGCGGTACCCCCAGGGCACGAGGTCGTGCCAATGGTATTTGTCCCAGGTCACCTCGGGAATGAGTCCCACATAATAGCCGTCCGGCGGCCGGACGCCGGTCTGATCTTGCGCCACCTCACGGTAAAACTTGGCTACGATTTCATACCGCAGGGCCGATCCATAGGCGAAGGGACCCTTCAGTTCGAATTCGCCTCCGATGCGGTTCCGCGTCCAGGCCGTCGTTGAATCGGCGAAACGGATGCCGTTGACGTTGTAGGAGCCCTTCACCTCCTTCGCCCATCGGTCCGGCTGGTAGGAATGTTGGGAGATCCAGAGATCCACGTTGGGTCCGCGCTGGCTGTAATTGAATTGACCGCCGAGTTGTGTTCCCGTGCCGCCGAGGTTGTATTCAACGAGTCCGCCGGTCGCGCTGACGTCGCCCAGGCTACTACCGCTCGTAAAGCTGAGAACGGGGACCAGCGTGTGTTTTTCGCGCACCTCGACCGTCACTGTCTGATGGAGGACAGTCACCGTGACGTAGTCGAAGAGGCTCAGGTTCCTAATACGCCGCTCGAACTCGTGGAGCTCTGAACGAGAATAGGTATTGGGCACGGGGCGGGGAAGTAACCGCTGGATGGTCTCCGGCCTGGTGGTCTGGAGGCCGTTGACGACCAGCTCCAGGATGGACTGTGGGTCGTTTTCCCGGCTGTCGTCAGTTGACGCGGCGGGAGGTGCCATCATGGCATGAAGACTGCCGATCACCAGGACCAAAAGCAGAATGAATCGACGAGAGCAGGAGCCTACGCACCGGATGCAACATTGAGAGTCCATCACAAGCCTCCAAGATAAGGACCGGCTCCGCCGCCAAGGCGCACGGAGCTGTGACTGGAGAGGCCGGATGGGCTCTAGATCCGAAGCGGGAGCAAGAGGGGGACGGGGCTACGGCGCGGAGGCCGTTCGCGAGCAACGTCCGCTCGCGCAATGACCGGGGGCGGGAGACAAGCTGTCACAAGCGCAGAATGAACCACTGACGGCGGCAGAATGAGCCACGTGGTCGCCGTGGAATGATCCGCCTTCTGGGAGGGCATCAGGACGTGTTCGGCCGCATTTTCGGGTGCTTCCGGTATTGATGAGGCTTCGGCGGAAGTCACCGGCTCCGCCTCCTCGAAGGCCAGATCCATGACCAGGTCGCCGGCAGTCATGAGCGACATCACGAGCGCCAACCACACCATACCCCTGTGACGGACGATTGTTCTCATGCGCAGCATTGCTTCAACTATAGAAGAGGGGCTGGAGGCTGTCAATTTTGCCTGATCGGCCGGGGCCACGTGCAGGGAGACCGAGCGCCCGGCGCCTGCGCGGCCGGTCAGCTTGACGCCAACGCCTGCTCCCGGTAGGGTCGCGCCATGTCGTGTCACATTACCCAGGCCGGGCCTTCCGATGCACCGGCCATCGCCGAACTGGTCGGTGAGCTGCCTATCGCCATGAAGTGATGCCCACGTCTCGCCCGCCTGGCTCGGGATATCGCCAGTAGTCACTCGCCTTGAATTCTCCTAGAATCGTGCGTACCAGCTCAGATTCCCAATGAATATGGATCAATCGAATCCCACCCACCATCCATGGAAATATGTCGGTATCGGTGTGGCTACACGTGCTGGGAGCGTTGATAGCCGTCGCGTTCATTGACGAGCCTCTGCGTGGCTTCATCGAACGGCGGGTGAACCAACGCCTGGATGGATATCGCCTCACCATCGGATCGCTCGACTTCCATCCGGTCGGGTTTTCCGTCGATCTTGAGAATGTGGTGCTGGTGAAGACGCAGCGCCCTGATCAACCCATCCTGACAATTCCGTTCTGGAGCGCGAGTGTGCATTGGCGAGACTTGCTGCGAGGCGCGCTGGTCAGCGACCACCGATTCGAGCGACCGACTCTGCAGATCACGCGGGCGCAGGCCGTAGAGGAAGCCGGCGATACTCGCGCGTTGACGGAGCGTGGGTGGCAGAACGCCGTGCTGGCCATCTATCCATTAGATATCAATGCACTGGATATTGTGGACGGCGATGTCAGCTATGCCGACTCGCCGACCAGTAAACCACTGCGGTTGCAGGGGATTCACTTTCGAGCAGGCAATATTCGGAACATCGAGTCGCCGGACAACACCTATCCCTCTCGTATCAGTCTCCACGCACAGGTCTTTGGGTCGGGACGGCTGACCGTTGACGGCAGGGCTGATTTTCTTAGCGCAACCGCATGTCGGTGTCGAGGCACAGGTCGAGCTGACCGATATTCCACTGACGGACTTGTTGCCGCTCACGGGACGGGCGAATGTCATTCTGCGGGAAGGGCTACTGAAGGCTAAAAGCCATGTTGAGTATTCTCCCTCTGTGAAGAACGTGCAGGTCCAGGATTTCGCAGTGAACAATCTGCGTCTGGACTATGTGCATGCGGCCGGCGCGGCCAAGAAAGAAAAGCCGGTTGTCGAGGCGGCCGTCAAACAGGCCACGGAGGTTCGGAGGGAGCCGAATATCAGTGTGCGCATTGAGCGAGGTCAGATCATCAACAGTGAACTGGGATTCGTGAATAAGGAAACGGTTCCCGCCTATCGGGTCTTCCTGGCCCAGATCAACATGCACATGCAAGATCTCTCCAATACCTTCGATCGAGAGACTGCCGGGATCAATCTGGAAGGTCGGTTCATGGGGAATGGAAAGCTTACAACCCGCATCACTATTCGACCGCAAAACCCCCTGCCTGACTTCGACCTGAAGGTGAAGATTCTGAAAACCAAGCTCACGTCGATGAATAATGTTTTGCGCGCGCATGCGAATGCCGACGTGAAGGAAGGAAGCTTCACATTCTTCAGCGAACTGGCTGTGCAGAACGGGAAGGTGACCGGCTACGTTCGTCCCTTCTTCAAAGATGTGGACGTGTACGACCCAGAGCAGGACAAAGAGAAGGGATTTCTCCAGCAAGTCTACGAGGGGTTGCTCGAGGATCTGGCGGATGTGTTTAAAAATGTCCCTCGCGAACAGGTCGCGACGGAGGCCACTGTCACGGGGCCCTTGAGCGATCCGCGAACCAGCACATGGGAAATTTTCGTCAATCTGGTAAAAAATGCATTCTTTAAGGCCATCGTCCCGGATTTCAAGAAGACTCTCCAACCGTAGTTCATGGTCCCCTCGCGGTATCGGTGAGATACGCATCCCTTCAGCTTGAGTATTTACACTCCATTGAGATAAGGTTCGGCGCCGTTGCGGGATGGCGCTCGGTATCGAATGAAGCCCACCGTGAAAAATGTGACTGGGAGATGAGCGACGCATGAACATTGCGGTGATCGGTGGTGGACCGGCTGGACTGATGGCTGCAGAGGCGGCGTTGGCCGGCGGCGCGCGAGTGGATCTGTACGACTCCATGGCCTCCATCGGTAGGAAGTTTCTGTTAGCCGGAAAGGGTGGCCTGAACCTGACCCACTCTGATCCCATGGAGCTCTTCCTTTCACGTTATGGCGACCGTCGGGAGCAGGTGACCCCCTGGCTGGCGGAGTTTGATGCCGCGGCGCTTCGCGCATGGGCACGGGGGCTCGGGGTGGAAACCTGTGTGGGCTCCTCCGGCCGTGTGTTTCCCACCGATATGAAATCCGCCCCGCTTCTGCGCGCCTGGCTGCGGCGGCTGCGTCAATCAGGGTTGACCGTTCACGTACGGCATCGTTGGTGCGGATGGGATGATACAGGCGCGCTCCGCTTCGAGACCGCTGGCCCACCACGCGCGGTGCGGGCCGATGCGGTCATCTTCGCGATGGGCGGAGGCAGCTGGCCTCAGCTCGGGTCCGATGGCGCGTGGGTTCCCCTCTTCGCAGAGCGTGCCGTTCCGATCACTCCTCTTCAACCGGCCAATTGCGGTTTTGACGTGCGATGGAGCGAACACTTTCGGGCCAAGTTTGCCGGCCATCCAGTCAAAACCGTGGGGGTGGTCGCGAAGTCTCCGTCAGGTTCGGTGATGCGCCGCATGGGAGAATTTGTGATTACTGACACCGGCGTCGAGGGCGGCGTGATCTATGCGGTCGCTCCCTACCTTCGCGATGAGATTCAGGCGACTGGTCGAGGGACGCTCCGGCTTGATCTCGCGCCAGATCGAGAGCTCCCGCGTCTGATCAAGGACCTGTCTCAACCGCGCGGCAAAAAGACGATGGCGACACATTTGCAACGGCGCGCGCATATCGAAGGGGTGAAATCAGGCCTGCTTCGAGAATATGTTTCGAAAGAAGATTTTACAGATCCGACGCGCTTGGCAGCGTCGATCAAATCTCTTACGCTCACTCTAGTGGCACCGCGTCCTTTGGCGGAAGCGATCAGCACTGCCGGTGGGGTGGGGTTCGAGGCGCTGGATAGCAGACTGATGGTACGCGCCCTGCCGGGTCTGTTTTGCGCGGGAGAAATGTTGGATTGGGAGGCGCCAACCGGCGGCTATCTGCTCACCGCCTGTTTCGCCAGCGGTCGCGCCGCCGGCGTGGGGGCGGTCGCGTGGCTCAGGGAGCGTGTAGCGCGTGCCGGGTAATGTAGCAGACGCAGACGCGGTGGTAGCCTTGATCGTGCCTGGAATCGGCAATTCTGGGCCTGGGCACTGGCAGACCGGGTGGGAGCGACAACATCCAGACTGGCAGCGTGTGCCCCAGCGGGATTGGGATCGTCCCGTCCGAGACGAGTGGGTACGCGCTCTCGATGACGCGATAGGTCGCCTCTCCGTCTCACCGGTGTTGATCGCGCACAGCATGGGCTGCCTGTTGGTGGCTCATTGGGCCCATGGTTCGTCCTCGCCTGTCCGCGGAGCCTTTCTGGTGGCGGTCCCCGATCCCGACGGACCCCTGTTTCCCTCCACTGCGCAAGGGTTTCAGTCCGTTCCTGCTGGGATGCTTCGCTTTCCGAGCCTCGTGGTGGCCAGTAGCGATGATCCCTTCGGGTCCGTGGCCTATGCCAGACAGTGCGCAGTCGGCTGGGGGAGCGGCTTCGTGGAGGTCGGTGCCGCAGGTCATATCAATGCGGACAGTAGTTTGGGCGATTGGCCCGCCGGTCTGAAGCTATTCGACGACTGGCTTAAATCGCTATGACAGGCTGCGAGAGGCACCCATGAAATGAGGAGTGTGCTCGTCTGGATTTCGTCGGCTTTTGGGTAATCATTCTAGGCAGGATGCTCAAAAAGGCCGCCAACATGGCCGCAGCGAGTGAAGAGGCGAGGCGTATCCGTATGGTACGTTGAGGGCCTGCACGATGCGAGAACAAAAGCTAGCGGACTTTTTCAGCATTCTGCTAGAGCAAGATGCGTTGATAGTCAGAATTGGCAAGCGTGCCGGTTTTCAGGTCCCATTCGATGACGAAAATGGTGGATCGTTCAGATGAGAGGGAGAGAAGTCGCCGTCCGTTCTGGGCGACCACTGTCTCGGCCTTCGTAAAATCCAATGTACGGTCCGGCCCCGTTCGATTGCAGACGAACAATGGCAAGCCCGTATCGTTTGTGCAGCGTTCCCACTCACCGTTTGGCCCATGGAGTCCCGGCGCCCAGGCTGCCGAGGAGACCAGCATCTTCGCTCCCTGCGCCTTCAGGCTGTTGGCGATGCCGGGACTGTAAGCATCCGCGCAGATCAGGAGGCCGACGGTACCGAACTGTGCCAGTCGACATGCAGTGGCCTGAGTGCCGGGTGTGGACCAGGCCTCTGATCCAACGCGCAATGCATTGATCTTGCGATGACTGCCTGCCAACCGCCCATCTGGGCCAATAGCAAACACCGAGTTATACAGCAGGTCAGACTGGGGGTCTCGTTCGGGATGAGACAAAAAAATCGTGAGTCGTCGACGGGCCGCAAGACGGTGGATTTTGGACACCCAGTGGTCTGGCTGCGGCTCGATCCATTGAGTGCCAAGGCTGTCCGCAAAGGTGTACCCGCTCACGGCGAGTTCAGGAGTCAAGATCCAGGTCGCGCCGAGATCCGCGGCTTTTAGGAGGGCCACGGTGACGAGGTGTCGGTTGCGTGCGAGAGCCCCAGGGATGGGCGCGAGGTGCAAGAACGCGATTCGTAGCGTGCGTAGGGCCATCAGTCGTAATGGAAGAGAACCGTGGTCCGTTCGTTCTGTGTGGCGGACTGTACCATAGTCGACGTGTGAGTTCGACGGGCATCGGGGGCTCGACAGGTCGTGGCTTTCTTGCCACGCTGGGAACCCCATGACTTGTGTCCGCCGTGACTGCTGCGTACAGTGAACTTGAGGACGGTAGAGCCATGGACAAACCGACAGCCGCTGCATCGATGAAGAAGCCGAAGGGTCGCCTCGCGCTTATCCTGTTGGGATTGGCGATGTTGTGTCTCGTTGGGTTGCTGGCGCTGCCTTGGATGCTCAATCGACCGGTGGTTGTGGAGTTTCTGAGTGCAGCGATTGAACAACGCACAGGCCTCAGTCTGTCGGTGGAGGCGTGGCATATCCGAATCATTCCCTCCATCGGGCTGGAATTGATGCAGGTTCAGGCCCGCGATCCCGGTTCTCCGACGCCGTTGTTCGTGGCCGACCGCCTGGAGATGGCCCTGCAGTGGTTCCCACTGTGGGAAGGACGCATCGTCGGCAAGGATCTCGTCATCGATCGGCCACGTCTGACCCTACGCCGCTCGACCAACGGTACCTGGTCTATTGACGGAAGCCGGCACGAGTCTTTTTCCGGGGATCCAAGTCCGCCGAGTGCATGGTTACAGGCCATGCGGAATGTGCTGGTGGTTGATGGGTCGATTAACATCATCGATGATTCCGGCCTCTCGCCACGCGTTCCCACGCACATCCTGGTGACCCAGGCCACTTTGGCGAGCGAGATGATGGGGCGTCACGCCAGACTCCAGATCTCGGGGGAGATGCCGCAGGAGGATACTCGCGCGGCCTTCACCTGGGTCGGCTCGCTGACGCAAAATCAGGAGGGAGACCGATTACAAGCCGAGGGAGATCTTCGACTCCACCACCTCAATCTGCGACACCTTGTTTCATCGTGGATCAGCCGCGATCAGGTGTCAGACGGTTTGGCCGGATCGGCGCAATTGACGGCGCATCTTCGATGGGCAGCGGGAACCGAGGGCTCTGCTCTGATCGCCGACGAGTGGCGGGCCGAGCTGGCTGATATTTCCATGCAGGGGACTGCGGCAGTCACCGGTCTTGGCACGGAGCATCCGCAATTTTCTTCGACCATGTCTGCGCCGCCCGTGAGGCTGCGGCGTCTGCTCAGTCAGGTGCCCAATGCGTGGGTTCCGACGCAAGTGCGAGCGAAGCTTGAAGAGCATGGCGTTGATGGACTGGTGAGTCTGGAGTCGTTGTCGCTGTCCGGCAGGATCGGGGCTGGCACGCCTCCGACGCTCAGTGGGACTATTGGTTTACGAAATGGCCACGTCACTGTCGGTTCGCACTATCCCTCAGTGGAAGCCCTTTCCGGGACGCTCTCGTTCGATTCCGCCAAGGTTCAGGTGACGGATCTTCGCGCCCAGTGCGGCCCATTGCATCTGACCGGACAGGAAGTGGTCATTACGCAGTGGTTGGATGATCCGCACGTGGACGTCAGACTTGCCGGTGCGGGTTCCCTCAGGGGACTGGTCGAGGCCGCCCGGGGAACCGAGGAGGTGTCGCTGCTGCGAGATGTATTTGCCAGGATGCAGGAACCGACAGGTGATGTCGAGATGGTCGTTCATCTGGCCGGACAGCCGTCCCACGATGCTGGACTGGCGCTCGTCGAGGCTGATTTCAGTCTCCACCACGCCGGTTTCCGCAGTGCTGTGTTGCCGCTCCTTGTCGAGCAGGTGCAGGCGCGTATACACGCCTCGCCGAGCCTGGTGAGGATCGAGCATCTGGAAGGGCGGGTCGGTCCTGCCACATTGGAGGCTCTGGGAGACCTGACCTGGACAGGAACCGAAATCCGTTCGGATGTGACACTGAATATGACCGCTGAGGCCTCCGATGATCATGTCATGGCTGACGAAGGATGCCGATATCAGTCTTAGACCAGTGGTGGATGGGCAGATTCACTTGCGTGCCGCGGTGACCGGTACCGTGGAAGCAGCCGCGCCTCGCAGGGAGAATTGAACTCAAGTCGGCCGGTCTCCACATACCTGAAATCCTGACCAAGCCGATGCACGCTCCCGCCGCCATCGAGTTTGACAGCCGCTTGTCCGAGGGCCGCCGCCTGGTGGTTCCACGGCTGGCGGTGCACTTTCCCCCGATCAAGATCATCGGGGACGGAACCATCGATTTTTCAGAAGACATGGAATTCGCAGCTAGCGTGACGTCCGGCGCGATCTCCGTCAGCAAACTTCCGAAAGGAGTGACGTTGGGTCTGATCCGCGCGGGAATTCTTGACGCGGCGTTGCATATGGAAGGCCGCCTGAAAGATCGCGCGTCTTGGCGGACGTCCGGAGAAATGCGATTCGATCAGGGCACGATCGTCGTGGAAGCCTTGCAAGAGCCCATTCAGGAGGCGTTCGTCACGCTGCATTTCGATCAAGACAGGATTCAAATTCGACGAATGGCGTTTCATGTGGGCGCGAGCGACCTGCGAATTTCAGGCTCCATTGTGAACTGGGCGGACGCACCGAAGGCTCGCCTGGTCGTGGAGTCGTCGCAGATCGACCTCGCCGCTTTCAGCCCATCCACCCGAGCTACATCCCGCTCGAGGCGAAACCGCGCGACCGTTCCGGCCTGGTGGGCCGATGGTGTGTTTGAGGCGTTTGTGTTTGCCGATCACGTGTACTATAAAAAGTTTTTAGTGACCGACCTGTCGTCCCGGGTGGCGTGGAACCATGGGCTGCTCACCGTCGATCGGATCAGCGGCGACACCAACGACGGACACATGGCGGGTCAGGTCAAAATCCGCACGGCTGGCCGGCGGATTGAACAGGCCCGAAGCACATTCCGCGCGAGCGGCATGCCTGTTGAGCGGGTGCTGTCCTTGGTTCAGGAAAGACCCGTGCTCTCGGGGTGGCTCACGACTTCGGGGACATTGCAGGCCGAGGTTGAACGCGCGGGGTTTTCGGCCGGTGCCGTGGCCAGCCGCCGGCCGATTCAAGTCGTGGTCGAGGACGGAAGAATCTATAATGTGCCGGTCATTTCCACCTTGCTGTCGGTCATGAATTTGCCGGCTCTGCTTCAGGGACAGGTGGATCTTGAGAAGGACGGCTTGCCGCTCGACCGACTCAAGGTGGTCTTTTCCATCAATAACGGCGTAATTAATGCGAAGGAAATCCTGCTCGACAGTCCTATCCTCAAGGTGAGCGGCACGGGGCGGTACGACATCATGGCAGACGAATTCGACATGGTGCTGGCCACCAGTCCGCTGGGCTCCTATTCGGCCATGCTCAAACGCATTCCATTGTTCGGCCATCTGCTGTCCGGGGATCGGCAAGGATTCGACACCGCGGTGTTCGAGCTGAAAGGTTCGGCAAACAAGCCGCCCTACGGTATCTGCCCACGGAATCGTTGATGACCGGCGTGAAGGGGACGGCTCAGTTGGCGTTCGATATTCTGGTCAACGCCATCACCTTGCCGCAGAAGGCGTTCTCGATGGTTGAGGAGAGCATCGTGGGAAGCGAGGATGAAGATTTTTGACGGGCGGGCGGCGCGCGCTCAGGGAGCGAGGTCGGCGCGAATCTCGAGATCGTTTTTGACTCGTTTCACCCCCTTCACCTGCCGAGCCAACTCGGCTGCCTTTGCCTTGCGCTCAGCTTTTCGAACGGTACCGATCAGGGTGACGATGCCCGCTTCGGTGGCTACGAGTGATGCCGGCGAGACCGCCTTGGGCATCCTCACGTAGCTGCGTTTCCACGGTTGCGGAAATGACGCTGTCTTTCGGGCTGTCCGAGGGCGCGGTAGTGGCCGGCAGGAGGCACCCGGTCAATACGAGCCGACAGGAGCAGCGGGAGAAGGACATGGATTGAATCGACGCATAGACTCACGCACTGTCGGCGAACCCTGTTGGTATCGGCCGATTTTACACAGGCGCGAGATACTTTTCCATGGAAGAGAGGGTGATTGCCTGCCCTGTTTGCCATGGGCATCAGGCAGCGTCGATCTGTCGAGGTAAAGGAGGAGCGTGAACGGAGGCATCAGTCGATCTATGCATGGTCGGGGCGGGGGCGGCCGGACTGGCAGCCGGTATTTTTGCGGCAGAGCAGAATCCCCGTCTGACCATCGAGCTGCTGGATGGCGCGAAAACCATCGGAGCCAAGATTCTGGTGTCCGGCGGCGGACGCTGCAACGTCACGCACGACGTCGTGAGCCTGGACGATTTTTTCGGCACGCGGCATCTCGTGCGCAATGTGTTGGCCGCCTTTCCGGTGCAGGAGACCGTCAAGTGGTTTGCCTCGCTTGGAGTCGAGCTCAAGCGGGAAGAGACCGGTAAATTATTTCCCGTGACCGATAAGGCGCGAACGGTGCTCGACGCGCTGATCGGGCGCTGTCGCGAACTCGGTGTCGTCCTGCGTCCCGGATCACCGCGTCTCGGAGATCGTCGTCTCAGGAGCGGCCGGACAGAATCCACGCAGACGGATCAGGCCGAGTTTCTCATTCGTCATCGGCATGGAGAAATCTCCGCCCGGCGCCTCATCCTCGCGACCGGCGGGCGATCCTTGCCCCGAACGGGCAGCGACGGATCGGGGTATGACCTCGCGCGTCGCCTGGGGCACCGAGTGACGTCCGACAGTGCCGGCGTTGGTCGCGCTGATGCTCGAGGAGACCTGCTTTCATCAGGGCCTTTCCGGGCTCTCGCATGAGGTGGAGATTCAGACAGTGGTGCGGGGCCGGTCGGTTGATCGGCGGACCGGCAGCCCTGCTGTGGACGCATGTCGGGATCAGCGGCCCGGTGGTGATGGACGCGAGCCGATTCTGGTGTCTGGCTCGCGAGCGCGGTGAGGCGGCGGCACTGTATGGTAATTTTTTGCCTGGACTGACCTTGGAGGCTGCACGTGAGTGGTTTCTGGCTCAGAGTGCCGAGCATCCGCGGCGGTCGCTCCTGAAGATACTCGCCACGCTGGTGCCCGAACCGTTTGGCTGAGGCTCTCTGCCGTCAGGCCGGGGGCGACGCCCAGCAGGCGAGCGCCCAGGTCCCGCGAACGATCAGGGATCGTCTATCGCCGGGCTGACTCGATTTCGGTTTCCCGTTTTGCGCGATCGAGGCTGGAATTTTGCGGAAGTCACGGCAGGCGGCATTCCGTTGGAGGAGATCAATTATCGCACGATGGAGTCGAAGCTTGTGCCGGGGTCTGTATCTTATTGGAGAGGTGCTCGACTGCGACGGCCGGATCGGGGGATTCAATTTTCAATGGGCGTGGGCGACAGGCAGGGTGGCTGGGCGCGCGGTGGCGCGAGCCTTGCCGGGCCGGCGAGCACTGAAAAGGGAGGTTAGATGGCGCTGGGCAAGGAGGAAGACCTGAGCGATCTTCGAGCTTCATCTGAGTTCATAGCCCACACCAAAAATAATGGCTTCGTCGGTGGTTTTCCGCCCTGGCGCGGGTTGTGTGTTCAGCCGGAGGTCGTATTCCACATTGAAGAAGAGGTTTTTATAGACGGTGATACGGACTCCTTGGTCCGCATTGAATCGGAATGCGTTGCCGGCATTGATGTCATAAAATCCCTCATGCCGGTGGAACAGCTTGACGCGGTCGGGCAAAAGGCCATGCTCCCACCGTAGGCTCCAGCGGCCGGATGGTGTCTGGTTGTTGGGACTATTCGTGAAGTGCTCGCTCACATAGGCGAGGCCGATGGAGAGGGAAAGCGTCGTGCGGGAGGTTTCATAGAACTGGTAACCTAAACCACTTCCGATGGTGGAGCGGAGTTGCAAGTTCTGCAGGGTGTCCTTTTCGAGCATGCCGAAGGATTCGATGAAGATCTGCTTGCTGATGAAGTAATTGTGTTTCAGGCTCGCCATAGAATTTCTGGCCGTGATCTGATCGCCGGCTTGCCCATAATTGTATTTGCCCTCCACCAGCAGCCGCTGCCGATATGCGCTCAGCATGAAGCGGGTGGCGCCGTTAAAGGCTTTCGCGCTGCTGTTTCCCGAGGTACTGTTTCCGCCGATCGTGACCGTGCCTGTCAATCGGACCGGGTCTAGATTGATGGCTTTGATGTCCGTCATTGGCACCAGACTCTCTGGTCCGATGTCCCTAACTTCCTCAAGGGCCTGCTCGCCATAGAAAAAACTTCTGAAGGGGTCGCGATACTCCCCGGGCACGAGGATTTTCAGCGGCCCGTTGGAAGACAGGTGTTGTACTTTCCCCCAATCGATCTTGACCTCATCGCCGTAGTCAGTCTGCAGGGTGAGCACATTGTCTTCCATTTTGACGATGGAGCCGGTGAGGCGATCGCCATTCTGGAGATACACTTCGTCCGCCCAGGTGGGCGTGACGAGCCAAAGGCTGAGAAGGAGAAAGGGCCAACGGCCGGCCCAGGGCTCGGTAAGTCGATAACGGTGCATGGGTGTGGGGTCGAATAACAGAAGGGTCTGCAACTCATCCGAGAGGCATGATGCCGCAATCTGTTCGACCAGCCCACCCTAATTGAGAGCGTCGGGAGTTGCAAGAGAGGAAGCCGAGAAAAGTCACATGGTGACGGTCTTGTCAGCCGCCGGATTATTTCGCGATCGTAATGCTGGGAACGCCTGTCCGTGGGAGGTCAGTGACGGTCATCTTGAAAAGCTGGGACAGCAGTTTGAACGCTTCGCGATTCCACCGTCCTTGTGGCCCGGTGGCGTTGATCGGCGTAGTGGTGTCCGTGGGATTGCGGACCGAAAGGTCTGATCCGGCCGGGGCGCTCGTCCAGAGGAGCAGGTCCATCGTCTTGACCGGATTCTCGGCGACCGGCGGGGTGCGCGAGGTCTTTTTCCACGTGATTCTCTGCCTCATCCTCGACGACTGCCCCAGGAAATTCAGCATCGCATTGAAGCTTCGCAGCCTGAAGTCGCCGTGCAACGGCCAATCGCCCCCGTAATGTCCGGCTCGAATGTCGAAGGACACATCGTTGATCGGACGTTGATCCGCCGTTTCGTGCAAGCGGATCCGTTCCATCTCGGGAAGGGTGGAGGGATCGTAGTTCGTAATCAGGATCCGTCCGGACATCGGTTTTCGCAAGGTATAGGTACGCTGGACGGAATCGTAGGTGATGAGATATTGCTGCTCCAGCGCGGTGAAGCCTTCCGCCGTCACGGACTCGGCTGGAATGGTCCAGGTGCGTTCAAAGGTCAACGCTTCCGCGTAGAGGTGATTGGCGTCTTGAATCGCCGAGAGATGCAGGACAACTTTCCGGAACATCTCGTAGCCGTCTCTGTCGACGGGATAATTACGATAGGCGACCTCTACGCCTTTTTCCTTGAGGCGGAGTTCCATGGCCATCAGCCGGAGCAAGAGATCGATATCGATCCCCTGTCGGAGTAAGAGGGTCAGTTTGCTTTCTTGGAACGGCGTGAGGAGCCGTTTGGTGAATTCTTCTCCCTCGATCGGAGTGATGCTGATCGTGGGATTCTCAGCGATAGATCCGCCGAACAGGGGCACCAGCGTGCGACCGTGCTCACCGGTCAGGGCCGGGGTCGCGCCGGCGTTGATCCGAAAGTCGAAGGTGGCCGCTACATTGGAGACGCCGGTGAAGTGAATCGGTTCGTGATGCTGGGCCCGGGCGATATTGATCAGGAGTTGCTTCGACAGAGCATCGGTAATGGCCTCGTCATAGGCGAGGACGGCGCGGTTCAATGTCGGAGGAGACAGGCAGCCTGACAGACTCAGGACGGCGAGAAGGCCGATCAGGCAGCGAAGCAATCTGTCGGTGAACGGGTGAGGCATCGGCTTCTTGAATGACATTGGGGCGACCGCAGGCGTTCTAGCATATTTGCCGGGGGATGCCTAGAGTGACATGTCGTCTGGTAGAAGCCCAGGGTCAATGACCGGCGACGGGAGAAATGAGACGGCGATCGAAATGGAACGTCGTGCCTGAAAACGATCGCGGCATTCCAATCGGTCACGGCGGTGTCATCTCGGCTGAATGACATTCGGCAGGGCGCGGCTTCATAAATTTTAATCGGACAGTCGCGTGCATTCGCTGCGAAGGATATGGGGACCTATCGGATCGTAGGGGATTCCGATGCGTGGATGGCCGGGGAACGATGTGGCCAATGGGAAATATGAGATAGTCCTCGGCCTCATTCGATGTGGATGGCTTCCCAAGCACGCCGGTGCTCACGAGCGTCCAAAGCCGGCCGTTCCCGGCAGGAGCTCGGCCCGCATCGCTGTAAGAGGCGCAGAGATGGGTGCACTGTGACAGGAGACCTCGCGTCAGGACGGCGGTTTGTTTTATCATCGGGACAGAAAAAGATGGGGGTGCGATGGTCACGAAGCGAACGAGAGGGTGTGTTCTCTGCATCGCGGTCATGATGGCCTGCTCGATTGCCGGGTGCGGCAGCTCAGCGAAGCTCATGCATGGGCTCAGTATTGAGGAGTTGAAACCGGTGCCGGGGATCTTGCCTAGCGCGAGGTTGATCAGGGGCGCCATTAGCGGCATTGCCGGGGATCGCGTGGAGGTCAATACCGGCGAACGAACCCCGCGATACCTGTCGCTCGAGGCCGGAGGAGACGAAGCTCGTGGCCTGCAGGTCGGGGGGGCGGTTGAGATTATGGTCAATGATCGGGACGAGATCGTGACGTATCAGCGTCCCGGTGAAAACTTGCCGACGAAGATCTTTCGAGGCGCTCTGGGGAAGCCGTTCAATCCTGAGAAAGAGCGCGTGACGATTCGTCTCGACACGGGACGGGACGTCGGATTTTACGCGCGTCAGCGTCGCTATGGAAAAGCTTGCGGCCCTTGAGGTCGGCGAAACGGCCGATTTTGCCGTGGATCGAGCCTACCTTCTCGTCGATGTCTTCTCCTTGGGAAAGCCGCGCGAATTGGCAGTCGGCTCTTCTTCTCAGGCGCCCAAGCGGCGCGTGGAAGGCGCTTTTGTGACCATCGGAGATGGGCGAGTGCGCCTTCGCGTGAAGATCGATGAGATTCAGACTTTTCCCGTGCGGCCTTTGCTTCAGCCTGCGATCGAGCAGTTGGCTCCTAACGAGTCGGTATCTGTCTATCTCGATGCACAGGGACAGGTGATTGATATGAATCGAGTGGCGCCGCTGAAGGCCGTCATCGACGCGGGGGGAGCTTGACGATGTTCGTGATGAGCCAATCGTTCAGGCGGCCCGGAAGGAGTAAAGCCAGATATGCCCGGATGGCCGCGTCCGACCCTAAGAGATATCGAGATTTCGGCCAGCGAGAGCGTAGCGCATGGGCGACAGCGTCGGCGACGACTTTGGCCGGCTGGGCCTGTTCTCCCGCGGCCGTCGCGGCTTCTTTCACGCGAGTGAACCCTTCTTGGTACATGGCCTTGAGATCCTGGTTCCAGGATGCATTCCACCGATCCGCTTCATTTCTGGTCTTTCTCCAAATCGGCGTGGCGATGGCGCCGGGCTCGATGAGCGCGACACGGATTCCCCACGGTTGCAGTTCGATGCGAAGGGCATCGGTGATCGCGACCAATGCATGCTTCGACGCCGCATAGGGGGCCATGAAGGGCATGCTGGCGCGGCCGGCGATGGAGCCCATATTGATGATACGTCCTCGGCCTTTGCGGATCAGCGGAAGAAACGTTTGGGTGGTGGCGATGAGACCGAACACATTCACTTCGAATTGACGCCGCCAGTCGGCGAGCGGTAGAGCTTCAATGGGGCCGGCGACGCCGATCCCGGCATTATTGATCAGCCCCGCGAGACCGTGATCGCCCGTCATCGCTGTGACCGTATGACTTGCGGCAGCGAGAGAGGCAGGGTCGGTGACGTCGAGGCGAATCGGCATGAGGCGCGGACCGGCTTGGCGTTGGAGTGATTCGCCGTCGGCAGGATTTCGGATGCCCGCGAAGACGCGATACCCCAGCGTATCGAGCGCGAGGGCGCAGGCGGCGCCGATGCCGGCAGAGGCGCCCGTGATTACGACGGCGTCGGATCGCGGAAGTTGTGGAAACAGATTCAACATATCGGGAGTGGCTCCTCCGGTCTGGCCGCGTACCCTACCATAAATTATGGCGCGACCCCACAATCCCTTTCGAGGCGCCGGTCGTTGTGGGGTCGGGCCGACGACCGTTCGCGAAGCCTCGGATGTTTCATTGGCGGTCCGCAGGTCCAGGCATCGTGAGGTGAGGTGGAAGGAGAGGAGATGACGGTGCAAAGATGGCGCAGGATGCTGCTGCTGACCGGGTTGTTGGGCATGGCGGGCTGTGCTCTGATGGTTCGTGAGTCATCGGGGATCATCGCTGACACGGTCAATGACGGAAGTCGTCTTGCCCCCGCTAGCGGACATTCGTCAGAAAGAACGGTCACGGTGCATCCTCGCGAGATCGACGATCTGTTATACAACCCTGGTATGGGGTTTGCGGACTTCCATTTCGGCTTCGGTCATCCGCCTCCGGTCGACCAGTACCCTCATGCCACCGTAGCCTATTTTCGCTGGTCTTGGGCCGAGCTTGAACCGGCCGAGGGCCAATACAACTTCGCGCTGGTCGACCAGGTGATCGAGCAGGCCAAGGCCAAAGGCGAGACGCTCGCCCTTCGGATCGTGTCCGAATATAAGACCGGCTCCCCGCCATGGTTGCTCGACAAGGGCGTGGGCAGCGTGAAGGAGTCCGACGGCATCTTTCCCGACTACAACAATCCGATCTTTCTCGACTACCATGAACGCCTCATCCGCGCTTTTGGCGACCGTTACGGACGGTCGGTTGATATCGATCACGTGGATATCGGATCCGTGGGATGTTGGGGCGAGTGGAACACTGCTTGTTGCATCGGTGTCGAAGCGCAGTGCAAAGGCTTTTTCCCGACAGAGGCCAATCAGATCGCGATTACGGATTGGTATCTCAAATATTTTTCCGGCACACCTCTGGTCATGCTGCATGGGGGGCAACTGAAGTACGCGACTGCGCACGGGGCCGGCTGGCGAGGGGATTGTTTCGGCGACTACGGCTATTTCAGCCCCGAGTGGAATCACATGGAGCATGCCTATGCTCCGGTGCTCGAGGAGCCGGTGATAGCCGATGCCTGGAAGCGTGGGCCGGTGCAGATGGAAGTCTGCGGTTACATCCACGAATGGTACGAGCGGGGATTCGATCTCGACCGGATTCTGGAGAAAGGGTTGAGTGGCATGTTTCAGTGTTGAACGCCAAGTCGAAGCCGGTGCCGGCAGCGTGGCGTCCACGCTTCGACGAATTTTTGAAAAAAATCGGCTATCGGTTTGTGTTGCGTGAGATGAGTCATGCTTTGGAGCTGAGTGGGGGCGAGCCGCTGACCCTCCGGACACGCTGGGATAATATCGGGGTGGCGCCCGATGTATCATCGGTGGCCCCTAGCCTACCGTCTGCGCTCCAGTGGGCGATCACGTGGTGGCGCAGTGGACCAGTCATGCCGAGGTGAGGCAGTGGTTGCCGGGACCTATTCCCCAGATTGAAGATACGTTGGTGGTGCCAGAGGCCTTCCGGCAGGCTCCTATGCGATCGATGTGGCGATCCTGTCCGAGGATGGCCGTTCGGCTCATGTCGAGCTGGCGATCGAAGGGAAACGAACGGATCGTTGGTACCCGGTCTCCAGCGTCAGGATTCGGTAATGTATGGGTGAAGGACGGAGCCTCGGTAGCGTATGTGAAATGATGCCGAGTCAGAAGCGAACTGCCTGGCGTTCTCTAGGCGGCGCGTACCTGGACGTCGGCAGTACCGTGGAGCACCGCGAGCACTCGATTGCCGTTCCCGCAATATTCGATCTGGTCGAAGCTGACTTTATTGGCCATGGCGATGCCGCGACCGTGGGTGTCGAATGCTCGTTCAGGATCGAAGTCTAGGTACTTGCGCCACTCAAACCCATCGCCCTGATCCGTGATTTGCAACGTGAGCCGGTCCGGGTGGCGGGCGAAATGCGCGGTGACTACCCGCGAAGCAAACAGAGGATCAGCGAGCCGTTTCGTAATTTCGTGTTCCAGCATGCGCTGATCAAGGAGCCGCGTTTTGCCTGAATACCCGATATTTAAATTGCCGTGTTCCACCGCATTCAAGGTGAGCTCGAGAATGCCGGTTACTACGCGATGTGGATCCGGGTAGGAGTGGGCGAGGAGCATCGCGAGGCTTTTCGCTTCATCCGGCGTTTTGAATGTGAATGTGGCGGAATTCAGTAGGCGCATGGTGGCGTTTGTTCGGGTGAGATCGCCCCTCACTTCCAGGTAGCCGCTGTGATCGCGGATCGCGGCGTCGACGATGGCCAGCAGAGTCCCTTGGTCAAACGGCTTGGCCAAATAATAGTAGGCTCCGGCCTGCAATCCCTCGAGTGTTTGCTGTGGTGTCGTAGCCGCAGTCTGCATGATCACGGGGATTTGGCTGAGGATCGGGTGTTCTTTCATCCTCTGGAGGACTTCCATCCCGTCCATCCCGGGCATCATGCGATCGAGTAAGACCGCGTGGAACCGGTCTGGATCTCGCTGCAGCCATTCCCATGCTTGATCTCCGCTCATTGCCGTGTCCAATGCGTACCCTTTCAGTTGAAGGAGTTCGACCAGGATGTTGAGGTTCAGAGGAGAGTCATCGACGAGCAACAGCTGTGGATTCGAATGGGACATCGTATAGCTTTGAACGGTGGACAATCTGGCGGCTTGGAGATGACTAGCATATCGGAACGAGAGGGAATGGACTTGAGCGTGGAATGAGATGAATGGCTCGAGGACTCCACCAGGGTCAGATCACCGGGTGAAGTCCTCTAGGTAGTTTGCCGTTACTGCTTGACGATATCTAGGAGTTCCACTTCAAACACCAGCGTGGCGCCCGGTTTGATGACGGGAGGTGAACCGCGATCCCCGTAGGCAATTCCAGACGGACAGACCAGCTTGCTTTTTCCACCGACCTTGATCAATTGCACCGCTTCAGTCCAACATTTGATCACCTGATTGAGCGGGAAGGTTGCCGGCTCGCCGCGTTTGACGGAGCTATCAAAGACGGTGCCATCGGTCAGTGTGCCGTGGTAATGGACCTTCACGGTATCGGTCGCTTTCGGAGTCGCCCCTTTGCCTTCCTTGATCGTGGTCACAATGGCGCCCGATTCCGTTTTCTTTGCGCCCGATTCAGCGGCGGCTTTGGCGATGAATCCGGCCCCGGCTTTCTTTTCGACATCGGCCAGCGCAGAAGAACGCACTTGCTGCATATGTTGAATTTTCGGACCGAACACTTGCAGGTCGACCTTGTGCGGCCGCTTCATCACTCCGTCCGTCAGGCCGGATCTCACAAATTCGAGCTCCGTCTCATTGAGGGTGAACGGCTCCAACGATTGGCTGAGCGCCACGCCGAGGGCGTACAGGGTTTTTTGTTCATCGTTGGCGGGTTCCGGGCCTGCGGCCCAAGTGAGCGAGGACATCAGGAGGACGAATGCGGAGAGGGCACCGGTCACATGACGCATGGACGATCCTTTCTGCTGAAAAAGCATGCCTGTGCCCACCTTATGTCAGACTGCCCCTGCGGCTCAAGAAAATTGTTGCGCAGCTGGCGGAAAATGGCCGCACGCTTCGTTCTCAGATGTGCATCTCGTTGCAACGTACCCCTCTGCGTACGACTCACTCGCGTCGCTCCTCGCGGACTTCTGAACGACCATTTTGAGCAGCCTGCTGGGAGGTGCAGTCAGGAGAGCCGGGCGCGTCCGTGCGGACTGGTGAGATCCAGGAGCGGCCCGATGGGGACGATGCGAGTAGGATTGATGTCGTGATGCGTCATGTAATAGTGCCGTTTGATATGGTCGAAATTGACCGTGTCGGCAATGCCTGCCACCTGGTACAGGTCCTTGAGATACCCGGAGAGATGCGGATAATCGATGATGCGCCGGAGGTTGCATTTGAAGTGGCCGTGATAGACGGCATCGAATCGAAGCAGCGTGACAAACAGTCGCCAATCGGATTCGACGAACTGGGATCCGAAAAGATACCGCTGGTCGCGAAGCCTGTTCTCAAGTTGGTCTAGTCCCTCGAACAGCTTGCGGACTGCGCGCTCATAGGCCCGTTGGGACGTCGCGAACCCGGCGCGATAGACACCGTCGTTGATCGTTTCGTAGATGAATGTGTTTAAGACATCGATCTCCTGCCTCAGGGCGGCGGGGTACAAGTCCAACGTACTGTCGGTAAACTGATTGAAGGCCCCATTGAAGATGCGCATAAGATCGTCGTCGGAGTTGGTCACGATCCGATGAGTGACGGTATCCCACAGCACCGGAACGGTGACACGGCCGCGATAGCCGGGGTCGGTGGCGCGATAGGCTTCAGCCGAGAAACTGGAACCCGTTGAGGGAGTCGATCGAATGGCCGGGACCATGGTGAAAGGCCCACCCGCGTTCGTCGCGGATCGGATCGACGACCGTCATGCCGATCACCGACTCCAAGCGTTTCAGGACGCGCACGATGATCGTGCGGTGCGCCCAGGGACAGGCGAGGGAGACGTATAAGTGATAACGCCCAGCTGCGGCAGGATAGGCGGAGCGGCCGTCGTCGGTGACCCAGTCACGGAAGGCATCGTCTTGCCGTTTGAATTCGCCGGTGTCCGTCTGTTCATTCGGAAATTGTGGATGTCCCTGCATCGGATGGTTCTCCTACGGCGCGTGTCCCACCATAGCCACAACCGACTTGCGTCGTCAATCGTCGCTGGCTGCGTTGCAAGCTGAGAACAGAAGGCGACTTATTTATGATCGGTCTGCATAGGCCCGCGAGGAGCGGAGAGGTCCCACCCGACGGAAAACAAGACCAGGAGACCGGCGGCGGTGGTTTGTTTGGTGCGAGCCGAGGTTTCTCCCGGAGGGAGGGGTTCATTGGCGATAAGCCCGTCGCCCAGCACGCGCGCGTCCAGATCGAGCGTGCCGCCGATCCCGAAGTTGAAACTGTATTGATCGTTCCGATGCGGCCGATACCCCAACATGAGGCCGAAGCCGACGGCGTCGATCACTCGGGATCCTGGCGCGAACGCAAGGAAGGGTCCCCAACTCCAGCGCTGCTCATCCCAGCGGTCAAGCCAGATGTGCATCTCCGGCATGAAGCGCACCAAGTCGTTTCGTTCGTTATCGATCCGGACGGTGCCGTTCACAACCGTGACGGAGTCGACTCGTCGCGGACCTAGATTGTGAGTCCATCCCAAGCCGAGCCCAAATCCGAAGTTTCGAAGCATCCATGGCCTGTGGTCTTCCTCCGGCGGTGAAGTGTCTGCGTGAGCTGGGACGGCGGCTGGTCGAGTGGACGTCGATGAATGATCGTCAGCCGGCACCGTAGACCCTGACTGTGCGGCCAGGCCAGTCGCGCCGGGTGACGGAGCAGGCAAGGTGGGCCGTGCAGATTGAGATTCATCCGGCGGCGCGGATTGGGTCGATTCTGGTCTTCGCAGCGCCTCAGGAATGTTTGTGACTGGAGCTGTTTCGGCGAAAGGTAATAGTGCTGGTGCTGTAGCCTTGGATATCGCTGAGCTCAGCGCAGGCGGAAGCTCGGGAGCGCGAAGCTGTTCAGTCGGTTTCGATGTGGCCGCCTGCTGAATGTCTGCTTCGCCCAAACTTGATGCTGAATCAGCCTGCCCGGGCGGTGCTGTTTGCCCCAAATCTGCAGGGCGTCGCGGGTGTGCGTTCTGGTTCAGGTGCGGGTGCCGGGGTTTCGGCAGTCGAGGAAATCGAGGATGTGGCCCTGGGTGAATCTGGAACGGCCGAGGGAGGAGTCGTGTCGGGGCTGGCGGTGCTCGGCGTAGTCTGCATCGGTCTCGTCTTAGGTACCGCAGATTCCACATTTCCCTCAGATGGTGTGGGAGTCGTTTGTCGCGATGTTCCTGTGGCCGTTGAGTCCGGTGATGTCAATGTTGGAATGGTGGAGTGAGGAGAGAGGTCTGGTTCGGATCGGAGGCTTTCTCTGCCGGTCTTCTCCGGTGGCGAGGCGAGCGAAGGTAATTCGAGTAGCGGCGTGATGGAAGGAGGCGTCACCGATGTTTCGGTGGCACTCTCTTCCAAGGGACGAGGTTGGCTGGTGGAGGTCGGCGCATCGGCAGCTTCGGATCGGCCTTCCGAGGGGCGTTGCATAGTGCGTGGCGCCGTCGGAGCCGGAATAGCCGATTGTGCGCGAGGACGGAAGGGTGAACGCTTGCTGCAGCCTGTGGTTCATGCTTTCGGCGGCCAACACGACGGGGGTTCTTCCGTTGCCGTCCCGGAGATCTGGGTCGGCCCCATAGCGAAGGAGGAGTCCGATCACCTCGGTTTGCCTATTGAGCCGGTCATCAGATGATTCGCCGGGTATTTCCCAGAAGCGTCTGACGGCTTGATGGAGCGGGGTGAATTTGAGGGCATTGCGGGCGGATGTCTGTGCCCCGGCAGCAAGAAGGACCTCGACGCATCGACCGTGCCCGTAGAAACTGGCTTCATGCAGAGCGGTATTGCCTTCGTGATCTGCTGCATCAACCCACGCGCCATGGTTCAGCAACAGGATGACCATCGCGAGGTTGCCTCGTTCCGACGCCGTAATCAGCGGGGTTGCGCCATGGCTGTCTCGCGCATCGATGTTCGCTCCGCCATCGAGTAGCAGCTTAGTCCGATTCTGCGGCCCTTCCGTGAGTGCGCGATGGAGTGATTGTTCCGATGTCAGAGCAGGTCCATCTGCCTTGGCAGGCCGGACGTCCGACCGAGCTTCGCCGATAGCCCATAATTCGAAGACTGCCAGGAAAATGGCGCAGATACCGCCGGTGCTGCCGTGCCTGTGAAACATGAGCGCCTTAAAAAAGCCTGAAGAAGCCAACGGGATGTGTATGGTTTACCATACAGTCAGGGGTGGCGTCATTAAGCACCCACTGAGAGAAGAGGGGGGAGGTCTTGGTAGTTAGTGCTGCGCTGGAATACCAGAGAACGAAGCCGGCGCATGAGAGTTGGCGAACGACCCTGTGGATGCGTTCCCTAGGGAGCGCAGTTGGATGCAGCGGGAGGCGACATGACCTGGCCGAAGTTCTTAAAGATATACGCGCAGCAGTGCCAGGATGGCGATGAAATGGAAACGGGCGTCGGAATTAATTACCAACGTCGATGCCATCGTCCGAAATAAGGCCGGTAAAAGCGGGGCCCCCAGGCATAGGGGCGGCCGTAATAGGGCGATCCGTAAAGCCAAGGACGGCCGAGGTAAAGCCCCAAGCCTACGGAGGGATACCCATAGAGTAATCCCGGTGAGACATAGCCATAGGTGGAGACTGAGGACGATCGCTCGGACATCTGGCGCTGAAGATCGGCGGTCACCGCGCTTTGCCGATCGGTCTGCTCTTTCAGCTGACCAACGGTGCTTTGCTGGAGGTGGACCTCGGCCTCCAGTTTCGAAATTTTTTCACGCTGGATTTCAATAAAAGCCTGGAGGCATCGCGTATGCGCGTCACCGGCATAGTTGGAACATTCCCAAGGGCCTGAGCCTTCGGCAGCCTGAAGAGGAGCGACAGGAAGAATGAGGCAGAGCCCTAACATGAAGGAGCCGCCCCATCGATGCGGAAAGCCTGATCGTCTGATCATAAGAGGTGCCATGGACGTCCTCCCCTGGCTAGCTAGAATGAGCCTATCATGCCCTTGTCTGTGAAGACTAGCTCAGGCTAGCGGTAAAAAGAACGTCTCACCTTGCGTGAGGTTGACATCAGACCGAAGGGAATGGTTCTTTGCCGTGAGGATTACAGGTGGAAAGGAGAGGGAGAATGGCGGATAAGCGGGTGATCGCGGTCGTTGGGGCGACAGGGATGCAGGGCGGTGGATTGGTTCGGGCGATTCTGGCGGATCAAGCGAGTGGTTTAGCGGTTCGCGCGTTGACGCGGAATGTGAACTCAAAGGAAGCAAAGGAACTTGCGGGGTTGGGGGCGGAGGTGGTGGCGGCCGACGTCCATGATGTCGATAGTCTCAAGCGTGCCTTCGCCGGAGCGTATGGAGCGTTTTGTGTGACATTTTTCTGGGCGCACATGTCGCCGGAGAAGGAATTCGCCGAGGCCCAGGCTATGGCCACTGCGGCCAAGGCATCAGAGGTGAAGCATGTCGTATGGTCGACGCTGGAAGATACCCGGCGATGGATTCCTCTCACCGACCATCGCATGCCGACGCTGATGGGGAAGTATAAGGTGCCTCATTTTGATGTGAAGGGTGAAGCGGATGACCTATTCAAGCAGCTCGGCGTGCCGACGACATGTTTGCTGACCTCCTTCTATTGGGACAATCTCATCCATTTCGGCATGGGCCCGAAAAAAGGATCGGACGGCAGGCTCGAGTTCACCCTGCCGATGGGCGAGGCGAAGCTGCCGGGTATCGCGGCCGAAGACATCGGGAAGTGTGCGCTGGGGTTGTTCAAACAGCGGGACACGTATCTCGGCAAGACTGTCGGTGTGGCGGGTGAGCATCTGACCGGAACCCAAATGGCCGCTGCGCTGACGCAGGCGCTCGGTCAAGAGGTGCGATACAACTCAGTCCCTCCGGAGATGTATCGGACGTTTGGATTTCCCGGCGCCGAGGATTTGGGCAACATGTTTCAATTCAAGCGGGACTTCACCGCGGCATTCTGCAGCGCCCGGGATCCGGCATTTGCTCGAACCCTCAATCCCGGGTTACAGACATTTGCGCAATGGCTGGAGGCGAACAAGGCGCGCATTCCACTCTCCTAGCCGAGAAGTCGGGTGCTGTTGACGAATGGCAGACGGAAATTAACATCGCTGGTGGTGGACATCCCGTACGCAGATTCCGCGCGTATGCTCAAATGCGAGAGCATTCTTGCAGGTGGCTGAAAAGGTCGCCACCGAGGCCACGGCGAGGTCCACGGCGCGAAGGATGAGCGCCTCGTTAGTAGACGCCGGCGAGACGGTCAGCGGGCCTTGACCGGCGCAGAGGCGTCAGGTTGCTACCCGCCGCCGCCGTACGCTGAAGGGCTGAACGATGCGAGAACCAAGCCGGCGGCCTTTTTCAGCCACCTGCTAAGACGAAACTTTTTGTTGCAGCTTCTGTTTGCTGGATTGGCAAGAGAGCTTGAGGGGGTTGCATCGCACGCGCTGGATCTTGATCGAGCGAGAGCCGTAAGCTCCTACAACGATTTTTGATTCAGACGAGCGCTCTCCATTCACGAATCCCGGGAGTGAGGCCAGCGTCGTCAGAATACAGATGGAGAGGACCGCGACGAACCATGCAAGGTAGATTGAGTACCGCATGACTTATTCCTACCAGAAAAAGCTGAGGAGTCAACGAAACGAGCGTTCTCAGTCTTGTCGTTCCTTAATAACGTTGGGGTGAAGTCGCGGCAAGCCACGAGTCCTGCACGCTTCACGTGTCCCCGGTTGGTGGAGGCTCCGGTACTACCAGCAGGGGCCCATGCCGTCGTTCTTCGTGGTTCTCTATCTGGTCTTCTTGATCGGAATTGGAGACTCTATGCAGCGCCTGTGTCCCTAGCACCAAGACTCTGCCCTAGTCGGACGCTGTCTCCGGCTTAGGTTTCGTGGAGGATTTCATGCACCGTGTGAAGCAAGTCGTCAGGCGAAAAGGGTTTTTGTAAGAATGTAGTCTGGCTATGAGATTCATCGCCCGTGATGGGTGTGCTTTCGCTGTAACCGGACATATAAATTACCTTCAACCCATCGGAGAGGCCTCGAAGCTGCATCACCAATTCTTTTCCGTTCATGCCCGGCATCACCAAATCGGTTACGACTAGATCAATGCGCAAGTCCTGACGACGCATCAACTCCAACGCCTGAAACCCATCCCCCGCCTCATGCACAGTATAACCATGTGTCCGGAGAATATGCTGGGTTAACAGCCGCACCGATGGCTCGTCCTCTACCAGGAGGATAACTTCGGTTCCCGGCTGGCTGTCGAGTGCGGGAGCAGCGGGCGGAAGGCTGGTACGCGGGGGAGTGACTTCGGGCAGAAACACCGTCATCGTGGTGCCCTGTCCCACCGCGCTCTCCACCGCAATTGTTCCTCCGCTCTGCTGGACGATGCCATAGACCGTCGACAGGCCGAGGCCGGTTCCCTGTCCCACGGGTTTGGTCGTGAAGAACGGCTCAAAGATTTTGGGCTTGGCGGCGGAATCAATACCGGCGCCGGTGTCGTGCACGCGCAGGCGCACATAGGTGCGGGCGCTGCGTGGGCCATGTGCCAACCCCCAGATCGGGTCCGGAAAGACTTGGTCTGTGTCGATAGTGAGGGTGCCTCCGTGCGGCATCGCGTCACGGGCATTGACGGCGAGATTGAGCAGCACCTGTTCGAGTTGCACCGCGTCGACCTTGACCCAGCGGGGCGCAGCGTCGAGCTGCAGGACGATCGTGATGTGTTCACCGATCATGCTCTTCAACAGTGCCAGAAGGTCCCGGATGACTCGATGGAGATCGAGTGAGACGGGGTGAAGCATCTGCTTGCGGCTGAAGGTCAGTAGCTGATTGGTGAGCGCCGCACAACGTTCGCCGGCGCGCTGAATTTCCTGGACGAATTGGCGGGCCGAGGAATTCTGACTCACCTCTTGAAGAAGCACGGCGCTGTAGCCAAGGATGACGGTCATGACATTGTTGAAGTCGTGCGCCACCCCCCCGGCCAATCGTCCCACGGCTTCCATCTTCTGCGCTTGGCGTAACTGATCTTCCAATTCACGGGCTTCCGTAATGTCCTCGGTGATGCCGCTCAAGCTGTCGACTTCTCCGCTTATGGTACGGTGGATGACCATGCGGTCGTGAATCCAGCGGACGTGTCCATCGGGACGCACAATCCGATACAACTGCTGAAGATCATGTCCCGTGGGATTGGCGATTCCCACATCATAGGCTTCGGTGACTGCGTGTCGGTCATCCGGATGGATACAGTCCCGCCAGAGTTTTGGATTGTCGTAAAACTGTGCGGCCGCCATGCCCCAGATTCGCTCGAACGCAGGATTCACGTAGGTGACCTGCGGCGGCTGAGCCTGGGCGAACCAGACACCCTGATTGAGATTGTCGGTGAGGTCGTTGAAACGTTGTTCGCTGGAAAGCAGGGCTCCTTCTGTTCGCCGATGTTCCGTCACTTCGCCCTGAAGGCGGGCGTTGGCTTGCGCGAGATCGGCGGTGCGTTCAACGATGCGTTGTTCGAGGTCGCTCTGGGCGGTGCGTAGCTGTTCTTCGACCAGGCGTCGATCGTTGATTTCTTTTGTGATTTCAAGATTCAGCCGTTCCACAGCTTCAGTACGCATCGTCAGCGACTGGACCAGCGACAGGTTTTCCAACCGCAAGCTCATCGAGGCGAGGATGATGCGGTTGAAGGTCCAGGCCGACCGAACTGTGGCGAGAAGAAAGAGCGTACCCATGATTCCCATGATGAGGTGGAACTCATGCCCGCTCAGAAAGAGATGGCCGAGGAGAGGAAGGGTTACCGATAAGGCATAACTCATGAACAGGGGAAAGGAGACCGAGAGGACGGAGACCGCCCCGGCCGTCATGCCTCCCAGCGCGAATATCTGCACCAACTCGTAGGAGAGCGGGATTTCAGGCGCGAAGAAATATACACTGCTTCCCCATCCGATGCCGGACAGGGCGGTAGTCAGGAACATCCATCGATGCCAGTCCGCGGCGCGCCAGGAGGAGGGGGTCGCCCGGCGATAGCTGAAGATCAGTATCGCCCGCAGGCCTGCAACGACCCATATGGCCCCCACCCACACAAGTAGCGACGGATGTGAAACAACCGGCCATTCCACCGCAGCGAGGATGGCGGCGTTGAGGGCACTGGCGATCACGCCCACAGGCATGTTGCGATACAGGACCTGCACCTGTTCCGCTTGTAAAGCCGAGGGCAGATTGATATGACGGGGGCGATCCATGATCAGATGTCGTTCGATTAGAAACCTATGATCTGCCAGACTGACACTGCATGGTCAGGCATAGGAGCGCCTTTGACAGAACGTGGTATCGCATGATCCTCGGAACTCACGGCTTAAAAGTTTACGCGCAGATTAAGGGAGCCCACATGCAAGGTGCTTCGATAGGTGCCGTTGACGGTCGGATTCACATTGCCGGCAATCGTTCTTGCTTCATAGAGGATCGCTTGGTAGGCCAGATCGATGCCGACACCTTTGACACCGAAGCGCTTTGTCACCGCCTCCGCAGGGAATGATGCCCCAAAATCTGCCTTTATCCCGGCACATGAATCCCACTCCCGTAGAAACGGCATGTTGGTCGCCATCGGGAATAGCGGGATTAAATGTCTGGTCAGGGATCGCCTTTTGAGAGTGCCAATAGCCGGCACGCAGGGCAATGTCCCAATCCGGGAGGGGATCCGGCTTGAGCCATTTGTATTCCGTGCCGATCATGACGGTATAACCGCTGATCCAATTGGCAGGGGTGGCGATGGTGAGGCCATTCGAGAGAGCCGTGTCCAAGTTGCGCACTGATTTCCAGCCGGTGTAATCGACGTCCAATTCAAGTTTCCATTCACGATCTTTGATCGCGGACCGGCCATATCGCCACGCCGCCGGTGAAGACCTGCGGAATCACGAACGTCGTGCGGGCATCGCGCGAGGCGTGTGCCGCCGGCAAGCAATTGTCCGTCAAGATGAAGGGTGGCCTGGCTACGGTAGATGAGCCCGATATTGACGAGCGGGAGCCCGTCTCCGTTTCGCAGCGGGGTATACAGCAGGCTGGCGTTGAAGCCCGCCGCGGTGTCACGGCCGTTCAATTCCATCCCGGTCCCCGGCGGGATGCCGAGTCCCCCGGGCCAGCGAAATTGGCGTTCAACGTGCCCCTCGCCGAATGCGCCCGAAAAGGTATAAATGTCTGCGCCCAATCCAATGGCCACGTCCGGAAGCGGTCTAAAGGCGATGGAGGGGCGAATGTCGATCAGTTCGAAGGCGGCTTTGGTCGTGGCCGTTGCGAACGGACCGCTATCGGACCAGCGTGTCAAGGTGCCGAATGGAGTAAAGACGGCCAGGCCGATGGTGGTGCTGGTCGGAGGAGCCGATTCCGAGATCCTTTAGATTGGCAGTCAGATAGAGGTTCGAGGGAGGAGGAAGTGCCACACTGCCGCGAAGATCCCCGTTCGCCTGAGTGCCTGCTGCGTTTTGAAACGAGAAACCTCCGCCTATGAGCGTGGTGCCGGCCGAGAACTGGACTCCCCGGAGTTGCGTCATGCCCGCCGGATTATAGTATCCCGCTGAGGCGTCATCGGCTTGAGCCGTGAACGCGGACGCCTGACCGGTGGCCGACGCGCTGTGATCGTAGAGGCGAAAACTTCCGGCCCTGACCGTCGATGGGACCATGGTCACCACACTCGCAGCCAGCGCGCACCAGATCAAGAGCAGGTACGCGGACCTCCACCCAGGGGTGAGACGAATGGTCTTTGACCACGCAAGGATAGCGAGAGCGCGGCAGGCATGAACGGTCTCGGTTGGCTGGAACCGAATAGACGTATGGTGGTCACCGGCAAGAGCCCTGTTCAATTAGCTCTAGGTACTAGAGCGTAGAGCCTCTTTGATCATGGCGCCATCTAAGAGGATGGGATGTTGTTTGTCAAGCTTGCCACATGACTCCGTCTATTCGGGCTCGGTCTGCCGTATGTGATTTCATGCAGGAGATCGCGTATGCTCCTGGACATGGAGATGCGGGAGTGACGTTCGGTAGAGTCTTGGGTCGTGCGAGGGTTCCTGATCGTGGCCGGCGTCGCCATGCTGGCCGCTGGGGTGGCAATGGGCTATGGCGTGTACTTATCAGCCAGCCTGACATTGCCCGCGGGCGACGAACATCCTCCCCGCCTCATTTACGGCGCCCCGTTTCTCCTCAAGCCGGATCTGGACATCACCTCGTCGCATCTCCTCGAACGTCTCAATCAGCTCGGGTATCGCGCGGTCGAAGGGCATGGTCCGCACCCGGTGATTATCGGGCGACGCCTGCTGGATCGATATTTATCTGCATGAGTTTGCCGATTTTCATCTCAGACCGGTCCAGGCTCGTTTGATGCTTGAGCAAGGGAGGGTGGCGAAAGTTCTGTCGATCGAGCTGGAGACGAGCTGTTTCCCGCCTATCTTGGAGCCGCAGTTGATCAGCGGACTGCGAGGCGCATCGCGACAGGTTCGGGAATGGGTTGCCTATGACGAGATGCCCGCCCGGTTCATCGACGTATTGCTGGCCGATCGAAGACCGGCGGTTTTTCAGCCATCCGGGCCTCGATCCGGTAGCCGTCGCCCGGGCGGTGTGGACGAATGTGGCGCGCGGCACGGTCATTCAGGGCGGCAGCACCATCACGCAACAGTTGGCCAAGAATCTCTTCTATTCTCCGCAACGCACCTTCGGCAGAAAGCTCAAGGAGTCCATCGCGGCTTTGGTGTCTGGAGGCGAAGTATTCCAAGAAAGCGATTCTCGAAAGTTATGTGAACGAGATTTATCTCGGCCAGGTGGGTTCCGTCTCGATCTACGGAGTGGGGGAGGCGGCCCATCGGTATTTCGGGAAGCGCATGAATGCGCTCAGCCTGGAGGAAACCGCGTCTGTTGGTGGGAATGATCAAAGGGCCCGAATACCTACTCACCGATTAGAAATCCCGGCGATGGCCAAGGCCCGACGAGATGTCGTGCTGGGACGGCTGCACGGCCAGGGACATGTCAGCGATGATGACTGGAAGCAAGCGGTGATGGCACCGGTCGAGGTCCTGCCGCCACAAGATACGCTGGCCGATGCGCCCTTCTTCGTCGACTATCTGTTGCGGCAAATGGAAGAGACGACGGGCGCGCCCTTGCTGGATGGCGTCCGGGTCTACACGACGCTCGATCCGATCCTGCAGCGGTTGGCGACACGAGCGGTGGGAGAGGACTTGCAAAACTGGAGACCACCTATCCTGCGCTCACGAGCCATGACGATGCGGTGCAGGGCGCGTTGGTCGCGCTCGATCCGGCGACCGGATCCATTCTCGCCATGGTGGGCAGTCGCGATTATCGAAGCAGCCAGTTCAATCGGGCCGTGCAAGTCGAAACGCCAGCCCGGCTCGTTGTTCAAGCCGCTCGTGTATCTCGCGGCGCTGGACGCTCGCCGCGAAGTGTCCGGTGGGCAGCCTGATCACGGCCGCGACGTTAATCGTGGATGAGCCGGTCACATTCGAGTCCGCGCCGGAGCATGGGCGCCGCAGAATTACGACCATCGATTTCATGGCACCGTCTCGCTTCGGACTGCCTTGGAACAATCATTGAACGTGCCTGCCGTGAAGATGGCGCAAGACGGTGGGAACGAAAGCGTATCGTGCAGTTGGCACAAGAGTTTGGGAATCCGTAGCCCATTGGCGGACAACCTGTCCATCGCATTAGGGCACTTCCGGCGTCTCGCTGCTGGAAATCACTGCAGCGATTCGGGGCATTGGCGTATGAGGGGGTCTTTGTGGTACCGACGGCGGCTCAGGCGGTGATGACGCCTGAAGGAGATCCGGCGTGGCGTCACACGCCCGAGCGGCATCAAGCGGTGTCTGCCGCAAGCCGCGTTCGTCATGACGTCCTTGCTCACCGGCGTGGTCGAGCGCGGTACGGCGTCGAAAGCGAAGGCGATGGGCTTGCGTAGCAGGGTGGCAGGAAAAACCGGCACGACGGATGGTTATCGTGATGCCTGGTTCGTCGGGTATACGTCCTGACGTCGTCGTCGGCGTGTGGGTGGGATTTGACGACGAAGAGGCGCTGCACCTGACGGGGGCGCAAGCGGCGCTGCCGATGTGGGTGGACTTCATGCGCCAGATCCTGCCGGCGGCTCCCCCATGCGGTGCGAGGCCATCAGCGGTGTCGTCACGCGCGACATCGATCCCACGACGGCGCAGTTGGCCACCTCCAAATGTCCGCAGCGGATACCGGAGCTGTTTATCGAAGGCACGGAGCCCACGGTGTATTGTGAAGTGCATGGCAGCGGATTCTGGGAGCGGTTGAAGCGCGGTTTTGGTTTTTTCTAGAACCGATCGAAAACCTGGTGTAGGCTCGATTCATGTTGAAATGGTTCTCCGGTTCATCCGCCACTGTCTGACGACAAGGAGTTCGAATGATGAAGAAAGCCGGTTTTGTGGAAAGCGACAATATTACATTGTTGGCCAAAGGCGTGTTGCTCAGGGGCGAGATGCGGGTGGAGGGAACGGTGCGCATCGATGGCCGCCTCGAGGGCGATCTTCATACCGCCGGCACCGTCGTGATCGGTGAGGACGGCGTGGTGCAGGGGACGATCCATGCCGGGACGATCATCAGCAGTGGAAAAATCAAGGCGACTGTGACCGCAACCGAACGACTGCAGCTGTTGAAAACCGGCATCCTGGTCGGAGAGGTCCATGCACCTGTGTTTTCCATGGAGGATGGCGCCAAGTTTCAAGGCCTGTCGGACATGGGCGTTGCCTCGTGGGGTGACGACGTGCAGAAACTTCCCGGCAATGTGCGAGAGATTTCCGCCCAGCGCCCCAAGGCACTCGCGGCGCTTGGGCGAAAACGCGTGACGGCGCGATTCGGTTTCCCCATTCCTTCCATATGCTGTTTTAGTTGGCTTCCGCCCGGCGACCTTCTGCCGGGCAGGTTCCTACTCCACCACTAGATGTCAGGTCCTTGATCAGTCTAGTGCATGACGCCTTAGTCGCCGAACAGGATTGCAGGCCGTCTACTGACGGAAAGCCCGCCGTCGGCGCCTCTGCAGGACGGTCGCTGCTTGTCGCGAGGTCGCCGTGGATCAGTCCAAGGGAATGGTGATCGTCATCCCGCCCATCACATCGTTGAGCGCGAAGTCTCGTTTAGGGCTGAGGGGATGATCGTTATGACATTTGACGCAGGCATCGGAGATTGCGCGGTCTGAATAGACGGCCTGAAAATATTGTTTACGGCCGCTCGATACAATGCCGGTAAAGGGACGGTCGGGCGTTTGAGCGAAACTCTCCAGCGCGCGGCGTTCCAGTTCCGTGGCGGGAGCATTCCGCTGGTACACCGGCCAGAGGCTGATGAGCCGGTAGCGAATGCCTCGCCCGATTCAGCCACAAGTTTCCCGGAATGTTGCAGAAATTGCGCGGGAAGAGGCGAGGCATTTTCATGTTCCCAATGTTCCGCGGCAGATACGATGCGCTTTGGCCTGCATCCGATTGACGACATGATTGGTATAGATCGTGCGGTCGGCGTCTAATACCGCATGCACGTAGTCTGCGACTTTTTCCGGGGAGATCCCACCTGCGGGCGGGGGAACATCCTTCGCCTGCAAGCGAATAGGTAGACGCACAGGCCAGAATCAGGGCGCACCACAGGGGCCGTGCCTGGATGATCGTCAGGATGGAACGCATGGCTCCTCCTTTCGTACACCGGTCTTATCCGCCGGCAGGGTGATCACACAGGTGGTGCCTTTCCCCTCCGGACTTTCAAGCCGGATCTCGCCGCCGAATTTCTTGATCAATCGTTGCGCCACCGTGAGCCCGAGGTCCGGATCCCTCGCCCTGCCCTTTGGTCGTAAAAAACGGATCGAAGACCTTACCCAAGATGTTGCTTGGGAATGCCTGGCCCAGTGTCGCGGATTCTGATGGTGATCATCCCGCCCTGTTCTTCCGTGCTCAGCCACAAATTGCCCCGTCCTCCCATAGCTTGGATGGCGTTGGTGAGAATGTTGATAAAGGCGAGACGGAGCTGGTCGGGAAGGGCTGTCACAGGGGGTAGCGTCACATAGTGTTTCTGGACGTTCAGCCCAAGGCAGTCGTGGGACGACTGCACGAGGGCAAGCGCTTGTTCCAATTGCGCGGTGACATCTACCGGCATACGCTGGCTTTTGGATTCTCGAGCGGCTACTCCCGTGAAATCTCGAATAATGGCCGCCATTTTTCGTCCATGACCCACGATGTCCTGCGCATATCCCTTGGCCCGCACTAAATCGCTTTCTTCTTGAATGGCTTCTCCGAGACCGAGAATCCCGAACAGCGGATTGTTGAGTTCATGCCCGATCCCGGCGGTCAATACGTCGAGACTGCCGGATTTCTCAGCTTGTATCAGCTGATCCTGCAGACCGGCTCTCATCGGTCGTGTCGCGCAGCACAAGTCCGAATCGCTTTCCACCGTCGCTGCGACTTTGCAGCGGAAACCACTCATAGTGGTACAGATGGGAGTCGAGCGCCAGTTCCTGCCGCATCGAAGGTGAGGCTTGGTTGAGCCTGGGCTTCAGCGGATCTCGGGCTTCTTTGGGTGAGTAGTCTTGATCGGGATGGACGGCACCGTCGTTGTGGCGCCGCGCGCCACTGCGCGGAGGTTTTGCCGAAGGGCCTGGAGGTGCTCAGGATCGAGAGGCAGCAGGTCGAAGAACGAGCGTCCGGACCAGCCGTCGTCGCTTGTATTGAGCGCGTCCCGCGACGCACGGTTCATATATTGGATGCGGTCCTGCTGGTCGATCATGATGATCGGAGTCGGCACGGCGTCAAGGACCTGATCGGTTGATTTCTGCAGATACTGCACTTCCTGGGTTTTTTCTTCGACCTGCGTCGTGAGTCCGGCAAAGGCGGCTTCCAGTTGGGTGTGCATGCGGTTGAACTCCGTCGCGAGTTCCTCCAGTTCATCCCCGGTACGGATCTGGATCGGCTCGCGCAACTCTCCGCGTCCGATGAGTCGAGCGGCTTCCTGCAGGCGCCGGACCGGAGTGACGATGCGGCTGGCCGCGAAATACCCCAGAGTGGCAAGCAGTCCCAGCGCGATCAGAGCAAGGATGCCCATCCACAGCATGAGATGGCGAATGGGGGCGAACAGCTCATCGGAGGATTGCCACACGAAGGTATGCCATGCGCCGTTTTCCAGGGTGCCGTTCGTGGCGCGGCTGGTTTCCGGAAGAGGAGCGAATCCGATGATGGCGGTGCCGCTGGCCGCCATGTCCGTCGCTGTCGGCCGTGACCCAGCCGGGCTGAGTGGTGGTGACCTGGGGGATCAGCGCCGGATCCGACAGACGCACCCCGGTGGGCAGAATGGGACAGCTGAGAACGATTCCCCGGCTGTCGATCAGCATCACGTGGCCGGTCTTGCCGAATCGAATGGGATGGGTGGCGGGAGAGAAAAATTCCTTGGCGTCGATCACGCGATGGAGAACGCCAACTACCTCATAACGCAGACTGTCCATGATCGGAAGAGAGATACTGACCACATAGGCGTTGGCCTGGTCATCGAAATGGAGGTCTTCAATATAGATTTGACCCACGCCTTTATTGAAAGAGCCTTTCCACCAGAGGCTGTCGGCATGGACGAAGCTGGGCGTGCTCGTCAGGGCAGCAAAGAGATGTCCTTCCACATCCGTCACGAACAGCTTCTTTGTGGCGGCGCGGACGACTTGGGGAAGGAGGAGGTCGGATTCGTTCTGTGAACCGACATAGAATCCCCGCAACAGGAGCGCGGTGGGGCTCTCATTGATTGCTTTGATGACGGCAGGGTCTCGCGCCTCCCATCGCGCCTGTTGCTGAGCGAGAGCGATTCGCGCAGAGTTCTTGCCTGCCGCCTGCAGTGCATCGCGATGCCGCTCCAATTCCCGGACAATGTCCGGATGGACGGCAATGCGGGAGGTCCTGGCGACCTCCTCCGCCACGAGCAAATCCAACTTCCGGGCGGCCTCCGTGGCCAGGGCCTGAAAACTCTCGCCGCTTACAACCTGGATTTCCTTTGAGCCCTGCAGAAACGCCATGCCGAGGCCAAGGAGAAGGGGCACCACGCCGACCAGCAGCATGGAGACGATGAGCTTACGTTTCAGCCCCCATCCAAGCGCCTTGAAAAATGGGAGCGAGGTGGTCGTCATAGGGATGCGCCTGGCAGCGTCGGCTGACTCTGCGGAAATTCGATGCGGAAGGTCGTGCCGACGCCGACGTCGCTTTCGACGCAAATGTGACCTTCCATCTTCGAGATCACCGACATCACATTGTACAATCCCAACCCGGTGCCTTTCCCCGGGGGCTTGGTCGTGTAGAGCGGTTCAAAGATCTTGGAGAACGCCTCCTTGGGAATTCCGCATCCCGTATCGCTGACCGAGGCGGTGATTCCTCCGTTCGGGCCGACGCCGGTTTGGAGCGTCAAGGTGCCGCGTTTCGTGATGGCTTGAACGGCGTTCGTAATCAAATTGACGAAGACGTGGAGCAGTTCATCCGGGTTACCAGTCACCGTGGCGTCCTCAGCGTAGTGCTTGACGACCGTAATATCCTGCAGCGTGACGGCATAACGCGCAATTTTCAGCGCTTCATCCATTTTCAGGTTGAGGTTGACGGGAACGGCTTCCCCCTCACCGTTCCGCCTCGCATAGCTGGTCAAATCACGGCAGATGGCGCTGGTGCGCTTGACGGCTTCCGTGATCTCGCCGGCCTGCTCGTGGATGACTGCTAGGTCCTGTTCCTCCGTCAGGTTTTCCGCAAGTCCAAGGATCAGTTGCAGTGGATTATTGATGTCATGGGCGATGCCGGCGGCGAAGGAGCCCAGGCCGGCCATTTTGTCGGCTTGAAACAGTTCGGCTTCAAGTTTCGCCTGGTGCTGGACGAGGTTCCATAACAATCGTGTGGTGGCTCCGCTGAGGACCTCGGAGCCGGGACGTTTCGTGGCATAAATGAGCGGTCCCATGATTGGATCGCCGGTCACGTCCATAATCAGGTTCACGCCGTGATTTTGGATGAGATCCTGTACCCGTTCGGCAATCGGCACGTGTAGTTCACGCGCGCGCTTAAGCCCTGGTGCGGTCGGATCTTTATCCGTAATGCCGACGATTTCAATATCCGGGATTTGATGCAGCATCTCGAGGAGAGCAATACCGCCCTTCCCGGCGCCGACGATCGCGACTTTACTTGGAGCAGTGCTCATTGTGCTGGTCCATGGGTAGAGATGAAAGACCGGCTTCAATCCGGCCGATGTGACTGCGTCTCGCCACGTTCGCCCGCGCGTTCCGGGGAGGTGTGTTTGACCTCCCCGGACTCGATGGTGGAACAGCGCCGACATCAGCCGCGGCTAGAGGCGAGCCAGTTCGCGCTGTTCCATGGCCCTCGCCACGGCCGTGCGTAGTTTCTCGCCTTCGACCGGTTTCACCAAGTAGTCGACGACACCACTGCGCAAGAATGAGGTCGCCATGTCGGTGTCGGGGAAACCCGTCAATACAATGATCGGCACACGCGGCCATTCCTGTTGGAAATAGGCAATGGCTTCGACCCCATTGATCTTTGGCATGCGGATGTCGCATACGAGCACGTCCAGCAACAGCCGGTTTTCCCCCGTATTAATGGCCTCAATGGCCTTCTCGCCATTCTCCGCTTCAATCACTTCGTATCCGGCTTTCTGCAAGGTCATGCGGACGACTTTGCGGATGTCTGGTTCGTCATCGACGACGAGCACGCGACCGTTGCAGGCAGACCCGCTCATGAAGAAACCAGATTTAAATTCTCCCATGGTGCCCTCCTTGATGGTTGTTCTGGACGTTGGTTACATACTCCACGCTTGTTCCCAGTTAATAGCAACAGATATGCCACCAAGAGGGCACCGTAAAGCATAGGGATTTCATGGCATTGTGATCAAGGCGCAGTATGGGATCCTGCGTGTGGTGGCTGGTAACCACCAAGCCTGGTGAAATACACCACCGCGCAGTTCTCAGAGCGGGGCGGTAGAGGAGGAGAGGCGGCCCGTTGGGAACAGGGCGAAACTCTCCGTCCCTTGCCAAACGATGATCAACTGGCGCGCTGCCGCCCCAGGCATAGTGCAGAGGATCGTTGCATCGACGGACGTTGCTGACACTCGAGGACAATCACAGGTAGAGTAGTGTGAAGCGTATGATGAATGAGTGAAGAATTCAGATAAACCCGTGACAAGTCTGCGGTCAGTCTATGAGCATTGACGAAGACAGCGTTGAAGCATCGAACGGCCTGTGCCATTGCCAGCCATTTCCATCACTGTTGGGTCGGCCATCACCACTCTGAGCGGATCAGAATTGCCTTCGGCTCCGAAAATGCGTTATGCTCCATCACGATGATTAGCGCTGAATCTGTGACGACATTCATTCGCCAGATGTTTCCTGACGCCGCGGTGACAGTCATTGACAAGACCGGCACGCAGGATCATCTGATCGTAAGGGTGACCTCAGACGGGTTTCTTGATAAAAATCTGCTGGACCGACATCGAATGGTGTACCAGGCTCTGGCAGTTCCAATGAAAGACGGACGGATTCACGCCCTGGAAATTTCTGCTAAAACCAAGACTGAAGCTGAACAATAGGGAGAGAGAAATGGCTGATCCGATCGATGAAGAAATCCAGAAAGAAATCAAAGCGAATAAGATTTTGATCTATGGGAAAGGTACGAAGACGATGCCGATGTGCGGTTTCACGCGGGAAACCATGCATTTTTTCGATAAATACGGCTATCCCTATGAACTCGTCGACGTGTTGTCCCAGCCTGCCAAACGCGACGCCTTAACCAAATTGACGAATTGGCCCACTCTTCCGAAGGTATTCATTGATGGACAGTTTTTTGGGGATACGGACATCCTGGATCCGATGGAAGCCAAGGGTGAAGTCGTACCCCTGCTGAAGAAGGCCTTCGGCGCCGAATAGCTCTCCGTCGCCTCACGACCAAATCCCGCCGTAATCCGTTGCTGGACGTCCATGTCTGCGCCTGCAATGGCGCGAATTTCTTGCGCCGTTTCGTTCTTGCCGATAGAATCCTGCCTTATGCCCACGCGTGAGGATTTGTCCGGGAAAAGTCCGCTTTGCGTTGATCTTGATGGGACACTCATCAAGACTGACCTTCTGTGGGAATCTCTGCTGGCTCTTCTCAAGCAGAGCCCGCTCTCGATCTTCAAGCTTCCCTTCTGGTTGTTCAAGGGAAAGGCCCGCCTCAAACACGAAATCGCTCGCCGGGTGACGCTGGACGTTACGACCCTTCCCTATCAGCAGGATCTGGTGGAGTTTCTATCCAAGGAGCGCGAGTCCGGCCGAGAGCTCGTATTGGCCACTGCCAGTGATGTGACATTCGCGCGCGCGGTCGCCGGATCACCTGGGATTTTTTGATGACCGGGCCTATGGCAGCGATGGCAGAGTCAATCTGAAGGGTGCCCGGAAGCTGGCCCTGCTGGTGGAGCGCTATGGCGTGCGCCGTTTTGCCTATGCGGGAAATTCCACGGCCGACCTGCCGGTCTGGGCGCAGGCCGATGAGGCGATTGTCGTCAACGGCTCTCCGGGGTTGGTCACTCGCGCGCAAGCAATGACCACGGTCAGCCGCGTCTTCAGCGAGCCGGTAAGCTGGTTGAAAACTCTGGCTAAGGCCTTGCGTGTACATCAATGGGCCAAGAATGTGCTGGTGTTCATTCCGGTCGTGGCATCACATCAAATCACAGACAAGCGGCTGTTGCTCCAGGCCGGCTTGGCGTTCTTGTCCTTCAGTTTTTCGGCGTCCTCAGTCTATATTCTCAATGATTGCCTTGACCTGACTTCCGATCGCCGGCATCCACGAAAAAAGAATCGTCCCTTTGCCTCCGGACGCCTTTCGATTCCCTCCGGGATGCTACTGGCCCTGGGCTGCCTCCTCGCAGGAGTCATTCTGGCCTTCTTGCTTCCACCGATATTCCTACTGGTACTGGCCGGGTATCTGGCTCTGACAACGGGTTACTCGTTTTATCTCAAGCAGTTCGTGATGCTGGACGTGATCGTGTTGGCGCAGCTCTATACGGTGCGGGTTTATGGGGGCGGCGCCGCAGCCGGGGTGGTGCCATCGCATTGGTTACTGACATTTTCGTTGTTTCTCTTCCTCAGCCTGGCGCTTGTCAAACGGTTTACCGAGCTGCGCCTCATGAGCCAGGTCGAGGGCAAGGGGTTGCATGGACGAGGCTATTGGGTGACGGATGTGGAACATATTTCGAGCATCGGCTCGGCGAGCGGCCTGCTGGCCGTGCTGGTCCTGGCACTCTACATCAGCAGCAGAGAGGTCTTGCTGCTGTATTCCCATTCAGAACTGCTGTGGCTGATTTGCCCGGTGATGCTGTATTGGATCAGTCGAGTCTGGATGCTGGCCTATCGGAACCAGATGGACGATGATCCGGTCGTGTTTGCCGTTCGAGACCCGAAGAGTTATTGGATGGCGGCGATGATCGGCGTGATTCTCTTCCTTGCCAAATAAGCGCAGGCTGGTTCAAACTCCCCATCCACCGCTGAGATGCAGGTTGGCACCATTGACATATCGGGCCTCTTCACTGAGAAAGAATCGCACCGCAGCGACCGTGTCTGCCACACTTCCGACATACCCTGCCGGTATTCTTTTGATCACTCCGGCCAGTTCCTCAGGCGGCGCGCTCCCCGAATCGATGAACCCGGGAGAGATGGCATTGACCGTGATGCCATAAGGAGCAAGGAGTTTCGCCAGAGTGCGGGTCAGGATGAGAACTCCGGCCTTGGCGATATAGTGGCCCGTCACCTCCGGTTGCGCGACCATCTGGTCCGCATTGGCCATACTGAAGTTAATGATTCGCCCCCGTTTTCTCGCCTTCATCCCCGGTGCCACCGCCTGCCCCAGGTAAAAAATAGGATGCAAATTGCTATCGAACATCTCACGCCAGCCAGCCGTCGTTTCCTCGAACAGATTCACCCGGTGGTAAGGGCCTGCTCCATTGATCAGCGCATCGATTTTGCCCCACTGGCTCTCGACCTGGGCGACCAGTTGTGCGGCGGCTTCGGGATCGGACACATCGCATTGCACGGCGAGGGCCTTGCCGCCGTTCGCCGTAATTGCCTCGCTGGTGTCATCAGCCGCCGCCGCACTCGTGCGATAACAAATGGCGACGGACCACTGTTGTGACGCCAGATCCAAAGCAATTGCGCGTCCGATGCCCTTGGCACCGCCGGTGATGAGAGCGACCTTGTTCGACATAGAGTCCTCGCTAGATGATGGCTGAAATGTCCGATTCTATCGAAGACTGACGATGGCTCGCGGATACGCCATGACAGGACCGTTCTTCCACTGGATCATCACAACGCTTCTCGCTGAGGCTGCAGGTGGTCCAGGGCGCCAGATGATGGGCGCCACGTGTTCCGAGCAACCGGAGCTTCGGCGCTCCGACTTTCCGGGATGTCCGATGGAGCTTCTCGCGCTCTCCCCTGCGGGGCCGGATACTTCCGCAATTCCTCCTGACAGGGGAGCAGCGAACGCCGCAGGCATGCCGATTCATCAGTCTTCCTCGGTTTGGCGAGTTCGAAGCCGTTTCGCCAGCAGCTCCAGCGTTCCCGCGGTCCTCATGGAAAACACCCGCTCCTGCTTGGGGCGTTTCTTGTCCATCAGCACTGTCCTGAATCAACGCCTGGAGATCGTCCACCGTGTCGACATCGCTCCATGTTGGGAAGGAGGGCAGTTGTTAACCCTGCCGCGAGAGCTTTTTGCTGCGTAAGGGCCATCACGCGGTCCGTCGACCAGGGAATATTCCGAAAGAGATTGGCGTGAGGCCGCGTCATTCCGATTAAATAGTAACCTCCGTCACTGGCCGGACCGATTACCAGATCATGCCGGCTGAGCGCTTCCATCGCGTCGCGATAGTGCGTGAGCGGGAGCGATGGCACATCGGTGCCCACGAGGCAGATCCGCTGGTAGCCCTGACGAAAAAGGTGATCGAACGCGTGATGCATCCGTGCTCCGAGGTCGTCGCCCTGCTGGTCGAGAAGCGTGACTCCGTGGCGGGCTTCCATGATGCGAAAAAAGACATGACTGCTTGATGGGGCGCAGGCGAGAAAGCGATCAACTGGAAGTTTGAACTTGCCGACGGCGGTCTTGGTGCGCTCGAGTGTATCGAGTACGAAGCTGCCGTGGAGCGTCGCCGCCTCGTCTTCGGTCAGGGCGGGGCTGAGCCGTGTCTTGACTTGTCCCGGTATGGGGGCCTTGGCAAAGATCACCAGAGCCGCCGACTGGTTGTCCTGTCGCCCGGACGGTTTCTCGCGCATGGGGTTATCTCACGTTTCTGTAATAATGTTGGAGCCGATGGGGACTTACTCCGATCCAGTACAGGAAGCGCAGGGTCCACATCAACAGAATTGTGCGGATGGGTCCCCCGCATTCCCAGCGACGAAAGGCGGTCTCGACCTGGTCTGCGAGCGGGGCGAGGCGGCCGGCTCGTTTGAGGCGGCGGGTGAAGTCGATATCTTCCATGACGGGAATATCCGCGAACCGGCCAATGCGTTCGAACGTTTCCCGCCGGACAAAGATTGCCTGGTCGCCCGTCGCAATGCCACTCCATCGGGACCGCCAGTTCATCATGCCTCCGATGATGCGGGCCAGGGGGAGATCGGAGTCGAAACGAACGCTGAATCGTCCGCCGACCACGGTCCGGTCAAGCAGGGCACGGGAGATGGCTCCTTTGGCATCTGACGGTAAGCGGGTGTCGGCATGGAGGAATAGCATCACATCACTGTGGCTCGCGGCGGCTCCGGTATTCAGCTGGCCAGCCCGCCCTGGCGACGATGACAGGATTCGAATGGAGACGGAGCTTATAGCGCGAGGAGCGGAGGAAATGGGGCGAGGTTGAAATGACGAAGGATTCCACCAGGGCGAAGGTCTGATCTGTACTGCCTCCATCCACGACGATGATTTCGTCGAATCCGAGAGCCGCGGTATGGCTAAGGGTCCGGCCGATCAGTCGGGCTTCGTTGAGAGCCGGAATGATGACGGCCACCGTCATCAAGGAGGGATGCGGATCGATCTGTCCAGCGCCGACGTTCGATGGCCTCTGCTGCACCGGTCTATTTCAGGCCGCTCGTTTGGGTTCGCGGAACATAAAATACATGACCACGACGATGGTGGACCAAAACACCACCTGCTTGTGCCAAAACAGCACCTCGCCATAGTGAAAAAGCGCCAGACTGATCAAAACCGAGCCGGCCATTAAGGAGTAACGCATAGTTGGATTCTCGACCACGGCGTTTGCCCACACGGCGATTCCGCCGAAGTAAATCAACAGCGGAACGACATTGATCTCAAAGCCGCCGCTGATCGAGAGGAACACATCGAGGAATCCGATGAACATCAGGGCCGTACCGATCATCATCCCGATGACATGGGCCTGGCGGTCGGCGTTGCTCTCATCGTCAGGACGGTGTGCAGTTGTGACCCGACGAGTCGAAGGTTCCGGGAGGTCGCTGGGTGCCATAATTAGGCCTTAAAATGTTTGCTGAGGGTGAGGGCTTGCCGCTGGTACGACGAGCCCAGCGTGGTGCCGTACATCCGTGCCGGTACCGTTAACATCCGATCATACACTACTTTGAAGAAGGTTTGTCCGTCATGAATGAGGAACGGCACATCATGCGGACGGACTTCCAATACGACCTGTGTGCCTCGCATTCGCCCATCCCCATAGCCGAAACCCGGGTCGAAGAATCCCGCATAGTGAGTGCGTAGTTCACCACAGGCGGCCTCGTAGGCGACCATTTCGGCGGCGTAGCCAGGCGGTACTCGAATGCGTTCTTTGGACGCCAAGATATAAAACTCTTCCGGCTCCAGCAGCAAACTGTCCTGCCGGTGCCGCTTCAGGGGCTCCCAGAAATCCAATGCGGCATAGTGCCCGATTTTCGACAGGTCGATCACATGACTATTTTTCTTCGCCCGAAAACCGATGACCTGGTCCTCGCGCTCGCTGCCGGTCAGGTCGATTCGCAAAAAAAGTCCTCGTTCGGTTCGGAACTCATTGGAGCGGAGCGGTTTCGGAGTCGGTGAATTGTGGAACAGCAGCGGCTCTGCGGCATGAATCTTCTGCAGCGCGGCATCCGATACGGTTGCGTCCTTGCGTATGAAGCGAATTTGGTTCAGCGAATCACCGGTTCGCACTTTGATGGCGAACGAGCGTGGCACGACTTCGAGGTAGAGCGGCCCACGGTAGCCGGCGCGAATTTCATCGAAGCCGGCATTCAAATCGGTGACGACCCGGGTGAACACGTCCAGCCGTCCAGTCGTACTTTTGGGGTTGGCACGGGCGCGGACAGTGGCGGGCAGTTCCAGGTGTTCCAGCAGCGGTACGAGATAGACATGCCCCTTCTCTAGAATCGCACCTTGCGTGAGATCCATCTCGTACATCACGAGATCGGACTGATAGAAATCGAGGACATTAAGACGGTTGCTGATGGGAGACAATTCCGGGAGGAAGCTGCTGATCAGCCGGTAGGCTTTCTTGCCGAGACGCAAATCGAGACTGGCCGGTTGGATTTGCCGGTCTTCAATAGGACGATCTGACGTAATGACACCCCGAGTGATGAGGTCGGCGATCTGCTGATAGGGCAAAATGCCCTTGGACGAGCCGGCAGGTTTCACAGGGGTTCGCCCCCTCCCTCGCAGCCGTTACTCGTTGCGGCCCATGAGGGGTGAGCGCCGACCATGGGCAGTTCCCGGCCCTGGCCGCCCCCCGGCTGCGGGTAGTGGTACGTTTTGTTTTCGTAATTTCTCAATACCGCGCTGTCTTCATCAAGAGTGACGAGATATTCAGCGGGGAGCAACGGAATTTTGCCGCCACCACCCGGCGCATCGATGACGAAATGCGGGACCCCCATCCCGCTCGTATGGCCTTGCAAGGACTTGATGATGTGGAGCCCCGTTTCCACTGAAGTCCGGAAGTGGTTCGTTCCCTTGGTCAGGTCAGCCTGATACAGATAGTACGGTTTCACGCGTGCCAACAGCAGTTGATGCATGAGTCGTTTCATGATCTCGGGGTCGTCGTTGACTCCCTTGAGCAAGACCGTCTGGGCGCCGAGGGGGACCCCTGCATCGGCCAGCATGCCACAGGCGCGTTTGACTGCCGGCGTCAACTCGTCTGGATGGTTGAAGTGAAGATTCATATAGATCGGGTGGTACTTCTTCACGAGTTCGCAGAGTTTGGGCGTGATGCGCTCAGGGAGGCTGCCCGGCACGCGTGTGCCGATCCGGATCAGTTCCAGGTGCGGGATGGTTCGAAGCGATTTCAGCACTCGCTCCAACAGGTTGTCCGGTAGCAGGAGGGGGTCCCCTCCGGAAAGAATCACGTCGCGCACCTCATGGTGCTCGCGCAGGTACGCGATGGCCCGGTCCAATTCTCCTTTTTTCAGGAATCCGGGTTTGCCCACCAGCCGCTTACGCGTACAAAACCGACAATAGATCGGGCATTGGTTGGTCACCATCAAAAGGACGCGGTCGGGATAGCGATGAACCAGATGCGGCACGGGGCTCATCAGGTCTTCTTCGAGAGGATCGTTCTCTGCGTCGGCGTCTGCCATCTCCAAACGATCCGGCACGACCTGTTTCCAAATCGCATCACCCTTCTCCTTGATCGTGGCCAACACGGTTGGCGTGATCCGCATGGGATACTCACCCACGATGTCTTCGATCTCTTTGGGATCGACACCAAGCCGGTCGGCCAAGTCTTTCGGCTTCACCACGCTTTGAGCCAGGATGCGTCTCCATTCCTCCACGTGTCTATCCTTTCGCTTGTACCCATCTGACAGATTTAGGCACACCCTCGCCAGCTTTATTGAGATACTCAGCCTGCTGATCAACGGTAAGGTTGCCCTCTCGCTTGCCTGTAATGTTCCGCCTCCGTTTTGCCCATCGTCTCCGCTTCACGTGGGGGTTGGTTTGAAACCCTCTTGCTTCCGGTAGAGGGCTTGCTGAGGGTGGATGCGACTGGCTTGTGTGAGGTGCTTTTCGGTCCGCGGTTTCCGGGGCGAGCTGTTCAGCTCTGGACCAAGGTCTCACTGGTCGGCCTTGTCATAGCGCTGGTCGAGGTGGGCAAGAATGTCGTGGGTTTCCGTCAGGATGGTATCCCCATCTTTCAGAACCGGGACATAGTACTGCCCCGACACTTCGTAGACCTGTGTGCGCATGGGGCGAAAGTCCGGCACTACGATGTCGTCATAGGGGATATTCAGTTCGCTGAGGCGATCTCGTACAACCGCGCAGTCAGGACACCACTGGACGTGATAGAGCGTCAATGCCATGAGTACCTCGACGAATTTCGTTGAATGGTCATGCGTGCCGGTGCGGGAGATGTTGCTCTGTCATCAGAGCATCCTCGAAGGAATACTCGGCTCCATCGCGCAGGGCGCCATGATCGCGTCGACCATGCCATGAATAACCTTTTTCTCGGGAGAACAAAGGGTCGCGAGGATTCCTCCGAGTTCTGCCTTGTCGCCTACGACAAAATAATAAGGAGACAAACGAGCACGTCCGGACATCGGCACCACCCTATCGGTTCGCTCGTCGAGATAGGCGGACTCGAAGAGACGCCCTTTGTGAAACTCCTGCAATATATAGGGGGTAGTCGAAAAGGTTTGGAGCGCTTGCTCCAGCGCCGTAGCCCACTCGACCTGCGGCAGGTCATGGCCGATCGACACCCCTCGGCTGCCCCAAGCCAGCTCTGAGAATCCCGACGGCTTGAGCACGAGTTGACGCTCTTTTTGGCTGGATTGTGCCAGACGGCGAAAGTCGGATAGGGCCCGGCCACCGACCATCAGACCGGGGATGATAGCTGTAGGGGGCACGGGTCGTGGGTCAAGAATCCAGGTCCGTGGCAACAGCCGTTCCAAGCGCTCGCGGGTCTCGATGGTCAGAGTCTGTTGCCAGAAGGGCGTGAGTTCCGGATGATGAAACAAGGCGAAGGCCAGCTTCTCTTCAAGGGCGGGCTTATAGGGCGGCGTCACGGTGACATGGCCTTTTTTGGCCGCATACATCATCAGCTCGGCCTTTGGAATGTTTTTCAGATCGAACAGTTCAAAGAATCGATAAAGCAAGCCGATGCGCCGCGGTCCGTCTGGTTCCTGAAGATAGAGGCCTTCTTCTGAAAAATGGATCGCTCGCGGTTCGACGCAAAAGGCCTGATAGCCGATCTCTCGCAACCGTTGAGCCATCCATTCCATTTCCGACCTGTATTCCTTGGCCTCGTCTGAGACGACGATCGCGAGGCAGCCCGGATGGTCACCCTGCTGAGCCCGCACCATGGCAGCGAACCCCTGCAGCATGCCGTCACGGCCGGCAATCAGGGGAGAGCGCTCGGGTCGGGTGTCAGGTAGGGAATTGTCTCTGGCGATCTGGTTGTCATAGGCCCTGGTCAAGCACCCCGTCAGGCCGATTCCGCCCGGCACCGAATCCAGCTCCGTGATGACCATGCCGTCGGCGGTAGGAATGACATCCGGTCGAATGATGCCGGGAATGAGGTTTCGGAAGCGATTCATTCGACTATAGGTGACGAGCGACTCCGGCTTGCCTTGATCGAGATAGGCGGACACCCATGCGGGTTGAACTCCCCGTACGCTCTCTTGATAGAGTCGGTTCAAGGCTCGATAGAAAACCAGGAGATCTTGTCCCAAGTGTTGAAAGAACACCACATCGGCAGGGGCGAGCCACACGGGAGTTGGAGCCACCCGAAAGCGAGGCGCTAGAACCGAGGAACTGCTCGGCCCCGTTGCACTTTCAGTCTCTGCGGAGCCGTAGACCCCGGCATGAACTAGGTCATCACGGATGGCGAGACAACGTCGGCGGGCTTCGTCTGAGTTCAACGGTTCATGTAGATGTTGTGCCAGTGCCAATGCAATATCCTCGATGCTCGCAACGCAATCGCCTGCATCGCACGCGCAGATTGGATTCGAGGTGGAACAAATCGTACCATGGGCTCTTGCGCTGGTACAAGTCAGCGCCACCGGCAGAGTGAGTTAGGCTGCTCACGATTGACAGTAGCTCGGACGACCGAAAGAACCGATTCGAACAGTAGGAGCTCATACGGGTTAGTGCTACAATGCGTCCACGTCTCATGACGAGACGAGCTTAGTCGCTCCAGTCCTCCTGACGAGTTGCTCGCGCCCATGACTGGCTCTCCTTTACAAATCGTTCCCAGTGCGACCTGTCTGCACTGCGAGGTCTGTTGTCGGTTTCCTGAACGGGACAGTTTTTTGCGGCCGTTCTTCACGGCGGACGAGATTGTGTCAGCGACTATGGCGGGGATTTCATCTGTCCACTTTCCGAATCCCGCCGGGACACAAGTGGCTCTTGTGCCCAATCCGGTGGATGAGGGTTACATCTGCCCCGCGTTCGATCCTGCCACCTCCCACTGTCGTATCTATCACTCGCGTCCCTTGGATTGTCGGCTGTATCCGTTTGCATTGATGTGGGACGACAGGCACGCGCAGGTCGTGCTCGGGTGGGATACGAAGTGTCCCTACATGCGCGACCTGCCCTCGTCGGTCATCAATCAGGCGGCGTATGAGATGGCAGAGTGGATCGAGCAGGACTCGACGGTTGCAATCCTCGCCCGCTATCCACGCCTGATTGGAAAATTTCAGGACGATGTCATCGTGGTACGCCCTCTCGAACGAGTGACGGAGCACGTGCGGCAGGGCGGCGTCACGGTGGCAATCCAGCCTCTAACCCTCCAGGACCGACGCCGTTTTGAAACGGCGCTTTCGCGCAATGACGAGTACCAAGCCATGCCATTGGCTGCGGCATCCTTCGCCTACCATTACATCTGGCGGGAGGTGCTGAATTATTCATGGGCCGTCTTGGGTGACGGCCTCTATCTGTTTGCCGAGAGTTCTGATGGCGTCTTCATGGCCTTGCCTCCCCTCGGCATCGGCCCGCTGGCCCAGCGGCTCGATGTCGCCTTTCGATTCATGCGTGAACGGAATGGGGACTCATTGGTGACGCGAGTAGAAAATGTGTCGGAGGCGTGCGCCACCGAGATCCGGATGTTGGGGTATAGAGTGGTCGCCAAAGATCCTGACTACCTCTATACCGCAGACGATATGGCTGGTCTCAGGGGTGAACCTTACAAATCTCACCGCGCAGCGTGCAATCGATTCGTGCGAGAACAGGGTGGACTCTTGGAACCCTACGACCCCCGCGATCGAACCGCCTGCCTGAGTCTGTTTCACGAATGGAGTGTGCAAAAAAAGGCGGCAGGTCTCGATGCCTGGGGGGATGCGCTATTGCAAGATGCTGCCGGCGCGCACGAGACGGCTCTGAACTCGGCCTTGGAGCTGGGCCTCACGGGTGCCGTGGTTCGAATAGATGGCCGCATCCGGGCCTACACGATGGGGCTGTGGTTGAACCCGATCGTGTTTTGCATCTTGCTTGAAGTGGCCGACCGAAATATTTCAGGCCTCGCGCCGTTTATTTTTCGCGAATTCTGTCGCCAAGCCCGGGCTAAGGGGGCATGTTGGATCAATACGATGGATGATTCAGGGTTGCCCGGCCTCGCGCGATCAAAACGCTGGTATCATCCTGCACGGTTATTGCCGAATCATGTCGTGATGGAGTCCTGACTATGTCCGTTTCGCCCCCTGTTTCATCCCGGCGTTCCTATCCCTGGTTGCCTGTGCTGATCGTCGGCATGACAATAGTGGCCTTTGTCATCGGTGTCGTGATGCTGCGGTCGATCGAAGTGCGAATGGTCGAAGCGACGGGAGAAAACCTCACGCTCGCAGCGGCTGAAATTACAGATAAACTCGATCGATTGATGTTCGAGCGGCATGGCGACGTGCGCATGATTGCGCGCGCCTTTTCCGTGCGTCCCACCGACAGGAAGTACATGAATGAGTATTTACAAGCGATGAAGGACAACTATGCGCCGGTCTATCGTTGGCTGGGTGTGGCGGATGCCGGAGGCCAGATGATCGCGGCCACGGATCCGAGCATCATCGGCCAGGACTCTGCCAGAAGTGGGTGGTTTGGAGGGGTGCGGCAGACGAGAACCGTGAGGGTCGATGAGGTCGAAGTCCATGAATCCAACCACAAGATCGAGTCGGTCGCCTTTACGGCTCCCATCGCGGGTCCGAAAGACGAGTTTCTCGGCGCCGTCACGACTCGCGTGGGTTTGCCCATGCTCGAAGACGTGCTTCTGGAAACGGTGCGCGAGATTCAGCGTACGGAGGGTGCCATCGGGTCCTTCGAGTATCAGTTTTTGACCAAGGAGGGCGTGATTTTTGTCGATTCGTCCGTTTCGAATACGGATCAGATCAATTTGAAGCAGGCCGGCCTGCCGTCCGCAATGCTCAGCGAGTCGGGCAAGGCCGGGTATATAGAGGAAGAGCACGCGCGACGCCACGTGCCTGTCGTGACGGGGTATGCTCAGACTCACGGGTACGGCGAATATTCCGGCTTGGAGTGGACCATTCTCTTGCGGATGGATCGCGATGTGATCTTGCTGCCGATCCGGGCGATGATGTGGAAGTTAGGGATTGCCGGCGTGGTTGTCTGGCTTCCCATGATGGGACTGCTGCTGTGGGCAACGGGACGATTACGCGATCAGCACCGACAGGCGCAACAAGAGAGCGAATGGGCACGGGCGGCAGAGGCCGCCCTGTTGCAGAGCCAGGAGCGCAACCGCGTCATCGTCGATACGGCCTTGGACGCCGTGATTTCTATGGATGCTGCCGGGATCATCACGGATTGGAATGCGCAGGCGGTCAATATTTTCGGATGGCAGCGCGAAGAAGCGCTCGGTCGACGTGTCTCAGAGACGGTGATCCCACCTCGCGCTCGCGAGGCGCATGAGCGTGGACTGCAGCATTTTTTGGACACCGGCGAAGGAGCCATTCTCAACCGGCGGATCGAGATGCTGGGCGGTCATCGAGACGGCCACGAGTTTCCCGTGGAGATCACCATTTCTCCGGCGAGACTCGGCGACGCCTATATTTTCAGCGCGTTCATCCGGGATATCACCGCACGGAAACGGACCGAGCGGCAGTTAGCCTCTCAGTATGCCGTGACGCGCGTCTTAGCGGAGTCGCGGACATTGGAAGAAGCCGGACCGAAGATCCTTCAGGCCATTTGTGAAAGTTTAGAATGGGAGTTGGGGGTGTTTTGGCGGCTCGACCGACAGGGTAGCGTCCTGCGTTGCCTTGATGTGTGGCAATCACCGGGCCTCAATGCCGAAGAGTTCGTACTCTCCACATGGCAGCATATGTTTGCGGTCGGCAAGGGCCTCCCCGGACGGATTTGGCAAGCCGGCCAACCGACCTGGATTATCGACGTGGTGCAGGAGGCAAACTTTCCGCGTGGCGGCGCCGCGGCGAGGGTGGGGTTGCATGGGGCGTTCGGATTCCCGATTCGCGTCGGCACCGAGGTCGAAGGTGTGATTGAACTGTTCCGGCGTGAGATCAAGGAGCCTGATGAGCAGTTGCTGAAAATGGTTGCCGATGTCGGACTCAAGATCGGACAATTTGGCGAGCGAGCGCGTGCGGAGGATGCCCTTCGGCGAACGGAAGCGCAGCTGCAGCAGTCGCAGAAGATGGAGGCCGTCGGACGATTGGCCGGTGGGGTGGCCCACGATTTTAATAACATGTTGACCGTCATTCGTGGCTACAGCGAACTCGTGTTGAGCCGTTTGAGTCCGACCGATGGCTTTCGGAAGGAACTGGAAGAGATCAAGAAGGCGGCGGATCGAGCGTCTGGCCTCACGGGGCAATTACTAGCGTTCAGCCGCCGGCAGTTCATCGCGCCTAAGGTGCTTGATCTGAATGCCGTCATCCACAATATGGAGGGGATGCTTCGGCGTCTGCTCGGGGAAGATATTGTCGAGTTGTGTACGGTATTGGATCCGAATTTGAAGCAGTTGAAGGCTGATCCTGGCCAGATCGAGCAAGTGATTATGAATCTGGCTGTGAACTCCCGTGATGCCATGCCGAGCGGCGGTCGCCTGACAGTGGAGACCAGCAACGTGCAATTTGGACAACGGCGAAACCGCGCGCCGATGGGGGCCGAACCTGGGGCGTACATTGCGCTGATTGTGCGTGATACAGGCCACGGCATGGATGAAGACACGCAGTCGCACGTCTTTGAGCCGTTTTTTACGACCAAGGAAAAAGGCAAGGGCACGGGGCTTGGGCTTTCAACGGTCTATGGGATCGTCAAGCAAAGCGGCGGCTGTATTGAAGTCGAGAGCAAACCGGGACGTGGCGCCACGTTCAAAATTTTCTTCCCACGAGTGGAGGGGCTGAGCCAAAGCGCGGAAGCTCCCGCCGTCGGCGCCGAGTCGGTCAAAGGCCGTGAGACAGTCTTGCTGGTGGAAGATGAACCGGGCGTTCGCCGGCTGGTGAATGAAACGCTCAGATTGCACGGTTATACGGTGCTGGAAGCGCGGCATGGAATTGAAGCGTTGCTCACCGGCGCTAAACACGCCGGCCCTATCCACCTACTGCTCACCGATGTCGTGATGCCGCAGATGAGCGGCCCTGAAGTGGCCGAAAAGTTGGCCACGGTCCGCCCGGATGTGAAGGTGCTGTATATGTCCGGGTACCCGGATCATCCCGCCTTTTCCAAGGGCGGCATCGATACGGAGCACTCGTTCCTGCAGAAGCCTTTCACTCCCAGCACCCTCGCTCAAAAAGTTCGAGAAGTGCTCGATGGGTCCACCGTGGCGTAATGGATGCAGTCGGCGGACACGCCGAGGCACTCCGCCGGCGGTGAGCGGCTTGAACTTCCCGCTTATTTCCGTTTATCGTGGCGACCGTGCAGGACGTGGCACGCAACGCAGGAGTATTGGCATGAACGAGGGGCAAGGGGCGTCGGCTTTGAAAGGGCAGGAACTCGACATCGATCGCTACCGCATCGCGCGTGAGCCGTTTTACGCCGAGGTCCGCGGAGAGGTGGGACTGTTCACGATAGCGGCGCAAAGCCATATGCCGGTGATGCTCAAGGGGCCGACGGGGTGCGGCAAAACGCGGTTCGTGCAGCACATGGCCCATCGCTTGGGCCGTCCGCTCATCACGGTAGCGTGCCATGAAGATCTCACGGCATCCGATCTCGTAGGGCGTTATTTGCTTAAGGGACAGGAAACACTCTGGATGGACGGGCCCCTCACGCTGGGGGTCAAACATGGAGCTATCGTCTATCTGGATGAGATCGTGGAAGCGCGAAAGGACACCACGGTGATCATTCACCCGCTGAGCGATGACCGGCGGCTGTTGCCGATTGAAAAAAAAGGCCAGGTGATTGAAGCCGTCGACGATTTCATGCTGGTCATTTCATACAACCCTGGCTACCAAAGTATTCTCAAGGATCTCAAACAGAGCACGAAGCAACGGTTTATGGCGATCGAGTTCGACTATCCGGTTCCGGATATCGAGAGTCGGGTGGTGGCTCATGAAGCCGGGGTGAGCGCGGAGATCGCGCAGCGGCTGGTGAAGGTTGCGGAGAAAGTCAGGAATCTTAAGAACCACGGCCTGGAAGAAGGCGTGAGCACCAGATTGTTGATCTATGCGGCTACATTGATCAAACAGGGGGTGCCAGCCGATCGAGCCTGTGAAGTCGCCATCGCCCGTCCCATTACCGACGACCCGGATATGCTGCGTAGTATCATCGAAGTAGTCAAAGCGATCTTCTAGCACCCCTCCTGTTCATGACAGGCTCCAATTCTATGCACGAGCGCCAGGTGGCGATAGAGCGTCAAATCATTCGCGCCATGCTAGGGGGAGTCGCGATTTCGGTGCATGTTCAACCGCGTGCCTCTCGCACTGAAGCCGCCGGCATCCATGGTGATGCTCTGAAAATTCGCGTGGCCGCTTCGCCGGTCGACGGGGCGGCGAATGATGAATTGTGGCGCTTCATCGCCCGTCATTGCGACGCTTCGCTCAACGCGATAGAGATTCTCAGTGGGGCAGGTGCGCGACAAAAACGCCTGTTGGTAAAGGGCGGTCTGTCGAGCCGGTGCGAGAGCGATTTCAACTCGAAGCCGACGGCCGTCAATGAGGAGGTCATCTTTGAATAACGCACCGCGGGCAGAGGAAAAAGCGCCAGGTGGCCGCATGACAATCGGAGCGCGAGGCGAATGTGACGTGTCAGCATGTTCTCTGTTGGAGGCCCGGCCAAAGGGCGCAGGGGTAAAGCCTTCTTCAGCGTACCTCCTCGTGGTCCTTCTTACGGTGAGCAGTCTTATGGCTTGCGCAGGACCCGAACCAGTTTTCAGATCTAATCTCCAACTGCAACTGTATGGCAAGGATACGGCTGAGCGCGAAGCCGCGGTGTGTGGGTTGAAAGCCGAGCGAGCCGGCTTACACCATGGCACCAATCGAAGCGGAAATACTGGCGCGGGAGTTGCTTTAGGCCTGGTGGGCGGGGCGGCGGTCGGGGCGTCTACCGGCTTGATCGGCGGCCCGACAGGTGTCGCTATCGGGGCAGCGGCGGGAGGAGCAGTGGGTGCGGTGTTAGGGCTTCTTGCCGGCACTTATAAGCCATTGGAGCCGCAGCAGGAGTATGCCGCCTTCGTGGAACGTTGCCTGAAGGAAAAGGGGTATGAAACCACCGGCTGGCAATAAGAACCTGTGCGTGGTTCATGGAGCGTGGACAGCACGATGCTAAAACGTGAAGCAGCCAGAGTAGTTGGCCAGCAGACATTGAACACGGATTGAGATTCGCTCCAATCGGTCCAGTTGTTGCGGCGTCGGCATAGAGTCGCCGACCGTCCGTAACCATTCGGCGTCCTTCCTCAATTTATAGAGCGACCATCTTGAAGTACCTGGGATCAGCGTATCCTCGCGCGTCGCTTGGTCGACAATCCTCCGAAACGAAGCCACTTCATCGGCAAACTCCACCCGCTGCGCGTTGAATGTGTAGGGTGTCTCATCCTGATCGATGCGGGTCATGAGACGACTAAGCCATTCGACCGTCGCGGCCATGCGTTCGTAATGCAAGGTGCTGGCGACATCCCCTGCCGTGTGGTAGCGGGGTGTGCGCCCGGCGGAGAGAAACAGAAACGGGAGCCCATGATTGCGAAAGACGTCATAGTCGCTGAAGGCTTTATGGCCGTGAACAGGAATTTCTTCGACGAGGTGAATGCCGACAGGGATGACCCTGAGGGATGACGCGACAGTGTCTTTGAGGCGTTGATACAGCTCGGGGCTTTTCTCGGCGCCGGTGGCAAAAATCGCATCCTTCAGCGGTGTCCACTGGACGCCGCCCATGAGGTCCATGATGATCGCCGCATGAATATTGTCCGCGCGGCCGATTTCAGTTGGGAGGTGATGAAAGAAAAACTGTGACCCCATTTGAGCCGTCCCGAAGTAGGGAGATTCCTCGCTGTTGAAGGCGACAAAGATGATTCCATGGTGCGAGGGGTGCGTCATGTGCCGCGCGGTTTCGAGAAGGATGGCAATCGAGGAGGCGTTGTCGTCCGCTCCGAGAAAGGGGTAGCCAAGATGGTCATAATGCGCGCCGATCACCAGCCATCGCGCGGAGCCAGTGTCAGTCGGCGGGAGGAAGCCGATGAGGTTGTCGCCGATCTGGGGCGCGATCGGTTGTCGATAGCCGCCAAGGGACGGCAGTGGCTGGAGTCCGACCGCTCGAAATTGGTCTTCAAGGTACTGGGCAGCTTGGCGGTTGCCCGGTGAGCCAGGCTGACGACCGGTTTGCTCGGCGCCTGCCAGGAATGCCACATGATGGTGCAGTCGCTGGGCGGAGACCGAGTCGATGGGTAAGTTCCGCGGATCGACGGGATCCATGGTGTGGAGGCAGCCGGTCGCGTTGAGGCAGACCAGAAGGGAAAGAGTTAAGTGAACCACCGCGGACCGGCTGGTTTGATGAGGCCGTGCAGGGCGCATTCACGGTTGTGAGTCAGGATCCGGGGCTTGGGCGGCGTCGATTCTAACGGCGCCATCGGGAGCGCTTTGTGGCGGAGAGCCCGGCCTTTCTCGGGAGTCGGATCGGTGATGAGGCCGTAACATTGACGGCCTTCATGGTCTTCAGGCAGATACTCCGTGATCGGCATGCCGTCCTCCCGGACGAAGAGCAGGCAATGGCAATACTTATAGATTTGCATTTCGTCGCACGCGCACATCCAGCGTCTCAGCTTGGCTTCGGCCTGCTTGTCCGGATAAAAGTTGCACGGGCACAAGGGTTTGCCCAGTTCGTCCACGTGAGCGGCAAGGCCTAGCACGACCGCATTGGTGACGGCCTCATTCGGGTGCATGGCCGTGCCGCTTTTCTCGGCGAAGCCTTTTACATACTTCCACATTTTGTCGAGGCTGTGTTTGCTTGGCTCACCCATTCCGTCCCCCGCATTCCAACCGCACAATAATGAATCGCATCGGCGAAAACTCGCTGCTCGCGAGGTCATAGTTTACAAGCGAAATTGTGTCCTTTACAATCCACAACTTCCGCGAAAGGGACTGTGACTGTATGGCTTCGGAGCGTGCTCAGCAACAACTGTGCGATCAGTTGGTCGCCCAGCTCGGACAAGATTCGGCCAAGGCTGTGGTCAACGCCATTATGCAGCAGGAGACCAGGCACGATGCTGTGGACGGTGTGCTGGTGTTGCTGGACGAACTGACGGAGCAGGCTCCCAAAGCCGCTAAAAGTGCCGTCGACGCGCTGGCGGAGATGCAGCGTCGTGAGGTGCTGGCGGATGTTCTCCCATGGCTCGATCTCGGAGTGGCCATCGCAGGGGATTCCGGCGCGTTAGCACTCAGGTTTTTTAAGGAGAGCCCGCTGTTGCTCGGTCTCGTGGATCAGTCGAAGCGGAGGGCTGTGCTGGGCACCGGGTTGGAATTGGCTGATCGCAGCGCCAATGTGGCCGTGGAATTCATTCGGATTGCACCGGAGGCAGTGGCGGTCCTTCCCTCGGCTGACTGGTCCACGTGGATGGAGTTGGCCTGTGAGCTGGCGGAAGCCGATTTTGCCCTGGCAGTTGAATATATCAGACAGATTCCCTCGATTGCGCCCGTGCTGTCTCTCGATGCCGTTCGTTCGTGGGTGCAGTTCGGCACGAAATTGATTGTCGAGAACAGTCTCGGTAAGCCGGATTACCTGGGCGCGTTGGAGTTCTTTCGCACGAGCCCGGCCATTCTGGGGGATATATCCGCGCAAGGCCAGCGTATCCAGGTGATTCGCTTAGGCGAGCAGATGGCAACCCACTCGCCGGACAGCGGGATTGCGGTTCTGTCAGAGGCCCCCGCGATCTTACGGCGGCTTCCCACTGAGGACTGGCGGAAACAGGTGCTGCAGTATGCTCTGTTGGTCGCAGAGCGCGATGCCGACACAGCGCTGGCCTATATCCGGCGATGCCCTGAAGTGGTCGCATTGATCGGTGGTGGCGAAGACGTCCAGAAGAAGTTTCAGGCCTGGTTCGCCTCCGGCATGGAGATACTGGAGTATAGCCCGGAGGGGGGCAGGGCCTACTTTGCCATGGAGACAGAGAAGGCTTTGGGCGCCGTGTCGCAAGCTCTCAGCGGTGTGGCCTTGCGGCAGATCGCCCGGCGCATCAAGCTATTTGCACAGGCGTTGTGTGGCCGCGATCTGCGTATTTACGATCTCCCGGATGCTCTCGAACCTGGACAGCCGATAGTCCGTGCGATGGTGAGTGCGGACGGCCGGAGTATTGGATTGCCTTCGATTGTTCGACGGTACCCCACGTTCGACGAAAATGTGCGCTTATATATGGTGATGGTGGCGCATGAGGCCGGCCATCTTGAATTCGGCACCTTTGAGTGGCCGATCAGCCAACTACAGGACTTGGTCGAGGATCTGGGGCGGCGATATGGACGGTCCGTTTCGCAGGAGGCGCGGACATTGGGCGATGTGTTCGCGCGATACCCTCAGCCCGGTTTGATTCGTGATCTCTGGGCCCTGCTCGAAGATGCCCGAATCGAGTCGTTGTTGCGCGCCGAATATCCAGGCCTGAGCCGGGACTTGACAGCCATGGCGAAAGACGCCGTTACGATCCGAAGTCTTGCTCATGGCATGACCGTGCGCGAATTGGTGGTCGACCAGCTCCTGCTGCTCTCCACGGCCGAAGCCGGATCTATCACGGTTCCTGCCGTCGTAAAGGATGAAGTCGATCAGCTCTGGACGCTCTGTCAGACGATCTTCCGACCCTCGTCCACTGCCGAGGAAGCCGTGCGATTGGCCGACCGCCTCTATGTACGTATGGATGAACTACTAGCCATCAGGCGGGAATCCGTTCCGTCTGAGAATGAAACGGCGGCTCAGGAGCAATCGATCCCTGCGCCAAAATCTTCAGAAGACCTTTCAGACACCTACCGTCCGATGGATAACTGGGACTATCGCGGAGCGATGGATCCCAATTTGGTACGGGAGCGAAGCGAATCCTCTCCTGAAGAGACGAGTGCTTCTGGACAAGGCGATAGCGAAGGGGGGGCCGGTTTGGCCGGTGATTCCGGAGGATCGTCAGGAGGGGGAACGGCTCGCTCGCAACAGACTTCGGAAGAGATGGTGGTCGCTGGCCGTCGTCAGCCATCGCTTGTGGAAGAGGTCCTGGCAGTGGAAGGCGAGGGGCAGCGGTCCGAGGACCACAAGCCCGGAGCGCTGAAGGCGGTTCGTTATCATGAATGGGATGCGGCCATCCAGGATTATCGGATGAATTGGTGTCGCGTGATCGAGCGGGAGGCGCTGGAGGGATCGTCGGATTTTGTGGGGACCACCTTGGAGGCGCAGGGCGTGACCGTGCGGCTGCTGCGGCGCTATTTTGAAAGCTTGCGTCCTCCGGGGCTGCGGCGCCTCGCTGGTCAGCTCGATGGGGAAGACCTGGATATGGACGCGGTCATCGGTCGGTCGGCCGATCTTGCTGCGGGCATTGAGCCATCTGAACGGATTTATGTGCGGCGTGAAAAGCGGGAACGGGACGTGGCCGCGGCCTTTCTGGTGGACCTGAGCGGGTCTACGAGCCGGCAGGTCGACCACGGCCGGCGGATCATCGATGTTGAGAAGCAGGGATTGGTACTGCTGTGCGAAGCGCTCACTGCGATTGGGGATCAATTCGCCGTGTATGGCTATTCAGGGCAGGGACGGCATCAAGTGGATTTCGTGGTGGTCAAGGCGTTTGACGAACCCGTGACCGGCCGCGCCGGGGCCAAGCTGGGGGGAATTGTACCGTTACAGCAGAATCGCGACGGGGCGGCCATCCGCCATGCGACGAGCAAGCTCCTGGCCCGCCAGGCAAAGACACGAATATTGGTCATCCTCAGCGACGGCCGACCCTTGGATGACGGTTATAAAGAGGACTATTCCCTGGAAGATACACGCATGGCCTTGCGGGAGGCTCGCGCCCGTGGCATTGAGCCGGTCTGTATTACGATCGACAAGCAAGCGGATCCCTATCTGCGTCGAATGTACGGAGATGTGCGGTATGTCGTGATTGATCGGGTGGAAGGGTTGCCGGAGAAGCTCCCGAGGATTTACCATCGGCTGACGGCCTGATGGGTCGTGAACCAGGCCTTTATCCGCACTGGAGCATACCAAACATGATTGAGCAGCCACCCCGACCGGCCGTGCCGCCCTGGCTCTACAAACTATTTACCGGCCATCAGTATCCCTATGTGCGGCGGCAGGCGAAATTTGCGAATCGAAACTTCAAGCCGGGCGAGGAGCGCCCGGAGCCCACGCGGGATGAGATCGATGCCAAGTTCTGGGAGATCTACCCGCGTTGCACCGCCAAAATTCTTGAGGAAGTCAAATCCGGCATGATCGTGGTATTCCACGAATTAGGGGACTATCCCGCAGGGGGCTACCAGGGCCTGGTTGAGACGCCCGAAGATTTTCTCGCGGCGAATTATGGGAAAAAGAAAATCAAAGTGAATTTTTATGACGGTGATAATTTTGTCTGCACGATCAATTTCAAGGTCGGCGGATGGACAGGGCACGAACATGCGTGAAGGGTCAGGGGTGAGGTGTAAGGGAAGCCTTGCACGGCACGCTTTACGCGTCACGTTTCACGAGGTGAGATGATGGGGCGACCGAAAATTACGGTAGTGGGCGCGGGCAATGTCGGCGGGACTGTGGCGCAACGTCTGGCTGAGAAAAATGCGTATGACGTTGTGTTGGTCGACATTGTGCCGGGAATCCCGCAAGGAAAGGCACTGGATATCACTCAGGCTGGGCCTGTGTGTGGCTACAGCACGCGCGTTGTCGGCGCGAACGGGTATGAGGAGACCGCAGGGTCATGCCATCGCCGTCATTACGTCGGGTATGCCTAGAAAGCCGGGGATGAGCCGGGATGAACTGTTGGTGACGAATGCGAAAATCGTGCAGACGGTGGTGAGGGAGCTGGTGGCCCGTTCACCCAACATCATCCTCCTCCTGGTGACGAATCCGTTGGACGCCATGGTACATGTAGCGAGGCAGGTCAGTGGTCTGCCCAAATCACGGGTGCTTGGCATGGCGGGAGTCCTCGATACCGCGCGGTTGCGGGCGTTTGTCGCGGAAGAATTGAACGTGCCAGGGACAGATGTGCATGCGATGGTCCTAGGGGGGCATGGGGACACCATGGTGCCACTGGTACGACAAACGACGGTATCGGGAAAACCCATCACGGAGCGGCTGGCTCCCGAGCGACTCGCGGCGTTGATCAAGCGCACGCAAGACGGTGGCGCGGAGATCGTGGGCTTGCTCAAAACGGGCAGTGCATTTTATGCGCCGTCCGCTTCCGCGGTGGATATGGTCGAGGCAATTATGAGGGACGAGAAGCGCGTGGTGCCCTGTGCGATGCTCTGCGAGGGCGAATACGGATTGAAGGACGTCATTGTGGGTGTGCCTGTCACACTGGGCCGTGGCGGGGGCGAATCCATTATTGAGTATGACCTGACCGTCGAGGAGCGAACTGCGTTGCAAGCATCTGCCGAAGCGGTGCGGGACTTGTGCCTCGTGGTTGATCGGCTGTTGACCGCATAAATCGGCGATAGTCGCATAATGGGAGAGGCAGGGTTGCTTGACAAGGCTCCACAGCCTACAGTAGAAAACGTGGTTGCACTAAACCGTTTTAGCTGGGGGACCTATGAAATTTCTTGAAGATCCATATCAGACATTGGGCGCAGGTTTGGCGCTCTCTGTCGGATTGATAGCCATGTATTTGGGGATGACTGGGGTGGGAGCGGGCGATGCCGACTGGTTCGGGCTGATCATGCGCTGGATCCATTTCCTGGCCGGCATTACCTGGATCGGGCTGTTGTATTTCTTCAACCTGATCAACGCAGGCTTTCTGAAGAGTCTGGATGGGCCGACGAAAAACATCGTGATTCCAAAGCTGATGCCTGCTGCTCTCAATTGGTTCCGCCATGGTGCGACCGTGACCGTCCTCGCAGGCATTGTGCTCTACGGCTATCTCTATTCGAGAGGCGGAACGGGAGCCATTGCATTAGGGATCGGCGGGTTGCTCGGAATCATCATGATGGGAAATGTCCACGCAGTGATTTGGCCGAACCAAAAGAAGGTCATCGCGGCGGTCGCTGCGGCTGCTCAGGGTACTCCTGCTCCGCCAGAGATGGCCCAGTGGGGACGAACGGCACTTACTCGCGTCGCGTATCAATTTCTTGCTGTCCATTCCCATGCTGTTCTTCATGGGGGCCGGAAGCCATTTTAAGTAAGAGGCGCATCAAGAACGCAATGGGGGATTGGTCGTTCGAGAGGATGGCCAGTCCCCTTTTTCCTGTCCTTATTCCTGCTAGGAACAGTTGTCCAATCTCTGCGCGTTTCGGACTGCATTGCTCTAGGTCTATCAGCCATAACCAATTGAGATTCAGGCCTAATCCAGCCTGCCTTGGCTTGACGACCCGTGGGGCCAGCCTTATAGTACATGCGTGCCAACCTGGGGGTGTGACCCCCGAAAGGGAATAACGTGACCCTACCTCAATCAAGGGTATTGCAGAAGCGTGAAGGCGCTCCCTGGGAGATTGATCCCTATCTCAAGACCGGTGGATATGATGCCTGGCGGAAGTGTCTGAAGGCACTTACTCCAGAGGATATCGTCGGAGAGATCAAGAAGGCTGGTCTGCGCGGTCGAGGAGGAGCCGGCTTCCCCACTGGCACGAAGTGGGACAAGGTCCTCAACCATCGAGTGAAGGAGCGTTATTTCGTCTGCAATGCGGGAGAGCATGAACCGGGCACCTTCAAGGATCGTCATTTACTCAAACATATCCCGCATCAGCTCATCGAAGGTTGCCTCATTGCATCTCGAACGGTGAATGCCAAGGCATCCTTTATTTATGTGAATCATGAATATGAGGAAGAAGAAGCCAACCTGAGGAAGGCGATCGGCCAGGCGCGGGAACACGGGTTACTGGGGAAGAATATTCTGGGTACGGGCGTCGACCTCGAGATTGAGGTGTTTTCCGGTCATGGCAGCTATGTGGCCGGTGAAGAGACGGCGATGTTGGAGTCGATGCAAGGGCGTCCAGCGATGCCACGTCAGAAACCCCCGTTCTATCCGACTGATTTTGGGCTGTATGGCAAACCGACCTTGGTGAATAACGTCGAGACTCTCTGCAATATACCGCAGATATTGAGAAATGGCGCCGCATGGTTTGGTGAAGTGGGCACGGAGAAGTGTCCGGGGACTATGCTTTTCTCGCTCAGCGGAGCGGTGAATCGACCCGGTGTCTATGAAATGCCGATGGGGATCACCATCAGAGACCTCATTGAGACGTGCGGCGGTGGTGTTCCAAACGGACGTAAGATCAAGGCTGTGTTCCCGGGTGGACCCGCTTTTTCAATGGTGACTGCGGATCAGCTAGATCTTCCGATGGATTTTGATTCGCTCAAGAAAGCCGGAACTGGGTTGGGCTCCGCGGGAACCATTGTGATTGACGATGCCACTTGCATGGTGGCGGCCACTCTCAAATACTCGAACTTTTTTAAAGTTGAAAGCTGCGGCCAGTGCCCTCCATGTCGCATGGGTACGATTAACCTGGCGACCTTGGTCGACAAGATTGAGCGTGGTGAAGGTACCCAAAAGGATCTCGATTCTTTGCTGCAGCTCTGTGGTTTTGTGAAGGGCACGGGATATTGTACGCTTATAACCGGGGCGGCTGTGTTGGTGCAGAGTAGTCTCCGATTGTTCCAGCACGAATTTGAAGAGCATATTCGTCTGCAGCATTGTCCATTCCAACCGGCCAAAGCCGGCGCAAGCGCCTAAAGGAGATGTCGCATGCCGCGCGTGAGTTTTCTCCATCCGGATGGCAAGAGCGGAGAGGTCGATGCGAACCTCACCTTGCTAGAGGCCGCCCGCATCCTCGGGTTTGAATTAAACAATGATTGCGGAGGCAATGCTTCCTGCACGACGTGTCGAGTTGAGGTGCAATTGGGTGAGGACAATTTGTCCGAAATTGATTTTGACGAGCAGGACTTGTTGGATCGTGAGGCTTTGTCTGAGCCTTGGCATCGGCTTGGTTGCCAAGCGAGAATTTTGGGGGACGTGATCGTTCGGGTTCCAGAAACCAAGTGGGAGCAACCCACCTCGGGGACTTCAACTGAGACAGTGAAAAGGGGAACGGGACTTTCGTAAGCTTCGGAGAGATGGTAAACTGACACAACGTGCGAGACACGTAGTTCACAAGGAGGATCCATTATGGTGACCATTACGCAGTTGGCTGAGCAGAAGATAAAAGAACTCATGACTGAGGAAAAGGATGTCGTCGGTCTTCGCGTGTATGTGCGAGGCGGGGGATGCCATGGATATCAGTATGGCATGGCCTTTGAGTCTAAAATGGCCGACGACGATACGGTTATTGAAAAGGGTGATGTGAAAGTTATCATGGACTCGCAGAGTGCTCCGCTGCTCCAGGGCGCGGAGGTGGATTACGTTGACAGCCTGCAGGGATCAGGGTTCTCGATCAAGAATCCCCAAGCCAAGACGACCTGCGGTTGCGGCAGTTCCTTCAGTGCATAAGGATTTCCGCTTTTCTCATAACCGGGATGCCGATTTCTCGCTGAGTGAAGGGGTAAGCCGGGAGTGGCTCTCGTGCAAGACGGGAGCGCTCCCGGCTTGTTCATTTTGATCATTCGTGAGGAGCATTATCTCGATGGCTCATGCCATGATCACTCGCCGCTATCGTTTCTGTGCGGCGCATCGTTTACATGCTGATCAGCTATCGCCTGAGGAGAATCGTGACGATCTTCGGGAAGTGTAATAATCTCAACGGACATGGACACAATTATGTCGTGTTTGTCTCCGTCAGGGGCGAGATTGATCCGAAGACCCATCAGGTGCTGGATGGGCAGCGACTTGATGCCATCGTTGAGCGTACGGTGGTGCAGCGCTTCGATCATCAGGATTTGAATCAGGACAAGGCATTTGCGAACCGGACCGACAACGGGTGAAAATCTAGTGCTCCTCATGTGGGAGCTCCTCGTCAATGAGATTCCAGGAGGACGACTTGCCAAGGTCGGCGTGATCGAGACGCGAGACAACTATTTCGAGTATTCCGGCTCCTCAGCGGGTGCGGGCGCGAAACATGAGGGCAGGCATGGCTAAAGTGGTCGCTGGCGCTCGCGCGAGACGGACGCGCAGTTCTTCGCAGGACGAAGCCTCCTCGGATCAGGACCCGATCGAGGCGTTGGTGACGCAACTCCTTCTGCAGATGGGAGAGGCGCCGGAACGCAACGGGTTGCTGAATACGCCGAAGCGGTTCGCAAAAGCCATGCGATTTATGACGCAGGGGTACCGGCAGGATATCGATCACTTGCTCAATGGCGCATTGTTTCCGATCGAGTACGATGAGATGGTGATCGTCAAGGACATCGATTTCTTCAGCATGTGCGAGCATCATCTGTTGCCGTTCTTCGGAAAGTGCCATGTCGGCTATCTGCCAAATAAAAAAGTCGTGGGGCTCAGCAAGATTCCGCGGGTCGTGGACACATTCAGCCGTCGTCTGCAGGTGCAGGAACGGTTGACCGTGCAAATTGCCGAAACGCTCAAGAACAAGCTGAATGCGCATGGTGTGGCGGTGGTCATGGAGGCCCGACATTTGTGCATGATGATGCGGGGCGTGGAAAAGCAAAATACGGTGGCCGTCAGCAGCTCCATGTTGGGCGTCTTTCGCACGCAACAGCAGACACGCGAAGAGTTTTTGAAGTTGATCCGTGGTGTGAGAGACGGAAATTAGGGACGTCCCCCCGAACTTAACCCCACCCCTTCGACGAAGCCTTTCACAAGATCGTTAAATACATCCGGCTGTTCAAGATTACTGAGGTGCCCGGCGGAAGGGATCACCGCCAGCCGGGCGCCGGGGATTTCTTTTGCCATCAGTTGAGAATCGACCATCGGCGTCGTGGTGTCTTCCTGGCCGATCAGGACGAGAGTGGGGCAGCTGATGGCGCAGAGGAAAGGCACGGCATCGGATCGGTCAGCCATGGCCATTAAATCGACGACGATGCCACTGACCGGCGCAGCGAGGATAATCTCGCGAACATGCCTGACGAGATCCTGTTTGGTCTGTAGCGATGTAGGCCCAAGCAATTTGGGCAGCATGATGTCAGCGACCGCCTCGCCGCCCTGATTGAAGGCCGTTTGCGCCAGATGAAATCGCGCTGTTCTGCCCGCCGGGCTATCAGCTTGTGCGCGGGTATCAGCCAGGACGAGCGCTTTCAATCGGGCTCCATATTTTCGCGCAAAGGCAAAGCTCACATAGCCTCCCATCGATAGGCCCACCAAGACTGCCCGTGGAATGGCTAAGATGATCGAGCAAAGCGCACACATCGTCGGCATAATGGTCGAGTGAGAAGGCCCACAGAGGTGCATCGGACTCGCCATGCCCGCGCAGGTCGATTGTGATGGTGCGGAATTGCCGGGACAAGCCCGCCACCTGCGGCGCCCACATCGAACGATTCAGGGGGAAAGCGTGAAGAAAAACCAGCGGCACACCTGTGCCTTGGTCATCATAAGCCAAGCGAAGGTCCGGTGTGTGAAAAAACATCGGTGATCCTCTGTGAGTAAATAGTACGGGGTCGTACCATTACCCAGGTAGCGAATCAAGAGGATCGTCAGAAGTCGAGAGCCGTTTGCGGTGTTCACACGCGACGGATAGAATGCAGGATATTTTTTGAGAGAGACCGGCACGATGTCAACCCATGAACCAACAGGAGATTTGTTTACGCCACCCCAGGACGCGACTCGTCTCGGGAAAGTTCCCCTCGCGGAGCGAATGCGCCCCCGAAATTTTGATGATCTGGTCGGACAGGATGAGGTCCTGGGACCAGGCCGTCCGCTGAGAAATGCGATTGAGCGCGATGAGCTCTCTTCCGTCATTTTCTGGGGGCCGCCTGGCTGCGGCAAAACCACGCTGGCTGGTCTGGTTGCGCACCATACTGAGTCTCAGTTTGTCTCGTTTTCTGCCGTGACCGGCGGCATCCCGGAGCTGCGGGCGATTATCAAGGCCGCGGAACAGCGGCGTGCGATGGGGCGAGCGACCACGCTTTTCGTCGACGAAATACATCGATTCAACAAAGCGCAGCAGGATGCGTTTCTCCCGCATGTGGAGCGGGGAACGGTGGTGCTTATTGGGGCAACGACGGAAAATCCTTCGTTTGAATTGATTGCCCCCTTGCTATCACGATCGCTTGTGGTGATTTTGCAGCCTCTCACCGAAGAAGCCCTCGGATTGATCATCGACCGCGCGGTTGCTGATGTGGAACGAGGTCTTGGTTCCCTCCGAATCGTGTTGCGTCCAGCGGCGCGCGAAAGATTGATCGCATTTGGAAACGGCGATGCCAGGAGTCTTTTAATGGCGCTGGAGTTCGTCGCCGGCCAGGCTCCCATCGGACAGGATGGCACAAGAATCATTGATGAACAGGCGCTGGAAGCCGCATTGCTGCGGAAGTCGCTTCGGTATGACAAGGCTGGAGAAGAGCATTACACTCTCATATCGGCCTATATCAAGAGCTTGCGCGATTCCGATCCGGACGGCGCCCTCTATTGGTTGGCGCGTATGCTGGAGGGCGGAGAAACGCCTCGTTTTATTGCGCGACGTATGGTCATTTTCGCATCGGAGGATATCGGCAATGCCGATCCACTTGCCCTGGTATTCGCCAATGCCGTTGCGCAGGCGGTGGAATTCGTGGGGCTTCCTGAAGCGCAGATCAATTTGGCCCATGGCACGACCTATCTAGCCTCTCGGCCTAAGGACAATGCGTCGTATATCGGACTGCAAGAAGCCGTTCAGGATGCGCGCCGGCATGGCAACCTTGGGGTGCCGCTGCACCTGCGCAACGCGGTCACGTCGCTGATGAAAGAGATCGGCTACGGCAAAGGATATCGCTACGTGCATGATGATCCGGCGGCCAAGATCGATCAGGGCCATCTTCCCGCGCCTCTTCAGGGCAAGCGGTACTATCGTCCTCGAACCCCATAGATTGAGAAGAAAGGGGCTGGACAAACATGGTTATACCGTTATACTTAGGACCGAGGAACTATGGCGCGTCGATCTGATACACCCGAGAGTGTCAATGAACGGCGGAAGTATGTCCGGGCCACGCTGGTGGGATCAGCCTTAGTTTCGCCCCAGAGCGGAGCGAAAGGATTCACGGCCGTGCTGAACAACGTCAACAAGATTGGAGCTGGACTCCATTCCAAAGAGACGCTGCCGATCGGCGCCAAGATTACCGTGTCGCTGGCGTTTCTGGACCCCGATCGCGTCGAGCAACAAGAGAAATTGAGCGCCACAGTCGCCTGGGCAAAGCCCTGGGAGAAGGGGATGTTGATCGGGGTAGTGTGGGATGACTTGGTGACGAAAGAAAAGAACCGCTGGTTGTACTATTACCTCGAAGAGACCCTCAAGTCCACAGACTAGCCGGCCGTAGTCAGTTTCTCCCGTACCCCTTGCAGTTCTTCCGATAACGATTCCCAGCGCGCGGTGAGCCGCTCCAGCTCTTTCTTCCAACTTTCCTGCTCTCGCTGCAAATCACCCCACCGGCTGAACTCTTGGTATAGCGCCGGGTTCGTCAGTTCCTGTTCGCGGGCTTTGACTTTGGTTTCCATCGTCGCGATCTCGGCTTCTGCGCGGGACACTTGCTTCTCAAGGCGGGCCTGCGTTTTGGTCAGGTCTCGCCGCTCCCCGCCGTCAACCTTCGGGCGAACTTGAGCAGCCATGGCTTTCGTCGGGCCCGCCGCCTTGCCGGCTTGCGCGGCGCTGAGTTCTGCGCTCGATTCCTTGATCGATTCGAATTCCTGCGCCTTCTTCCAGAGAAAGTATTCGTAATCCCCAAAATAATTCTTCGCCTGGCCGTCGTCGACTTCGACCACCAGAGTGGCGACGCGGGTGAGGAACGTCGGATCGTGAGAAATGAAGACGATGGTGCCGGGAAAATCAGTCAGGGCGTCGGTCAGCATATCCACCGAAGCGGGATCGAGGTGATTGGTGGGCTCATCAAGCAGCAGAGTATTTGCCGGTTCCACGAGCATGCGGGCCAATGCCACACGGTTGCGCTCTCCGCCGCTCAAGGCCTTGATCGGTTTCTTCTGGTCGTCGCCGGAAAATAAAAACGCTCCGGCAATGCCGCGCAGAAAATTCATTTCCGCGCGCGCGGATACCTCGGCTAAGGATTCCAAGATCGTATCTTCCGGATTCAGGGATTCCGCCTGATGCTGGGCAAAGTAGTGAAGCGTGGCTCCGTGTCCCACGTGGCGCGATCCTTTTTCAAAAGGCAGCACCCCAGCGAGGATTTTAAGGAGCGTGCTCTTACCGGCCCCATTTTCACCGACCAACGCCACCCGTTGGCCGCGTTCCGCCGTAAAATCTAAGGAGCGGTAAATGATTTTTTCGCCATAGCTCTTTGCGACACCCTTGAGTTCGAGAACATGCCGTCCGCTCGCCGCAGGAAGGGGAAACTTAAAGCGCACGCGTTTGTTATCGCGCTGCCGTTCGATCAGTTTCACCTTGTCCAGCTGCTTGATACGCGACTGCACCTGTTTGGCTTTGTTCGCCTGGTAGCGGAATCGATCGATAAAATTCTGAACGCGGGCGACTTCTTTCGTCTGCCGGTTCGCGGCGGACTCGATTTGAGCATCCCGGGCCGCGCGCAATTCCTGAAACTTCGTATAGTTGCCTCGGAATTCCTGAATGGTTCGATCGCGCAGTTCCCAAATATGCGTCGCGATGCCGTCTAGGAATTTCGTGTCGTGACTGATGACCAGGAGCGTCAGATTGGAATCGAGGAGAAATCGCTCGAACCAGCGTTGCGTCGGCTTGTCCAAGTGGTTGGTCGGTTCGTCCAGCATAAGGACATCGGGATTCGACAGGAGCAAGTGCGCCAGAGCAACCCGCATGCGGTATCCACCGGAAAGGTTCTCGATCGGTCTCGCGAAATCGGCTTCAGAGAAACCTAATCCAGAAAGAATGCGTTCGGCCTCATGCTCCGGGTACAGGTCTCGGTGCGCAGCATCCAGCACCGTTTTCCCGACGATCGTTTCCAATTCCTGCGGGAGATAGCCGATGCGCAGTCGTGGTCGCTTACGGATGGAACCTTCATCCGGAGATTCCTCGCCCAGAATCATTCGGAACAGCGTCGTTTTGCCCACTCCGTTCGGCCCGACCAGTCCCACGCGCGCGCCGGGACGGAGATGCGCCGTGGCTCCGTCGAGCAGGACCTTTGTGGCAAATTGTTTATGTACGGATTCAAGCTGAAGCATAGACCACTACTGTTTGGTGTAAGAAGTGAAGCGTTCGGTGAGGTGTCCGCTGCGATCTATTGGCGCCCGTATTCGAACGGGTGAACGGTCAAGTATTTTCTGAGTGGACATCCCCGAACACAATGGGAGTGTTCATCGAACAAGCGTGGTTTGGTGGAGCTGGCCGGGATTGAACCGGCGACCTCGTGAATGCCATTCACGCGCGCTCCCAACTGCGCCACAGCCCCACGCAAGCTTGCATTTACATGTGCACAGGCACGGGAAAAAGGGAAGCTGATGCAGATGTAACTCTGCAATCTAGCATGGCCGCTTTTTATCAGTCAAGAAAAGGGTGTGAGAAGGCGGATCCCCGCCTCATGCTCGTGCAACGCGCGCAGTGCTCGCAGGCACGCGCGTGGACATCGGATCGACTGGGGAAGTGTGAGCCCAGTAATGTGCAGTCGCCACAATCCCGCGGGGAGAGTTAGGAAGGCCACAGTGGGATGCAGTGCCGATGACGGAGCATGATGGAGGAACGGATGAGGCAAAACCTTGCTTGACAAACCGTGAGGCGGATCCTACCATGAGCCCCGTCCGGCTCTGACACTTACGAAGTCAGGGCTTTTTTTTCGAGTTGGAGCGGGCAAGAAGGAGCGTCGGCAGGGAACCATGGCCAATCTCGTCATTATCGGTAGCCAATGGGGCGACGAAGGAAAAGGGAAGATTGTCGATATCCTTGCCAAGGATGCCGATATGGTCGTGCGCTATCAGGGTGGATCGAATGCCGGCCATACGGTCATCAATGCGCGGGACACATTCATTTTCCATCTCATTCCATCCGGCATTCTGTATCGCGGGACACGCTGCCTCATCGGTAACGGCGTCGTGGTCGATCCGGGAGCCCTGATCGAGGAAATGGATCATCTGCAACGGCAGGGCGTGAAGATCGGCAAGAATTTCGCTGTCAGCGATCGTGCGCATCTGATCTTGCCCTACCACAAGGCCATTGATAAGGCGTCCGAACAGTCGAAGGGTGTCCGTCGAATTGGGACTACGGGGCGAGGGATCGGACCTTCCTATGGTGACAAAATGGCGCGGATCGGCATCCGTATGGGAGACTTGCTGAATCCGCCGCTCTTCAAACAGAAGCTGGAAGAAAACTTAGTCGACATCAATTGGTTGCTCGAACAACTCCATAAGGTGGAGTGTTTCGAGTTGGAAAAGGTCTACCAGCAATACATGGGGTACGCCGACCGTCTTAAAGGCTACATTATCGACACTGCTCTCGTCGTCAATAAAGCGGTCGATGCTGGAAAGACGGTGTTATTCGAAGGCGCCCAGGGCACGCATTTGGACGTGGATTTCGGGACCTACCCCTATGTGACGTCATCGAGCTCGTCAGCGGGAGGCGCCTGTACGGGAACCGGGGTCGGGCCGACAAAAATCGATGCCGTGATGGGGATTACGAAGGCCTATACGACGCGCGTGGGCAGCGGCCCGTTTCCAACGGAATTGACCGATGAAGTAGGGGGATGGTTACAGGAACGCGGTAAAGAATTCGGAGCGACCACGGGCCGGGCGCGCCGGTGCGGCTGGTTCGATAGTGTGGTGGTCCGTCATGCCACGCGCGTGAACGGGCTCATGTCGCTCGCCGTGACCAAGTTGGATGTGCTGGACGGGTGTAAGGAGCTCAAAGTGTGCACGGGGTATCGGGTGAACGGCAAATTGTGTCGCGAGATGCCGTCCGATCTGCTCGCGTTGACGAAGTGCGAGCCGGTGTATGAACAAGTGCGCGGCTGGAGCGCGCCTACCACCGGCGTGACGAGTTATAAGAAATTGCCGACAGAGGCTAAGCGTTATCTCTCGAGGATTGAGGAACTAGCCGAGTGCCGAATCGATATGATTTCCACTGGCTCGCGCCGAGATGAAACCATCACAGTTAACAATCCGCTTAAGGCAGGCCGGCGGGCGCGCCCGCAGCGTTCCTAATAAGGTGCCGGACCTATTCTTATGATGTACGCATCGTAGCGAACGAATAACCATCGGTGGTATGATCCCCCACCGTCACAACTCAGCATGTGACGATGTGCCGCACAGTGTTCAGGAGAGTCGGTAGCTCAGCTGGTAGAGCATCGCCCTTTTAAGGCGAGGGTCCTGGGTTCGAATCCCAGCCGACTCACCATATCCTTCAATAACTTAGCCGCTTCCTCCGATTCCTCGTTCGGTGTCGGTCACGGTTCTGCCCTTCGTCAGTCCTTCCACGGCTTCCCACAGGGGAGCTGTAGTGCTCCCCCGAAATCAAGCCACCTGGGTTGCTTGTTGAGCGCGATATTGGGCCGGGCTTCGATACCTCAGGGCCTGATGCGGGCGTTCCTGGTTGTACCACTCGACCCAGTCCCGAATGGTCCGACGCGCCTCCTCAAATGTCTGGAAGGTGTGTTGCCAGACACACTCCTCTTTCAGGCTCCGAAAGAACCGTTCGATCATCCCATTCTGTTCCGGGGTATAGGGCGTGATGAACTCCTGCTGTAGCCGGTAGTCGCGACAGGCTTGCCGAAACCGCCGACTCTGGAAGATCAGCCCATTGTCACTGCGGAGGACCGGCGCCCCCACCGGGCGCAGCGTCCCGAACCGCTGGAGACAGGCCGCTTCGACGGCGCGTTCCGCCTCCTTCGCCCGACTCCGCAAGGCGAACTCATAGCCAATCAGTTCCCGGTCATGGCAATCAATGACGGCCGCGAGATGGGCCCAGCCATCCTGGCCACAGGCGATATGCGTCACATCCATCGCCCACCGTTCGTTACTCCGATTGGCTCGACTCACCCAGCCGCGCACGCGGGGCCGCGGGGTGGAGGACCGTTGATGCACGAACCACCGCTTCTGCTTCAGCACCCGATAGACCGCTTTGCGATTCACCACGATCCCGTCCTGGAATCGCAGCAGGGCCCAGCGCCGTCGATATCCGAACGTGGGATACTGCTGAATCAACCGACGAAGCGTCTCGGTCCACGGAGGATCGGGTCGGCTCACCGGCGGGGAACTCTGGGACTCGCGGTGCAGGCCCGCCCGGCCTCTCTCCAGCACTCGACACCTCCGCCGTTCTGAGACATCCGGTCGCGCCGCTCTCACGCGTCGGATGTCTTCCGGTCCAAAGGGGAGGGCTTCAACGCCTCCCGTAAGATGTCGTTGTCGAGGACGACATCGCCGATCTTCTGGTTCAGCTTCTTGATCTGCTCGTCCTTCACGGCCTCTTCGTCTTTCGGCCTCGTCCGCAGGGCGTTCTCGGCCCCCAGCAGAAACTTCTCCCGCCAATGGTCCACCTCGGCCACCGTCAGCCCATGCGTCCGAGCGGCCTCAACCACAGAGGTCTCGCCCTTCAGAATACTCACCACCAGCGCCACCCGCCGTTTGGCCGTCCATCGTTCTATGGGTTCTGCAGATTCGACTGCCATGTCCACCTCCTCGGTCCTCTCCGGACCTTGTCTTAGGGGTGATCTCAATTTCAAGGGGAGCAGGATAGAGCAGGGTAGGTGGGCATACCGGCTGAGCACTGCTGGGGACTTCCATCTGCCTAACGCCATCAGCGTCCGATCGTTGGCCCCTTGCATGGCGAGCCGAGAGGCAAAGGTATGCCGGAGGTCATGGAAGCGGAACGGCGTTAAGCCGGCCCGTTTCACGGCGCGATCGAAGGCGCGGCGCAGATACCGTGCGTCATGGTCGAACACGGGATCGAGTGGGGCGGGCACCCGCTCTTTTTAACCTGGCGAGCAGTCAACCACCGTCGAGTTCATCGGAATCCGTTGCCGCTCATCGGCTTTGGGTTCTTGGATCGTGATCACGCCAACATTCCAGTCGATGTCCGCCCAGGTCAGTCGAAGCAAATCTCGCTTGCCGGAGCCCGTGTGCATGGCGGCGGTCACGATCGCGTGATAGGCGGGTGGGAGAGATCAAAGAGCTGCGCCTCTTGCTCGGCCGTCAGGTAGCGCACGAGCATATTATTGGGCTTCGGCGTCTTCACCAGCGTCGCCGGATTGTCGCGCACGAGTCCATGGCGCTTGGCCCGATTGAAGATGGCCTTGAGGATGGTGAGATGGCGGACAAGCGTGCCCGGTTTCCTCTCTGCCTCCTGCATGCTGGTCAGTACTTTTTCGATCTGGGAAGGCGAAATACTGGCCGCGTCTTGACGGTCGAAGGCTGACATCCATCTCCGCAGCCGCGCGTGGTCATCGCCTTTTCGCTTGTGTCGGGCATCGAGGGCTTGCTGATAGTCCTCCGCGATGTCTTGGAAGGGTACGACTTCAGATTCGAGAAATATTTTCTCTCCCGCTGCTCCGCCTTCAAACGGCCCTTTGTGTCCAAGCTTCTTCTGCTTCCACTCATTTTGTAATCCCTGCGCCTAGCCGATCTGAGACTATGCCGCCGCAAGCAGATCCTGACATGCCGATTCTGCCCTAGGAAAAGATGACAAAGCATTTGGAGATTACGCAGTTAAGGCACAACGTCTGGAGGCAGCTTCCATTGCCGCAATTCCTGTTGCTCCGCTCACCTCGCGGGAGCCTTGCACGAATATTCCTGCAGGCTGGCAGATCTACAATATTTATCAGAACCGCCGGGCAAGACTCTCCTGACGATCCCGCTATCCAGCGGGCGGCTGCACGTGGAACCAAGCCTTCACCTAGCGAAGGAAGCTCTGGCATCAGGCATGATCGCCAAGGGTAAAGCTCAACTGGCAAGGGAGGATTTTGATGGTGCGCTGAGACATTGCGAGAAGTTATGGTTACATTCGACCCCAACGTGTATGGTGACTTGGTTCGGCAAACCGAATTGGCTCTGGAGGATGTTGAGAAGGCGGCAGATTCCGCAGGAGTACTAAGCAAAAAATAGCAGGCCTCCAGTGTCCAGAATCTCTATCGAAAAGCAGAAACCCTGGTTTCTCCATTTGGAAATCCCATTGGACATTTTAGCCGTGCGTACATGGCGAGGCATCATCTCTTTTAGATTCTTAGGCTTCATCGGCGGGGCACTTGACGAGGAGTATCCCTAGATTCCATACTGCGTTCAGGCGGGACGCGAGGCAATCACGAGTGGCACCCGAGGGGGTATATCTGCGTATATTGGAGGACTATGACCATGCATATGGAGTTACCTTCTAATGACTCTTTTGCGGAAAAAGGGCTTGGACGGCATAAGTCGGAAGATAATGTAGACGTGGGAACGCCTTGGGACATTCTTTTAGCGAACGCCGCTCCACGTGAGCACATTGTGCAATTGTATCAAGATCAGGATTTTCTCAACCGCGCTGTCTGTCGGTTTACGCATGCCGCGCTCGATAACGGTGAGGGCATCATTCTTGTTCCGACTCGCGCTCATTGGGATGCATTTCGTCCTCGCCTTGAGGCCCAAGGCGTCGATGTCGAGGCTGCGAAGACGCGCGGTCAACTAACGATCGTGGATGCGGATGAGCTCCTGCCGCAGTTCATGCGAGAAGCCATGCCGGATGCACCGATCTTTTTAGGACTCGCGGCAAATATAATTTCGCAGACTCGTAGCGCCGGACCGTACCGAAAGGTGCGGTGGTGGGGGGAAATGGTCAATGTGCTGTGGGAGCGAGGCGATGTCAGCGCCAGTATGCACCTGGAGGATTTATTCGATCAGGTGAGCCACGAACAGGATATCGCGATCTTCTGCTCGTTTGTCATGGACAACTTTGATGGCAAGGTGCATACCCGCATGCTGCCCAGGCTTGGCGAGAACCACTCGCATCTCATCCCCGTTGAAGATTATGCACGGCTCGAAGCGGCTGTAGCGGACGCGCTTCGCGAAACTGTGGGCTGCTGAAGAAGCTCGAAGTCTAGAGGAGCAGATACTGTCACGTTACCAGACTCCTCTACGCATGCCGAGATCGCAGGCGATCCTATTTGCCTTGCGTCAAGCTGTTACCCGTGGTAGCAGACTCTGTGCTGGCACGCACCAAGACCCTGTACGCAAGCTAACTTCACGAGAAGCCATAGGCATACCGTGGACAGCACCGAGGCTGCGGCGCACCATAATTGTCCAGACGTCTCCGACATTTTCGATATCGTCGATGTAAGCATCGTCGTTGTCAATCCTCGCTGCGTGATTACCCGATTCAATCGGGCTGCTGCTATCATGCTGGGCCTTTCTCCGGCTGATATTGGCAAGCCTCTTGGGCAGATCCAACTCCTCGCTAATCGGTCCGATGTCCCAGAACAATGTGCCTGGGTGATCAATGGAGGGACTCTTTGGCGAGGGGAACTCAAGGACAGTGACAAATGTTTCGTACTTCGGATCACCGCCTTGCCTCGGAATGAACGTCCAACGGTCGGGGCCGTTCTCACCTTCACCAACGTCACGGTGCAACGCGAAAGTATCGCGCAGGCGATCTATGAGCGCCAATTTACAAAGACGGTTCTGAACACTGTCATGCAGCCCATTGCCGTGCTCGATACAAAGTTGTCACTGCAGACGGCCAATCGAGCATTCCTTACGATGTTTGAAGTTTCTCGCGAAGAGGCACTAGGACAGCCGATTGCCGAACTCAAACACCACACATGGGCAAGTGCCCAGTTGTGGACCTATTTGAAGGATGCATTCACCGATCAGACGCAGATGCCCTTCGAGTTTGATCATGTGTTTCCTTCACTCGGACAACGGACAGTCGTGGCTCATGCACGTCGATTAGATCGAACCAATCAGGTTGATCCTATGATTCTCTTGACCCTCACCGATATTACGGAGGAAAAGAGAGCGCTTCAAGCCTTGGTCGAGTCGGAACAGCGCTATCGGATTCTGTTCGAATCAATGGAAGAGGGTTACTGCGTCATCGAGATGATCTTCGATGGCCAGAACCGTCCTATGGATTATCGATTCGTCGACGTCAACCCCGCGTTCGAAAAGCAGACGGGAATCAAGCAAGCCAAAGGCCGGTCAATGCGCGAGATCGCGCCGACCCATGAACAGTACTGGTTTGATACCTACGGCCAGGTTGCACTTAACGGAGAATCGATTCGATTCGAGAATCAAGCGGCGGCGTTGAACCGATGGTATGAGGTGTTGGCATTTCCGCGTTGGGCCACGAGGTCAGCGTCGTATTGGTATTGTATTCAATGACATCACCCAGCGACGAGAGAGTGAGGAGGCCCTACGTGGACTCAACAATGAGCTAGAGTCACGCGTCATAGCGAGAACCACGGAACTGACCGAATCTCAACAGCGCTTGCGAGCATTAGCAACCGAATTGAATTTGGCTGAACAGCGTGAGCGTCAACGACTTGCCGCAGATCTGCATGACTATCTGGGCCAACTGTTGGCGCTCAGCCGTATTAAGTTGGGCCAGGCAAAAAAAGAACCCATGGGCTCTTCGCTTCAGAAACATTTTTCACGAGATGCTTGAGGTGACAGACAAGGCCTTGTCCTATACGCGAACATTGGTTTCCCAGCTGAGTCCGCCGGTGCTGTCCGAGTTTGGCCTTTCAATGGCTTTACAATGGCTCGCCGAACAGATGCATCAACAGGGACTCCTCGTCACTCTTGGAACTCAAGCGAGAGCTTCCTTGGTTACCTGAAGACCAAGCGCTCCTTCTCTTTCAATCGGTTCGTGAACTGCTCATCAACTGCGTGAAACACGCTCGGGCCACAACAGCCCTCGTTGAGGTTGACCAGATTGCGGACTCGATCCAGATTGCCGTTTCCGACCACGGTTGTGGCTTTGATCCTCACGCTGGAGCTTCTGCACGGAGATCATGCCAGTAGTTCTACTCGATTTGGTCTCTTTAGCATTCGTGAGCGAATGTTATCCCTAGGAGGTCATTTTGATCTGCAATCAGCGCTCGGGAAGGGAACAGTAGCCAAACTCATATTTCCAGTGGCAAATAACACCGTCACGCCTGCCTCGGAAAACCAACTCGCCTTAATGGCGGCTAAGGATGGAACAGGCCGATGCGCCAAACAAGCCTTCAACAGCGGTCAACGGCCCAAAGATTCATATAGTCGTCACTGACGACCATGCGATGGTCCGCCAAGGTTTATGTAGCGTATTGGCTCAATATAGCGACATTCACGTCGTGGGCGAAGCCGCAAACGGCGAGGAAGCCTTGGCACTCGCCGATCGACTGCTGCCAGAAGTCATGCTCATGGATGTCACCATGCCGAAAATGAATGGTGTCGAAGCCACCAGTAGGCTCAAGCGGAAGCATCCCGGGATCATTGTGATTGGCCTTTCGATCCATACCGCCGGCCAAGTGGAAGCAGAGATGAGAGAGGCAGGCGCAGCAGCATTCATCAACAAAGAGGCGGCTGTCGACGAGTTGTATCAAACGATCCATACAGCCATAAAATCCCTCCGTGCAGACAGCATCTCAGGGCCTCGCTAGGGGAATGCGATTGGCGATTCCGCTAAATTGCTGCGGCAAGATCCTTGTAGGGGAGTTCTGGAAAGGTCGCCGTCGGCTGACAGCTCCGTGCCCAAGGATCATTCTTCACAGATTATTGATTGACGGGCATGGACGTGAGTGCGCTGGGAAATACCTGACATGAGACAGGAATTTAATACATCACCACTTATATACTTGGTTTAATTATTCATCATCCGCCCTTCTAATGCGAGGAGCATCGCTGCGAGTCTCATGAAATTGGCTGACTATGCAAGGCCGCCTTGTCGCTTCCATTCCCCCAGCGCCTCTAACGCTTCCCCAGCCAGCAACTGACGGTGTGTAATCTGTCCTCCTTGCCCCTTCGCACACACCTCTTCGTATAAAAAGTTTATCGCCAAATCCCACCTGTTCCGCTTTCGCCGACGAGCAGCCGAAGTAAATTGTTCGAATGCCAGACCAATAAATTGCACTCAAGCACATAGGACAGGGTTGGCATGAAGCATAGATGACGCACTGTTCGAGATCAGTGATTGCCGTCTTTTTGCACGCTCTCCGTATGGCAACAATCTCCGCATGGGCTGTCGGGTCTCTGTCGATCATCGTGCGATTAAATCCTCGAGCGAGTATTTTGCCACCCATTGTGATCACTGCGCCAAATGGTCGCCCATTGGGCTTACCGGCCTGACTCTGTGCAAGCTGAATAGCCATTCGCATGAATGTGTAGTGCTGATTGTTAATAGTCACCTGTCTCCTGCCCATTTATTGGTCATGGTCATAGAATATATACCCAACCTATGCGATCCCTCGGGGCACAGCCACAAGAGACCATCACCCGCTTGTCTTATATATTGACTTGTCCTAGTGTGAACAAGGAAATGGTGTCCAACTCGACTTCATTCGACCGGGGAAGCCCGTCGAAAATGCGTTCACGGAGTCATGTGACGTGCGCCTACGAGACGAGTGCTCGAACGTGCATCAGCTCGACTCGCTGGCCGACGCCCGAGCCAGCATTGAAGGCTGGCGGATGGACTACGTCGTCTCGAAACGGGGATGGCGTTAGGTCCATCTAGGGCGAAACATTCCCTTTGTCACTGGGTATCGGCGCTGGCATCGGCGTTGCTCCTTGAGCAGCCGGTGATTGAGTATGGGACGGTGATTCATGCACGGACGCGCCAGCAGGCGGGGGAAGTCGCCTATCGTGCTTATGAGCTCCGCACCCAACGAGGGTGGTGAGGGTCAGTGTGGTAGCTATCGCGACTCCGATACGTTCTGTCCGCATAACGCCTCCTATCATATTGTCATATCGCCTTATACAAGGCCTATAGGGCCACAAATTGAAACCCTATGCAAGTCTAGAGGTGTGATGAACACTCAGAGACGGACGTGAGGGAAGTGAGGCCGGAAAGTAATTCTTTAGCAGTAAAGAGAGCTTTCTCCCGCTCCCGTCGGCCTTATGGTTAGGAGGAGACGAGTTCGTTTCTATTTTTTTGATGTGCTTCCTGACCCTATCGGAAAAGCCCTCTCGGGGCCGCGCAGTGTGGAATGGGGTTGTGGCCACGCATGGCTTGAGATAAGATGCCCGCCGTTCTCCTTCTTTCCATCCTTTCACAGAGATGGTTCCAGTGACTGCGCCAAAGATGGCTGCCTCACACGCGCTCCAGAACGAAGCGCAGACATGTGCGGTATTCACGGCCTCAGAAAGGCCTTGCTCGCCGTCTGCGCTCCGCTGGCGGGGTAGTGCAACCGGCCGCGACTTACCAGGTGGACTCGCCCGCTCGGTTGGTCAACAGGCTGTTCCAAGTTTGCTCACTCACCTGCGGCTCCATGCACCCATCTCGCATGGCGTATCGCCGGTTTGTGAGAAACCCTTGTGAATAATGCGGGTTCATTCGCTTCCGACAGACCGCTCCAAGTGTTGGCGAAACTCGTTTGCTGTCGGCATCGCACATATCAATCGAGGCGCGTTCCATCGAAAGAGGGCGGTTGCCGCGCTGTCTCTCGTCAAGTCGTAAGTCTGGAGACTTGGAACGAAGCGCTCAGGTCAGATTGAGCGGCCCGCCATTTCCCTCCGACCGGATCCGTGAGCTGTACCGACGCTGCCTGCCGCGAAAAGGCAGCCCGCCCGTGGCCTCTCGCAACTGCCACTGCTGTGACGCGACCATGGGGAATTCCGATCAAGATGAGGCACCGCAAGATGTCCACGAATTCTCTTCCGTCGAATAGTGCACACCGTGATCTGCATTTCGACCTGAGTTGGCTGGGGCAGACGCATGAGACGGAGGTGTACACATTGCGCATCGCCAGCCGACCGTATCGGCTGGCCCGACACACGCCCGAAACGCTGGCGGCCAGTTCGGCGGCGGGCTCGCCCACGCACTTCGCGACGCAGGTGACGGTGCAGACCGACACACCGCAGCTCCTCTCTGTCACCGTCCCCCCCAAGACCCTTCCAGGTTTCCCGACCTTAGCCTCGGTCTGCATCCACACGGCGGACGACGCAGGCAGCTATTCGGTGGACGACGTGGCGAAGGCCGTGGTGTTCATGAACCCCACGCTCACCATGCTCACCACCGCCTCGGCGCAAACGGTGCTCGGCCATATCGGCAGCAACAACAACCTCAACCTCAAACCGTTGTCGTTCATGATCTCAACCCTGGGACCCCAGTGGTGCCAGACGGCGGAAGTTGTGGACGACGCCGGCAGGCCCGTCCTCAAGCCCAACGGGACGCAGTTCTACACTTATGATCTTCACGAGGCAGTGATCAATGCGAGTGCGACGCCGACCCGACAGAGCAAAGTGCTGATCTACAGCGATGCGTCACTCCAGGGCACTCGCTGGAAACTACTTCCGGGGGGTGAGTGCGCTCGACATGAGCGCTGAGAACGACGCCGCGGCGGCGAAGGCAGCCGGAAAGGCAGACAGGCGGATGCCTGAGAGCCGCGACGGCTACCACGTGGCCGTTCAGGACGGTGGCCCGAACTACGGCCTTTCCGTGACGGTGAAAAACTCGGCCGGAGACAACGGCGCCTTCGTCATCGATCTCGTCGTCACCAACAGCTACATCCGGCACACCTCGGTCTTCGTGAGCTTCTTGAAGGCCGACGGTGTCACGGCGATTCCAGTGACGAACGACGCCTGGCTCAAGCAGGTGTCCGGCCTTTGCGCGCCATGGATAAGCGATTGTCTGAATTGGCTGATAAACCACGGCCTTGAGAACAGTGGGTTGTTGGGAACCGGCACCCTCAAATTTCTCGGCAAGGTAGGGGCCGAGAGCACTTTTCTGGGTATCCCAGTCCAATCGGCCACTACCGAGTTTACGTTCGGATTGCCGAACGACGGCCCCGTGAGCAAGATCCGCCTCCTGGTGGGCAGCCTTGGCGTGAGCTCCCGCAACGATTGCGATCCGACAGCCGCGTGGTTCGGGTTGTCGTTGACCGCACTGATCGACCTGGCCATTCCCACGTTCGCGCTGCTCCTTACGGCGGGTGTGCAGACGAACGCCCTCTTTGACAAGATGTTCAAGGACGTGAACTTGCTGCTCCCCATCGCTAGCAACGTGTACGCAACGGTCAAGGATCTCTTCGCAGACCCGTCCAAGGTGGGCAAGGATATCTCCTCGCTGGTCTTAACGCTCGGCAATGCTCTCGTAAAAAATATATTGACGAAACCGGACGTTCTCGCGGCGTTAGCGGAGTATTTCGGTCTCGAAGAGGCCGAGGAGTCCATCCCATTCGTGGGCTGGGGTTTCAAGGTGTTGGCCATGGAGGCTGCCGCGGCGCAGCTCGCCCAGACCGTGGGAGAGGTCGTCGGCTCGCCGCGGGTGGTGGAATTCAACCTGACGTTGACCATGAACGCACAGATCACATTGGTGCCCAAAGACGCGTTTCCAGATACTGCAAGTTCGTTCACGATCACCGCGCAGTACACCGGAAATACCACGCGTACCTATACCGGCACTATGCCCGATAATAAGGTGCCCAGCATCGTCGTGGACTGGAAAGAGGTACCCGTGGGCGGCAAAGTGAGTTTCGTGGTGGCGATGTTCGATAGGAATGGATGGGGCGTGGGCAAGGGGCAGGCGGGCCCTTTCGAAAACCTCCTCGACGGACACCCGATCTTCACCGCCACAGTGACGGTGATGCAGGCGCTGTATCCGTTGACTGCCGGCACCACCTACCAACATAGCCAGCTGCTCCCAATACAACCGAGGATACCAGTGGGTGCAGGACCCACAGGCGCCCATCGAGACCGCGGCGAATCTGGACACGGGTGCTGACGGCGGATTGGAAGGACTGAGCAACATCACGCTAAGCGACGATCTCGGCGTGCTGGGGTATGTCTGGGAGGCATCGGGGCAGGGCATGCCACCCCCTTTGGGCGGCGGTGGGGGCACACCTGAACTCTACGCCATGAACAACATCGGCTACCGCGCAGTCGCGGGCGGAGATCCAAAGTACTGGCCAGATGCGGGATACATGACCGCGCCGCAGGGCTACTCCGGGCGCCGATCCTGCTCTATGTGCGCACCGCCCCTGGCGCCGGCACCGCCGCGCCGCGGTTTCTCTATCTCGATCCCAGCGGTGACAAGGACACGGGGTATCATTTGCGCGCGGTCACGCCGGTGACTGACCCGGCGGTGCCCATGGGCGACCCACGACGCCTGTTCGACCTCGCCACCGGCACGAGCTGGGGCCGATTCCCGATACTTCCCACGTCGATGGCGATTCACTCCAACGGGTATGTAGTCGGTGTGAATCCGAGCTGCGACCACATGCTGATCCTCGCCCTGCCGGCAATGAGGCCAGCCGACGCCGATGCACCGTGGGCGTCGGCCCCATTCCAAGCGGGCACGGCGCCAGGGCGGCTCCGGGCCCCTGCCCTGGTGGCCATCCGTCCCGATCAGACAATACTGGTGTTGGAAAAGGGGAATCAACGCATCCAGGCCTTCAGCAGGGGCGGCCACCCGGTACCGGCCTTCCCAGACATGCAGCCGCGGTACTGGTTTCCCCTCATTTCCCATGCACCTCCGAGCACCGATGTCGTGTACCTGTCAATGAGCGTGGACGTCGCGAATTATGTATTCATCCTCAGCCAGAATGGCAATGGCTACGACGCCGCGGATTTCTACCTCGATGTCTACGCGCCCACGGGCGCACTTCTCTTCTCTCAGCAAGGGCTGAACGCTGCCGGTCTGGCCGTGGATCTGTGGCGCAACGTGTACACGCTCAACTATCAACAAATTTCCGGACCTGGGGGCCGTCCGGAGCCGTCCATCAGCGAGTACATTCCCTCAACCCCGAAAACGACCTACATTTCATAATGGAGGAGACGCGATGGATCCGATTACGGCATTGGCGATTTTCGACGGAGGGTAGTGGTTACGTTCAAGTGTTTCCTACTACTTATTCAACGGACGATGGTCCGGCAATCGTGGGGCTCGGGGCCGGAGTCCACTCCTGGGCTATCTTCGATCTCGGTGGGGGCCACATCGCGCTGGGGATCCAGCTCAATAACGATGGCCAACTGGTCATGGCGTACTGGAACTCGCATTTCTCCATGCCCGGCGGGACAGGGAACGGCGGCATGGTATTGTGGATCAACGACGAGGGCTTTGCTTCCAACAGCATCGGCTCTGAGCAAACGTTCAAGCTGATCAATATGGGGGCCGGTGGATTCGCGCTACAAATTACCGCCGGCCCGAACGCTGGACAGTATCTCATGGGCCAGCAGGGCGGCGGATATCCGGATCAATGGGGGTATGGAACCGGAAGTCTCTTTGCCATGCGGCGCGACGAACCGCCATCGTCATTCGGGCTCTTCGCAGATTGCGATCAGCTCCCGATCCTGAAGATTACCCAGTCCGGCTACCGGCTTGCGCTCGCGGGCAAGGACTTGACCGGCTACATCCTGAAAGACATGCGCCACTGCACGCTCGATGGCGCGACGCTGAGCGGAATCACCACCTTGACCGGGGCGGATTTCACCAGCGCCTCTTTAAAGAAAGCCATCCTGTCCGGACTGGACCTCGGCCAAGCTGCTACCTGGAACCAGGCTGACTTCACGGGCACGGATCTGAGCACCGTCAAGAGCGCCGCGGGCGCCCATCTTGAGGGGGCCATCTTCAATGGTGCCAATCTTGGCTCGGTGTCATACGCGAACGCGCATCTCGCGGCGGCGAAATTCAATACCGCTGATGGAAAACACGCCAACCTGACCGGGACGATCTTCCGTGGCGCCGACCTCACCGGGGCCGATCTGACGGGGGCCTTGCTCGTGGGCACCGACTTCCGGGGCGCCATTCTGCATGGTACGATTTTCAACGGCTGCGACCTGACCCACGCGTTCTTTGACGACCAACCGAAATTCACACGTGCGACGACCGGGCGAACGACGTTCCACACGGCCGTGGTGCCGTTCGCCCTCCTTGGAAACAACTGGGCCTATCTGGACTTGACGTTGGCGACAATCACGGGCATTCCCGCTGCGATTCCCAAGCTTGTGGCCGACCAGGCTTTGCTCGATAACCTGGATCTGCAGAATAGGGATTTCACCGGCGCCTCGTTCCGGGGCACACGCATGTATGGCATTCAGCTGCAAGGCACCAATCTGCAGGGGGCCCAGCTGCAAGGTGCGCTGCTCAAAAGTGCCCGCCTCGACGGGGCCAACCTGACCCTGGCGGACCTGACCACCGCCTGGCTGATCGTCGAAACTGCGACGCCGAAGACGCCGAAGAGTGAGCTCGAGGCGGCCTCCCTCATCGGGGCGTTCATGTTCAACACCGTTCTGGATCGGGCGCACTGCGACGGGGTGGATTTCACCGATGCCATCTTTTCGACCAGCGTCCTCAGCACGCAACCGGCCAGCGCCGAGCAAGCGTGGATGAATGACACCAAGTTCAACGACGCCTGGGTGCTTGGCACGATCTTCAATGGCGCTCAACTGGCTGGGGCCAACTTCGCCAATGCACACCTGATTGGCTCAAGCTTTAAGGACAGCGGATCGGTGCCCGCCGAATTAACCCCGTCGAGCCGCGACGGCAGCGACGCGAGCATCGCTCAGGCCGACATCAAGGGGACCGACTTCACCGGGGCCAACATGGACGGACTCGACATGGTCGGGGCCATCGTCGCGACCAAGAGCGATTTCTTCGGGAAAAAATTTGTTGGCTATCACAAGGCTAGCGTGCCAGTGGCAATCACCTACGACCCAACTGTTTTTGGCAATACCACGAAAAACACCACATGTCCCAACGGCAATCCCGGCCCCTGTAAGGTCACATAAGGACAAAGTAATGAGGGCGCGAGCCTCCGCTTATAATCCGGAAAGGATTGGAAACCATGGGACACACACTATGGTCTGCGGAGATAGCGTTATCCTTGAAGATGGTTCTTGCTCTGATTCTCGCTAATCGGCGATGGCTCGCATAGAGACGCCTTGACTGCAGAGGGGTTTAATTCTTCTATGATTACTTCCCGCCGATGGCTCGCCGTATCAGGATGCCTATCTCAATTGCAACTCGGGCGGTTATCCAAGTTCTTTTTGGGGTTGAGGATGGGGATGGAGAAGCGCAAGATGAGTAAACGATCTCTCAGAATTCGACCTGCCGGGTAAATCGTACTACCGATTTTCCGCACATCCTCAATGTAGGACTTGCCCTTTGGGAGTCACACTGCATAGCCGGTGGCGGCCATGCATACGAAAGGAGTCATTGCGCGATGACACATGTACCTTTGAATAGATGCTGGACGAGAAGTGCAACTGCGGCGGTGTTGTGGGCGTCGATGCTCACGGCTGGATGTATGCATCAGCCTGGCGGAATCGCGCCTTCTACGAAACCGCTCGCGCCCAATGGGTATACTGAACTCGGCCATGTGCGCGGGCAAGACTGCGTCTATCATCTCCTCGGCCTCATCCCGATTACCGGCGGAAATGAGACTCGAAATGCAATCGCCGATGCGTTGCACACGAAGATTCTCGCGGACGCCCTTGTGGAAGTCACAGTGGATGGATACTACCAATATTTTGTTCTCTTCTCGCGGGCCTGCACGCAGGTGTACGGCATAGCCGTAGAAAGCAAGTAACTGGGCGGATTGGCAGGGTTAGCCGAAGCTAGGCGATCGTTTGGAGAATCACACAAGGTGGGCGCGGCACAATCCCGCTATCTACAAGTACGTTGCGGGGCGGGACACTTCCCGCCCCGCAACGCTACCGAGTCTCGTTGCCCGATTATCTTTCCTTGCGCTGTAGGGTGGTCACGTGACCTTGATCGGTGACGTAAGCTTTGACCATGTCACCCTCCACAACCTTATCGAGCTTAGTGCTCTTGTCGACGTGAAGCCTATGCTGGGCCCCATCGTCATCTTTTATTGTGTAGTACTCGCCGTCCTGCTTTAACAGCGTTCCTGTGACAGCGTCCTTCGTCAGGCGTTCTTTGATCGACGGACTCGCTTCCCTATCCTTCATTGGATCAGCGGCAAACACCGGGCTGAGGCTCAACCCGGATGCAATCAGTATCGCGAACAAACCCGTGATGATCTTCGTATTCATACTATCCTCCCTGTAATGTAGTCATAACCCATTTATATCGCTCCGATATCTGAGTATACGTGCCCGAGCCGCTCATCGATACTGGGGATAGCCCTCATTCGGAACCAAGGGCTCTCTCAAGGCACTTTTGCCGACGCAGGCAAGCCAGGGGGACCAGGGACGCAGGAACGACGTAGGGTTTTGTCGCAACAATCCTAGGGAAACTCCCAGGTGGTCTCTGCCTGCATCTATGCCAAATGTCTATGGTGGGGTTTAGTGCGGTATGCAATGTCTGATCCGGCGCTCCCCTTTCACCTGTGACCGCCCATTCGGAGTGCTTAAACAACGGAGACGTACTCAATGACGAAGGCTCGGCCGACGAAAGAACAATCCGCGATACCACGGTCTAGAACGGCTCTGTTGCAGAAGGCAGTGAAAACATTGGCAATCGACATCGGAGCGACCCGTATCAAGGCTTCGACGCTGAATGAGTTGGGAGAAATCGTCACCAAACGCGTGTTTACAGACACCCCGCGGTCCGGCATGCCGGGCGCCGTGATGGATATCATCGCCAAACTAGCAGAGGAACAACCCGAGTACGATCGTATCTCTGTGGGTTTTCCAGGCATCGTTCAAAATGGTGTGGTGCAAGCCGCGCCGAATTTGGCCCCGGAGTGGAAGCACTTCAATATCGCGAAAATTCTGGCCGCGAGATTAAGAAAACCCGTTCGGGTTGCCAACGATGCGGACGTACAAGGCTTCGGTGCCATTTCAGGGGTCGGTGTGGAACTGGTCCTCACACTCGGCACCGGAGTGGGGTCGGCCCTCTTTCTCAATGGCCACTTGATTCCGAACGTGGAAGTGGGGAAAGACAAATTGAGTAATGCGGAATTGAAGAGAGTCGGCAAGAAGAAATGGAATAGGCGGCTGCAAAAACTCATCCAAAAGCTGGAAGCGATGTTTTATTACGACCGTCTCTATATCGGAGGTGGAAATTCCAAGGCGGTCTCGATCCCTGACATTCCTGCGAACGTCACGATCGTCTCCAATCTCAATGGGATGGTGGGAGGAGTTGCACTCTGGCGCGAATTGCCGCGTCCTGAATGACCAACGTACAGCTGTTAGAACGGAGGTGTCTATGTTCCTTAAATGGGCCGCCATATTCTTTGTGATCGCCATGGTTGCGGCGGCATTTGGATTTACGGGGATCGCCGAGGGAGCCACGGAAGTCGCCAAGATTCTTTTCTATATTTTCCTCGCCATCTGTTTCACGTTCCTGGTGGCAGGTCTTGTCGTAGCGCGGAAACTGACTTCCTGAGTACGAACAGAAAGTCGCATGGTGAATGTTGCTTCGGCGAGAGGCACGCATCCGAGCGCTGCAGATCGTGTGTTACTGCTCGAATGATGGGGGGAAATGGAGCAGGCCTTGCCGTAGTAATAAATTCCGTGCAATCGCAGTGACAGTCCGGTCCACTAATCCTCAAATTTCTGAAGACTCATTGAAACAGATGTATCGGTTCTGCGTCGTCCGCCTGATGGTTCTTATGCACCGCTGGTGGTTCGCTCCATCGATGAAAATTCCTCACGCTTGCGCGCGGTTCCTCGATCAAAGTCCAACCTGCCATCGCCCAACGCCGGTTCAGCTTCTATCCTTGATGCGCTCGTGTGAGAGCTGTCGTTATCGGGGAATACACCGATTTGCCAGACCGACGCTGTGACCCACCGTCAGCGTATCCGCCGCAACGTGTTTTTCGCGAGCTCCCGTTTGATTTTCCATCAACAGCTTCATAGAATCCTCCGGTTAGCAGCGCATCACTTCAGGAGGAGCCATAGTTATGTGTGACACCCTTGCCCGTGTAATTCACGTCGCGTCGTTTCGCGCGAGCGTTGTCCTCAGCTTGGGCCTGCTGCTGATCGGTATGCTCCCTGCTTCGCTTCAGGCGGCACGAGGCGGAGGGGGCAAAACCGAGGTACTGCCGGTGCAAAAAGCCGCTCCGGCTGCGGTGTTTATCGAGACTCCAGGTACCGAGGCGGATTTGCGGCGTCAACTGCGGGCTAAAAATGCGGTGGCCGAACTCGGCGCATCAACCCCCAAGGTCTTGTTCTCCCAAGCCCCAACCGGTGCGTACGGGTTCATTCAGCCAAAGTCACTCGGTTTGGCCTTGGTGACACAAAGTCCCGACCTCGGAATAGAACGCATCGCATCTGCGGCGAACGCCTATGAGATTCACAAGCTTGCCGATGGGAGCGGAATGCTGGTGGGATTTGTAGCATTCGATCTTATGCCTAAAGTGACGCCCAGCCAACGTCCCAAGAACATCCGCCTGGCGCTTCATTCGAACCAGTCAGACAAGGCCACCCATATTGTCGCGGTGCCGTTGGTCAAATTGGTGGCCGACCGGATGCCCATGCGGCTCGATCCGAATAATCCTGATGGACCGGTCATGTTAGACATGGATCTGCAAGGGAGCACCAGTCGCCCGTCGACGCAAGGGGGCCAATAATTCTGCCTTGGCAATGGTGGAGTGCAGCCGCCTGCGAAGCGGCTACTCTACGACCTTGATCGTCACGCTATCCGTGGCCGTACCTGCGTCTTTGTGGTCAGGATCGGCGATCTTGACCGTGATGGTGTGCTCGCCCTTGGGTATGCGGGCAAATTTCCCCTGAAACCCCTTTTGGTAGACGCCATCCAAATATACATGCGCATGATTGCCCTTGGGGGCATTCAAGATTTCGTATGAGATATCGAACGTGTGGGTTACGGTCTCGCCGTTGTGAGGAGAGAGAATGCTGATGCTGGTCATCCTATCCAGCGCACGTCCGACACCCACTTCCATGGTTGCATCCATGATCAGGATACAGGCGCTGAGGAACACACGAATCATGGAAGCCTCCTATGACGAATGACGAGTGTCGGCGATATCCTGAAACAGTCGTCGCTGTGGATCCGGTTCCGTCTTCTTCAGTACCCGTTGTCGCAAGGTCTGTTGCCAACTTGCGGAAAGGAGTCGGCACTGGCTCAAATAATCAGCCGCGGCTCGGTCATTCCGATCATGGTGCATGATTCGATTGGCGGCTGCGACCGTCCATTCCGGACAAGGGCGATCCCGGAGTTGTAGCGATTGATACGCCTCGACCCGTCCCTCCTGCAGGACCCGAAAGTACCAGCCCGTGAACCCAGTCCGCTCAACTTGAACCGCCAAATCCTTGATGTGCCAACGGCGTGCCAGCTTCCAACAGGGCTGCCGCGGCTGTGACACTTGTACGAGTGCCGTGCCGATTTCAAAGACATCGCCGATGCAGATATCCGCCTCAGTCAGCTGCTCCACCGTAAAATTTTCGCCGAATGCGCCACCTCGAAGCTGATGCGGTGGCAAGACCGTTTGCCAATACGACCAATGGTCAGCCGAATAGACGCACACCGCCTTGTCGAGTCCTCCATGGTGGACGAGGTCGGCCTGACCGTCTCCTGCCAGATTGGTCCGGCTGAGCCAGATGGGTCCCCGCACCGGTGATTTAAAGATCCCCGTCCTCCAGGTTCGTTGATCCGGATCGGCATCATCATTGGATTGTTCCGATCGGGGGAGCCCGATTTGGATGGACTGTAGCAATCCGGTGATCATGCGAGTGGTGTTCTCCCTCCTCATGATGGACCACGCGGGTGAGACTTACAAAAGCTGGACCCGGTCTCCTCGAACCACTCGCCCCGGTGTCACGACCGTCGCGTAGATTCCCACGGCGGCACGATTATGTTGCACGGCCGTCCGGAGAATGCCGGGATCTTCCGGCAAGTCTCCTTGCGGCAGGGTGGTCATGACGCAACGCGGGCAGGGACCAGTCACCTTCATCCGGACTTCCCCACCGATCGCCAGTATGCGGTCGATCCATTCGTTTTCGACGAAGGGCGGCGCTGTCTCGGCCGATGTCACGACGAGGTTGGGTCGAAACCGCCGCGTCTCGAAACGGCCTTCCGGATAGAGACGCCTGAGGGCGTTAAGGGTGGAGGTGGTCATGAGATGCACGAGGGCGCTATCGAAAAACGTACCGGTGGGCAGGGCTTCATCCGTGACGGCATTCTGCCTCGTGCGTCCCTGCACGTCAGGCCAATACTCTTCGAGCTGAGGCGAGGCAGGGACGACGGCAGTGAGGCGCACCGCTCGCTGCAGTATGGCCGACAGCCGGGCTTCAAGGTCCGCTGACCCGCCCGTCGCCCAGGTTCCGTCTGGAAGCATCACGTACAGGGAACCCTCCTGGCCGTTGGTGCGCATGGGCGCCAGGAGCGCGCGACAGTCGAACAGGCGTCCCCATTTTTTGGGATGTTTGGCACTGGCAATCTTGCCGCTTACGGCATCGATGACAGCGTAGCCCCGGTCGCCTGCCATTCCCTTCAGGGTGATCTCCGCCGCATTTAATTCTTCCCCGCGCATCGATTTGACGGGATAGCGCCACAGTGTGGCCACCGTGCCGGCCTCATGAGGTTGCATCATAGTCATCAGAGTCTCCATCTATTATCCGCCTGATCAACCTAGTGCCTGCCGGAGGACGCGTCCAAGCGTTTGTTCTGATTAGATTGATCATTTCTATTTATGATATGAAGAGGCCATGGAATTCCGCCATCTTCGATATTTTCTCGCCGTCGCCGACGCGTTGCATTTTACGAAAGCAGCCGAGGGGTTGCCGGTGTCCCAACCGGCGTTGTCCGCGCAGGTGAAGCAGTTGGAGCACGAAGTGGGAGTGCCGTTGTTTGACCGTGTGGGCCGCTCGGTTCAATTGACGCGGGCGGGATCGATCTTTCGCGAACATGCCCGGCGGGCGCTGCGTGAGATGGAATTGGCGCAGATGGCCATCGCCGAAGCTGAAGGTCTCCATCGCGGGACGCTCTCGGTCGGCGTCGTTCAAACCGTGAACGCCTACCTGATCCCGGAGATCGTGACCCGGTTCTCAACCCTTCACCCCCAGGTCGGGCTGAAACTTGACGAACTGTCCGGCCCCGACATCGAGGCGGGCGTGAGTGGCGGAATATTAGACGTGGGCATCGGGTTCCTGCCGGTCACCTCCGATCGTCTCGAAAGCCAGCCGCTGTTCGAAGAAGACTTTGTCCTCATTGCCTCGGCGCGTCATCGTTTCGCCAAGCGCAGGTGCCTGTCGCTCTCGTCGTTATCGGACGAGTCCTTGATTCTCTTGCCCGGTATCTTCTGCACCCGCCGGTTGTTGAATGCGAGCTTCGAGCAGGCCGGCATCCAGCCCAAGATTATTGTGGAGATGAACTCCATTGAAGGTATTCTGGCCACGGTTCGAACCAGCACATTGGCCACGATCCTCCCGCGCTTGTCCTTGGGGCTCGATCGCCACCCTGTGCTCCGAGCCATCGCCCTGAAAAATCCGACTCCGCGACGGGGTATCGGCCTGTTGTGGAAAAAGGGCGGCTATCGAAGTGGTGCGGTGCGCGCGCTGGCCGATCAGGTGAAATCCGTCGTGAAGGAATACTGGCGGTAAACACGGTTCCCGATCCCTGTCGCAGCTACCGGGTTCGTGGCAAGACCTCGACGCCGTTGCGCTTCTCCGAACGCAAGTCGCCTGCGTAGACTGCCTGCCGATGTCTGACCTTCCTCAACAGCACCCTGATGCCAGGCATGGTGTAATAGGCCTCTCGCTGGTCCGTTTTCAGGACTGTAACCTATCGCCTCGCTGCGGCGACTTGAAGGGTGGAGGGAACCTCAATTCCTGTGGTTGCGAAGAAAGATAGGATATGATGCGGAGAGGCGCCATGGGCCGGCGACGGGCATCAGCATCACAGGAGCGCAGGGACTCGTGTCCGATGATACGGAGATTATCGAACAGGTCTTGCGTGGCGAAATCGACCGCTTTGCGGATTTGATTGCCCGTCATCGGCAGCATGTGCTGAAAATTGTGAGCGGCCACGTCCCTGCGGACCGACGCCGCTGAGGTGGCGCATGACGTGTTCGTCCGGGCCTATCGTAGTTTGACGAAGTTCTCGCGGCAGGCGCCTTTTGAGCACTGGTTGTCCCGGGTCGCGGTCCGAACCTGTTACGATTTTTGGAGAGCGCGTGGCCGCGCGGAGATTCCCATGAGTACGTTGACGGCGGATCAGGCGGGCTGGCTCGATCGGGCGCTCGCCGCCGAATCGGATGCGCGGTTTCACGATGAAGCCGGCCGGCGAGAATCGCTGGAGGTTCTGGATTGGGCGCTTGCGCAGCTGTCGCCGGAAAACCGCCTGGTCTTGACGCTGGTGCATCTTGAAGGTCGTCCGGCTCGCGAGGCGGCCGATTTGTTGGGCTGGAGCCTGGTCAATGTGAAGGTGCGGTGTCATCGGGCCAGGCAGAAACTTCGAACGTTGTTTCTTCAAGAATGGGAGCGACAGCACAATGACTGAACGTCGTAAGCCGTCCATGGAACAAGTGGAGCGCCTCCTCGCCCAGGCCCATGGCATGCGGCAGGAGGTTGCCGTCGGAGCGGACTGGGTTCGTGGAGTGATGCGAGCGGTCCGGCAGGACGCCGCCGCGCATCCCTATTCCTCCCTGCTTGCCTGGGCCGAGCCGTTGGTGTGGCGGGTCGCCGCGGCTGCGGCTTTGGGGGCGGTGGTCTTTGCAGGGTCGGTGGTGGCCTATACCGCTCGACAACCGCAGCCGGTCACTCCCGTCTGGCTGGATGAATTCGATGCAGGGCTGCCGCTTCTCGCAGACTAGTTCGATCGCAGAGTAGGAGTGTCTGGATATGTCACGCACCACCCTCTGGTTTGGGCTCATGATACTGTTTCTAGCCGGCGCGCTGACGGGCGTCGTCGGGACGTCGCTCTATTACCAATACGAGGAAGAGCATCGGTGGGATAACGGACCGGCGGGACGGCAGGAGCGAATCATGAAACGGCTGACGCAGGAACTGTCGTTGGCTTCGTCTCAACAGGCGGAGATCGAACCGATCGTCAAGCGAGCGCATCTCGAGATTTTGCGTGTGCGAGTCGATCATCAGCCCGATGTCGATCGGATTCTCGGGCTCGGCATGGACGAAATCAAGACGAAGTTGTCGCCGGAGCAGCAGGCGAAGCTCGTCCAATTGTATGCCCAGCTTCAACGGCGCTGGCAAATGACCCGCGAGTATCTGCAGCAGGCGCAGGATGCCATAGGACGGAAGGATTAGTCATGATGGGTCAGTCTCAACGATTTTCCACTGATTTGAAGCGCTGGCTCATCGGGTTGTCGGCGGCCAGTCTGCTGGCGGTGGGAATCTATGCTTTGATGACCATATCCGGCGAGGCGCAGCAGCGCGGCGCGGAAAAACGTCCGGCGATGGCGGCGCGAAGCACCCCCGTCGTGGCGATTGCCGCCAAAACCGGAGAGATCAACCTGTACCTGAACGGACTGGGATCGGTCACTCCTCTGAATACCGTCACGGTCAGGAGCCGCGTGGATGGGCAATTGATGCGGGTGTTGTTCAAGGAAGGGCAATTCGTGCGCAGCGGCGATCTGCTGGCCGAAATCGATCCGCGTCCGTTCGAGGTGCAGTTGGTTCAAGCTCAAGGCCAGATGGCTCGCGATCAGGCGCAGCTGAAGAATGCTCAGTTAGATCTGCAACGCTATCAAGACCTGTACAAGCAGAATTACATTCCGAAGCAGCAGGTCGATACGCAGGAAGCCTTGGTGCGTCAATACGTAGGGATCGTCCAGGCCAACCAGGGACAGATCGACAACGCCAAGCTGCAGCTGGCCTATTCCAGCATCACGGCGCCCATCAGCGGGCGGGTAGGGCTCCGCCTTGTGGATGCCGGAAATATCGTGCGCGCGAACGATCCCACCGGATTGCTGGTGATCACTCAATTGCAGCCCATCACCGTCATATTTACCCTGGCGGAAGACAATCTGCCTGCCGTGCTCGAACGCCTTCAGGCCGGAAAACAACTAGTCGTGGAGGCATTCGACCGTGAGCAGAAGCGCAAACTGGCCACGGGAACACTTCTTACGGTGGATAATCAGATCGATCCGAATACCGGAACCGTCAGGTTGAAGGCGGTGTTCCCCAATGATGCCGGTGAGCTGTTCCCCAACCAGTTCGTGAATGCTCGGCTTCTCCTGGATGTCAAGCGAGGCGCGACCGTCGTGCCCTCCGCAGCGATCCAGCGCGGTCCGAAAGGAACCTTTGTGTACGTGGTGAAAAACGAAGAGCACACGGTCACCGTGCGGGAGGTGACCGTCGGAGTGTCGCAGGGAGAAGAGACCTCGATCGAGACGGGGCTGTCGCCGCGTGAGTTGGTCGTCGTGGATGGGACCGAAAAATTGCGCGAAGGCAGCAAGGTCGAGCTGCGGCCTGCGAGCGGTCCGGTCCCGGCGAGCCGGGAGGCCCACCCGACGGGAGCCGAGCCGACGAAGCAAGGAAACCGGACGTGAACCCTTCGCGTCTCTTCATCCTGCGGCCGGTGGCCACGGTGTTGACGATGGTCGCGATCCTTCTGGCGGGCGCCATCGCCTATCGCCAGTTGCCTGTCTCCGCCCTCCCTCAGGTCGATTATCCAACCATCCAAGTGTTGACGTTCTATCCCGGCGCCGGGCCGGACGTCATGGCGTCTTCCATCACGGCGCCGCTGGAACGCCAGTTCGGGCAAATGCCCGGCCTGAACCAAATGAGTTCCACCAGTTCAGGAGGGAGCTCCGTCATCACATTGCAGTTCAGCCTGGAAGTCAATCTGGACGTGGCGGAGCAGGAAGTTCAGGCGGCAATGAATGCCGCCGCCACGTTCCTGCCGCGCGATCTGCCTGCGCCGCCGGTCTATAACAAGGTCAATCCGGCGGATGCGCCGATTCTCACGCTGGCATTGACCTCTGCCACGCTCCCTCTGCCGCAGGTGCGTGATTTCGCGGAAACCCGGTTCGCCCAGAAGATTTCGCAACTCTCCGGCGTCGGCCTCGTCAGCATCAGTGGCGGGCAGCGTCCCGCGGTGCGGATTCAAGCGAATCCACGGGCGCTGGCGTCCTATGGATTGACGCTGGAGGATCTTCGTTCCGTGATCGCTGCCGCCAACGTCAACCAGGCCAAAGGCGGGTTCGACGGACCGCGGCGCGCGTCGATCATCAACGCCACGGACCAGTTATTTGCCGGCAAGGAATATGAACCGCTGATCGTCGCCTATCGCAACGGCGGGCCGGTCCATCTGTCGGATGTGGCCGAGGTGATCGACGACGTGGAAAATACCAAGCAGGCAGCCTGGATGAATGAGACGCCGGCGGTGATCGTCAATATACAGCGACAGCCCGGGACCAATGTCATCGAAATCGTCGACCGGGTCAAAGGATTGCTGCCGCAGTTGCAAAATACCTTGCCCTCGTCGGTACAGGTGACGGTGCTCACTGACCGCACGACTTCCATCCGCGCGACGGTCCGCGATGTGCAGTTTGAGTTGGTCTTGGCGGTGGCGCTCGTCATTCTCGTGATCTTTCTGTTTCTCCGGACCTTGTCCGCCACGGTCATCCCGGCCGCGGCGGTGCCGATGTCGCTGATCGGCACGTTCGGAGTCATGTATCTGATGGGGTTCAGCCTGAACAACCTCACGTTGATGGCCCTGACGATCTCCACCGGTTTTGTCGTGGACGATGCGATCGTCATGATCGAGAATATCGCGCGTTATATTGAACGGGGGGATTCACCGCTTCAGGCCGCTCTCAAAGGATCGAAACAAATTGCGTTTACCATTCTGTCGTTGACCGTCTCCTTAATTGCCGTGCTGATTCCCCTGCTGTTCATGGGTGATGTGGTCGGGCGCTTGTTCCGTGAGTTCGCCCTGACGCTCAGTATCACCATTTTGATTTCGGCAGTCGTGTCACTGACCCTCACGCCGATGATGTCCGCGAGGCTGCTGCGCGAGAGAGGGACGAACCAGCCCGGCCGCCTCAATCGTTACTCGCAAGAGAGGCTAGATCGCATCTTGGCAGGGTATGGCACGAGCTTACGTTGGGTCCTCCGTCATCAAACGGCCACGCTGGTCGTGACGATGGGAACGGTGATCCTGACCGTGGCGCTGTACATCCTGATCCCCAAGGGTTTCTTTCCGATTCAAGATACGGGTGTCATTCTCGGGATGACGGAAGCGCCGCAATCCGTCTCGTTCGGAGCGATGGAAGATCGGCAGCAGGCCCTCGCTCGCGCCATCCTGGCAGAACCCTCCGTGGAGAGCTTGTCTTCGTTCATCGGCGTCGACGGAACCAATACGACCCTCAACAGCGGACGTATGTACATCAACTTGAAGCCGCTGGAGGAACGGCGCTCCGCCGACGACATTATCCGGCGCCTCGAGGGGCGGGCCGCGGAGGTGGACGGAATCACGCTGCACATGCAACCGGTGCAGGATCTCACGGTCGAAGACCGCGTCAGCCGAACCCAGTTTCAATACACGTTGGAAGATGCCGATCCCGAGGAATTGAATCGCTGGGCCCCCAAACTCCTGGCGGCCCTCCAGCTGCGTTCGGAACTTCGGGATGTCAGCAGCGATCAGCAGAATCAAGGATTGGCCTCCATGCTGGTGATCGACCGCAATACGGCGTCCCGGCTCGGCATCACGCCGCAGATCATCACAGACACGCTGTACGATGCGTTTGGCCAGCGCCAGGTCTCTACCATATTCACCCAATTGAACCAGTACCGCGTCATTCTGGAAGTGATGCCGGAGTTTCAAAAGGGCCCGGAAGCTTTGCATTTGCTGGAAGTGCGGGGCAGCGGTGGCCCGGTGCCGCTGAACGTGTTCAGCAGGGTCAAGGAAACGACCGCGCCGCTCGTGATCAGCCGGCAGGGTCAATTCCCCGCGGTGACGATCTCGTTCAATCTTGCGCCGGCAGGTTCGCTCGGCGATGCGGTGGAGGCGATCGGGCAGGTGACGAAGGAACTGGGGCTACCGCCGAGCATTCGCGGGAGTTTCCAAGGTGCGGCGCAGGCCTTTCAAACTGCCTTGGGGAATCAGCCCCTGCTGATCCTGGCGGCCTTGGTGACCGTCTATATCGTGCTCGGTATTCTCTATGAGAGCTATATCCATCCCCTGACGATCCTTTCGACCTTGCCGTCGGCGGGTGTCGGCGCGCTGCTGGCGTTAATGCTGTTCCGCATGGAGTTCAGCGTGATTGCTCTCATCGGCATCATACTGCTGATCGGGATCGTCAAGAAGAACGCGATCATGATGATCGATTTCGCCCTGGAGGCGGAACGTCAGGACGGCAAGCGGCCGGAAGAGGCGATTTATGAAGCCGCTCTGCTGCGACTTCGACCCATCATGATGACGACGATGGCGGCTCTGCTAGGCGCGCTGCCGCTTGCGATGGGATCGGGGGTGGGATCGGAGCTGCGGCGCCCGCTCGGGATGGCCATCGTCGGAGGGCTGGTCTTGAGTCAGTTATTGACCCTCTATACGACCCCGGTGGTCTACCTGGCGCTCGATCGGCTGGCGGCGCGGTTCCGGTCTGATCTCCGCCAAGTTCCGCTCTCAGAGGCGCTGCCCATAGGCCCGCGATGAATATCTCGGCTCCCTTCGTGCGGCGCCCGGTCGGGACGATGTTGATGACCATCGGCCTCACGCTGGTCGGCATCATTGCCTTTCAATTCTTGCCCGTCGCGGCCTTGCCTCAGGTGGAGTTCCCGACCATCAACGTGTCTGCGTCGCTACCAGGCGCAAGCCCCGAGACCATGGCTTCTTCCGTGGCGGCTCCGCTCGAACGGCAGTTCACCCGTATCGCCGGCGTCACGGAGATGACCTCCACCAGTACGACCGGCGGGACCAACCGTCACGCTGCAGTTCGAGTTGAATCGTGACATCGACGGCGCCGCGAGAGACGTTCAGGCGGCGATCAACGCGGCCCGTGCGGATCTTCCTCCGAATCTGCCTTCCGCCCCTCGATACCGCAAAGTAAATCCCTCGGACGGGCCAATCCTTATTCTCGCCTTGACGTCCGAACTCGTGACCCGCGGCCAGATGTACGATGCGGCGTCGAGCATCCTGCAGCAAAAGCTCTCGCAGGTTGAGGGGGTGGGGCAGGTCTTCGTGGGAGGAGGATCGCTGCCGGCCATCCGGGTCGATCTCAATCCCACCGCGCTTGAACAAATACGGGATTGGGTTGGGGGAGGTGCGCCAGGTCTTAGCCGCCACGAACGTGAATCGTCCGAAAGGGCAGCTGACGTCGGACGACCGTACGCGGGAAATCAGGACCAACGACCAGCTCCACCAGGTCGAAGAATATTTGCCCTTGATCGTGGCCTATCGAAACGGGCGGGCCGTTCAGCTCTCCGATGTGGCGACGGTCGAGCATTCGGTCGAAGACCTCAGGACCATGGGTGTGGCGAATGGGACGCCGGCGGTGTTGGTGATCATCTACCGGCAGGCCGGAGCCAACATTATCGAGACGGTGGACCGGCTTCGCGAGCGATTGCCTCAATTGGAAGCGTCGCTTCCGGGCAGCATGGCGCTCTCGATCGTCGTGGACCGCACGCCGGTGATCCGCGCGTCGCTGCATGACGTGGAAAGGACCCTGGCCATCTCCGTGGGGCTGGTGATTTTGGTGGTGTTCGTCTTTCTGCGGGATTTTCGGGCCACGCTCATCCCAAGCGTGGCAGTGCCGGTGTCGCTGATCTCCACGTTCGGGGTGATGTATCTGCTCGGATATAGTCTCGACAATCTGTCCCTCATGGCCCTCACGATTGCGACGGGCTTCGTGGTCGACGATGCCATCGTGGTGCTCGAAAACATCACTCGTTACCGTGAGCAGGGTGTGCCTCCGATGGAAGCTGCCCTCCGCGGGGCCAAGGACATTGCCTTCACGGTCGTGTCGATGACCCTGTCGCTGGTCGCAGTCTTTATCCCCATCTTCCTCATGGGTGGAATGCTCGGACGCCTGTTTCGTGAGTTCGCGGTGACGCTCTCGGTCGCGATTCTCGTCTCCCTGGTGGTCTCTCTGACGACGGTTCCGATGCTCTGCGCGCGTGTGCTCACGTCAGAGCGAACCGCTGCGCATGGCTGGTGGTATCGACAGAGCGAGAGGGCTTTCGAATCCATGCGCCATGGATATGCGAGGAGTCTGGCGTGGGTGCTTCGTCATCCTCGCACGATGTTGCTGGTGACGCTCGGCACCATGGCGTTGACCGTCTATCTGTACATCCTCGTGCCGAAAGGATTCTTCCCCCAGCAGGATACGGGCCGCCTGTTCGGCAATATTCAGGCGGCCCAGGACATTTCGTTTCAAGCGATGCGCCAGAAACTGTCTGAAGTGGTGGAGATCATCAAGAACGATCCCGCCGTGGATACCGTCACGGGCTTTACCGGCGGCGGCGGCAATGCCGGCACGACCAATACCGGCAGGATGTTCATTGCGTTGAAGCCGCTCAGGGAACGAGGGATCAGTTCCGATCAGGTGATTGCTCGTCTGCGCCCTCAACTGGCCAAGGTCCCCGGAGCTCCGACGTATTTGCAGTCGATCCAGGATCTTCGGATCGGCGGCAGATCAAGCAGCGCGCAATATCAATATACGTTGCAGAGCGTAGACCTGCCTGAACTCAACACCTGGGCTCCAATCGTGGAACAAACATTGCGCAGCCTGCCGGAAATCGTGGATGTGAACAGCGACCAGCAGGACAGGGGGCAGCAATCGCTGGTGGTCTTCGATCGGGCCACGGCTTCGCGGCTCGGGCTGAGCCCGCAACTCATCGACGATACGCTCTATGACGCGTTCGGCCAACGTCAGGTGTCGATCATGTACACACCCCTCAATCAATACCGTGTGGTGATGGAGGTCGCCCCGCAATATTGGCAGAGCCCGGACGCGTTGCATGACATTTACATCCGCTCGCCCACCGGGGCGCAAGTGCCCTTGAGCGCCGTCACGCGATACGAACGCACGAACACGATCCTCTCCGTCAATCATCAAGGCCAGTTTCCAGGCATCACGTTGTCCTTCAACATGTCCGCAGGAGTATCGCTGGGAGAAGCGGTGCGGGCAATCGAGCAGTCCATGCATGACATCGGCCTGCCCGCGACGGTGCGAGGCACCTTCCAGGGGACCGCGAAGGCGTTCCGATCCTCGGTGGAAAATCAGCCATGGCTGATCCTGGCGGCTTTGATGACTGTCTATATCGTGCTCGGGATTCTCTATGAGAGCTACATCCATCCTCTGACGATCCTTTCGACCTTGCCGTCGGCGGGCGTGGGCGCATTGCTGGCGTTGCTGCTCTTCAAGATCGAACTGACGATGATCGCGTTGATCGGCATCATGCTGTTGATCGGGATCGTCAAAAAAAACGCCATCATGATGATCGACTTCGCACTGCAAAGTGAGCGGGCAGGAGCAGGCACGTCGCCGGCAGATGCGATTTATGAAGCCTGTCTCTTGCGGTTCCGGCCGATCATGATGACGACCATGGCGGCCTTGCTGGGCGCGCTTCCGCTGGCCGTCGGCATGGGGGTGGGGTCGGAGCTGCGCCGCCCGCTCGGTATTGCGATCGTAGGCGGCCTGCTCGTGAGCCAGGTGCTGACCCTCTACACGACTCCGGTCGTCTATTTGTATTTGGACCGTCTGAGGATCCGATTCGTGAGGAAAAGAGTCCCCTCCGTGCACTCTGCCGCATAGTGTCTTGCCGCTCCGTGTCGCATTCGCCTGACTTTACCTCATGTTCCGCTCCCGGAATGCCGCCCTGGCAAGTACGTTAAGGGGCGCGTTCCCTGAACGACATCAATTTTTTCCCCTATCATGCCGAAGCAAGGCCGCGGTTGAAGGTCCGTCACGCGTGATACAGGCCACCCTTCGTTCTGATTTTGGACGGCTTCTCTATGACGTCAAACTGCGCGCAGGCGGAAGGCCAGCACGTTTCTCGTAGCATCGAAGGCCAGTCGACGGCAGGTTGTGGGAACGCCGAGATCGCCGTGGCCACGGAACAATACACCTCTCGGAAAAAACACAAGGCACGCTGCTGCTGATGGGCTTCTCGGGATTGGCGTTGTGGGGGCTTCAGCGGGCTCGGGCGAGACGCGCGAAAACCGCCGCATTCACGGCGCAGGATGTGCTGTCTCCTTCCGATTCGAGAGGGGAACCGGAGCATGCCAACCGTGGGTGATTCACACACAGTCGGAGGTTGGAGGTGGTGGCCTTTTCTTTCATCGGTTGGTTAGAATATTTAGACCCGTATGGCAATGACCATTCGTACCATCAAGGGCCGTATTGTGCTGGCGATCGTGCTAGTGGGCTGTATCCCGCTGCTGATGGGCCTCCTCCTCGCCTACATGTCGGGCATGCAATCCCTGCGGGATCTCATCGGCGGCAACCTGCAGGCGGTCGCGGTTCAGGCTGCCGATCGGGTGAGCATGCTGGTCCAGAGCGAAATTCAAGCGGCCCGCTCACTGGGATCGGCTCCTCTTCGCGTGCGTCAGCCGGTCGAGGCGGCCAATCGAGCCTATCCTCCGGATCCGGCGCAGGCGGATCTCATCATTTTGGAACGCACTCGAATCTGGGAAAAGGGGAAAGAATCGGCGGCTCGACTGCTGGATGGAGGGCTCTCGCGGTTTCTCCTCGACACGAAGGTCCGAAGCGGCGACAAAGTCGTGGGCCTCTTGATCGTCGATCAATATGGGTCGTTGGTCGCCGCCAGTTCGGAACCTGATCATTACTCCTTCGGCGGTGAATCCTGGTGGAACGCGATCCGTTCCGGCGGCACCGATCACGTGTATGTCAGTGAATTGATCCCGGCGAAGGAAGGCTCCTTCCGGACGCCGGAAGAAACGATCGACATCGCGGTGCCGATTCTGGACGACCGTCATCACACCGTCATCGGCGCCGTCAAGGCCTCCTACCGGTTCGACACCCTCCTCGGTATGATCAACCAGATTCGGATCGGGCAAACCGGCCATGCGATGCTCTTCAATGCCGCCGGGGAGCCTTTGGTCTGTCCGATTCTTCCTCGGCAAGCCCATCGGATACCCAGCCAGCTGATGAGCATGATTGTCTCCTCCGAGCCAGGCTGGGGTATTGCCGAGGACGATGGACATGGCGGCGCCGACACAGTCGTTGGGTATGCGCCTGTGACCGGTCTCACGTTGCCGGACAACACCTGGCATATTTTCGTCAGACAGCAGCCGGGGGAAAGTTATGCCCCGATTCGAGACCAGCTCAGGAATCTGGCGGTGATCGGCCTTGTCATGGTGGGTCTGTTGTGGGCGATCGGGCGTTATGTCGCGACGCGAATCGCCCAACCGATTCAGGTATTGAAGACCGGCGTCGAGGCGATCAGCCGAGGCACCTACGATGGTCCGCTTGATCTGAAAACCGGCGACGAGTTCGAGGAATTGGCAGTGGCGGTGCATCGCATGGCGGATAAGTTGCAGGCGTCGCGAGCGGAATTGCAATCGCTCAACGCGGCGTTGACGCATCGTGTGGAGGAGAAGACCGCGGAGATCACCCGACAGATGCGAAAGCTGGAATTATCTGAACGGTTGGCGACGCTGGGGAAGGTGGCCAGCGGGATCGCCCACGAGATCAACAACCCCCTCGGTATTATTCTCAACCGGATCGAATGTATGGAAGCCGACGCGGCACAGGCGCAGCTGACGGATGAGGTCGGGCGGGATTTAGTCACGATCCGCACGCAGGCGGAACGGATTTCCCGCGTCACACGCAGCATCCTCACCTTTTCGCGCGGCACCGTCTCGACATTGAAGCCGCTCGACCTGAATTGCGTTGCCCGCACCTGCGTAGCGATGGCTGGTGAACGGGTCGCGGGGCGTTCGGTGCGGATCGATGCGCAACTCGCACCACACGTATCTCCGGTAATGGGAGATCGAGACCGGCTGGAAACGGTGCTGCTCAATCTTATCAACAATGCCATCGACGCAGTGACGGGACATGCCGAGCTAGGGCTCATTACGCTGCGCACGACACGGACGATGCTTCATGGCGATGAGTGGGTTCAAATCAGCCTGTCGGATAACGGGCCCGGCATTCCCTCGGCGATCCTCGATCGTATTTTTGATCCATTTTTTACCACCAAACCGACAGGTCAAGGGACCGGGCTGGGGTTGTTTCTCAGTTATGGAATCGTCTCGGACCATCGCGGCCGCATCGAAGCTCGAAGCAGCGTCGCCGGGGCGACCTTCGAGATCTATCTGCCTACGGTGGGTCTCGGGATACCGCTTCAAGAAGGAACGCCATGGGGATTGCAGGAAAAATCCTGATCGTCGACGATGAGCAGGACGCATTGGAAAATTGCCGCCGCATCTTGAGCCGCGTGCCGTATCAGTGTGTCACGGAGTCTAATGCCGTCCGCGCGCTCGACATCATTCAACGGGAGCGGCCGGGCCTGATCTTGACCGATCTGCGTATGCCGACCCTGGACGGAATCGAGGTGTTGACTGCCGCCAAACGGTTCGACCCCTCCGTGAAGGTCGTGCTGCTGACCGCCCATGCCACCGTGCAGACCGCTGTGACGTCCATGCGTTACGGCGCGTTCGATTACATTACGAAGCCGTTCGCCAGCGCCGATCTTGTGCAGGTTGCCCGCCGCGCATTCGGAGAGGATGGCGCATTACCGCCGACCGGACCCGGAACGGCCGACGATGGCGCGCGCCTCGACCGGGCGCAGCCGGGAAGGCGTGCCAGCTTTGCGCGTGTGATCGGTGAAAGTCCCGCGATGCAAGCGGTGTTCAACCTGATTGAGAAGGTCGCTCCTACCCATTCGAACGTGTTGGTCTATGGAGAGAGCGGTACGGGAAAAGAGTTGGTGGCCCATGCCATTCATGATGCGAGTCTTCGGGCAGACCGTCCATTCGTTCCAGTGGATTGTGTCTCCCTTCCCGACACGTTGCTTGAATCTGAGTTGTTCGGCCATGAGAAAGGCGCGTTTACGGGCGCGCATATTTCCAAACCGGGACTCTTCGAGATCGCTTCGGGCGGCACGATCTTTCTCGATGAAGTGAGCGGGATGAGCCAAACGTTGCAGTCACGGTTGTTACGGGTCTTACAGGAACGGCAGATGCGCCGAGTTGGCGGCATCCGGTTCATGAACGTGGACGTGCGCGTGATCGCGGCCTCTAACCAGGAGCTCGAAGCAGCCTGTCGCCGCGGAGAGTTTCGCGAGGACCTGTACTACCGATTGAATGTGATCCCTATCGCGTTACCGCCTTTGCGAAGCAGAGAAGGAGACATTCCACTGTTGGCCCGAGAATTCATTCAGCGGTTTATGAGGCAACAAGGGCCTGGCGCGGCTTTCGTGCCGGACCTGAGCGCTTCCGCGGCGGAGCTGTTGTGCGGATACTCGTGGCCGGGGAATGTGCGCGAACTGCAGAACGTGATCGAGCGGGCGATGGTGTTAGCCGATGGGCCTCTCATTCTGAGCGCCCACCTGCCGGAACGTCTGCGGGGGATTGAGAGTGACGACTCCGGATCCCATGAAACGGCCTCATTCAAACAGGCCAAACAGGCGGCCGTCACCACGTGGGAGCGAAGTTTCCTCATCGAGCTGTTGAAGCGACATGATGGCCATATGGGGCGCGCTGCACGCGAGTCAGGCGTCGACCGCAAGACGATCGAACGAATGGTAAAGAAGCATGGCCTGCGGGCCTTGTTCTGATTGATCCGCCGATCCGTTTCCAGTTTTCACTCCCCTTCATCTTCTCCTCCGCCACATTGGTCGATGTTCTGGGCGATGGGACAGCCATGTCCCATGCAGGCTGGTTCTTCGGACATCGAGAATTCCTCAATAAATGCGAGCCGTTTCGTCTGTTCGCTCTGATGCGATGGGGCGCCTCTGTCCCATTGGTCTCGAGCACGAAGTGTATTTTCAAAATAACACCAGCATTTGTCCGCTTTCTCCGCATGGCGGAATAAGGAACAGGAGTTGCTCTAGTCTTGGCTGTCTTCATGCGTCTCGTGAGCAACGCGGCTCTCTGTCATCGATCGAGTGTCAGGAAGTGGAAGGTCGAAGGACTAGCCTGCTGTGTGCTCCACTCATAAGGGTGCAGGTTCTTCGGACCTGCACCGTTGGACCGGTGCCATTGTTATGCTGTGAGGACTGGAGAAGGAAGGACCGGCCTCCTGACTTTTCCAGTCCACGATGGTGCAGGCTCTTTGCGGGGCCTGCACCGAACATCTGAGTGCAGCCATAGGGCTGTCCATGGATTCAAGAGGAGGTAGGTGTAATGAGATCGGCACGAACGAGATTTAGCGTTCACAGTCGGCGGAAGTCGCCGGTTGCCTGGACGGTGCTCATGGGAGCACTGCTTCCAACCCTGTGTATCGGGATGGGTTCCGTCGGATTTGCGGGCGAGACCGACGGGCATGCTACGGCGCACAATCAGCCGGCGTGGGCTGAGCGACTCAAGGGGCAGACCATCGTCGAGGATGCGCAGGAAGGGCACGTCGAGCGGACGGCCATGATGGAGCGGCAACATCAGCGCATCATGGAGAAGATCAACGACCAGCTCACGCATGATTCCAACAATCAGCGCACGGGCGGCATGTACAACAACGTGAACATGTTGCATCAGTACGGAGCCGGGGCCCAAGACATGTTGTTGATGTCGAATAGCGGCGCCGAGCCGGTGTCGTCGTTGGGTGGGCGCTGTCCAGCCAGCGCGCCGGTCCGAAGCTATGACGTCTCGGCCATCAATGTCGAGATTACCTTGAATATGTGGCTGGATTACTATCCGGGCTATATGTACGCCTTGACCGAATCGCTCGATAAGGTCCGCGCTGAAGAGACCAAGAATCGTGAGGCGCGAGACACAGAAGGCTTCGATCCAGGCGCCGTGACGAACGGCGTGCAGAATCAGTGGATTCAACCGTTGGTGCTCCGCGGTAACCAAGGTGATTGCGTGAAGCTCACGCTCCGCAACCAGTTGGAGGGTGACGAAGAAGTCAGTTTGAATATCCACGGATCCAGCATGATCATCTCGTCCACGGGTCAGCCGGCGACGACCACGAATCCCGACAGCATCGCGCCGGTGGGAAAGGCCGTGGAGATGGAATGGTATATTCCGCCCACCCAGCAGGAGGGCAGCCGCCAATTCCATTCCTACAGCAACGATCGTGAATTGACCGTGATGGGATTGTTCGGTTCATTCGTGATCGAGCCGAGGGGATCGGAATATCTCGAGCCGCTGGGAACCGGCGATCCGATGCCGGCCAAGAGCGGATGGCAAGCCATCATCAAGAACGGCGCCGGCCCGGACTTTCGTGAATTCGTCCTCTTTTATCATGAGGTCGGAGATGAAGCGTTTCGGCCCTTGAACAAAAAGGGCGACTTCATTCCGCAACGGGATCCGCTGACCGACGTCTATCGGCCGGTGGCCCGCGCCCTGAATTATCGCAGCGAGCCGTTCGGCGTCGACAACATGCAGACCCAGCATGAATATTTCGGCTTCGAAGACGAATCGATGGCCTACAGCGCCTATACGTTCGGCGATCCCGCCACCACGATTCCTCGCAGCTACCTGGGTGACCCGGCCAAGTTCCGCCTGGTGCATGGTGGCTCCGAAGTGTTCCACTCTCACCATCCGCACGGTGGATCCATCCGTTGGCCGCGGAGCCCGCGGGCGATCGATGAAATGCCGCTTTGGCATGCGGCGAAGAACGGCCCCGTGAAGTACCCGGTCATCCGGATGAAGTCTGATCGTGTCGACGTGGAAGTGATCGGTCCATCCGAGACCATGGATTTGGAGACGGAGTGCGGCTCCGGGCTCTGCCAGCAATTGGCCGGAGATTTTCTGTTCCATTGCCACGTCGCCCATCACTACATCGCGGGGATGTGGGGCTATTGGCGTGTCTACAACACCATTCAGCAGGGGGCGAATCACAACGACGTGATGCCGGACCTGTTGGAGTTGCCGGACCGCAAGGGCCGCATCAAGACAGGGGTGACGTCCGATGAGCTGATCGGCAAGACCGTCGATTGGTTCGGGAAGCAATTCAAGATCATTGAGAAGGGCAAGACCGATTGGAAGGCGGACCCGGCTATCGTGACGCTGAAAGATTGGGTCGACATGCAGTTCCCGCCACAAGGGCTGCCTGGCCATAAGAAAGACGAGCGAGACCAGACGCGTTCCTATGATGCCAGCGTGTTGAATTGGGGCTGGCAGGGTACCCGCGCGATGACCGAGCCGGAGAACACCGTGCCGAATCCACGATATCAGTCGGCCCATCCGGGCGAACGGCTGCCGATCGTGTTCGAGCCGTTGACCGGCAAGGTGTCGTGGCCTCATCTGAAGCCGCATTTCGGCCGGCGCGTGCCCTTTTCAAAGAACCACAATCCATCCCCCTGGCTGGAGATGATCCACCTGGAGGAGGATGGATTGCCGAGCTCCTACCCGGCCAAGCCGGGAGAGAACGGGCGGTGGAGCCTGTGTCCTGAAAATGCCGGATCCAAGAAATACAACGTGCACTTCATCCATACGCCGATGAAGTTGGCCGAGAAGCAAGGCGACACGCCTGCGATCGAAGATCCGGGGGGATTGATCTATGTGCTGCACGAAGAAGAAGCCGCGATCAGGAAGAACAACGACCTGAAGTATCCGTTGGTCGTGCGGTCCAACATTTATGACTGCGTCGACTGGATGTTGACCAGTGAATGGGAAGACGACGATCACTCGAACTTCCACTCGTCGAAGGTCAACACCCATTGGCACTTCCTGCAGTTCGACAATCAATCGTCGGACGGTGTGATCACCGGGTTCTCGAACGAACAGTCGGTGCGTCCCTTCACGATGCTCGAGAAGAAGACGGACAAGGGATTGCCGTTGCCCTTGAATACCATCTTCACGAAGGCGGCGAAAAAGGGCGATCGAGTCATCACCGTTAAAAATGCCGCGCAATACCATCCTGAAGTGGAAATACTGATCGGTGCGGATAACGTCGGGGGAAATGAAATCGGCCGGGTCAAGTCGATCAAGGGAAACGAGATAACCCTACTTCGTCCCTTGAAGCACGATCATCCCGTGAAGGATATCGTGACGGTCGAGTTCGTCAGGCAGCGATTCTGGGTCGATGCCGATGTGGGGACGGTGTTCTGGCACGACCATGCGCTGGGCCGGATCACGTGGGGTCATGGCGGATTCGGCACGATGATCGTCGAGCCGGTCGGGTCCACCTACCACAATCCGAAGACCGGGCAACCGATCCGAAGCGGTCCGCTGGCGGACATTCGGACCGTCGAACCGGTGGGCTATGGCGTGAACGGCAGTTTCCGTGAGCTCATGGTCCAGTTGAATGACAGCGTGCCCCATACGGTCAATATCGTGACGGCAGGCAATCCGCCTGGCCAGCCGATCGAAGTCGGGCTTGAGGCGGGCAAGACCGTCTCTTTCCCTATGCCTGAGCACATTCCGATGACTCCGATGGCATTTCTGAACGGCGGCACGCATACGACCGGAGGCAGCTTGAATTTCAGAGCCGAGCCGATTGTCGGCCGTCTCAAGGCGAATCCGGATTCGTCGAAAATATTCAGCAGCGCCGCGCATGGCGATCCTTACACGCCGTTGTTGCGCGCCTACCTGGGCGATACGATCGTCTTCAGGTTGCTCCAAACCATGACCAACGAGACGATGGTCTGGACGCTGTCGGGTCATACCTTTTTGACCGAGCGGTACGCAGGTGATGCCAACCGGAAAAACTCCATCCATATCGGAATCGCCGAGCGCTACGATTTGGTGATACCGCAAGCCGGCGGGCCGAGGCTGCAAGCGGGCGACTACATTCATTTCAACGGTCGCGCGTCGAAGTTCTCTGAAGGGGCCTGGGGCATCGTGCGGGTCTTGGATAAAGATGTGCCGGATCTGCAGAAATTGCCGTCCGGCTACAGCGGTCGAAATGTCATTCCGAAATCACCGGCAGTGTGTCCATCCGATGCGCCGGTGAAGACATTCAACGTCGTGTCGATCGACTTCCCGTCGATGAAGTTGAACCCGAGGGCGCCGGACGCCATCGAGGTCGATTTCGAGCGGACGATTCAAATGGTCAATCCAGACGCCAAGATTTATGCCTTGGAGGAGGACGCGGCCTCAGTGGCATCCGGTGTGCAGCCAATGCCGCTGACCCTGCGGGCCAATGTGGGAGACTGTCTTAAGATCAAGTTGACCAACAAGATGAAGGAAGGCCGGGCCTCTTTCTCAGCCATCGGGCTGGCGTTCGATCCGAAGGATTCCCTGGGTGCGAACGTCGGCAATAATCCCGGCGATCAAACGATCGCGCCGGGCGAAAGCCGCGTCTATACGTACTATGCCGATCCCTTCCTGGGAGAGACGGCTTCCCTGGTGTGGGATTGGGGTAACGTGATGACCAATCCGCGCAACGGGCTGTTCGGCGGAATCGTGATCGGTCCAAGGGGCGCCACCTATCGCGACCCGAAGACCGGTGCGGATATTTCCAATAAGAATAGCTGGAACGCTGACGTCATCGTCAACCGAACGATTCAGGGCTACGAAAATCGTCGGAATTACCGCGATGTGGCATTGTTCTTCCAGGATGAAGACAACATCATCGGGACGAGCTTCATGCCGTATGTGCAAAACACGGCAGGATTGACGGCGGTCAATTATCGGTCGGAGCCCTATAAGTTCCGTGAAGAATTGGGTTGCACCTTGGGCAGGGTATTCCAGCCTTGTTCAGTCGATAAGCCCGAAAGCATTGCGACGCCAATCATCGAGGCGCATGCGGGAGATCCCGTACGCATCCATGTCTTCGGCGCGAGCAATGAACAGAACGGCATGTTCAGCGTGGAGAAACATGAATGGCCGATCGAGCCGTTCATGCGCGGCGCCGACCAGATCAGCGTCGTGGAATTCTCCGGATCCGAGACGTTGGACGCCTTCATTCCAGCGGCCGGCGGAAGCTTTCGCTTGCCGGGGGATTACGTCTGGAGCAACCAGCGATTGCCGTATTCGCAATCCGGCCAGTGGGGTTTGCTCAAGGTCCTTCCGGCTGAGGATCAACGGATTCTTCCGTTGACCCAGCATGGGCTCGTCGGCGAAGCGGGCGGAGTCAGAGCAGGGAGAGGGCAGGGTGTCTCGTACCGCCGCCTCCATGCAGTAGCAGATTCGGGCGGCGCCGGATTAGCCGGCGCTGCCCTGGAATGCAGTGCCGGTCCTCATCACCAATAAGGGGGAGAGCTACGAAGCTCTCCCCCTTATCATTTTCAGCGGCGTCTCGCAGATCCATGCGTATTCTTAGAGTATGTTGCCTGCGTGAAGAACCGAAAACGCGGCGGCCGGTCAGTTTCAGTATCCTGCTAAGGGTCAACTTGAATAGTCAGTGACGTGGCAGTCCAATCTGATGAGGAAACAGCAGCAACCGTCTGCGCCGTGGGTTGGGTTGTCACCGAGGGAGGCGATGCGCCCATAGACTGTAGCGCCGGCAGGGACACAGTTGGAGGGGGAGCGGGCGGAGCAGCTGGTTGAGCGGCCTGTGCGGCGGACGGCTGGTTCGTCAGCGCCGCCGGGGTGAGGTCGTACACCGAGGAAAGTCCGCGGGTCGCGACTTTCCCCAAATCCTGGCGAAGGTTCATGACTTGCTCGGAGACTACTGATCGAGTCATGACGCCTGCGGTGCTGGAGGGAGGTGGCGTGGGGGTCGTCTGCACTCGCCGGCGGATGGCCTGGGCGGTTTCCAAGTCCGTCGAAGCGAAAACACGCACCGTATCGATTCCGGCTGGAGCAGCGTAGTCCCAATAGAAGCCGGCATGATTACCGTTCTGGGGAGAGTCGGGGATCGTCACCGTTTCGCCTGCGCGGACGCGCCCATCTGGATAAAACGTCGACCGTTGATGGTCATTGGGAAACAGCAGGTTCAGATGGCCTTCGGAATCGACGTCGACTACGGTGATGTAGCTGTCGCCGGTCGCTTGAATTTCTAGCTGCAGACTGTTTGACGCAGCTGCTGGGCTCTCCATTTCCACGAATGTGGTACTGCGCCGGCCGCGTGTCACCGACGACTGCAATGCCTCTGCGATGCTCGGCGTTGACTGCCTGCGACTTTCACCGCGACTTTCAGTTGAGAAGAGGGATTCTCCAGTGTCAACAAATCGGAGATATTGGCAGAACGCGACAGCACCCGAGCCAGCCCCGCCCCCCATTGGGGTTCGTCCATCGCCAATGAACTGACGAGTTGTAATCCGTCGGCCGAATAGAGGTTGAGCGTATGGTCTTTCACGTCGACGAGAAAGTGTGCCGGTTGCCCGGCTTCTACGATCTGCGTGTGGCGGCCATACTGTCGTAAGACCTCTTCAATCTTGGCGCGTTGCTCCGAGCGGGATATCCAACAACCGGATCGGAATGCGTTCCGGCGGAGCGGCCGGCAGAAACGCCACTGCGCGTGCGCGCCGGAGGGAATAGAGAACGGCGCGCCCTGTGGTTTAGCCAGCGCATCTTTCCCGCGAAGCTGCGTGACCGTGAGCAGCCCCAACGACTGCCCCGGAACAAATGCCGTTTCATTCGGCGGAAAGACCAGTCCAGGTGGACCCGGGCTGCGCGCCCAGCGTCACGCCCTGGGTGAAGAGAAAGCCGTCTGCGTCAGCCCGCTTGCACCTCGACCCAGGGCAGACGCGCTGAAGGAGGAGCGTCCGTCGACGGTCGTCGCATGGCTCAGCGACGGAAGGAGCGGCCTGTCCAGCAGAACGAGCGGCGCTTCCAGTTGCGGTTCCGGCATGGACGTGCGACCGAAATGGGTTTGGATGCGCCGCATCTCCCGTTCGACGCCCGCAAAAATGTCTCGCGGAGTCGCGGCCTGGTCGGCCGCGCCGATGCTTTTTGCCAGCGAGTAGGAAAAGAATCCGTGATACCGTCCTTCAACCGGACCATCGAGGGCTTCCTGATTGGCGGCGGCGCCGGTCATGAGGATATAGCGTGAAGCCACCACCGGCACGACTTGGCGGGTCTGCACGGCGGAGGGCCGATACAACTCGGCCCGGGGGTCTTTGGGGACCGAGCGGGTTCGGATATCGAGCGATCGCGTGGCCGTGCCGGAGTGGCAGGAGTCGAGGACAATCAGGACGCTCCGCGCTTTCAGCCGTGAAAATATCTCATCCAGTTCGTCGTCGGTGATATCCGGCACAGTTGGCCGTTCGGCCATCGTGCGGGACCAGCGTTTCGTCCAGGTGATCGTCCGTTTCATCTCCGCTGAAATCTTCGACCTGCGAACCGTGGCCGGAATAGTGGACGTACACGACATCCTCCGGGCCGGTCTCCTTGGCCAGCTTCTCGAACGCGGCCAACATGCCCGCGCGGGTGGCCGCCTGGTCGGTCAGCATGCGTGATGCGTTGCGGCTGAAATCCCCACCGCGTCGTGAGGACCTGCCGCATCGTTTCGATGTCGTTCAGCGAGCCATTCAGCGAGGGCAGGGCCTGGTACCGGTTGATGCCGATGAGCAGAGCGCGTTTCGTGGCGGTCTGGGACGGGGCCGCCGCATGGCCCACAGCGCCTGCGGTCAGGATGGCGCAGGCGAGACTCGTGCAGCAGACGAAGCAGTGTGGGGAGTCATGGGGTGGCCTCATAGTGTTGGAACCAGTCGGAGTGATGCATGTTATTGCGGCGAATGCTGTGTCGGCTTGCCATATCCAGTAATCAGGGCCTTATCTCTGACGCAAGCCCCCGGTCTATTTCGCTATGAAGCCCACTTGGGAAGCTTCCTTGCCCGTACGTCGGCCCCCACAGGAAAAGGTTCATCGAAGTGCCCGCTCTACCCGGCGGATCAGGTCGGGCTGTTGCCGCAAGCGCGTGAGCGTGTATCGAGCGCTGCCGATCGGCTATGGGGACCTCCACGGTATAGGCCCCCTCGCTGGTCGGCCCATCGACGAGGCGGCCGTTCAAGTCCAGGATGACGCCGCGGATGCGCGCCTCGGGTGCGGATTCATGGAAGACCAGAGTCACACGAATCGAAGCGGCGGGAATTCCGCGTGTGGTGACGGGGTCGGGAGGTGGCTGCCATTTGTGGCCCGGCCATCCACAACAACAGCGCGAGTTGCCCGATCAGCAGACCGAAGCGAGCGCGGGAATCCAACGCGGCGCAAAGAGGTTGCGGAACCATTGCTCCAATGCATTGCCGGAACTTCCGTCGGATGCGGTCGAATGGAGAACGTGATGGGATGCTCCGATCGGCCTGTACCTGGGCCATCACGGATTGCTTCACATGAAGCTCCGGCGTCGGTTCTTCCGCCCATGCGGCCCGCAACGGAGCACGCAGTTGACGAGAGTCTGCCAGTTCAGCGCGGCATCAGCGCAGGTGGCGAGGTGCTCGTCCACCGTCCGTCGCTCGGACTCCTTCAGGGTCCCGGTCAGGTACCAGGGAAGCAGCTGCCGCAGCCGGATGGGCGGTCGGGGCCTCGTGGGGTGTGCTCATAAGACGGACTCTCGGGAGATCGATCGATCCATGCTGTCGCTTCAATTGTTGCTTCGCATAAAACACGCGAGTCTTCACGGTGTTTTCCGGGATTTTGAGCAGCTGGGCAATATCCTCATAGGGCAGCTCTTCGTAGAACACCAGCCGCAACACTTCTTGATGATCGGCCGACAACGCGGAGAGTGCTTGGCGCATGACGAGGCCGAGTTGTTCCCGTTGGATGCCCTCGATCGGCGTTTCCTGTGCGCTGGGCAGATCGGGAAGGTCGTCGATGGTGACGGCCGCGTGATCAGGCCGGCCGCTCCGCCGAACAGCGTCGAGAGCTTTGTGACGAGCGATGCCGAAAATCCAGGTCGAGACGCGTGACTGATGGGCAAAGCCACAGGCTCCTCGCCACACCGCCAGCATGACTTCTCCGACCACCTCTTCCGCAAGAGATTGGTCGCGCACAAAGGTGCGGATATAATGGTACACGCGCTTTTCGTAGAGGTGGTACAGTGCTTCGAAAGCGTGAGTATCTCCGGTCGCAACCCTCGTCACCAGCGTGCCCTCCACTGCGTTGTGCTCGTGAGTCGCGTCCATGGGCCCACATGTTCGAGAAAGATCGGAGGTGCCGACCTGCCGGCGACTCTGCTGTAACATAGAATCCGGCAGCCGCTCAATAGCGGCCGGTTGACCCGCCGTGGAACCGGCCTACAATCCGTGAACCTTCTCCGGATCACGGCCGACAGACGGATAGACGGTGAGGTGATACGATGATGCTTGTCACAAGTCGCCTAGACGTTCCACAGGTCAGCAGGCAGGCATCCTCGCATTCCTGCCCTTTCTCCTCCTCGCCTCCTGTGCCGCCGCCCCCTTTCTCATTCCAGCGGGGATCGAATTCGCCCGCAATCTCCTGGTCACCGGCAGAAGAACTTCGGTGGTAAATATTCCGAAGATATGAATCGACTCATGGTCCGCCTGAGTACGCCCTATGTGGCGATGGGGTTGCCGATGGGCACGTCACCTGCCGCGCTTGTGCCGCCCGCGATGTTGCAGCAACAGCAGCAGGCGATGATGAACCAGATGGGTGGACAGCAGGGCATGGGGGCCAGTACGGGGCGGGGGGCTAAGGCGCCTATGTCGATCCGTACAACCCGACCGGTGCCATGCCGGGCGCGGGTTACCCTCCGGGCGGATATGGGATGCAGCAGGGCATGGGTTATGGCGGGATGTCCGGGTATGGAGGCATGCCGGATATGGAGGAATGCAAGGGGCCCAATATGGATACCAGGGACAGGGGGGCGGATATCCTGATCCGAATAATCCCTACGCCACTGTGCCAGGAATGAATGTTCAGGCTCCAGCCTATGGGATGAACCAGCAGTATGCGGAGGCCAATACCCAGGTCAATATGGCGGCCAATACGGGGGGCAATATGGAGGCCAATGGGAGGGTTTTCACCTCAACGAGGCTATTCCGCCCAACAAGGTTTGCCGCCTCAGCCCGGCTATCCGGCGGCGGCGCCGGGCAGTGCGGCGCCGTCGATGACACCTGGCTACCCTGGCGGGCAGGCTATGCCAGCGTATGGCCAGCAGTCCATGCAGCAGGCCATGGGCGGAGCGTACCAGCAACAGCCGATGGACCCGTATCAGCAGCAGGTGATGCAGGGTTATCAGCAACCCGCCATGCAGCCGGGCATGCAGGGCGGATATCAACAACAGGCCATGCAAGGATATCAGCAGCCTGATGGCGGCTCAACCCTATGGGTATCAGGGGCAGGCGCCGAACGTGGGTGTAGGATATCCTGGTCAAATCTATCCCCGCTCGGTCCCAGGACCAGTTGAGCCGGTGACATTAGATGTGGCACTGATCCGCCAGGTGACGACCCCCACCGGCAAAGAGGTCACGTTGATGCAGGACGGCGAGACACTGAAGAGCGGGCCGGACGGCGACCGCTTTCAGTTGGTCGTCCGCACCAACTGTGAATGTTTCGTCTATGTGGTGTCGATTGATGGGTCAGGATGGGCGCAACCGGTGTTTCCCGTTGTCAACGGCACCGTGGCGAATCCATTGAAGCCCGAATCGAGCAGGCCTTTCCCGACGGGCCCTATTGGTTCACGCCGGATCAGGTCAAGGGCGTGGAGACTCTCTTTATCGTTGCGTCACCCGCGCGTCGCACTGACCTGGAGGAAAGCCTGGCACAACTTGCGGAACAGCAACGTCCCACGACAAGGTGGTCGCACAGGTCGAGGAACCGGCGGTGATTCCGAATGGGTTTGGAAAAACTCAAACCGGTCATGCGACCCATGTTCGAGATGACGCTCAGCAGCCGATCCAGGTCACTGCATTGTCCTACATTGCCGCAAAACCTGGTGAGGATGTGCGCGTTACTCGCTGGTTCAAACATCAATAGGGGCAGGATGTTTAAAATGGCCTCCAGCTTTGTTCTCGCATCGCTCAGGGGCTCAACGTCCTCTATGCAGGACGCCTCGCCCCTTCGCTCGCTACGGCCGCGCTGGACGATCATTTTGAACATCCTACCGGGCAACGGTTTTTGTTCATGATCTCAGACGGCCCGGTGGTTGCTGCGGCAACAATCGTTTTCCAACAGACTGGCAGGGCTGGATACTTTCGACGATCTGCATGAGGACCATCAGCAGGCTTAACTTTCGGCTAGCCATCATGACGGGCGTACTTGCCGCTGGTTTTTTCGCGCTGGTTGCCCCGGCCTTCGCACAGGTTTTTCCGCCTCGCTCCAATACCCCCTCGGTTCCCGCACAACCGAATCTGCAACCATCAGGGCGCGTCCCTCCGATGCCGCCGACCGGACAGCAGTCGCATCCCCAAGGACTGGCCCCGCAGGGCATTCCGCCCGGGCGGTATCAGCCTCCGGCGCCTCTCACCAAGACAATCCCCCTGGCCCTTCTCTTAGGAGGAGATTTGTCCAAGTCGTTCGTACAGCTTACGAACCTCCGTGGCCAAGTCGATTCGAATTTTACCATCGGGCGCAGCTTGGCCGGACGATTCACGGTCCCGCCATATGTGCATGAGGCGTCCAACGGGTCCCGTGTCTATGTGCATGCCAATGGGCTCTCCAATCCCCCGGTCGTCAAATCGGAAGGTACGGAGCTGCACCTGGAGTTTCATTTTCCGTCATTGCAATTCAAGACCTATTACCGTGATTACTCACCGGAGGGTGATCAAGCCGTCGGAGATACGGTGGGCGAAAATGCCATCGTGGATGTATTTATTGTACCCACGACCAACCAGCAAGGCTTCCCTACTTACCAAGCCGTACGAACTGGATTTCGTGGAGGGCTGAAGCCGCAAGACAAATGTGTCTATTGGTTCGACGTGCTGTTTCCGATCAACATTTGCGACGTCTCGAAAAGTATCTCGATAGTTTGGGCAATGCGATCGAGACCGGCGTACGGGAAGCGCTGAGCCATCCCCAAACCCGCACGCAATTCGATCACGTCGTCGGGCAAACCCTCCGCGTCGATCTTCTCCTGCAGGCCGGTATCAACCCGATGAGCCCGGCTCAAATTCAGGTCATTGAGGCCGCCTTTCGCGGGACTGACTACGTCGTGAAATACCTGCCTCGATAGCCCCTCCCACAGGGGCGATGCTTACCGGAGTCAATGTTTCTTGAGATGCGCATGCAATATCTCCGACTGCTGAATGTCGGGGTTGTCCTTGCCCAACTCTAGCGCTTTCTTGAAATGCTCGATAGCCGTCTTGTGGTCGCCCGATTTGTCCAGGCTCAGCGCAAGGTCGTAATGCGCTTCGGCGGAGGCCGGATCGGTTTTGACCGCTTCCTGGAAGTGCTTCTTTGCCACATCCCAATGTTCTTTGGAATAGTGCTCGATGCCCTCGTTGATGTGATGTTCGGCCTTGGACCCTGACGGGCCTTTGAGGGCCGGCGCGGTCTTGCTCATGTCAGCCCAGAGGGGGGCACCGAACAAGAAAAAAGAAAGAGACAGGGTGGCTCCGATGCTGATTCGGTTCATCATGATCGTCCTTTCTTTGAGTCAGCGCAGCGCGCAGTGCGTTCCGCTAGTAAATATGAAGAGGCTGAAGGCTGAGCACAGCCTAACAGATCTTCGGCTGCGGGGAACCAGGGATTGCCCCAGTTTGTCCTGCCACAGCGAATCAATGGGCTGCCCGACTGATAGGGGACGTTCCTAGCGCGTGTTCCCCGACGGTCTCTTCTTGCGCGCTCTTTCTCTTCCCACAGATCCAGCAGCGCGAGGTTACAGGAGTAGGGACTGCGCGTTTCAGAGAACACTGGGCGTTTAGCGCGCCTGCAGATGGTTTCACGTCACCCGGCCCGCTCTCTGAAAAGAACTGATAATGGCGCGTCACCAGTCGCGCCTCGCGCGACCGTATGCCGCTCACTGATCCCACGGCATCCAGCGCTTGGCCGCCTGGCATGAGCAGCAGCACGTGGGGCTGGTCTTCTTGCAGAGTGAGTGGCGCATAGCCATGTTCCCTTTCATCTCTTCTGCGGCCGCACATCCGGCAATGATCCATGAAGGCGACGGCCTTTTTCGTCCAGACACAGTGGCTGGGACCTCAATCCAGACGGCTTCTGTGTGTGGTTTTCATCTTGCTGAATCGAATGCGCCGGACGATATCATATCGTTGGTTCTGCTCATGGCTTCAAAAATTGATAAAGCGACGTGCTGGGCTTTCGTTTATGAAACGCCTCTTGATACTCCCTCGCATTAAACTCGATCCACTCGCTCACCCCTGACTTGTTTGGATACGGAAGCCTGAGCGTTCAGCCGATACACGCCTGGAACGGCTAAAAATGCAGGCGGCGCGCCCCCGCCGAACCCTCTGTAGCCCGCTGTGGATTGCGCCTCCACGGAGCCGACCGGAATGGTGGCATGGGCTATCCAGTTGCCTTTCGCATCTTTTCGCTGAATGGTGATCAGGTAGCTTGTGACGTTCCAGCCCTTAGGGGGCGACAACCTTATTGGAATCGATGCTTGCGCAGAGAATATTTGCCCGACCGTCGGCGCTAAGATTGACGGGTGGAGGAGCGCACTGTACGCCCCTGAAGATTGCTTCGCTCCTTGCTGGAGTTGTTGGGATTTCCGTTCCGCAGCCACGTAGGTGGCATATTGCGTATTCAAAAACTTCCGCTGATTGTCATCCATCGCGCCGGTATAAGGACGCCGATAGGATTGAATGTGGCCGCTAATTTGGGAAATCAAAGTCCGCGAATAATTTCCAAAAACATTGGGCGGATACGCGCTCGCCGGGGGATTCGAGGAGGCGGCCACCTGATCGCACTTTACATGTGCATCCTGCCAAGGATCTGCGCTGCAATGCATGGAGGCTAAAAATCTGCCGTAAGGCCGCGATGGTTGGCTGATCGCCGGTGCCGGTACGTTGATGTCCTCGGTGGTTTTTCCCGTCGTAGGGTCATAGGTGCCTACTCCTGTCCATGGGACATTGACGGGAAGGCTTAACCTGGTGTGGATAAGATTGCAGACACCGGCGAAGACGTAGGTGAAGGGAGCCGGGGAAAACGTCACTCTTTGCGGCGTCTGATGCAGGCACGCGTCATCCGGTCCGATTTCCAAGAGAGTGCCCGATCCCAAAACATTTGGCGGTGACGCAATACTCAGCAGCAGGCAGAGCAGCACGGCGGAGATCAATGGGATTTTCATGAACGCCTCCTTCGATAGAAACATTTTCTGCCGACCTACGGACAGCTCGTGGATCGGTACATTGCTACTACACGGATTACAATTCACGGGGGCATCTCCTAATGACGGAGAGCTGCCAATGTGACGAATGCGCTACATACGAAGAGGTCACCGGCCTGCGTATACGGCGCTCCGCCTATGCCCAACTCGACCTCTCCTTCGACCAGGCCGACTGCGAAGGTCTCCGAAGTACGGGCAACGACACGGCCATAACGATCGATGATTTGAGAGGGGCCGGTATTAGATGCGAGTAGCACCGGGGTGCGATTCTCAACCGCACGGAACACGGATGAAATATTCTGCTGCTTGGCCGCCGCTGTTCGGCCGAACCAGGCAGGGTTGTTCAGTTGCACCAGTACCTGCGCGCCTGCTTGAACTGATTCTCGACTGAGATCGCTGAAGAGGCTTTCCCAGCAGATCATCACCCCGAACGACGTGCCGGATGGAAGGTTGAAGAGGCGAGATTCATGGCCCGGTTCGGAGTCGAACCCTTTGCTGCCCATCCATGCCGGCCAGGCGACCATTGTTTCTAAGGGGACATACTCACCAAACGGCACCAGCAGGCGTTTACGATAGGGTGGTGGGATCTGCTTGCCAGGGGAGACAAGGTAGGCAGAGTTGTAGGTCCGGCGACGTGAGGTCCCGGCGGCGTCGCGCGAAGCAAACTTTTCCACTTCTGAAACTCCCATCACGATCGGCGTGCGGACTTCCTGGGCGAGACTCTGCAAATCCGCGGAGAGCAACGGATTGGCTTGTAGATTTCCAGCGATGGCCGTCTCCGGCCAGGCGATCAAGGAAGGGTGTTGGGCGGCAGCAACATGTGTCAGGTGTTCAAGCCGCTCGAAACTGCCGATGCGTCCTTCCGGCGTGGCCTGCTCCCCCAGTTGGATATTCGGCTGCACGGCGGCCACTCGAATCGTTGGACCGGGGGCGTCGACGTGGAGTGCCAAGGCCCCAGCGAGGTGTGCCAGCGCGAGCACGAGCGCCGCGAAGGCTGCCACTCGCCACGCGCGCTGCAGCATGATTCCAGCCACGGCAAGGCTTGCCAGCACCGCAACAAACGTCACTCCGTATTCGCCGGTGATGGTCGCGAGTTGCAGGAGGGGGAGGTTGAGATGTTGGGTGTGCGCAAGTGTGCCCCAGGGGAAAGCGAGAAACCCTGCATGGGCTCGCACGTAATCCAATAGAACCCACAGGGAGGCTGCGGGGAGAGCCGACGTGATGCCGGCGCGGGACATGAGTGAAACACCCACACACCAGCAAGCGGGATAGAGGGCCAGATAGCTTGCGGCTAACAGGGAGTGCTGAAGACTGAAGCCGGGCACTTCAAACACCCAATGCAGTGTTCCATACGCAGTGCCAAGGCCACTTACGAGTCCACAAGTGGCTGCAAGTAATGGAGGGGCCTCGTGGCACGCGATGATCAATGGCACCAATGCAATCCATGCGAGCCAGCCGCTATCCTGTTCGGGCAATGACCAGGACCACAATGCGGCCGTGAGTAAGCACAAGCTGAGTCTGATGAGGATTTGAATCAGACCTGCGCCGGTCCGATCTCCGTATCGTAGGGACCAAGCGCTAAGGCTTTCGGCAAAGCTAAGGTTTGAAGAAATGGCCATGTTGATAGGGCATCGCTACTTTAGTAATGGCTCACATCGTCCGTTGGGATAACGAAGCCTATGTTTGCAGGCTCTGCATAGCGTCTTCCTCTGAAGTTGTAGGAACCTCGATTCTGAGGCAGGTTGGTCCGGACAGGCGTAACGGGCATGGACGGGCACCCATGAGCAGCCGAGCTATGGTATAGCTTGTGCCAACGTCTCGACGGATTCTCACTCGCGATCCTTTCGTGTGCAGTGCTCTGCTCGGTGCTGAAGGGCTGACTGAGTCTGCTCGTCATCAGACTAAGTCGGTGTGCCCCTGCACGTTGATTCGGTGCGGGCGCCTTGACTCCGTTCACTGGATGATGGGCGGTGATGCCAAGCCGAACACGGCCAGCTGGAATTTCTCGTTCGGCGTCGTCGCCCCATCCCGACGTGGTGGTAAGGAGCGTAATTCCCGATGAATCCTTGAAGATGCCCGCAAAGAACCCGCTTGTGGTCTGAATCGTATAGGTGCAGTTCCCCTGATCGACTAACCGGAATTTCTCCCAGGCTTGGACCTGAGTGGCATCGGTGTGAAAGATGGGCGCGGATCCACCGATGCAAGGGCCGCCGAACAGTCCCCCGCAATCCGGCGTCCAGTATTTTCTATCGTACTTCTCCACTTGGCCGCCGCCGCCGAGCGCGGTGACGATATCCTTCCGTTAGCGGTCTGAAGGGCGATAGGTTCCGTCGCCTTGCCGGATAAGCTTGTATTTCATCTCCGCTTCGCGTCGGATGGCCGTTCAAGCCGAAATTGGGTTTCCCTTCATACGTAGAGGCGGCAAGAAATTCGCCGTCGGCGGCCATCACGCCATACTCATATCCCGACCCTGGGTCTCCGCATTTCATGATCCTGAACTGCTCCCAGGCCTGGATCTGCCTGGCGTCGCTATGCACTGCATCCTGATATCTTCCTCCGGCGCCGACGGCCGTGAGAAAATTCCCTTTGATCGTTCCAATGCCGTAATACGGGGCAGGGAACCTGCCCATGTAGATCAGCCTGAACCGTTCCCAGTCTTTGGGTTGCGTCGCATCGGTATGAAGGACATTCGGCAGTCATGCCGCCGCCGTTGACTGCGGTCAGATAGTGTCCCGCTCGCGGTTTGGATGGTTTTGTCATAGGCGGACGGAGGGGTCGCGATCGCCAGCTTGAATTTTTCCCAGGCTCCGGCGGCTGTCGCGGACGTCACGACGATGGGGTCGGCGATCCGGCCGCCGCCGTTGATCGCCGTGAGGTAGAACCCCTTCTGAGTCCGGAAGGCGAACTCGCCGGGGTAGGCACTCGTGAGAGGCAGGGTGAGACCGCCGGACACGGCACGCGCCGGGCGTGAAGGTTCCAGGCGCAAGCTGTTTCACCGCCCGCTCTTGGATCTCACCGGACGATTCAGAAAGCCCTGATGGTTCTTGGCTGGCTGGAGGATCGTCGGGAATCACGGGGACTTCCATTGCTACCGCAGCGGCCGTTGACGCGCTCCGCGGGGGTGGTCTCCGTCGTCGTGCAGTTTGCCAAGCCGATAGAAAATATCACTGAACCTAACAGCGCTATCGTTTGATCGTGTCGCATGCGGGACCTCCTGATTCGGTGAGAGATCTGCAATCTTGTTGAACGCGGCTCACGTCGATGAAAGAATTCACGATCTGAACTCCCTTCCATCCAGGATGCTTTCCTTCCTCGTGAGCACGTGCGCACCATGGAGATGTCAGCCTGATGCGCTCATCCAAGGACCACAGCCAATCGGACTTGTGGCATTTCTGGTGAGGTCATATCGGGCGTTGTGCGGCCTGATTCGAACAAACAGACGCTGCAGAGTATGAAGATTATGAGCCTGGCGCTTCTCATGGCTTCTCCTCCCATGCCGTTGCAAGGATCTCTGTCGGCTGGGTTCTTTAATCACCGAAATAGCAAGCTTCGATCGGTCGATTGCTGCCTTCGGGAAGAGGTGTGGGTATCACTTCAAGGATCTCGCTGGCCAACAAATTTATCGAGCCGTGGCTCCGGGGCTCGTAGTTCCAGGAGGCACAGACAGACTGGGATTGCGCGCGGTTCCTCCAATGCTGGAATTGGGCTGTTTCATGACGCAGCCGCCGTTGCATGGATTTCCCTGATGGGGAACGCAGCCGAACACGTTCATGACGCACTGCCCCGCTGCTCGTTCACAGACGCACTGCGCACCCTGTCCGGCCCCGGCTCCTTGCCGTATGGCGCGTTCCTGAATCTCGCCGGCATGGCCGGAAGTTTCCTGCTGACCTTGTTCCGTGGCTGGAACGGATGGCTCCTGCGCTGATAACCATGAGGTGATGCAAAGGAAGACCGGGATGAGGATTCCAATCAATGCTCTGCTGCTTGCATGGACCATGCTATGCCTCCTCGGATCGACGTGTCGTATCGTGGGGATTCGCTTACTGTGCTGTACCGGCCTGCTTACTGAATCATCAATTTTCCGCCGCTCGAGCCTCCCAATACCATGATGCAGCTTGACTTGCACCCATTCGTACCTGACGGCACGCATTGCGCCAGGCTCCCCTCAACGGAGACGCTACAGCCGCCTGTTTTAAGGCAACGGCAGTTTGCTTCGACTGCGTGACCGCCTCCGTTAGGCCTGAGCATGACCTTTCCCCCCGTGAGCGCTTGCAGCGTATATCCTGGGTTGGCTCGGAGTCGATTGCCCTCCAATACACCGCCTTCAAGGCGGGACATAGGAGGCGCGCCGGCGCCTGGCCCCAGCCGGGTAACGGCCCGCTCTTGAATATCGCCGGAGGCCGGTTCCTCCGGCGAACCTGCTTGCCCAACCATCATGACGGCCTGCTCCTCGCAGGAGGTATCTTCCGAGGCCATGTCGGATTTCCCTTGGACGGAAGAGTCTGCCGCAAGGGTGGTTGAGGTCAAGAGCAATAGCAGCCCGCACATGACGAACCATATTTTGATATTCGACATCGGAGAGTCTCCTTTACTGATGAGTCTGCTCTTCTCATGGACGACGAACGAGAAGCGCTGGTTGCTGTCGACCGTGCGCTTCTACGACGTCGATCCGTCTTCTATTGAATGGCCTTCATTCCGCCCATAGCCGGGTTGTCGATGGTAATGCTGCAGGACGTGCATTGCCCCTTGGACAAGCAGGTGATTTTCTTGTTGCTGTCGCGGTGCGCGTGACAGAACCGGTGCCGACGCTACTGCATGTGCAGCGACCGGTTGCGCCGAGGCCGCCGCCTACCGGCATCAGCATGATGACTCCGTCCTGGCGCACATTCACTTCATAGCCAGGAGTAGCGGTCAGCTTATTGCCTTCAATTGTGGCCCCTTTGAAAGAGGGCATCGCCGGGCGCCCCGGCTGCATCCTCGGAACGGCGCGTTCTTCCACCTTGCCTTCTTCCTGCTTATCGGGTGCTTCCCCCGCCGCGGCGACCAGGGTTACCCCATTGAGCTCACATTCCTTTATCTGTTCCTGAGCCGCGGCATGTCCTGCGACAAGCAACATCCAAACACTGAGTACACCGGTGCCCGCCCTCATTCTGTGATTCAACCGTATGCTCATCAATCCCTCCCGCTGGTTACGACTAAGGCTCGGCACGGATTATCCTGCGCGTAACCGGCGAGCGCTCGGCCGGTTCACAGGGAGCCAATGGTTTACTTCATCATCATTCCAGGCGACGTGAGGCCCGTGATGACCCGCATTTGACAGTCCCCTTTGCAGCCATCCGGGGTGCACCAGGCTGAATGCGAATCTGCCTGCATGAAGCACCCTCCGGTTTTTGTGCACCTGCAGGACATTTTGAAGCCATTCCCACCGCCGGACGGTCTCAGCATCGCCGTGCCATCGGGCTTGCGCTCGAGCGTGTACCCTGGCTTGATTCGCAAGCGGTTGCCTTCCAATACCCCACCTTCGAATTGTGGCGGAGACATACCTGGAGCGCCCATACGTGGGACCGCCCGTTCCTGCACATCATCCGGTGGATTCGAGCCTTCGGCGGATGGGGCTGAGGCATTGGCGAATAGCACCAACTCGGTGTTTTCGCAGGCGCCTCTCTCTTCGGCCGCTTGAGCAGCCAAGGCAGCATGATAGAGCGGCAGAAGCCCCGCGACTAAGAACATAAAAACGAGCCGATGTAATCCATACGATTTTCTCATTGCTGGGTGCCTCCTTCATCTCCGCATCGTGGCTCTTTAGGGCTACCTTCATTGCATGATCATTCCACCCTCGGAGAATTTCGAGATCTTCATGTCACAGGTATTGCTGCATGGATTGTCTGCAGTTTTACTGCACCAGGCGCTTCCGCCTTGCACAATCATCTTGCAGCCACCTTTGCCTAATGCGCAAAAGCAGGAGAACGAACTGCCGCCGCTTCCGCCACCGGCTCTTTTGGCCATAACCGACCCATCCGCTTGCTGCTGCAGCACATATCCCGGCTGGACCCGAACTCGCCCCTTATCAAGGATGGCCCCTTCGATACGTCCAGGCATGGGCGCCATGCCTCCCGGTCCCATGCGGGGGACGGCCCGCTCCTGCACGTCGCCTGACGGTGGGGCCGTTTCGCCGGTGGACGACATGCCGCTATCGGCGGCGGCAACTTGTAGCGGGTGAGTTTGTGGACAGGCTTGTTCTTCCGACTCTGCCCCTTGGGATGGCGTCGACCAGACAACCAGGAGGAATGCCCCGAGTATTCCAGCCATCGCCAACGCTCTCCTTATGTCCTCCTTGCATCCCATTCTCCTTTCGCGTTTGTGTATGAGGCGGTCATTATTGTCCTCATGAGGCCATTGTTCTCAGCTGGCCCCGTCTGTCGAGCACGCGTAGCTGCAGGTTCATGGTTACAGCACATTCTCAAAATGGTCCTATTGTGCAGGTTGTTGGCAACGGCCTTTGACGCACTGTAACCCCGGTTTGCAGCCGCGGCTCTTGGTAACCTGGCCGAGCTTGTAGGGGCCGCAGGTCTCTCCCACACCAGCCTGTGTCGTGCCGGCACCGGGGAGGCCGGTCGGAGATTGAAACCTGGCTGTTGGCAGATGCCCATGAGACATCGCGAGCGACCCGACGGGCACTCCGAATCGAAATTGCAGGGAAGCGGACGACATTCTTTTCCGATTCCCGGCAATCCTTTCAGGCGCGAGACAGTACCCGATCACTTGAACATTGCTCGGTACTGCTGCAGGCCGCCGCGACTGGCTGTACGCCGGGACCTATCAAAAAACCGGTCGCCATTGTTGCATAGCCGGCAAGGATGAGGGTATCGGATGCCATGTGAACGTGACATCAGCGCAGAAATTAAAAATGTCATCCGCATAGCCAATCTCCTTAAGCCTCGAGGTAGGGATACAAGCGTAGAGTCTTGGTCATTGAATACTCGAAATAGGCCAGGCAGTTGTCGTTACGGGCCTTCAAATTGCCCTTCACCAGTTGTGTCTTGGCCGTCAACAGGTGATTCGAGTTGGGGGGATTGAGCTGAAAGCCGCAACCGGAGGGAAGGCAGGCCCACAACATTTCGGTGAGGGCATTGTCTTCATCGTAGAACTCCGGTTCCTCCCGGTATAACCGCTGAGACCAACTGACTTCCGGACGCGACCAGGCAAAGGAGCCAATGGTGGTTCGCGATCCGGCGCGGGTCGAGAATCTGAACTTGTGATACTGGCCATCCGGCGAATGCCAGCCGAAGATGATTTCGCTTTTCCCGGCGGCGTCGCATCTGCTGATCAGGTCGAAGGCGAACGGCCCCACCGCCACGTGCATCGAGAGGAGTCCGGGATTCGGCCTGCCAAGGGCAGGGCATAGGTCGCCCGTTCGCCGTTCGGCAATTGTTCCCTCAACGACACGCTGACGGTGATGTGCCGCGGCTTTCCGTCGCCTTCCTTGTCGTTATAGAGAAACCGGGTTGCCGGTGGAGCGCACGTATGATTGCGTGATCCGCTGACTGCCGGCCGGGGAATAGTAGCCGATGCTGATTTCGACCGGCTGGGTGACAGGTATATTGGGAGGAGCAACGACGAGTGTCGTCAGGCTCTTGTATTTCAACCTCAACCCATTGGCAACCAGGGTCAAGTTGGCGGTCGGGGCCTGGTGCCGGTCCGGTCCGAGAGCAGTTGCGCGCCGTCCAGCGGGGCGATCACGCCGGGTGTCAGAACGTTGGGAGTAGTGGTGCCTATGGGCGGGGTAGTGGGGGAGGGTGCGGGAGAATGTTCCAGGCACCGTCCGATGGTCCCGGATCACTGCTCGTTCCTGCACGTCGCCGGAGTCCGGCGCCACCGCGGCATTTGGTGATCGCGCCGGGTCCGCCCTGGGTTAAATCCGCCGTATAAGCCGTCCGTTCGTCGGGGGTCTGTGTTCCGCTTATCAGCGCCATTGAGAGTCCGATTGATAGAAGGGTGTATGTCACGCGCTGAGTAACTCGGATCGGCATGATTGATCTCCTCTCCCAATATAGTGCTTTCCTGTGTTGTCCGATTCTATGGAAGGCTGACGCGGGGACTCGCCCTCGATGGCGCCCGCGTGATGGCAGCGTTCCGTGCGGTAAAAGATAGCGCGTCAAAGTTGCCGGACGTGTGTTCTGGAGCGTGGGACCTTCGCCGAGGTATAGATGACAGAGCTTTTTTCTGTACATTTTTTTCAAGGGCTTGCCTGATCCGCAATCGATAACACCATCAGAAGTACAGCCAATGGGGGCCGCGATCACGCCGAGAAGGTGTAGGTATGTCGAACCTACTTCACGGGCAACGATTCACTCTGCTATAGTTTCGATTCGGCGTGGTTCGCTTTGACCTCTGTCCTTCTCTATCTAGTCGCTACCAAGTGTGTCCGACCAGGGGCATGCCGCTTGTTTCAGAGCTGAAGGGGGCCGCTATTTACCTGGCTCTTCTGGGACGGTCGGAGAAGTTGTGGAGCCTTCCCCTTCAATGCCCCGGCGCAGGACTGGTCCCTTACGTTGCCCGGAAAACGTTTCTGAATTGAAGCCGCCTCTCTTGGCTGCCATACATACATTGAATGCAATGCCACAGTTATGATCACAGGATCTGACCTTGTCCGACGGCGAACCTATGGGCAGATGAAAGCCGTTCCTGCAGTCATTCATGCATTCAACATTTCTCACCTCGCATGCTTTGGTCTTTTTTTCTTCAGCAGTCTGTGGACGTGGCCTCTTTTGCTCAGCTAAAGCCAGAGTGTGAGTACCTGTGCATAATGCGACAATCATCAGGATCGATACAGGCACAGCGAATCTGCTGCTTTTCATTTTTATCTCCTATTTCCAACGCATGGGGCGCTATGGGAACCGTCCATCTCGCTGCTGCCGGCAGACTTATTTCCCTGATTCTTCAGGGTGCCGCCGGAGAGGGCGTTCCGGCATCTCCTTCCACTCCACGCCGCATGATGGGAGCATTCATGCCGGCTCTGGGAACCCGGGGATTACTGGGAGTCGGCGATACGACCGGCGCCTTCTGCAGCAGCGCCGCCCGGCACCCGCGTCATGCCTCCTTTCGGACCTTTGAATGCTTCAATCTGCTCGCAATCCTTTCCGCCTTGGGCATTCGCTGGTACAGCACATGTAATCGCCGCTGGGAATGCATTCGACCCAATGGCCCGGTTTATCCGGGCAGGTCGCGACGCCGATGGTCACGGGTCCTGAGCAGTTTTGAGGATTCCGTATCGGTTCGGCCTTCGCGGCAGATGAGGACGTCATTGTCATTGTTAAGGTGAAGAGTGCTATCGCGCCATTGGAATGGATGAAGGGTTTCATGGGACCTCCTTTTCGGGGTCGTTATTCAGCCTGTATGTCGAGTGACAAAGCTCAGGGTATAGGGCTCCTAAAACATTGCCTCACTTGTGTATCACTCCACGGCCTTCTTGAAGCAGGCGCATTCGCCTGTGCCGTTATCGCATTGGGCCTCGCTGCCGCATACGCCTGACGTAAACATCTCATTACAATCCTTCGTGCCTTTGCATTCGCACGTTAAGACGCCGCAGCTGGGTCTCGACATCACGCCGCCTTGCGAACGGGGAGGTAGGGGTGGTCGATTGACGAGTGACCCGCCAGGTCCCATTTGGCCCGCACGTGGCACCGCACGTTCCTGCACCGTACTGGGATCACCGGCGACGGTCCCTGCATCTGACATTGTTGACGTCGATTTCGGTGTTTCCGCGCAGCCGACCGCAAACAACAGAACCAACCCCCACAGCGTTGAATGATTCAGAGTCATGTCTCACCTCCTGTTAATGTAAAAGTACGCGTGGATCTTTACGCACAGTCGCCATACTAGATGTCCCTTTTGACAGTTCACCGATTTTGAGGCGCCATGGTGCCTCCCGGAACCGGCGGCAAGCGGGGTTTGCCGCCCGGAGGAGGTGGAGGAACTTGCAGGGCACCCGGCATCTGCTCCAGCTTCAGACCGGGAACCTTCCCTCTCATTGCACTGCCAAGTGAGACGCAGCTCGAGTCGTTGCAGAGGAGATCTCGCCCGTTGCGGCGTCACACATGAACGAGAAAGATCCGCCGTGAGACTGTGCGTTGTCAGCCATGTTCTTGCAGGCTGCGGCACCGGAAGGATTTTTGGCAGCGAGTTGATTGAACTTGTCAGCAGAAATGGAACAGGCGGACGCGCTGTTGGAAGGTCTTCTTGGTGACCCAAAAAAAGTCGGCGCTTTGGGCCGTAGATACAGGGCGAGCGCCACCAAGAAGAACCAGCACGGCGAAGGGACGAAGATCCGTGTAACTGCTTCCTTCTCCCCCCCCCCCCCCCCGGAGATGATTCATGACATGTCTCCTTTCAGTCTCGTCGTTCCTCTCGAAGCACGTTCCTGCTTTTTTTATCGTCTCTGCATCGGCGTGCATTCGCAGTTCTGGCTCCCTGCCGGACAGGAGCCGGGGCAGAACGGTGACAGCAATTGGCAGTCGGCGGCGTTATGGCAAGAACACTTCGTCACAGTGAGCGGGATTTGATACCCGCACAGATTCGGCGGCAGTGGAGGCATGGCACCTCGGCTCATCGGGACAAATTCGCAATGCTGGCTACCGGCGGGACAAGATCCGGGAAAGAGCGCCGTGAGGGGTTGGCATTCCGCTTGGTTGAAGCATTTGCACTGCGTCATCATGACGGTTTCGGTGTGGCAGAGCTGCGGCGGAGGTGTTCCACCCGGCTGAGGTTGAAGCTTGTGCTCAAAGGTTCTACCCTTGAGCTTGTCGGTTATGCCCCGTTCCTGCACGGATCCGGCATCGCCGGATGCGGCCGGCTCGTCTGCATCGGCTGCGAAGCCGACCGACAGGCAGGCGCCCAATAAGCAAATAAGACCCAATACCATACGGTTCAGTTGCATCTGCATGTCATTTTCGCCTTCCCTCGTTCATAGGCTTCGTTTCTCATAGATTGGGATAGGTACGCAGACTGTATGTGATCTTGTAATTGAGATGGGCGATGCATGTGTTGCCTCGGATCTGGTCCGGTCCGGGATACGGCTGATCAGGAAATAGCGCGAAGTCGAACAGTTGGGTTTTCCCCGGCAGCTTCACGACCGAGAAGCGAAAGAGGCCTTCGAACGGAACTCCTGGATTCGGATCATGTTCGGTCCACAGGATCGCCGGCAGGTGAAGGTTCATGGACGTGATGATACGCTGCGGTAGTTAGTTCTGTTCGAGTCCATCCGAACGGCTGAATCCAAACCGTTTTCCCTTTGGTGGTGGTGAAGTGAAATTTGTTCCGTGCGCTCGGTGAAACGGCGTCGGGGTAGGCCCACCCAAACCGGATAGCTGTCGCCGATGTAGCTCGCAATTGGATCGCAACGGATTTCGAAGCTGTTGCCTGCGAGTCGTGCGTCACAGAAGGCCCGCGGGCTTCCGTGACGACGATATCGAAGAGGGTGGGTCGAGGTCCGCCTCCGAAATGTCGGTGCAGTAAATGTCCGCCTTAGGGCTTGGGCATTCAGTGCCGGAGGTCCAACATGTGGGATGCGTTCCGGCCCGTGTCACCGGAGGCTCTGGTACGGACAAACAGGTTACCGAATTTCCGCTGGTAGGGTTGGGTGAGACGGTTGCCGCTTGGACGGCGAGCCTGCCGGTGAGATGTAGGCGATACTGATTTCCACGCGGATTCGGGTGAGGATTAGCCCGGCCACCTGTCGTGATCACCGTCGTGTAGGCTCTTGCGCGCTTTCAAGCTCAGCGCATTGGCAACGGCGGTCAAATTCGCCGTGGGCGCCGATGTAGCGCAGAAGTGGCGCTGAGGCGTTGGGTTGAAACCCCGTGGGCCGGCGCGAGCGGCAGGCCGCGCTCCTGCACCTCGCCGTCGGGAGGTTCCGTCTGCGACGGCGGTGCGGTCAGATCTGCCTGATCGGCGGTCCATACCTCTGTTGTCGATATGAGGCCGAGCAGGACTAGGCAGCCGATGATGCCGTGCCGCACTCGCTGTTGGTGGGAGATCATTTCCATCGTTGCACTCGATCCTCGAGAACGTCTCATCGGGGACTGCCCGGCTCTGTCACAGGATCCGGAGTCATTTGTTGCGATTTCGTGGTTCCTCCCTCATCCTGGTTTATTTCCCTGCCCGGGCTATGAGTTCCTTGAGTCCATTCACATCCAGCGCGCCCGGTACCAGTTCGGTGCCCACGATGAAGCCAGGCGTGCCACTGATGCCCAGGTTTTTGGCCAGTGCACGATTGCGGTCGATGACCGTCTGCCACTCGGGATTCGCCATATCGTGCTCGAGACGTTTCACATCAAGTCCGACTTCGCCGGCAAGGCTCAGAATGCTGTCCTTCGTCATGTCGCCCTTGGATCCAAGCAGAGCTTCATGAAAGGCCTGATGTTTGCCCTGTGCCTTCGAGGCCAAGGCGGCCTTGGCGGCCAATTCTGACGCTTCGCCCAGGATCGGGAAGTCTTTGTAGATGACTCGAACCCGCCGGTCCTCTTTCTGTAATTGGGTCACCGCGCCCGCTGCCTTCTTGCAGTAGCCGCATCGATAGTCAAAGAACTCCACCACGGTAATGTCGCCGGATGGATTTCCACTCACCGGAGAAGTTGGATCATTGAGCAATTCCTGTTGGTGTTTGGAGAGCGCCACTTTCTGTCGCGCCCGTTCCTCCGCTTCCCGTTTGGCGTCGAGCGCTTGCAGCGATTGTTCGATCACCTCGGGGTGGGTCTTGATGTACTGTTCGATGAGTTGTTCCATCGATTGGCGCAGGGAGGGTTCGAGGGTTGACTCTCCGGCATTCACTCGAGGGGTAGGCACATCGCAAGTGCGGCAATCGTCATGGCCGCAAAGGGTAGGGCATTTCGTCCGCAGGATTTCATCCGGCCTCCAGTATGGTTGAAGATATGCTTATTCATAGTTCCGTAATCTTGTCTCTCTGTCGTTGCGTCGCGTTGAAAGGTTCATGGCGATAATCGTCGCGGCAGTGCCGACTGGCGAATAGGCGTTCATGACACGGATTAGGTCGTGAAATGAAGGTCGGCGGTTCAATTTTGATTGGGTTTGGATCGTTGGGAGAGGAACTGTGCTGACTCGTTGAAGCATCACGTAGGATCTCCCCGTGCCGCACGGGACGGGCCTTTACAGCCCATCCTCTGAGAAGGCTGGAGCATACGCAGGGCTACGGCTCCGGGTCAACCACGTAATGCAAGAATGCGGGTATTTGTGACGTCAAAACCGACGTATCGCCTTCTGCCCCAATGCCTTTAATTTCTCCTCGTCGCCGGCGGTTTCCTGGATGGAAAGTTTTACGGTCGTGGCTCCCTTCTTGATGAAGAGGTTCACGTAGTTGATCCCGTGCATGCCACGATCCATGAATGCGTCGTCGCCGAGTCCCTTGATGGGGACAGGATTCTTGGAAACCTTTCGACCTCGATTGATCGCGTCGGCCGGAAACACCCAGACTTCCATGAGATCCTTGCCGTTGGCGAACTCATAGTTACACCAGGCGGCTTCGCCTTCCTTGTCGCCCGTGGGCGTGCCCTTCAACGGACCGACGGCCTGCTCCACCTCTGTCGTCGTCAAGATGCTGCAAGGGTCGACCTTAGGCGGGGTGGCGAAGGTCGATGTCGCTGCGAATGAAACAACAATCCAAAGACACATGCCTAGGTGCGTCACGCGAGAGGAAATATGAGACATGGTGCTTCCTTTTATTATTTACGGTGCCTTTTGGACCACCCTATTCGGGGCTGTCACCACAAACTATGATCAAAATCGGCCGACCGCTTTTTTCCCCAGCGTTATTAATTTGTCTTCGTCGCCGGTTGTTTCTTTGATCGAAAGCTCCACCGTCGCCTTCTTTTTCTTAATATAAAGGGCGGCGGGGCAGTGCCCAATAACTTCGACGGGACAGGCTCATGGAGAATTCCTTCTGCCCGTTATTTCTTTACCAATGCACGAAATTCAGGCGATAGTGTCTGGATTGGCTTCAGTCTGGATTTCGGTACCGACGCCCGAAGCGTCGGATCCGATTGTGCTTGAGCGTGCAATGCCCAGAATGTTTTGGCATCTCCGATGAACTTGCGTTGCGCCGGTGACAGGGCGGCGGGAGGTGTCTGTGAGTCTGGACAGAACGGCATGGCATCCGCTACAGGACCGGATACCACCAGCGATCCAGGTTTCGTTTTTATCTTTATATAACGTTCCCTGGCAGTTCCCGTTGCTCTGGCATCCCGTCCCACCTCCTGTCGGACCATCCTCTCCTGCGATCACCAGGGATGGAGCCGTTATGATTGGCAGGAGTGTTGAAATCGTTCCAAGGCCGATACAAATAGTCACAAGGATTGACGATATAAAAAGGCATGACTCGTACCCGTCGATGATGGCTCGTCATTCGCTCCTCCTGGGTCGGTGTGTTGTGAGCGGTGCGCTACAGGCACTTCCATGGCAGCCGAGCCGACTATCCTCATCATTGGATCCGCATTCGATCGATCTCCTGAGTAAAAGGGGAGAGGAACCGTTTTGAAGCTCTCCGCGGCCATGAATGGTCTTTGAGGCATGTCCATGTATGTGAGAGCCTAACTACCTCACTTCACGGTTCCACCGGTTTTGGCACTAACGTCTGCGTCCAGGCCTTGGCGGCTTTGGCGTCGGAGGCTGCCGGCTTGGTGCATTTCTTCCCGCGTACGCCGTAGCTAATGGTGTCGGTGCGGATCGGGCAGGTCCCGAACGCTGTCCCGAACTGGACGATTCCTTCGATGACGGTCAGGATGCTTTGGCCGTCTTCCTGAACTTTGAGATTGAACTCCGTTTCTTTCACCGCCGCCGTCGCGACCGGGGTTTCGACTTCAAAGGCCTTCGGCCCGTCTCCGGCTGTTTTGGCCCAGACCTCACCCTGCGTGAGGCGGAGGATCCAGGTCGTCGGCTTGTCCTTCTGCCAGCGCGAGAGAATTTTGAACGTCGTCTCTTCGTTGAGGGCGATGTTCACCCCTTGTTTTAATTGCACGTAGGCCTGGCTCGAGGCGTCGGTCTTGAGCACATCTCCTTCATAAAGTGGCAGGGTCTTCCGGCCCTGCAGCTGCTCCTGGACGCCATCCGTCCGAACGATCGTCAGGGTACCGATGGCGTTGACGGCCCAGCCGACCGGCGCACTGGCGGCACCGGCGAGCGAGGCCAGGCCGATGAGTGTCAATGTGACGGCCATCGCACCAATGAATGACTGTTTTGTCATAGAGTCCTCCATGCCCCCTGGAATGCCGATGTCGATGTTAATCGTCGTATCGCCCGGCCCCTGTCAGCCGGACCGCTGCTGAAATCATCGTGACACGACTACCCGGATCGGCTTGCGCCCGACGGGAACCGTGGCGATGACCTGGCTCGTGCCGGTATCAATGACGCGCAGGTCATTGCCCTTGTCGTGACCGACGAACAGGCGGGTGCCTTCCGGGTTGGCCCAGATACCGTTCGGCCCTTCGCCGACGCTGATTTCATCGATGATTTTCAGGTGTTTGGGATCTGCAGGGACTGCGAGCACCTTGTTGAGCCCGCCGACCGTCACATAGACGTTGGGGCCTTGGATCCCCTTGTAGCCGAACGCGATCTGCTGCGGCTTCGCTCCGACCTCCAACGTGCCGGCGATTTCCTGTGTGGCCGGATCGATCACATAGATGTCCGTGCCTCCGGTATTGGTGCCCCACACGAAGCCCTGGGGGCCCACGACCAGAAAATGCGGGTTGGCTCCGACCGGGATGGCCTTCACGATCTGGTGGGTGGCGGTGTCGATGATGTTGACGGTCTTGTCCCCCGAGGTGCTGACATAGGCGAACTTGCCGTCATGCGAGAAGGTGAGGCCCGTGGGGCCTTTGCCCGTCGGAATGGTTCCCAGAATGCGAAACGTGTCCGTATCGATGATCGAAATATTGTTGTCGCCGATATTCGCCACCCAGGCCTGCTTGTTGTCGTTGGTAAGCGCGACGACGTGGCAGCGCTGGCCCGTATAGATTGAGGCGATCGTTTCCATGGTTCCGGCATCCATGACCGAGAGTCGGCCGCTGGCCAGGTTGGTGGCATAGATGCGGCGGCCGTCGCGAGAGACGGCGATGTCATGAGTCGATTGGTTCTTCGAGTCGATGCTTCCGATCGACGCGAACGTCGTGGCGTCGATCACGCTGACGTCGTTTGAGCTTTCATTGGCGGTATAGATGCGGGACGGAATGTCGACCGGACGGCTTGGCGACTTCGACTTCCGCGCAGCCTGACAGCACTGCGAAATGTCCGCAAGCAGGATAAATAGAATAATGAATGATAAAGCTGTCATAAGATGTCCTCCTTACATCGACAACGAAACGGACTGTGCGAGAAATATGATTGGAGCGGGACTACCTCACCTGTCCCAGCACCAATTGTCCTTCCACTTCGCCCTTTTTAATGGGATGCTGATTCTGGCCGGTCACTTCCGGCACCTTCTTTGAGACATAACCGTAGGCTTCGTCCACGGTCACGATGCCGTCTTGATCGGTGTCTGCGCTGCCACGCAACCCTTCCAGCAGATAGTAGGTGAAGACACCGTGGCCCAGATCCTCCCGCTCTTCGCTGACCTCGCTGGCTTTGCTCGCGCTCAAGACGATGCGTCCCTTGCCCTTCGACAATCGAGTCAAGAAGTGTCGGAGACGATGGCTCGGCGCGAGGCGGTGGCAAAGGTACGTCCGGCGGTCGCCCCGCTGTAGCAGGAATCGCTGATAAAAATGACGCGCTCCGGCGCCAACCGGTTAAAGATCGTCTCGACCTCGCGCATCGGCAGGCCGGTGGTATAGAGGTCTTTCGGATCCGCATCGTAGGGAACGATGTACTTCTCCAGTCCGTCGTCGTCGGAGGCTGAGGCATCCGCTTCGGGGGCGCCATGCCCGGCATAATAGATGATGACGGTGTCTTTCTCCGCGGCTTTGCGTTTCAGTTCGGTGCCCAGCGTGCGCTTGAGGCTGGTCAGCGTGGCCTGTTCGTTGAGCAGCAGGGTGATCTGCGCCGGCGGGACGCCCACATTGCGCGTCAGATATTCATTGAAGGCCAGCGCGTCGAGGTCCGCGTACCGGAGCGGGTGGACCGTCTTATATTTGGAAATCCCGATGACGACCGCCCAGACCTTCCCGCGATCCATGTTCCGCATGACGGTGATGACGCGTTGCGTCGAGAGGTTGTCCCGGTCGATCGCGGAGACGAGAATGTCATTTTTGCCTTCCTTGAGCGCCAGCCGTTCAGAGAATTCCAGGTTGGGTTGGGAGCCGGCGCGTCCGGCCTGACGGCGATCCCGCGCGCCTCGCGCTGGGTCAGCAGTTGTCCGTTCAGACGAATCTCCACCCGCGCGATGCCCCGTTCGCTTGCGGCGGCGCCGGCGAGGAGGATCTTCTCCGCGGTGACCTCCGTGCCGTCGGAAGGCGAAGCCAGGGCGATGACCGGCGGCGCGTTTTGAAACAGTTTCATCACCGGCGCGCCGGCGATGGCCGGAATCGGCATCTCTCCTTTGGCCGGTTCGGCGGTGTCACGCACGTCACGTTTGGCGATCCAGCCGGCTTCCTTTGGCGTCATCTGCACGCGTCACCAGTCGCCCAGTTCGCCCGTGACGGCCAGGGCCTGATCCTTCGCGGCCGAGGCGATGACGGAGGTTTCGGCGCCGGCGCCGCTGTGGATTTTGGCGGAGGCTTCGTCCGACCGCGACGAGCTTGTTGGTGGCGATGATTTGCGGGCGAGGGACGATGGTCGATGGCCAGCGTCACCGTTTCGTCGAGCGTGACGTTCATGCCCCGTTCCCGGATGAGGAGTCGAAGAGGGAGATCGTCGGCGTTGGTGTTGCGGCGACGAAGAGATTCACCCGGGCGGTTTTCGTTTCATCTGGTTTCAGCGGGCCGAAGTCGATGACGGAGTGGCTCAGGCGCAAATCTCGGGAGAGAGGCAGCGAATCGATCGTGGTATGCTGGGCCGGGACCGGGCCGACATTTTTGACCGTCACCAGCACGTCCATGGCTTCGCCGGTTTGGATGCGGCCGTCGCCGTTGCCGACCGATTGTCCCGAGCCGTCATCCAGCAGTTGATGGGTATAGGCAAACCGCGGCCGTGGTAGGCCGTCAGCGACAGCACGGCTTGCAATGGCGCCGGAACGAAACCGTTGTACTCTTCGAACTACAGGGAGAGGGGAATGGTGCCGTCCGGGCGGTCGGCCGGCAGCGGCAGAGTGACGCTGATCGTGCGGCGCTCTGGCCGGGGTCGAGTTTTCCCAGATAGAACAGGAGGCCGTTCAGAGCGGGATCGTCGCTTCTGGTCTTGGCCTGGAACCGGTACAGCGGACCCTTCCCTTTGTTGGTCACCGTCAGGGTCAGGGTCACCGGCTGTCCGGCTTTTAGTTCGACCGGGCGGATGGAGAGTTCCGCTTCCGGCAAGGGAGGCGGGGAGGGGCTGGCGCCGATCTCGTTTCCCCGCTGTTTGATCTTTTCGGCCAGGAGTGCCGTGATCACGGCCGCCGAACGCTTGGTTGCAGCCGCGCGGTCTTATCGCGTCCTCCGCTGGCGACGATGAGGCCGTCCGGAGAAATGGCGAGCGCGCGACGGGTCCCTTATGGCCCGTCAGTGGGTAACGTTCATGGCCCGAGCCGATCCCAGATGCGAACCGTGCCATCAGCGCCGGCGGAGGCCAAGCGAACGGCCGTCGGGGTGAAAGGCGATCCAAAAACCTCTCCCTTGTGGCCGGTGAGGGTCAGGCTGTTCCTGATCTGTCTCGGCGTCCCACAGGCGGATGGTGCCGTCGGCGGAGGCGCTCGCCAACAAGGGCCTCCCGGAGCAAAGGCCACCCGTAGACGGCTCCCGTATGACCGGTCAAGGTGCTGCGTTGACGGGACGTGGCGAGATCCCAGAGGTGGAACGGATGTCGCTGTTTCCGGTAGCGACCGTCGTGCCATCGGGGGAAAAGGCGATGCTGTAGACGATGCCGAATTGGCCGCGAACCGACCGGAGTTCCTTGCCGCTCGGCGCGTCCCAGAATCGAAGGCTGCTGTCGTTGCCCCCGGTCGCGAGCGTTTTTCCGTCGGCTGAAAAGGTCACGGCCCGTACCGCTCCAAAATTGGATGTGACGGCACGGACCTCCTGCCCCGAGTCGACGTCCCAGATTCGTATCGACGTGTCGGCGCTGCCGGAGGCCAGGAGTTTCCCGTTCGGTGAGAAGGCCAGCGCATGGACGGCTCCCATGTGGCCGCGAAGCACTTTTGAGTCCCGTCCGCTTTCCGGGTCCCAGAGCCTGATGGTTTGGTCGATGCCGGCCGTGGCCAGAAGATGGCCGTTCGGCGAATAGGCGATGGTGAGAATCTCGCTGGTGTGACCGCTCAAAAGGCGAGTGGGGGTATCAGGCGGAGAGGCTAGGACAGAGGGACCGGGGCGAGGGTCAGGATCGAGAGGGCCGCGCTGATAGCCCACAGGAACCTGCGCATGGTGTACCCCTTTCAGAACCCGATGCCTTCTGCGTCATCATCCCCGTCGGGATGCCGAAGAAAAGCGAACCTTCGTCGTGGCCTTTCCTTCTGTCGCGCTTGCTTATGAATAGGTTCAACCATACGCAAGAAGGCGTAGTCTATTTTTCGGTACTCCCTCTTGTCAATGAAAGGAGGTGGACTCTCGCGAATCGCTGGTATTACGGCAGGCTCGAGCCTTCATGACCCCGCACATTTCTGAACGATGCACTTGATGGGACCGTCGCAACGAAGTTTTATAGCGCCTGCGCCAGATCTGTGGCCCCCGCCCGATTGAAAGGCAAAGGGTGGCTGTTGTAGACTCCCCAGCCTCCGGCAATTCGCGTAATAGGTTGTGCGACGAATGTTGAGGGAATTATGCCCAATTTGTGTCTTCAATTGGGTGCCGTGTTTATCGTGCTTAGTCTCACCGCTTTGCCCTCGATTGGATGGTGCGGGCAGGACAAGGGTTCGGTGCGCGGGGCGAGTCCTGTTCTGAAGTCGGTCCCGGGAGAGGTGGCGATCGAAGGGCAGTATTGGGCCTTGATCGTCGGAATCAACGACTACTCGGGCGCTCCGAAGTTGCGCACCGCCGTGGCGGACGCGACCGGCATCCGGCAGGTTTTGGCAGACCGCTATGGATTCAAACCGGAGCGCATCAAGATGCTCCTGAACGCGGATGCGACCCGTAGCCGCATCGAAGGCGCATTCGTCAAACTTGCACGCGAGACAGGTCCCTCCGACAGTGTGTTGATCTATTACGCGGGGCATGGACAATACAGCGATGACAATCAGCTGGCCTGGTGGGTGCCGGTCGATGGGAACATCGACGAACCAGGGTCCTGGATCCTCGATGCGGCGATCCGCAATTATGTCGCCGCGATGCGCGCCCGCCATGTGTATGTGATCGCGGACTCCTGTTTCAGCGGTAATCTGTTCGCTCAAACGCGCGCCATTCTTCCACGCCTGACCGACAAGTATTACGCGAAACTCTATGCCAAACGCTCTCGCTGGGGGTTCACTTCCGGAAGCACCGAACCGGTCGCCGACCAGGGCAAAGACGGGCACAGCGTATTCGCGTACCACCTCATCAAGTTTCTGAGAGAGAATGACGAACCGTATCTGGTTCCCAGTCGCATCGCGGATAACGTCATTCCGCTGGTTGCCCGCAACGCGGACCAGATGCCGCGCAGCCAACCGCTTCAAAATGCGAATGACGAAGGCGGACAGTTCGTGTTGCAGTTGGCGTCTGCGGCGCAAGCCATGCAAGAGCAAAGCCTGAAAACCGAACAGGCCATTCGGCAACAGCGCGACAAGGCACAGGGACGACTTGCAGAAGGAGCTGGAGCGTTTGGCCGAGGACCGGCGCAGGATCGAATCGGACGCCAAAGAAAAATTGGACCGGGAACGCGCGCACTTAATGGAACTCGAGCGTCAGCTCGAAAAGCAGCGCCGTGAGGAGGCGGACGTCAAGCGTCAACTCGAGGACGAACATCGGCAGCGCCTGGAAGCGGAGCGACAGGCGGCCGATGCCCGCAAGGGCGGAGAGGCGGCGGAACAGGCGGCCAAGCAAAGAGCGGCGGCAGACCAACGCCATGCTGAAGAAGAAGTCGAAACGCAGGGCCGCGGAAGAGAAAAAGCAGCGCGAGGAACTCGAGCGGCTGTTGGCAGAACAGCGCCAGCGCGAGGCCGATACGCGGCGGGCGTTGGAGCAGGAGCAGGTTCGGAGGCGCGAAGCGGAGCGGATCGCCAAGGAGGCGCCCGCCAGAGGGCAGGTCCCAGAGCCGGAAGAGAAGCCGAGGAAGGGAGCCCGCGCGCCGTTCGTCGGCGGGTTCTAGTGAGTGCGCAGCGCACAGATCGCATATCAACGTCGAGTCGAGTGGGTCACATAATCGGAGGAGGAAGCACATGGCACTTGTGGGTAGGAAGCTATTGATCGTGGCGTGCGTCGCGATGTTGATCGGGGCTATGTCAGTTGAGCACGTCGCGGCGGCTGAGGATCGCGGACACACCCAGTCATGGAGTTCTGGGTGACCGATTCTCCCTGGATATGGGCATGAAGTTTTGGGTCGCGAAATGGCAGGCGGCCGGGTTCGCACGAGGCATCAACGCATCGCGGACATCGGATACGACGGCATTGATGGGCCCCAGTATCACCGGTTCATACAAATTGCGCGACGATGAGTTCATGAATAGATTGTCCGTGAATTTTACCTGGCTGCAGGCAGGGGGATTCGATTTCAGCTCGTTCGGCAACAATGTGGAGCCGGGGTTTCCTGGCCCAACCGATCACACGTCGGCCACCAGGCGGGACTATTCCATTTCCGGGGCGCTTTCCATCTGGAGAGGGTTCGGTATCTTCGGCGGCTATTACCATATGCAGCAACGTTTCAGCAGCCAACTCCTGACCTTGGCGGGACCGGCCAAAGAGTCTGTGTGGATTAGTGGCCCCTTCGTCGGCGTCTTCGGCTCCGGCGCCATCGCAGGACCTGTCAGCGCTTACGGCAATCTCGCCCTCGGATTTTACGACGAAAATTCTAACGCCAGCGGACAGAATCAAGTGAAGGCGAACGGCGTCACCGGATACTCCGCAGAAATGGGGCTTTCCTTCGATGGTCCGGGTGTAGATACGAGGGCAGGTCGAATCGGGTCCGCGATTCAGGTGGGATTCCGCGCACAGATCATCAATATCAACAATGCTCCGTTGGCCAACAATGACATTACCTGGGGACCCACGTTTCAGGTTGTCGCCAGATTCTAATTGGCCTTCACTAGTGTTCGCCTCATAGGCGTCATTCGTTCGTCAGGAATGGAAGTCCTGGCAGCATGGTTCGTCACGCTGCCAGAACTTCCTGACAGATCGTGATGGTTGCGTATGCCTGCCCCTCGTTCCGCCATGGGGGCAACGCGCTAGTTGTGGTCGATTCGGTAAGCCACCCATTCGTGGACCACCTGGACATCGTCATATCGGAAAATGATCCCGGTTTCGTCCCGCCCGGTACGGTCGTGGTAGCCTGAATAACGTCCGCGTGGAAGGCTCAAACTGGATCCAGGCGGGCCGTAGGTACGCTCTACTGCTTCAGCGGTTTGTCCCGCTCTGATGCCCCGTACCGTTTCTCCCACGGCCTCTCTCGCAGCACTCGCAATAAACACCACCGTCCTCATTGAGCCGGTTCCTCGAACGAGCGCCGTGACACGAGCGGCGCCTATCTCGATCAGCTGAACGACAAGGGCCGGCGATTCGTCCGGGCCTTCATCCCAACGACCGAGGGTGCGAGTCCCTGCCGTGCGGAGGAAATCCTTCTCTGAGATGTCGGCGATGTTGATGCCTCCGGCTGTCTCGGGAAGATATGCGGCAGCGGTGTCGATCGGGCCTTCGCTCCGCTCCGATGTAGCGTGCGGCAGCAAGATTCTGCGCCGCTGTCCGGTCTCCCAGTTCCGCCGCCCGCTTGAATTCCTGTATGGACTGCTCGTGGTGGCCTCGGTGGGCCAGCACAATTCCCGTAATGGTCCGGGCATGGGCAAGAGAGACCGGCAGTTCTTGACTCTGGCTCAGCGAAATTGCGGTGTGGGCCTCGATCGTCGCGAGATCGTACTCGTCCAACAAGTCGTATACGCAGGCCAGGTTGATGTGCGCAGGCACGTAGGAAGACTGCAGCTTCGTAACCTTTTCAAGGGTCCGCTTCGCCCGATCCAGGAGCGTGCGGCGACGCTCGGCTTGTTCTTCCGGAGTCAGGTCCATGGGCCCGCGTTTGGTCTCGCCGCTCAATCGGGTATCGGGATCGATTTCGACTGGATAGACGAAGCGCCGGTCGGTCAGGCTGTCCCCTTGCAGCGCAGCGAGTATGTCGGCGACTGCCGCGTTACTGAAGACTTCAGGGCTGGGGAAATCGGTCGCGACGCGATTGAAGATTCGGCCGGCGCTGTCGTAGTCCCGGATCAACAGTGACTGTACCCCGGCCTCGAACAGAGGAATCAAGGACAGCAGTTTGTATTGGGCTTCGCGTGCGGTTTCTTTTCGTTGCCGCAGATGTTCATAGGCTGGTAACGCCGGATTATACTGATAGTGCGCGTAGACGCTGTCAAACAGTTGAGGCGCAATAGTGACGGTGGGGTAACCGGCCAGGTAGCCGTAGAATCCAGCGAAATAGTCAGCCTCCGCCTCCAGTCGACGACGCTCGATTGCCGTCTCGACCGGAAAGGACCCGCCTGGAGCCGTGCTCTTATCAAGCGGCATGATCTGGCGCTGGGCGAAGGACCGATTGAAGTCTTCTGCCCAGGCGTGGTTGCGGTAAAAGTGGGCCAATTCGTGGCCCAGGATCAAGGCGAGAGCTTGCGATGCACTCGATGACAGCGATGCCTGCACGAGATCGTAAAACTCTTCCTCCACATAGATCACGCGCCGGCTTGCTGAATAGAGTGCGACATCGAACTGCGCCGCCTTGCCGGCCACCATCCGGAAATCCGGTGGCGTGCGGGAATCGCCGATTGTGCGGACCAAACGGTCATAAATAGTTTGAGTGGTTTTAACCTTGGGATGAGAAGAGGGGAGAAACGTTTCGCCGTACGCCGGGGCCGCCCAGATGAGGATCAGGCCGAGAGCAACCACCATCATCGACCGGGACCATCTCAAGGCATATCCTTTGTGAAGAGTCGTCTCCACCAGATCGGCAGGGCTCTCCAGGTGACCTTAGGGTCGTGGTTCGACTCGGATCGAATCGATGGGCAGAAATCCCGTTTCGATGACCTCACCTTGGGGCGACCGGATCACATAAGGAATTGTGACGTTCTTGCTGGGAATGTAGGGCGCGCGTGAATTGAAGGTGACTCGATCGCCGTCCACCGTCCAGGTCCCATCGTCCAGGGCATAGGTGCCCGCAGGAGGCGTCAAGGTTTCCAGCGCCTTCATGACTTGATCGAGTTTGTCGGTCGCGTCGAGGAGTTTAGTCAGTTTGTTGGTGAGGTCGTCAGTGCGTGTTCTCTCGTCCGGCGTGGTACCGCCGTCCTTCCCACTGAACCCGAATGCGCGTTCCTCCGACTGAGATAACTCATTCCGTAGGCTGGCGACCTGGATTTCCGCCGATTCTTTTTTGGCCAGCAGTTCCTTCTTAACCGGGCCGGGGCTACTAATGGTGGCGCCTTTGGCAATTTGAACCGATGCCTGGCAAGTCCAGCTTTGTGCGCCGAAGCCTTGTTGCGTGCCGGGCATTCCCCCCGACACTCCGCAGCCGGCTTGCATGGGACATCCATTCGCGCCCAGCAGGCAGAGAGCAACGAAAACCAGAGGCCACGAGTGACGCGAGGAGGGGATACGCATGGATGAACCCTCTGGTGGATGTATTCGCCGGCAGCAGTCCTATAAAGAAAGTCCGATGTCCAGTCAAGTGCCAGTGCGTGTCAGCGGTCCCTCACCGGTACGCTTCGCAAAAACTGTCGATCGATCGACCAGTCCCCTTGCCCTCTCAATGGATCCTGGCTACTGACAACCTGGTCCGATTCCACAAGTTCTTTGACGCGAGGTATGGGGCGTGCCGAAGTCAGCATGATATACGTGTCGGTGCCGAAGGGCTCATGGACGGTTATCATTCCGCTGTCTCCTAACGGGACTTGAACAGGCGTAGAGGATGTCTGTTTTAACTGTGCTGCGGTCGGAAGCCAATTTTCCTTATCCTTGGATGAATCGTTGGGAAAGAGCAGGCTTGATTGCCCCTGTTGGTCGATCGCGAAGACGTAGACATACCGCGACTGTATTCCCCACGTGTCCTGCACGCGGCGGACCGATTCCGCGTCGCCTCTGAGGATAAGACGATACGTTCCGGCGTAGAGGGTATCTCTTGCTACGGGTGCCCGATCCGCGAGGGATTCAAACCCGAGCCGGTAGGGAAAGCGTCCGCTGTCTTCCGGTCCTTTTACCGTCAGCCAATGGTGTAACTTAGCCATACGGGAGATGCAGTCGCGAAGGCCTCCCGATTGACAGTTCTTTTGATCGTTCATGTCACTTCCCCATGCCGTGCGAACCGGCAGGGGCATAGGCGACGTGTGCGCGGGGCCTTCGGTGTTATCAGAAAAGGCCCGCAGGACCCAGGCGTGCTCATTGTGACCTGAGGCCGCGCGTCCGATCAGCACATAATCTGCTTCGTCCGCATCGGTCGTGACTTCGGCCGAAAATTCTGATTGAGCTACTGCAAGGGTGAGCCGTTCGCGAAACGTTCGGGAAGGCGGGAGATTCATAAAGAGCTGAAGGTGTGAGCTGCCCGAGCCCAGCGACGAAACGACCTGCGCCGCAGTCGGGTGAGGTCCAAGGGCGACTGCTCGTTTGGAGGGTGGGCTCAGTATCCATTCCTTTCCATTCCAAAAAACCAGGTGGCTTGGTGGAGTGATGGTCGGATCATCCACCCACGAAGCAGAAGAAGGGAGACCCAATCGTACGTCGGATGCCAGTCGCAAGGCGGCAATGGTGTCGTCGATCGCGGGTGGTAGCCAAAGCCGGAAGGGACTGTGGTGGCTAGGGCCGCGGTGGACGATTTCCAGCTCGTCTCCTGGCCGGAGGTCTTTCCACGAACCCTGCAAGACAACAGCTTGGCTGACGAGGAGATCATGCACTTTACTGACGCGAAGGCGCACAGGTTGGCGGGTAGACGCTCCTGCCGCTCCGACCAATTCGGTCCCCGGTGTCAACGCTACCGCCGTTCCTCCCTGAATCTCCACATTCTCAGGCCCATAGGCTCGCACAATATTGAGGCGGACGATATGATCTTGGCCCCCGGCCTCGCCTCCGAATAACGGGCCGTGCCGTCTCACGAATGACCCTGCGAGCTCCGGATCCTGATTGTGGCCCGCGGCCTTGAGTTTGGCTGTGACTTGGTCGAAGACTCGTTGGGCGGTTGCGGTTGACGGTAATTCATTCAACGTATCGACGAGCGCGAGCGTAAAGGCGCCGTGCCATTCTTTGCGGTCTCCTATTCGGCGTGCCGCCTCCCTCGCCGGTTGATCCTCCTGCGCGGCTGAGACGATGAGGGCTCCATCACGTTTTTCAGGTTCCTGACCGGGTGCATGCGCGGGTGGTTCTGGTCCAACCAACAGGGCGACGTCCCGTGTATCCTCCTCAAGCGAACGGACCGCCGCCGTCATGGGAATCAATCCTCTGGAGATCGAACCGCTGTGACAGCTGTCAAAAATGGCGGTCAGTTTGGCCCCGCGGTCGAGGACCTGCGTGAAGAGACGATCCCATTCCTTGTCCCGGATGTCTATGATGCGTGTGGCGTCGGTGTTGGAGTTGGCATCGGCAGGGACAATGGTTTCATCTTTCTTGTCGAGTTCGGCGGAATTCGAATTATAAATCCTGGATCCGTGCCCTGCATAAAAGATAATGCTGAGATCGCCCGCTCTCGCGGGATCAATGAGATGGTGTTGAAAGGCGGTGAGGATGTTGGCTCGTGTAGCCTGTTGATTGGTTAGCACGAGAATGTCGGCGTCGTTGAAACCGAACCGATGGATGAGGACCTCCCGCATCGTGATGACGTCGTTGACTGAGCCTTGAAGATTTGGCCAGGTTCGGCGACCCGGACGGCCGGTGATTGCGGAGTTCGTGGCCGTAGAAGGTCCGCGATCATACTGATCAATCCCCACGAGGAGTGCCCGCCTGACGTCGGCTTCGCTGAAGGCAGGAAAACAAAGTGACACGAGTAACGAGAGGCCGAGAAGATGCCTGACGAGGAGAGGAAAGCGGGTCATGAGCGAGCTCCCCGGACATGCTGAATGCTGCGTGCCAGTGAATACTACCAGAACCCTGTCTCATTTTGGTACACTATCGCCGCAAAGCCGCGGCGGTTATGGCTTGGCGCGCCCATGTCTCAGTTTTCGGTTCGCGCGCGTCCCTCGGCCATCGCGCCGTTTCCGCAGACCTCGAGTTCGTAAGGCTGCCGATGGTTGATTATTTCAATATCGTAGGTCGACTGAAGAGTTCGCTTCAATTGGTCGCGGGCCCGCTCAATCCGTATGTGGCGCCCCTTATCAAATTGTGGAGTCAGCTGCTCCCCTTCGCGCAGCACCTTCTGAAAAGCCTCGCCATTGGTTTAGGCGCCGCGATGTTTCTCTCGGTTGCGCGTCCCTATCTACCGGCCTTCAATCTCGCGGAAACAGCGGCGACCGATTGGGCGATCAATTTTTGGAAGGACCGGCCTGCCCATTCTCACGCCTCGGCAGAACGGTTCGTATTTATCAACATCGATGAGCAGACCCATCAGCGATGGAACGAACCGCTCTTCGTTCCCAGGGATAAGCTGCTGCGGTTGATTCAATTTGCGGTCGGGGCCCCTGCCAAATTATTAGTCGTCGATATCGAATTGGCCAAATATATCGGACCGCTACAGCGCGCACCCGGGCCTGTCAGCGATCTTCAGATGCTTCCCGACCCCGATGCGGAACTCTCTGGGTACCTTCAGGCCTATTCTCGCGAGGTCACAGAGGTCGGCCCTGTGACCACAGACACGCGGAATTTGCGCACACCGATGATCTTCGTCCGTACCATCGGCCAGTCTTTCGGCCGCAACAGGCTGGATGAGACAAACGTTCCACCTGGGGGACAGGGCGACGATCCTGGGCCGTTCTTCGAAGAACGGCCGTCTGAGTTTTTAGAATCCGTGGTGAACTCTTCAGCCGTACTGCATTGGGCCTCCTCTCTCATTCAACGAGATGAGGACGGCGTATTACGCAATTGGCGGCTTTATGAGCCGACCTGTCTGGAGCAAGAGCCTCATGTCGTGCCCTCCGTGGCGCTCCTCGCATGGGCGCTTCTTCGGCAACCAAAACTGGAGGGCGAGCCGTTTTCTGTTCAGCGCTTCCAGGCGGAACTCCGCCGTCGGTTTGCACCCTCAGCGGGCCATTGTCTCTCTGGAAACCGCCCTGCGGCATTCTCGGTCAGTCGCCAAGCTCCTCAGGAATGGCGCTTGGATGATACCGTTCTTCCTCGGCCGATCGTCATCAGTCCGCATCCCACGGACTTGGAGCAACGGATTTTTTATAAGTTCTATCCCGCGTCCGTGCAAGTCGAATATTTCTCTGAGCTCCAGGCCGCGCTTATCACAGATCCTCGGCCAGATCGACCTCTCAGCTCGGATTGGCTCGCGGGTAAGATTGTGGTTATCGGATCGAGCTATGCGACGGCGGGCGACCGTCATGTGACGCCTCTGGGCGAGATGTCAGGCGCTCTCATCGTCATCAATGAAATCAATGCTCTGCTGGAATATGGCCAAATTCGGGAATTGAACGTCGGCTTGCGATGGATCATTGTGATCACAATTGTCGCGGCCTTCAGTCTTTCGTTTTCTTATTTCACAAAATCATGGGGGACCCGCGTCGCTCGTTTCGTCGTGAACGTTTTGCTGGTGCCTCTCAGCCTGTGGTTGTTTCAATATGGCTGGTGGCTGGATGTGGTGTTTCCTCTTCTTGTCCTCCAGGCCTATGGCCGGTTCATCGACTTCAACGTGGAATCACCCAAAATCAAACGAGAGCATATCCGCCCGGAGACGTTGCCGCAATGAATCGATCACGTGCTCCGAGGCTCAGCGTCCTCTCGACGTACTGTCTGGCACTGACATTGTCGGCCATAGGCGGGACTGCCCTGTCACGCGCGTCATCCCCTTCCGATTTTCCTCAGGCGGTCGGGTACATCGAACAACTGGCCGGCGATATGGAGTCTTTTTCTCTCGAACGAGCCGAACAATCCGTACCGCTCGCCTTGTTATTGCCGGTCCGATCTGGAGACCGGCTCCTTGTACAGGGACCGGAGAGCAAGGTCCTGCTCCGTTGCGGAAATCGTCGGATCATGGTCACTGAAAGGGAGTCTCCGTATGAAATTCCCCGGTCTGATTCACCGCCTGGATTCCTCATGCGGTTGGGTACCTTACTCGTGGATCTCGGCAGCCGTCTCACGGCCCAGCAAGTCAAAACGGTGACCAAAACCAGCACCAGCAGTCGCGGGGAGGACGAACCACTCACCATTCCATTCTTGGAAGGAGGGACGAGCCAGTTGGCGAACGACCTGACCTCGTTGTCTGTCGGCTGGCGAGGGGGAGAGCCGCCCTATGTCCTCACGCTGTCCTCGGCGGATACCTCGCATCGTGTGCTGATCGAAAAGGAAGGCGTTCACGCGCAGCGTATTCGCTTGCCTATTGGTGACGGGGAGTTGCGCGACCGGTTCTTGCGCCTCACCATACGCGACAGCGTCGGCCAGGAGGTTGAAGCCGTGTTCGAGCTCATCCCGCGGGCACCTTGTGCCTTCCTCAGACCGCAGTTGGAAGCAATCGGAAGTGCCGGATAACCTTCATGCGCTCTTGCAGGCAGATTTGTTGGTGAAACAGGATCCCGGCCGGTGGAGTTATCAGGCCTATCAATCTGTGGAGCCTCTGGCGGACTCTTTCGAACCCGCGCACTGGTTGAGGGATTGTTTGGAGGACGGCTCCTGGTGCTATCGGCAGTAGTCGGCGCTCTCGCGGCTCTGAGGCCGGATTCTTCGCACCGCCTAGTGGACGGGTGACCGCAGAGATGGTCGGGGAACAGGCGCGTTTAGTTTGCGGGGTCAGTCGGAAGCTTCGCGAGTCTGATGATGGTGTCGTTCTCGTTGAGCTCGAAACTCACGTGGTCTCCGTTGCTCAGTCCTTGAAGCAGGCGTCGGTCCTTCGCCGCAAACGATCGGATGTCCCCTTCCGGCATTCGCAGGGTGACAGATACCTGTCCTTCGTCGATTGACACAATAGTCCCACCGAGCAGCGCCATTTGCATGGGTAGTTCGGGCTCGGCAAGGACAGCCATTGGGCCGATGGCTCCCAGCATCATACAGGCGAACATGAAAGCTGCTCTAGGCATACCCACAATATAACTTTATCCAGAGCCTGAAAAACTGGGGCTTTCCCTGGTCGCCACACCACGGCGCCTGCGTCAAGCTCATGCACCGTACACAAAACAAAGCCTCGGTGTCTTCATGATCCGTCTTGGATTTTCACCGACGGGATTTTCCGATTGCGCTCCTTTAGCAAGCACTCTATCGTGAATATGAGTGATGACAGACATGACCGATCACGATTCATCCATCATTCTCACACTCAATGCCGGATCGTCGAGTGTGAAATGGGCCTTGTTTCGTGCCGGCGCTCAGCCCATACGATTGGCCGCGGGAAAACTGGAGCGGATTGGTCTTCCGGACGGAATTCTCACCGCCATCGATGCAGCGGGCGGGCAACAGGATCGACGAACCATTCAGGTGGCCGACCATGCCGCGGCGGTGCAGGTGCTTCTCGAGCAGCTCGCGCAGAGGGGTAAGGGATTGTCAATTCATGCGATCGGCCATCGGGTCGTGCACGGGGGTAGCCGTTATGCAGACCCTGTCGTGATGTCGCCGGAGGTGATGGAGGAACTGCGCCAGCTCAGCCCGTACGACCCGGAACATCTGCCGGCGGAAATCACCCTGATCGAAGCATTCGGTAAACTGTATCCCAGGGTGCCACAAGTGGCCTGTTTCGATACGGGATTCCATCAACACTTGCCGCGGGTGGCGCGGGTTCTGGCCATTCCGCGCCGATACGAAAAGATGGGCGTGAAACGGTACGGATTTCATGGTTTGTCCTATGCCTATCTCATGGAAGAATTGGAACGAGTAGCCGGTCCTGAGGTCGCGCGCGGACGGGTGGTGATCGCGCATTTGGGCAATGGAGCCAGCATGGCGGCCGTGCGAGACGGCAAGAGTCTTGATACGACGATGGGGTTCACCCCGGCTTCCGGGCTCCCGATGAGCACGAGGTCCGGTGACCTGGACCCTGGACTGTTTTCCTATTTGTCCAAGACCGAAGGGCTCACGGCTGACGAGTTTCAGGACATGGTGAATGCCCGTTCAGGCTTGCTGGGTCTGTCAGAGATCAGTCCGGACATGCGGGACTTGCTCGAACAGGAGGGCCGGGATGCGCGGGCGGCCGAGGCTGTCGCCCTATTTTGTTATCAAGGCGAAAAAATGGATCGGCGCCTACGCCGCGGTCCTCGGCGGCCTCGACCAGCTGCTGTTTAGCGGAGGAATCGGCGAACAGGCTCCAGCAGTGCGCAGGCGCATGTGCGAGAACATGGAATTTCTTGGTATTCGACTGGATCCGGACCGCAACGAAGGCAACGCCGCCGTCATTTCTGCTCCGGGGAGCCGAGTGACGGTGCGCGTCATGCACACCGATGAAGAAATCCAAATTGCGCAATCGGTTTGCCGGTTGCTGGCGGTCGATGCCTGCCAGTAAATACAGACGGTCGCTTCGGCTTAGAGCCGGAGGACGAGGCGTGACGAACATTTGAACTTGGAAGAGGGATTTCATGAACGAGAAGAACAAGCAGGCGACTCAAGCGCTCAGCCCCGAGATGTGTCAGCGCATCCACGCCTACTGGCGGGCGTCAAATTATCTGTCCGTCGGGCAGATTTATTTGTTTGATAACCCGCTGCTAAAGCAGCCGCTGAAGCGAGAGCACATCAAACCCCGCCTTCTCGGCCACTGGGGAACCACGCCGGGATTGAATTTTATCTATGTCCATCTCAACCGTGTCATCAAAGAGCAGGATCTGCAGGTGCTCTATATCACAGGCCCCGGTCACGGCGGTCCGGGCATCGTGGCCAATGTCTATCTGGAGGGGACCTATAGCGAGGTCTATCCGAACATTACGCAAGACGAAGAGGGGCTCCAGCGGCTGTTCAAACAGTTTTCCTTTCCGGGTGGCATTCCTAGTCACGTCGCGCCGGAAACGCCCGGATCCATTAACGAGGGCGGAGAATTGGGCTATTCACTCGCCCACGCCTATGGAGCCGCCTTCGACCATCCCGAGCTTCTCGTGGCCTGCGTGATCGGAGACGGCGAAGCTGAAACGGGACCGCTTGCCGGGAGCTGGCACGGGAACAAATTTTTGAATCCTGTGCGGGACGGAGCCGTGCTGCCGATTCTGCATTTGAACGGATATAAAATCGCCGGACCGACCGTGATGGCACGCATGCCGCCGGATGAACTCGAGGCGCTCTTGATCGGATACGGCCATCAGCCGTATTTCGTCGAAGGCGACGATCCTGAGGAGATGCATCAGCTGATGGCGTCCACGCTGGACGAGATCACCGCCACGATTCGGACGATTCAGCAGGAGGCCGAGATCGAAGGGATTCACCGGCCGGCCGCGCTGGCCCATGATCGTCCTGCGCACGCCGAAAGGCTGGACCGGGCCGAAGGAAGTGGACGGCAAGAAGGTAGAGGGCAGCTTCCGTTCTCATCAAGTGCCGATGGGAGATATGGACCGGCCCGAGCATGTGCAGTTATTGGAAGAATGGTTGAAAAGCTACAAGCCGGAAGAGCTGTTCGATGATTCGGGGAAACTGCTGTCTGAGTTGGCGGCCTTGGCCCCGACGGGCGAACGGCGCATGGGCGCAATTCCTTGCGCGAACGGCGGCATGCTTCTGCGGGATCTCCGGATGCCCGATTTCCGTGAATATGCGGTGCCGGTGACGAAACCCGGCGCGGATCAAGCCGAGGCGACGAGGGTGCAGGGACTCTTCCTGCGCGACGTGCTGAAAGCGAACGTGAGGAATTTCCGCGTGTTCGGTCCTGACGAAACCGCGTCCAACCGATGGACGCCCGTTTTCGAAGTGACAGACCGTAGCTCGATGGAGGACATTCTAAACGACCGATGACCATGTCGCGCCCGATGGGAGGGTCATGGAGATACTGAGCGAGCATCTCTGCCAGGGATGGCTCGAAGGGTATCTGTTGACTGGACGTCACGGGTTTATGAACTGCTATGAAGCGTTCATTCACATCGTGGACTCGATGTTCAATCAACATGCGAAATGGCTCAAGTCCTCGCGTGAGATTCCGTGGCGGCGGCCGATCGCCTCTCTGAATTATCTCCTGACGTCGCATGTGTGGCGGCAGGACCACAATGGGTTCAGCCATCAGGACCCCGGGTTCATCGATCATGTGGTGAATAAAAAAGCCGAAGTCATTCGGGTCTACTTGCCGCCCGACGCGAACACGCTGCTGTCAGTGACGGACCACTGCCTGCGCAGTCGCGATTACGTGAACGTGGTCATGGCCGGCAAACAGCCGTCGCCGCAGTGGCTGGATATGGAGTCGCCATCTTGCATTGCACGGCAGGAATCGGGATTTGGGAATGGGCCAGCAACGATCGTGGCGGCGAGCCTGACGTGGTGATGGCCTGTTGCGGCGACGTGCCGACGATGGAAACCCTGGCGGCGGTAGAAATCTTGCGCAATGCGCTGCCCGATTTGAAGGTACGGGTGATCAATATCGTCGATCTCATGAAGCTGCAACCCACCAGTGAGCATCCGCACGGACTATCCGACAAGGAGTTCGATGCCTTGTTCACCACCGACAAACCGATCATCTTTGCTTTTCATGGGTATCCCTGGTTGATCCACCGATTGACCTATCGCCGGACCAATCACGATAACCTGCACGTGCGCGGTTATAAGGAAGAAGGGACGACGACGACGCCATTCGACATGGTCGTGTTGAACGATTTGGACCGGTTTCATCTCGTGGCCGATGTGGTGGACCGAGTGCCGCATCTCGGCGCCCGCGCCGCGTATCTCAAGCAAGCCATGCGTGACAAGCGCATTCAGCACAAGCAGTACATTATGACGCATGGCATAGACATGCCCGAGGTCCTGAATTGGAAGTGGAGCGGCAAACGCTAGAGGACACGCATGACGACTTCGAGCATGGTGGTGCTGTTCGATGTGGACAACACGCTATTGGACAATGATCGGGTTACGGCTGATCTGAAACAGCATTTGAAGAAGGAAGTCGGTCGAGCAACGTGAGCAGCTGTATTGGACCATTTTCGAGCAACTTCGCGAAGAGCTGGGGTATGTCGATTATCTCGGCGCGCTGCAACGGTATCGTCTTCGATATCCGCGGGACCCCCACCTCCTCACCGTGTCGCGATTCCTCGTGAATTATCCTTTTGCCGACCGGCTCTTCCCGCAAGCGCTGGAAGTGGTGCGGCATGTCAGCCGATGGAGCCAAGCCATCATTCTGTCGGATGGCGATGTCGTGTTTCAGCCTCGCAAGATCGAACGGTCAGGCCTGTTCGAGGCCGTTCAGGAACGCGTGCTCATCTATATTCATAAAGAACAGGAATTGGAGGACGTGGAGCAACGACATCCCGCCGACCATTATGTACTCGTGGACGATAAGGTTCGGATTCTGAGCGCGGTGAAAACCTATTGGGGCCGTCGGGTCACCACCGTCTTTCCGCGGCAGGGGCACTATGCCAGGGACCCCGAGACACTGCGTACCTATCCCGCTCCTGATCTCTCGATTGAACGCATCGCAGACCTGCTCACGATCGATCGGCGCATGCTGCTCGCCGCCTCCCATGCTTCCTAAGTCCATGGGCGTGTCGCGCCTACCATTTGTATCGACTCGCATTCCGCATCCAGGTCGGTGACACCATCAGACGGAGACAGAAATCTGCCAACCTGGGCTTGAGCCTTGGTGCAATCCTGTGGCACTGTCTTGGGTCTGCAGGCGATGGTGGATGGGTGGAGAGGGGATTCTCGAGTGTCGGCCTGCCCTATGCGACTCCGCAGAACGACCAACGGATCGGAATGACGATGAGCGAGCATCAAAATCGACAGGAACCTGAACCTGAAATGGCCCGGCACCGCGCATTGCTGGAAGTGTCGAAGGCTATCGCGGCGCATCGGGATCTGCACGACCTGTTTCGGGACCTTGCACAGCGTCTTCCGCAGGTCGTCGAGGTCAATTTTATCGCCCTCTCGCTGCACGACATTGAGCGCAATCTGATGAAGCTCCATACGCTGCAGGCTAATGTGCCGGCGGATATCATCGGCGGTCATGAAGAGCCCGTAGAAGAGACGCCCACCGGATTCGTGTGGCAAACCCAAGAGCCGCTCATCATTCAAGACCTGGACGGAGAGCAGCGATGGCCGGCGGTGACGTCGCGCATGCAGGAGGATGGGATTCGGTCGCTCTGCATCGTACCCCTGACTACGGCGCTCCGTCGTCTGGGCACGATGGGGTTTGCAAGTTTGCGGCAACAGGCCTATGGGAACATCGATGGCGAATTCCTTCAACAAGTCGGCAAACAAGTTGCGGTGGCCGTGGACAACGTCCTCCACCATCAAGACCTTGCGCGGGATCGCGATCGGTTGCGGTTGCTCCTGGAAGTATCCGAGTCGATCGCGTCGCATCGCGATTTGGATGAATTATTGCGCGATCTGGCGCAGCGGTTGCCGCACATCGTTCCGTTCGATTATATCAACGTCGTGCTGCACGACCCTACTCGCCAGGTCATGCGGCTGTGTTTTCTGGTGACAGCTGAACCGGGTACCATCAGCGCCGGTCTTGAAACACCCGTGCCAGAATCCCCCGGCGGACTGGTATGGACTACACAAGAGCCCTTGATCGTAAATGACATTGCGCAGGAGCCTCGCTGGCCGGCCTTGATGTCGATGTTCCGCGATAATGGCGTGCAATCTTTCTGCGTCGTGCCCCTGACGACGGCGCAACGCCGCCTCGGCGCAATGGGATTTGGAAGTCTGCAGCCGCGACGTTACCAGCCGGCCGAAATCGACTTCATGCGTCAGGTGGCAAACCAGGTAGCCGTGGCCGTGGACAATGCGCTGAACGCCGAGGCCGCGCTTGCCGCCCAAAAGCAGTTAGCCCATGAGCGTGATCGGCAGCGGATGCTGCTGAAGGTCAACAATGCGGTGGTGTCTCATCTGGATTTAACCTCCGTCTTTGCCGCCGTCAGCGATTGTCTGCGCACCGTTATTCAGCACGACGGGTCGAGTTTAGTGCTCTACGACGCGAAGACCCAACGCTGCCGCGTGCATGCGTTGCACTTTACCGAGGAGCGTTCGGTGATCGAAGAGTGTGATGGGAATGCCCTCATCCCTTCTCCATCCGGCATTGCCATCACGACCAGGCAACCGGCTGTGTTTCGTGAGCAGGACTTGCAGGATATGGCATCGACATCGCCGATGGCCAAATATCTTCTGGCCGAAGGTGTGAAAACATTGTGCTGCATGCCGCTGCTCTCGCATAACCAGGCATTCGGGAGCGCTGAACGTGGGAAGACAACGCGACGATGCGTTTGCTGCCGAGGATGTCGAATTGTTGAATCAAGTGGCGCAGCAGATCGCGATTGCCGTGGAAAACGGTCTGGCCTACCAGGAAATCGCGGATCTCAAGGAAAAGCTCAGTAAGGAAAAATTGTATCTCGAGGAAGAGATCAAAACGGCCTACGATTTCGAGGACATTGTCGGGAGCAGTGCCGCGCTCAAACGGGTGTTGAAACAGGTGGAGATCGTTGCGCCGACCGATTCGACGGTCTTGATTTTAGGTGAAACGGGCACGGGTAAGGAGTTGTTTGCACGCGCCATTCATGATCGCAGCAGCCGCCGGGAACGGACCATGGTCAAACTGAATTGCGCGGCGATTCCGACCGGGCTCCTGGAAAGCGAGTTATTCGGCCACGAGCGCGGCGCCTTCACCGGAGCTATCGCGCAAAAAGTGGGCCGTTTCGAGCTGGCGGACGGCGGAACGCTGTTCTTGGATGAACTCGGCGATATTCCACTGGAGCTGCAGTCCAAGTTGTTGCGCGTGCTGCAGGAACAGGAATTTGAGCGATTGGGAGGCACCCGAACGATCAAGGTAAACATTCGGCTGTTGGCGGCCACCAACCGTAATCTGATGCAGATGGTCGCCGAAAACACGTTTCGCAGCGATTTGTATTATCGCCTCAATGTGTTTCCGTTGACGATTCCTGCGCTTCGCGAGCGTCGAGAAGACATTGCTTCGTTGGTTCGATATTTTGCCCAGAAGTTCGCCCGGCGGATGAAGAAAAACATCGATTCGATCTCCACGGAGGGGATGGCGGCCTTGACGGAGTATGACTGGCCCGGCAACGTCCGGGAGCTGGAGAATGTCATCGAGCGAGCCACCATCCTTTCGCAAGGAGGAGAGCTGCAGCTGACGCTGGAAAGGGTCTCGACCCAAGCGAGGCCGGACAGTCCGTCCGTGAGCACCCTGGAAGTGGCCGAGCGCGCTCACATCATGCGAGCTTTGCAGGCTGCCAAGTGGATCATCGGCGGGCCTCACGGCGCGGCCTCCAAACTCGGCATGAAACGAACCACCCTTCAATCAAGAATGCAGAAGCTCAGCATCGTTCGTCCGGCCTAGCCGTCATCAACGTTGCCTGCCGCTGGTCTTCTCTCCCGCCTCGTGCTTCGCCGGCGCAATAGTTTCCGGCGTACCTAATGACGGCCTCCACGTATCGTCACAGGGTACCGCTACGGCCAAGGACCCGGCGGCGATGAACACGAGCTTGACCAGCGGGAGCAGCCGAGACTGTCGACTATCGGCGCGTGAAATAAGACAGGCGCCGCTACCAGAATAAGCCTGGTCTGCACATAACCTATCAAAATGTATGCGAGTCTAGAGGGACAGTCCCTACTATGAGGTGGGAACCGTCAGCTTGGTGAGAAGCGGTACCGACAGACGCTTGATTAGTTGAGCGGGCTGGTCCGTAACTGGCAGCTTGCCGATTGGCAAGGCATGCGCCGATTTTTCGGCACCGTGCCGCATTGTCGGCTCAGTATAGTCGTCATCATTCGCTCCTAATCTCGATCACTTTCAGAACTGACCCGCTCCGTCCCTTCTTCCATGGCTCTCAAGATAACTGAACTGTCTGCGGCGTCCAACTGGAATGGCTTATGCGTATTGCCAAGACGCAGGCATGGCAGCGATTGAATAACCGAAGAAATTCGATCCATCTTTCAGAAAGGAAGTGAACCATGGCTTGGATGGCGGTACTCGCATCCTTCTTTCTTCCGGCAGCATTGTTGGTAGGCTTCATCTTGTGGGATTGGGCACGTACCGTCGCTGATCCAAGGCTGGTAAGAGTCGTGCCTCATCGATCAAACAACCATCCAGCTGCTCGTCGCCGACATTCTGATAGGTATTAGGCGCTGCGGAGAAAGGCGACAGGCGCAAGGAAAGGAGACCGCTGATGGCAACGATAGTGACATCTGAATCAAGGCCGATCGTTGACAGATCCCTCACAGAAACACCCCACCAAGCCGGGATCCAGCATTGCTCGCGTTGTGGAGGGCTTATGGTCATCGTGCAGCTGATCGATCTTCCGGCCCAGCGTTGCGTGCAATGCGGAGAGTTGGTCGATCCCGTCATTCTGCATAATCGTCAACAGGGTGTCACACAGGGGCTGAATTGACGTAGCTCAGGGAGGTGCAAGATGCAATTGTTCACATGGATTCTGATGTTTGCCTTGGTGCTCATTGTTGGAAACGGCCGGTTTCTCGACGCCAAGACGAGCGATTCGCCGACCATGGCACCCCTTCAAGACTGATATGGGCGAGAGAGCCGGGAAGGACTGGAACGTCATTGCCGTCGAATTGGCTCCCGGTGCCATCAATGGGTGGCATTCCCAGCCCGGAGGTGAAATTCTCTATGTGTTAGAAGGCGCAGGTCGCCTGGAAGTGGATGGGAAGCAGGCCATCACCCTCAATCCGGGCTCCGCCTCCACGTTGACCTCAATTCCGCACCATGTCTTGAAGAATATCAGTCGGACGAAGACGCTGAAGATTCTCGTGGTGTTCCTCAATCCAAGTGGTGGACCGCATCCGCTTCTGGCATCCGGTCTGATGAAAGGGGATGATGGCACAGAGACACCCCTCTGCCGGCGAGAGCAAAGCGCGTACGGGGCGGCAGAAGGCAGGAGAGATAGGATTGGTCTTTTGAGACGTCGTATTCAGCCTTCGGAATGTCGGGCGGGATGGCAATGGGAATGAGGATGCTCACTTGTCCCATTGCTGGACAGGGGAGGGGGCTAGGCGTAGCATATTGATTACTCTGTATCAGACGGTTCAGAATTGTCCCTGCTGGAGACAACCAGGGTCTGAGCTCATGGGAAGATTAGGCCAGGAACTTGTGCAGGGCGCGAATGCCTGAGAGGATCAGCTCGTGAAACGTCACCGATGGATCAAGTCCGTGCTGTTGCTCGGCGTGATCATCGGCTGCGGAGTGATGCTGGCGGCATGGAAGCATTCGGCCATGCAGGACAGCCAGACCGCGTCTGCACATCAGCCCGAGCCGATGGAGGTCGTCACGGCCTCCGTTGCCAAATTGCTTGATCATCGCCCGACTACGACGTCGATCGGGACGGTGTTGGCTCTGCGCTCCATTACCCTTCGTAACGAACTGGCCGGCACGGTCAGTCAATCCCGACTGACGTCAGGTCAAATCGTCGAGGCCGGCGCCGTGCTGGTGTTGCTTGATGTGTCTGTCGAGGAAGCGGAACTGCACGCCCAGGAGGCGCAAGCCGCACTGGCGAAAACGGTTCTGACCAGGCGGCAACATCTGAGTCGAGACCTTGCCACTGCCGAAGAGGAAGTGGATCGCGCGCGCGCAGACCTTCAGGTGGCAATGGCCCAGATTGCGCGCACCAAAGCGGTTATTGCCCGCAAAACCATCCGTGCGCCCTTTCGAGCGCGGGTCGGCCTGGCGGACGTTCATCCCGGACAGTACTTGAACGAGGGCACCCAACTCACCACATTGCAAGGCGTCGATAACGCCGTGCATGTAGACTTCACCGTCTCGCAGCAAGTCGCCGCCGGTTTGCGGGTGGGTGACGACGTCGAAGTGCTGACCGCGACTTCGGCCGTCCCAATCGTTGCTAGGATCGTCGCGCTCGACTCACGCATCGATCCCACGACCCGCAATGCCATGGTGCGCGCGAAAATCGAAGCAGCAGCCAACGCGCCCGCGCCAGGCGCGTCCGTGCGAGTTCAAGTGCCTGTGGGCTTGTCGCGCAAGGCCGTGGCCGTTCCCGCCAGCGCAGTCAAGAAGGGGCCGGGCGGAGACCAGGTGTTTGTGCTCACGTCAGGAGAAGACGGTAAAACCAGGGCCTATGTGAGGACCGTGGGGATCGGGGCGCTCCTCGGCGACGAGGTGGTCATTCTCACCGGGTTATCCGCCGGAGAGCGAGTCGCCGCTGCCGGAGCCTTTAAGTTGCGGGACGCGGTACTCGTCGCGATTACCGGTGGTCCCGCGGTCGAGCAGACGGATGGCGAACCGATCGAGACACCTCGCTAGGCGACAACCACGGTCGTCCTCCAGCACAGGAGTGTAGCGACACCTTCGCCCCGAGGTATCCTTCGCGACTCATGAGTTCGAAGGCGTTACCGAAACTCTTCTATCATTGTTCTCCGCATCGAGACGAGGACCTGCGTGCGCGCCTTCACCGATATTTTCATCAAACATCCCGTGCTCGCCGTGGTCCTGAACCTCATGATCGTTCTCATAGGTTGGCGAGCGCTGACTGTCCTTCCGGTCCAGCAGTATCCGAAGATAGAAAGTTCGTCCGTCGTGATCACGACCACCTATTATGGCGCCAGCGCCGAGACGGTTCGCGGTTTTCTGACGACGCCGATTGAGCGCGTCGTATCGGCTATCGGTGGCGTCGATTACATCGAGTCGACCAGTCGCGCCGGCGTCAGCACCATGACGGTGCAATTGAAACTCAACCACAGTAGCACGGCTGCGCTTGCCGAGATTAGCGCGCGTCTGCAGCAAGCCCGCTCGGAATTGCCCGCGGCAGCTGAGCCACCCGTCGTCGAAGTACGGCGCGCCGATCGGCCCAGTGCGTCCTTCTATCTGAGTTTTTCGTCTGCCGAGCGGGATGTCCCCGGCATTACCGATTGGCTCTCACGGACACTGCAACCGCAGATGGCGACGTTGCCTGGAGTGCAACGTGTCACCATCGAGGGCGGCCGCGCAATCGCCATGCGTATTTGGATCGATCCCGACCGGCTTGCCGCGCTGAATCTGTCTCCGGGTGACGTGCAGGCGGCGTTGCGGCGCAACAATTTTCTGGCGGCCGTCGGTCGAACGAAGGGCCACCTGGTTCAGCTTAACCTGCTGGCTAATACGGACTTGCGCTCGGTCAGCGAATTTGAAGAGTTGATTGTGAGTGAACGGGGAAGCGCGTTGACGCGCCTGAAAGATGTGGCCAAAGTCGAGTTGGGCGCGGAAGAAGCCGACATGATGGCGAAGTTCAACGAGCGTGAAGCGGTGTATTTTGGGATATGGCCGCTGGTCGGCTCCAATGAGATCGAGGTCGCCCATCGCCTGCATGATGAAATGGAGCGGCTCCGCCCGGCGCTGCCAAAAGATATCGACATGGAACTCGCGTACGACGCGACGGTGTTTATGGAGGACGCGCTGAAGGAGATCACCAAGACGCTGTCGGAAACCATCCTGATCGTCGGCCTGGTCGTATTTCTCTTCATGGGGTCGCTGCGGACTGCGCTGGTGCCATTAGTGGCGATGCCGGTTTCACTCATCGGGGCCGCCATCGTCATGCTCGCATTTGGATTCAGTCTCAATCTTCTGACGATGCTGGCGATCGTATTATCTGTCGGACTGGTTGTGGACGATGCGATCGTCGTCGTGGAGAACGTGGAGCGGCACGTGCGACGAGGCAGGTCCCGGCTCGATGCAGCGTTGATCAGCGCGCGTGAGTTGCTCGGTCCCATCGTGGCGATGACGATCACCTTGGCGGTGGTCTATACGCCGATTGCTTTTCAGGGAGGATTGACGGGTTCTCTGTTCTTGGAATTTGCGATCACGCTTGCCGCCGCCGTGGTGGTCTCAGGGGTAGTGGCGGTGACACTGTCGCCGATGATGAGCTCGCATTTCGTGCATCCTCAGGGCGAACAGGGCCGACTGACCCTGCTGGTGAATCGCGTCTTCGAGGCGGTGCGCCGAGCCTATGCCCATGCACTCGACGGCGCGTTGGAAATACCATGGACAATTGTGGCGGCCTCGCTGCTTGTGATGGTTGCCGCCTGGCCTCTGTATTCATTCTCCCGGCAAGAGCTCGCGCCCGTGGAGGACCAGAGTCACATCTTTTTCTTTCTTGAAGCAGCGCCCGACTCGACGCTGGATGCGACCAATCGAGAATCTCTATCGGTGGTCAAGGCCGTGACGTCGTTCCCCGAGGCCAAATTTATGTGGTCTCTCACGTCGGCATGGGGAGGCTTCGGCGGGATGGTGACCAAGGATTGGCGCGAGCGGACGCGTTCGACCGAAGCGATGTATGGCGAGGTGTACGGCAGGGTGTCGCAGGTAGCGGGACTGCGCGTGTTTCCGCGTCTGGATCCCCCGCTGCCGACGCCGGGCCAGTACGATGTCGAGTTAATGCTCCAAAGTGATGTGCCGCTTGAACAGCTTCAGGAGACGGTGGCGGCCGTTGTCGGCGCGGGCTGGAAAAGCGGGAAATTCATGTACGTCGACACAGACCTCAAAATTGATTTGCCGCAAGCGAACGTGGTGCTCGATCGCGAGCGCCTGGCAGATCTGGGTCTTGATCTGGCCGGGGTCGGGCAGGAGCTGGGAACGCTGCTTGGCGGCGCGTACGTCAACCGCTTTAATTTTTTCGATCGAAGCTACAAAGTGATTCCTCAGATCGGCGACAAGGGCCGGGAGACTATCGGGCCACTGCTGGACCTCAAAATCAAGACGCCCGGAGGCCAGCTCGTCCCGGTTTCGACGTTCACCCATATCGAGGCCGGTACGGCGCCGCGCACGTTGAATCGCTTCCAACAACGCAATGCCGCGCGGGTGTTCGGCGGCGTCAAGCCGGGCGTCACCAAGGAAGAAGGACTGCGCGTGCTTGAGGCTGCCGCGACCGATGCGCGAGGGCCTGGTGTCGTGCTGGATTATGGAGGGGAATCACGGCAAATCCGTCGCGAAGGCTCCGCGCTGACCGTGACGCTCGGCTTTGCTGTCGTGCTCATCTATCTTGTTCTGGCCGCGCAGTTTCGCAGTTTCCGTGATCCCTTGATCGTGCTCCTGGGATCGGTTCCACTGGCCATTTCCGGCGCGCTGATATTCAGTTTTCTAGACTTCACCACGATCAATATTTACTCACAGGTCGGGCTGATCACCTTGGTCGGGCTCATTGCCAAGAATGGAATTTTGATCGTGGAATTTGCCAATACGCTCCAGACCCGCGGCCTTTCAAAGGTGGCGGCCTTGCGTGAGGCGTCGCTGACGCGGCTCCGGCCGGTACTGATGACTTCCGCGGCGACCGTCTTCGGCCATCTTCCACTGGTGCTGGTGTCGGGCCCTGGAGCCGGGGCTCGAAACAGTATCGGCGTGGTACTCGTCAGCGGGATGATCGTGGGCACGCTTTTTACCCTTTTCGTGGTCCCGGTATTTTATTCGCTGCTCGCAGAGCAACACCAACCCGATCGGGTGGACGAGCAAGCCGAGCAGCAGGAGACGCTGATTGCAGGTGCTCCCGCATTGAGGTGAGTGCATATCACTCGGCTTGCCCGTATGGGAAGGCAGATAGAAAGGAAGGAAGATGTCATATCCCGAGTCCCGCTACCTTGGCGCCGATGGGCGAGTGTAGCGCGACGTTCCGTCCAGTGAACCAATCAATCGATGTGACGATCGGCCATGATACGGCCATGCAATATCTGGCCACCGGCGCCTCCACCCGCGGGCAGTTCGGCCTCTACCGATGGGATGCCCAACCGCATTCTCGAGGGCCGAACGCACATTTCCATCGCACGATATCGGAGTCGTTTTTCATTCTGTCCGGTACGCTGCGACTGTTCAACGGAGAACGGTGGCTCGACGCGAAGGCCGGCGATTTTCTCTATGTGCCAGAAGGAGGGATCCACGGATTCCACAATGAGTCGGACGAACCTGGCTCCATGTTGCTGCTCTTCTCGCCCGGCGCTCCACGCGAAGGCTATTTCGAAGCGATTGCGGAAAAAGCCGCCGGTCGCCGATTCAGCGACGAGGAATGGACCGATCTCTGCCGCCGGCATGACAATTATTTTATCTGAACTTAGTGACAAGCCATGATGGCGCCGGACTTGATCGAACGAGAGCCGATGACCGCGAGTTCCCGCTCCATGCTGAAGACAGTCATCAGTTGGAACGGGGTAGCCGATGAGGATCTGGTCGTCCCGCAAAGACCGGGTGATCAGGAGATGGTCGCGTTCTTAAAGGCGTACGCAGTCAGCGGCAGCATGGCTGACACATTGCACAGTCTCTGAAAGCGAGACTCACAGCCAGAATGGAGACGCAATGAACGACATGGCGAGAGTCACCGAAATCGCTCAGGACCACTATCTTATTTCAGTGTATGTGCCGGAGTTCAATCTCCGGTTCAATCATTTCCTGATTAGGGACGAGGAACCGTTACTGTTTCACACGGGCATGAAACAGATGTTTCCGCTCGTGCGTGATGCGGTTGCGCGCGTGCTCGATCCCGCGACGATCCGATGGATCTCATTCAGCCACTACGAAGCGGACGAGTGTGGCGCGTTGAACGAATGGTTACAGGTCGCGCCGAACGCGACCTCGCTCTGTGGCCTGGTCGGAGCCCTGGTCAGTGTCAATGATATGGCCATTCGCCCAGCTCGCGTCATGGCCCATGACGAAGTGCTCCAGATAGGCCGATCACGTGTGCGCTTCCGGCAGACGCCACATCTCCCGCACAATTGGGAGGCCGGGCTGTTGTTTGAGGAAGTGAGCCGTACCCTGTTCTGCTCGGACCTCTTCACGCACGAGGGAGATACCCCACCGATCACCGAATCCGATATCGTCGAACGCGCAAAACAATCGTTGAGCGATGGACAGAAGGGACCCTTTGCCAATGCTTATCCCTACACGCCGCTGACCGAACCCCTCCTGCATGGCCTGGCCGAACTGGAACCGCGGCAACTGGCGCTGATGCATGGCTCCGTGTATACCGGAGACGGAGGACGAGCGCTACGAGACTTGGCCGTGATCATGCGGGACGTGCTGGGCAAGGACGCGGCCGTTCCAGCGCAAAAGTAGTCATCGTCGAATGGAGAGGCCGCAGTAGGGTATCGGAGGATGTCATGGGCATTACCCTCAACCATACCATCGTTCCGGCGCGCGACAAGATTGCGTCAGCGAAGTTCCTGGCTAAAATCCTGGGACTTTCTTTTAACGAGGAGGCCGTCGGATTTTTTGCACCGGTTCGGATCAATGAGACATTGACGCTCGACTTCAACGAGGATGCTGAACCGTTCGATATCCACCACTATGCATTCAAAGTGAGCGAATCGGACTTCGATGCGATGTTCAGCCGCATCAGGGCTGAAGGGATCCCCTATGGGAGCGGGCCACACGCACGAGAAAACTTGACTATCAATCATCACGCGGGAGGCCGCGGGGTCTACTTTTGCGACCCCAACGGGCATATTCTTGAATTGCTCACGGCGGAGTGATGTCTGAGGAGCCGCAACCCGTGCCCTCACACGAATTCGTCCAGGAGGATAGCGTGTCCCGGCAGGGCGGAATGTCCTGGCCCGCTACCGGTACCGTGTCACGTCGCACGAAGGGATGCTCTCATGAAGCGATACGGTTGCATCGGGTTGGGGGAGCGGAATCACGTTGATGTGAAGGAGCGCAGAAGCCCGTTCCCAAGGGCAGGTCTTGGTGCCTTTCCATGCCGCTGCAGTCACGCCGACGGAGTTGTGTGGTTTCGATTTCAGCGCTCACTGCTCGGCAGGCGCTCGTCGAGCGTGCCCATTTCGCGAAAGGGCAACGGGTGTTGATCCATGGCGGGGCCGGCGCGGTTGGAGTGTTGCCATACCGCTGGCTCGCAGAATAGGTGCCCATGTGATGACTACGGTTTCTGCGTTGGACGGCGAGTTTGTCGCAGCGCTCGGCGCCGACAAAGTCGTTGACTATCGAACGACACCGTTTGCGAGGTGTGTTCGAGACATGGATGTGGTGCTGGATACCGTGGGAGGAGAAACGAGGGACGTTCGTGGAGCGTACTCACACAGAGTGGACAGATGGTGACCATTGCAAGGAGAAGCTCGTGAAACCCAATATTGAAAAAGTCAAAACATTGGTTCGGGATCTGCGGGATGACAAGGAGAGCCCTCGCAAGCCGCGCGAGACGCTGGCGGGCTATGCATTGGCCGCACGGGCAGTCGATAAATGTCGGGCCGTCCTCGTGGGGTGTGAGGGGGAGTATGTTTCCAACTGTCCGCTCGATCAGCGGTGGCTCACGTTTACCGGAATTGACTACGAGGCGTTCAGGTCATTCGTCGCGACCGGAGCGACCGATGAGCAGATTGCCGAATGGATTGGCGAGCATGCCAAAAAACGGACGCAAGCCGAGATCGACCAGTGGAATAAGCGCGAAGGCGCGGTGAGGATCAGCTGACAAGGACGGGGTATCGGCGGTCACTCTAGCCGAGCGATGAATGCTTTCGCTTCGGTGAGGCTCATGCTCTTGTGAAGTCGCAGTAAACGAATGGCATTTACCGTCCGGCCTTGCGCCACCTCGGCCCGCACGCTATCCACGATAAGATCCGGAGTCGGCGCACCCAGGCGCAGCACGGACCGAATCGTCCCGGCGATCGTACCATAGGTTTCTTCCGTCCCACCGGCATAGGCCCTGCTTAACGGCAATTCCCCTTGTTCAGTCATCAACGCGATACGAGAAGCGGGACAGGTCCTATCGGCACCCAGGCAAGTTTGTAGTACGACGGAGGTCACCTGGCTGAAAGGTAGCCTACCTGTCTTGGTGGAAAAGAATCCTTTGCGACACCAGCAAATATGACCGTCGCTTGGATCGAACTCAAAGCGGCTCCGTTCAAAAGAGATGACATAGCAGAGCAAAAAGAAGACGCTGCCTACCAATGGCGTGGATTCGTCGAGGTCGAAAGTGCCGCGCCAGAGTCCCCGAAAAGTCGGCACCGTGCAGAGTGTCGAGCCGAGGAGCAATAGCCAGTCAAAAAATCCGGACGTCGAGCTCACCACAAGTTTGCCGCTTGGCTCGGTGACGACATGCATGACGAAAGGATATCAGATTGGGTCTTCCTCATCCGTCACGCTATCGAAAGACGAGACCTGTTGATGTACGGCGCTATGGTTCGCAAGGCAATGGGTGGGATGCTCCGGCCGTGCCGATGGAAGTGAGCTGCCGGTTGACCATGTCCTTCGGTCGGAGCCGACTCAGTTCACCGCTCAATGTTTCAGAAAAAATGCCGATACATAGCTGGGGAATCATCCGGCCCGCGAAGGTCGATGTACACCTATGGAAAAAGCATCGTGACTGGCGGTGTGGCTGTCGAATGGGGCGGACTGTCAAATCTCATCGTGAGCCACGAGCGGGCGCGCAATCGTTTGACCTTCATGTAGAGCACGTGTCCATTTCGTCGTTGTTCAGGAACTCTCGGACGCTCCACAGGTCGACGCGTGTTCCCGACTCAATGTTCTGGGAGGGTCCGCGCGCCTCCTGCGTCGATCCCCTCTGGCAGTAAACCCGGAGTAAGAAGCGTCCCATGGAACAGAGTCGGATCAACGAGTCGTTCGCATTGGATTCAGCGACCGCGCACACGATCTTAGACAGCGCGTTGGATGCGCACATTCTCATGAGCCAGACCGGAACAATCGTCGCTTGGAATCCGCAGAGCGAACGGATCTTTGGATGGACTGCTCAAGAGGTGCTGGGACGCCGTCTCTCTGACGTCATCATTCCACCTGCCTTTCGGGAGGCCCATGAACGAGGGATCCGAACGTTCGAGGCTACCGGGCAGGGCACTGTGCTGGGGAAACGGATTGAGGTTGACGGTTGGCACCGGGACCAACGCCAATTTGCCATCGAATTGACAGTCACATCGGTTAAAGCACAGACGGGCCAGGTGTTCAGCGCGTTCGTGCGAGACATTACGGAGCGCAAGCAGGCGGAAAAATTTCTACAGGAAGCCAAGGAACGGGCCGAGCAGGCAGCGCGAGACCGAGCGGCCATCCTGGCGGCGGTGGATGTCTTTTTCATCTATGTAGACTGCCATGGTTTGGTTACGGAATGGACGGCACGGGCTGAGGAAACCTTCGGTATCCGTCGCGCCATCGTCTTGGGCCGACGGTTGCCGGATCTACCAATACCATGGAACTGGGATGAAGTCGTCGGCATGATGCAGGGCGGGGGCGACCGGAAGCAAGTGTGTCTGCGTCAGGGTGATGGGACCGAGCGGCTCATCGGGCTGACGGTCACCTCTATTCAGCAGGGGGAGGGGACCGGCTGGATATTCATGGGAAAAGACATTACCGAACAAGTCAAACTGGAGCATGACATCGCGCAGTCTCAGAAGCTCGAGTCTATCGGCCAGCTCGCCGCGGGTATCGCCCACGAGATCAACACCCCGACGCAGTTCGTCGGCGACAACACCATGTTTCTCAATGACTCATTCATCGATGTGCTACACGTGCTGCGGCAATATCAGGCCCTGCTTGCCGCCGTGCAGGCAGACACCTGTTCGCCGGCGATCATCAATGCTTGCGTGGCTGCCAACGAGCAGGCAGACCTTACCTATCTGCTGTCAGAGATTCCTCAGGCGATTTTTCAATCGCTCGACGGCATCGCTCGGGTGGGGAGGATTGTGCCACGCGCCGACCGCACCCGGCACGGTCGCGGCCAGCAGGCCGGTGCCGGGCACGATGTCGAGGCCGAGGTCGCGGAACCGTTGCGTCGTGGCCGCCTCTGGCGCGACGCCCTGTCCACACAGGACCCGAGGGGTGGGGTCGGCCGCCGTCACGAAGATCAGCGGCACCTCGCCACCCGGGCCGTTCATGTGTGGTTCACACATGTGCAGCGTGAACCCGGCGGCCGCGGCGGCGTCGAACGCGTTGCCGCCGCGTTCGAGGATCGCCATCCCGGCGGCGGACGCGAGCCAGTGGGTCGAGGCCACCATGCCGTGGGTACCGGCCAACTCCGGACGCGTAGTGAACATTCGACCACGCTAGCCGCCGGGTGGGACGCCGGCGAGGTCCGGACCGCGTCGATCACGTCGCGGGCGAGCGCACCTCGATCCGGATGCGCTTGTTGCCCTTGCCCTTCGACTCGGTGCCGGTCACCGCGACCGCGCCGACCTCGGCGGTGCTCAGCACGTGCGTGCCGCCGTCGGCCTGCTTGTCGAGCCCGACGATGTCGATCACCCGCAGCGGGTCGATCTCGGCGGGGATCAGGTTCGCGGCGGTGCGGATCAGCGCCGGGTCCAGGTCGGCGGCCTCGCGCCCGACGAACTCGACCAGGATCTCCCGCGCCGCGGCGATCTCCTCGTTGATGCGCGTCTCCACGCGCTGGCCGAACTCCGCGGACATGCTCTCCAGCGGGAAGTCGAGCCTGCCCTTGCCCGGGTCCATGTTGCCGCCGGTGACCGGGATCTGGAACTCCGACCAGATGACGCCGCACAGGATGTGCAGCGCGGTGTGGGTGCGCATCAGCAGGTGCCGGCGGTCCCAGTCCAACTCGCCGAAGACCTCGGTGTCGGCTTCCGGGAAGCTCTGGCGCGTCGACCCAGTGCCAGATCCGGCCGTCCTCCCGCGCACCTTCGTCACCGGCGCCCGCGTCCCGTCCCACTCGATGATGCCGAGATCGAACGGTTGGCCGCCGCCGCCGGGGAAGAACGCCGTACGCTGTAGCGCGACCCGGCCCTGCTCCCGGTCGACGTCGACGACGGAGCTGTCGAACACCCGCCGATATGCGTCGACGGCGAACAACTCGGTGTCGGCAAGGCCAGGCGGCGGGTCGGCGGACGCGTCGACGCCAGGAACTGCCATGAGGTACCCCCTCAGGGTATGATGGTGTCCGGGCACACGGGACTCAGCGGAAAGGGTACGTCGCATGCGGGGATACACCAGCGACAAGGACGTCTACTTAAAGCGCCTACGCCGCATCGAAGGACAGGTGCGCGGCCTGCAACGCATGGTCGAGAACGACGATTACTGCATCGACGTGCTGACGCAGATCTCCGCCGCGACCAAGGCACTGCAGGCAGTGTCACTCGGACTCATGGACGAACACCTGCGCCACTGCGTCGCCGAAGCGCTCGCCGACGGCGGCAAGGACGCCGACGGCAAGATCAAGGAAGCCAGCGACGCGATTGCTCGGTTGGTTCGGTCCTAGGTTCGTCCGCCGGGCGGGTGGGCCCGGGTGCGTTGGGAAGGCATGGTTTGGCAATGGTCCCGCCGGGAGTCGGAGCTGCGTGAAGCCCTTCACTGACCGCCCATGAGTCGTCGCTGCATGTGACCGTCCTTTTTGTCCTGTCCGTAAGCCCCCTTGTTCGTTGGCCCGCGTGCCCCCGCACCAACCCACTTCGCCGTAGCCTCGCGTAATGGTGCAATCCCGGGACCTTCTCGTCCGGACTGCCTCAAGTGGCGATCGAGACTTCCTCTTCGGAGTGAGGCGCGCCGCCCTGCGGACCTACGTCGAACAGACGTCGGGTTGGGATGATGCTGAACAACGCGCCATCGCTGACAAGGAATTCGGCGAACTCCCCTATGCGGTGGTCGAGGAAAGCACGCGACCGGTCGGCTACGTGTGTGTCATCCATGAGCGTGAGTGCGACTTCATTGAAGAGATCGCCCTGCTCCCCGAGGTGCAAGGGCGTGGCATCGGCACCTGGCTGCTGCAGGACATCCTCCAGGCCGCACAACGACGCGGCGTGCCGGTCCGACTCAGCGTCTTCATCAGCAATCCCGCGCAGGCCCTCTATACGCGCCTCGGGTTCACAGTCGTCCGGACCGAGCCGCCACGCATGACGATGGAGTGGAGCCTGAGCGATACCTGACTTGCTGTTTCCGGTCGTCGGTCAGACACCTGGGCGTAGCGTGCCCGCGTGATAGTTGGACGCTCCGCGGAACAGTCGCGGATCAATCGCCTCGTGGCCGATGCGAAGAACGGCCGCAGCCGATCGCTGGTGCTGCGCGGGGAAGCCGGGATCGGCAAGACGGCGCTGCTCGACTACGCGGAAAGTGTCGCCGGCGGGATGCGTGTGCTGCGGGTGGTGGGGATCGAGTCCGAGGCCGACGTCGCGTACGCCGCGCTGCAGCTGATGTTCGTGAGCGAGCTCGACCGGGTGGACGCGCTGCCCGGCGCGCAGGCGGAGGCGCTCATGGCCGCGTTCGGGGCGAGCAGTGCCCCGGTCGAGCGGGGGCTGCCGGGTGCGGCGACGCTGTCGCTGCTCTCCGAGATCGCCGGCGACCGACCGCTCCTGTGCTTGCTCGACGATGCCCAGTGGTTCGACCAGTCGTCGATCGACGCCCTGCTCTTCGCCATCCGCCGGCTGCCCGCCGACCCGGTCGCGACGATCTTCGCCGCCCGGGACGGGGAGCGGCCGTTCCCCGCGCCCGGGGTGGAGAGCATCACGCTCCCGCGGCTGGGTGCCGCCGACGCCGCTCGTCTCGCGGTGGCCGCGGAGGCGCTGCCGCGCGACGTCACCGATCGCATCCTCGCGGAGTCCGGGGGCAATCCGCTCGCCATCGTCGAGCTGGCGGCCCATGCGACCGAGGCGCCCGCGGTCCCGGCGCCGGTCACGCCGCTGCCGGCCGCGGGACGGCTCGAGGAGCACTTCCGCCGGCAGGTGCGCGCCCTCGGTGAGCCGACCAGGACGGTCCTGCTGGTGGCCGCGGCCGACCACGGCTCCGCCCTGTCGACCCTCATCGCCGCCGCCGCGGAGCTCGGCGGCGACGCGGGCGACTTCGAGCCGGCCGAGCGGAGCCGGCTCGTCCACGTGACCGCCGACGGGGCGGTCTTCCGTCATCCCCTGATCAGGGCAGCCGTCTATCAGGAGGCGTCCTTCGCCCGTCGGGGCGCCGCGCACCGGGCGCTCGCACGGGTGCTGACCGAGCCGCGCGACGCCGACCGGCGCGCCTGGCACGTCGCGGCGGCAGCCGTCGGGCCGGACGACGCGGCCGCGGACGGCTTGGAGCAGGTCGCGGATCGGGCGACGGGCCGTGGCGCGGCGGCGGCCGCGGCGCAGGCACTCGACCGGGCGGCCCAGCCTGACCAGCGCACCGACCGTCCGCGGCAGACGGCTGGTGGCCGCCGCGCGGGCGGCGTACGACGCCGGGCAGCTCGACCGAGCCGTCGTCCTGGCGGCCACCGGCGCCGAGCTGACCGTCGCGCCCGGTGAGGTGGCCGAGGCCGGCTGGGTTCGCGCTCAGGTCGCCTACGAACGCGCGTCGCCTGCCGAGGCGACCCGGATCGCTCTGGAAGCCGCCGACCCGGTGCTCGTGACCGAGCCGGACCTCGCTGTCTCGATCCTCACCGAGGCCGCCTGGTGCGCACGCGACGCGGCCGATCCCGACCTTCTGCGTGCCTGCGCGGAGCGGCTCCGATCGATCCCGGACGGTCCCACCCAGCTGATCGACGGGCTGGTGGGCTTCGTCGACCTGCTGTGTGGCGACATCGCGGCGGCGGTCGAGCCGATGCGCGGCGCGTTCCTCGCCGCCCGGGACAGTGCTGGCGGCGCCACCTTGGAGCGGATGAACGCAGCGTTCATGGGGCTGCTGATCGGCGAGGACGACTCAGCGCTGGCGATGCTCGACGCCCACGTCGCGCAGCTGCGCGGCCTCGGAGCGCTGGGCTGGCTGCCGTATGCCCAGGAGCCGCTCGTGCTCGCGCAGCTGGTGACCGGCAGATTCCGCGACGCGGACGGCAACGTCGCGGAGGCGATGGCGCTCGCCGAGGAGCTGGGTCAGGACCTCGAGTTCGTCGTCCTCTCCGCGATGCTCGGCGTGGCTCGCCGCGGCCCGTGGCGACCACGCCCGCGCCGAGCGGATGGCAACGCTCGTCCTCGACGACTCCCGGCGGCACGGGATGGCGGCCGCGCAGGCCACCTGGGCGCTCGGGCTGGTCGACCTCACGGGCGGCGACCCGCGGCGTGCGCTCGAGCGGCTCGAGAGCGTCTGCGAAGGCGCGCCCGGTCGCGACATCATGGTGCGCGCGGTCCCTGACCTGGTCGAGGCCGCGGTGCGGGTCGGCGACACCGTTCGGGCCCGGCTGTTCCTGCCCGGACTCACCGACTGGGCGACGTACACCAAGAGCCCGGTGCCCTCGGCCCTCCTGCTGCGGTGCCACGCGCTTCTCGACGACGGCGGTGACGCGGACCGGCTGTTCGAGGAGTCCCTGGCGGCCGAGTGCTGCGGTCCGTACGACCAGGCGCGGACACGACTGGTGTTCGGTGAGTGGCTACGCCGGCACCGCCGCCGAACCGCGGCCAAGGAACAGCTCGTGGCGGCGTACGAGACGTTCGACCGGATCGGCGCCCACGGCTGGCTGCCGCGGGTGCGCGCCGAGCTGACCGCGCTCGGCGAGACCGCTCCCGGGGACCGACCGGCGCCGGGAGCGCCGGCGGGCTCACCCCGCAGGAGTTGCAGGTGGTGCGTCGCGCGGCCATGGGCATGAGCAACCGGGAGATCGCCGCCGAACTCTTCCTCAGCCCGCGCACGGTCGGCCATCACCTCTACCGGGCCTATCCGAAACTGGGGGTCAGACGACGGGCCGAGCTGGGACAGCTCGACCTATGAGGCCTGCCGATCTCCCCGTGCCCGACGGTTCGGCGCCAGTCATTCAACCGATGCGGACGCGGCGGCCCGGCTCCTAACGTCGCCGGCATGGGAAAGGTCATCGTCCACAACCAGGTCACCGTCAACGGCGCCTTCGAGGCGCCAACACCCGAGGAGTGGCTGGAGCTCGACGCCGACAGCGGCGACGCCGGCCTCGAGCAGCTGATCCTGGCCGACGCGCTGCTCCTCGGCCGCAGGACGTACGAAGGGCTGGCGGCCGTCTGGCCGCACCTCGGCGAGGACCCGGCGATGGGCCACTACGCCGAGCGGATCAACGGCATGCCGAAGTACGTCGCCTCGCGGACGGTCGACGGGCCGCTGGAATGGAACGCCACCCTCATCGAGGGCGACGTCGTCCAGGCCGTCGCCGCACTCAAGGAGAAGCACGCCGGCAACCTGATCGTCTCCGGCTGCGGGGAGCTGGCGCACACCCTCGCCCAGGAGGGTCTGGTCGACGAGTTCTGGTTCTGGGTGAACCGCACCTCTGGCCGAGCGGGCCGCGGATCCTCGACGGCGTCGGCCCGATCCGCCTCCAACTGGTCGCGGCCACGCCCTATCGATCCGGAGTCGTCTGGCTCCGCTACCGGCCAGCCGGGGCCTGAGGGGAAGGGTGGAGACGATCACGTACGGCGGCATGACGCATTCTCGACAGGCATCGACGGAGTATTGGAGGGGCAACGATGGACACGTCCGCGTACCTGGACGCTGTGGTGGAACAGACGAGCACGTTCGCCGACTGGGTGAACGGCAAGGACGCGGCGGCCCCGGTGCCGACATGTCCGAAGTGGACGCTTGCCGATCTCGTCGACCATGTCGGCAGCACACAGCGCATGGTGGCCATGCTCGTGGGGGAGCAGATGGCCGAGCCGAGCAAAGCCTTCGCCGGCTACGTAGCGGCGCCGACCGACTCGGCCCAGTGGGGCGCGTGGCTGACCGGCACCGCGACCGAGGCGAAGCAGGCGTTCGAGTCGGTCGTCGATGACACGCCGGTGTGGGGTTGTAGGTGCTGTAGGCTGAGCGATTGCCGAGCGGATAACTCAGAACCAAACCGGCTCCATAGTTATAAAAGTCACCGCCGAAGTTCCGCCTCGTCGCGTCATTATAGTCCGCGCCCAGTCCTGAGAGACCCATAGTGCCTTGGAACGAGAGGGTCGGCAGCGTTTGGTTCTTGGCAAATTTCGTATTGAGGTCGCTGGTCTCAACGTTTTTGCCGGCTTGGAGAATTTCCGGACGGCGCTCGATGGCGATATCGATGGCTTCTTGCAGACTGATCGCTTCCAGTGACGTCGTCGGAGGATCGGTCGGCATCAATCGCAGGTCCTGTCGCAGTTCTTCTTCGGCAGGATTCAAGAGGCGGCGTAACTGATCTTCCTGGTCGCGAATCGATTTCTCCGCCACGAGGATTTGCTCGACCCGTGAAGCCACCGCGGCTTCGGCTTGCAGGACGTCCACTATCGACATGACGCCGGCCTTGGCCTTGGCGCGATTACTCGCCAGCAGTTCTTCTGCGGCCTTCAGCGCGGCCTGGGCGACTTTGAGATTTTCATTTGCGAACACCATCTCCCAGAAGGTTTGTTCGACCGTGGCGATGACGGTCAGCACCCGGTCGAGGAAGACATGTTGCTCAACCGTTGCGTTGTTTTGCGCGATGGAGATGAACGTCCGGTTTATTTCGCTCCCGAAGTTCTTCAACAGAGGTTGGGTCACTGTCAATGCGAGGCCGCCCGTCCAGGCCGGATTGAACAGAAAAGTATTTTGACCACTGACATAACTCCGCTGAGGGCTGTAATTGATGTCGTAATTCGCTCCCGTGGGGAGGTTTTGGGTGATATCGGCGGTTACGGACGAGGTGTTCTGGTCAAACTTGGTAATGTCCTGCAAGTTCGCGCCGGTGAATCCCAGCAGCGGCCGGTTAAGCGGCGCGACCTGTCGGTTATATTGCCCATTGAGACTCACGGTCGGATCAAACTTGGCCTGCTCAATCACGATGTCAGCCAACCGGCTCTCCCTGGTCTGCCGACCGATATGGATATCCAAATTGTTCTGGAGGGCCTTGACGACGGCTTCCGCAAGTGAGACTGCCTCGCGGCGTTCGACGGGCACTGGTTTCGTCACTTCCAGGCCAAGGGCAGGCGTCGTGGCCGATACAAGCAGGGCCGTCGCCGTTCCAACGAAAAAGAGTCCCCGAAGGATTCGAATGGTCATGACAAACTCCTTGATGCGAGCGGGAGGGTTCCGCCATACTGAATGGGTGGTGGGTTGGTACCATAAACAGAGATTGCTGTCCATGCTGAACGGAAGGGGCGTGGCGATGTGTCGGATGAAATGCTGGTTAGTGGTGATGGGGCTGACGATTATGCTTTCCCCTTTCTCCGCTGCAGCCCAATCCATCTCGGGAGTGCGCGGCTTGGGCGGGGGCGTTGCCCCGCTGTTCGGGCTCGTTGGCCCGGGCAATTTGTATGTGGATAGCCAAGGTACCGCAGGGCTACATCTATAATTTTGGAAATAACTTTCAATCGTATAGTTTTCGCAATCCCGCGACCGGGCAGGCGTGGAGTGGCGCCATGATGACGCTCGGGCCGCAACTCTCTATTGGATTGATCCAAGGGGCGAATCAAATAGGGTCTCCTGTGGTATTTCCTCCCATGCCGCGGGACGTCGGGCCTCTTCCTCCCATCCAGTCCACCATTCTCGACGACATTCCCTAACGCTCTTCCTGCTTGACCGGAAATTTCTGGGGCGGTTTAGTATTGCAAGACAAGCTTGTCACACTCATCATCCGCGTATAGTCGGTTATCAACAGAATCCACAGACCTCATGATCAGTCCATTTCGGTCGAAAGCCGACGCTTTCTCACGGCACTCATTCTTAAGCCGTTGATTCAATATTCTTTCCCAAATATCCTGTTCTACAGCATTGACTCGCCTACATGGTGGTATGAGGTTTGCTTGGATGACCGCTCAAAGTGCTGCCCTGATCTATGAGCGTCGAGGCGACAACAGGCCACGAGAGGCGACAAAAAGAATATGCCTAACTCAAAGATGTCAATTGAATCAGAAGTGCAGAACAGAAAGAATGCAAAAAACTTGCGATGCTGAGGAGTGTGACGTTTTTTGAGGCGAGCTGAGGCGCTGAGTATCTCGAGATTGAGACAGTAAAGGAGATTGCACTGATGAGGATTGCCCAGGTGTCGCCGCTTTGGGAGAGTGTTCCGCCGAAGTTGTACGGAGGAACGGAGCGCATCGTCTCCTACTTGACGGAAGAACTGGTCCGGCAGGGGCACGAGGTGACGTTGTTTGCCAGCGGTGATTCGGTCACGCAGGCCAAGCTGGAGGCGCCCTGTCAGCAAGCGCTGCGTTTGAACACAGGTATTTTCAATCGCGAAGCCCCGCTCATCCATATGATGGAGCAGGCATTCTGCGTCGCTGACCAATTCGACATCATCCATTCGCATCTTGGACTTTCTTGCCTTTTCTCTTTCTCGCCGCTGCCGTGTACCGGTAGTCACCACCCTCCATGGCCGGCTGGATTTGCCTGAACTCGTGCCGGTCTTCCATGAATTTGCCGAGCTGCCGCTGGTGTCCATTTCGGACTCACAACGACGGCCACTGTCCTTTTGCAACTGGGCCCGTACCATCTATCATGGCTTACCCAAAGACCTGTATAAGTTCAGCGCGGAGCCGGGCAAATATCTGGCTTTTCTTGGTCGGGTTTCGCCGGAAAAATGTCCGGATCAGGCCATTGAGTTGGCCAAGCGTGTCGGACTGCCTTTGAAGATGGCCGCCAAAGTCGACCCGGCTGATCGTGCCTACTTCGAGCGAGTCGTGGAACCCCTCCTGGATCATCCTCTGATCGAATTTGTGGGCGAAATTACCGACGCGCAAAAGAGTGAATTTATCGGGAATGCTATCGGACTCGTCTGTCCTTATGATTGGCCGGAACCGTTCGGCCTCGTGTTGATTGAAAGTCTCGCCTGCGGCACGCCCGTCCTCGCCTATCGACGAGGATCTATTCCCGAACTGATCGACCATGGTTCAACGGGATTTATCAGCGAAAATCTGAATGAAATGGTCACTCAGGTCGAGAAGCTCGGCACCATCGACCGTCACCGTTGCCGTCAGGTGTTTGATTCGCGGTTTACCGCGCAGCGGATGACCAGCGACTACGTAAATATTTATCAACAGCTGATCACCGATGCAGCGGCTCTCCCAGGAGCATCGGGGCAGCAACAGGCTTCGAACCTCTAAGTCAGGGCAATCTCACCCTCGCGGAAGGACCGGCATGGCAGACGGGTCACAATCCAATTCCGACGCGACGACTGCGTCTGGGTGGCGGTTACTGAGTACCCGCGATTTCGGGTGCCTCTGGGCCGGCCAAGTCGTCTCTCAGATCGGCGATGGATTAAGCAAAGTCGCGCTCCTTTGGTTTGTATACGAAATGACTGGATCGGCCCTCAAAATGACGGCCATCGGGCTGCTGCAAACTATTCCTCCATTGGTGTTCGGGCCGCTCATCGGGGTCTACCTTGATCGGCTGCCGAAAAAAGCGGTCATGATCACCGTGGACCTCTTACGCACCCTCATGGTGCTTCTGATACCGGTCTTTTATACGTTCGATATGCTGACGCTTGAAAGATTATACGTCTTGGTGTTCCTCGTCTCGATCGTCTCCACCGTGTTCGGTCCGGCCTTGTCATCCTCCGTGCCGCTGATCGTGCAGCGCTCTCAGCTGACGACGGCGAATGCGTTCCTGCAGAGCACCACCAACATCGGCGTGTTGTTGGGCCCGGCCATAAGCGGGCTCGGTATCGCTCTGATCGGAGCGCAAAATGTTCTCTACGTGAATGCCGGCACCTTTTTTGTTTCAGCGCTGTTTCTCCTGCCGATTCGCGTGCGGCACACACGCGTGTTAGGCGATTTGAAAGCCGTGTCCACTCCGATCATTCAGGACATGATGGTGGGTTTTCGATTTGTGTTCTTACAACAACGTGTGGTGTTTGGGCTCATGATCACCGCAGTTTTGTATAACCTTGCGATCAGCGCCTTTGTCTTTCTCCTCCCCGTGGTTGCAAAGGAATTGTTGCAAGTCGGTCCGATGGAGTTGGGCTGGTTGTGGTCAGCCTTGGGTATTGGCATGTTGGGCGCTTCCATTTGGCTCGCGCGGATACCACAAGGCACCTTCCAGGATCGGGTCGGAAGGATTGGCCGTTCGCTCGCAATCGGCGGCTTGGCAATCTGCGCCCTGGGACTGATTCAAACGCCTCTGCTGTTCAGCACCTTTCTGTTGATCGTGGTCATCGGAGGCAGCACCTCTCTATTTTATCCGGTAGTATCGGCGATGCTCCAGGAAGTCACGCCCGAACATTTACTAGGGCGGGTATTTACAACGTTCAGTACGGGAGGGATGGCGTCGGCCATGGTCGGCATGGTTGGATTCGGATGGGCCGCCGATGCCTTGGGACCCGCGGTCAGTCTCGTCGGAATTGGACTCCTACTCTTGCTCACTGCCGTGGTTACGATGCAGGTCAGCCGCCGTGAACTGGCAGTGGACCCGATTGTCGCATAACCTTTTCTTCCCTTTGTTTGAGTCCACATGCCTTGAAGCGATCGCTCTCGCGAGCATGGCATTGTCGCCATATCGGAGAGATCGCGCAGATGTTGCTTTCTCCCAGTGCCTCGCGTATGTCTTTTATTCCAGGGCGTCTCGTCTCCTCACTCGATGGTCAGGATGTGCGCTCATTCATCAGCCGTTGCGTGCGCCATTTAATTAATATATGAGGGGCCTATGCGGATGACTCATGTGGTTTCTCTGATGGGAGCATTGGTGTTGGCCGGGTGGCTGTTGGGCGCAGGGAGCGTGGCGACAGGCACAGAGTCGACCTCCGAAGGAAAACCTGAGCCACCATCGACTCAGCGACCTAAGGACCCGGAGGTGAAACCGAAGGAGGCCGATCCAAGGCCCAAAGATTCGGACTCGAAACCGGCTGAGCAGAAAGCTAAAGAAGCTGATGTGAAGCCGAAAGAGAGCGAGACAAAATCCAAAGAGGTGGAGCCAAAGCCCAAGGATGCAGAACCTAAATCCAAAGAACCGCCCGTAAAGCCCAAGGAAGAACAGAAAGCCAAAGAATCAGAAAAAACCAAAGAGACGGAACAGAAATCAAAAGATTCGGACCTGCCGCCAGAACAATCCCTGCCCTGCCGTCGCCCATCCGGCTGAACAGAAGGCAGCGGCGGAGCCACCCTTGGTACCGTCTGATAATGCTGCCGGAGAGCATCCCAAGGCTGCGGAGCCCGAGCCGAAGAAGCCGATACGCTCATCCATGGTGACGGCCAAGTTGGCGCTCATGGCTGACCCGCAGACTATTTCCCTATGACATTGAGGTGGACGCCAAGGACAAGGATCTCGTCTTGCTCGGGAAGGTCTCGCACGAATCGGATAAGAAGGCGGCCACGGAAATCGTGAGATGTCTTGAGGGCGTGCACGCGGTGGAAAACCGTCTGAAAATCGAGCCGGATGCGCCGCACGGCCTAGTCGCAGAGCGAGACAAGGTGGTCACGCAACTGGTGAAAGAGCGGTTCGAGAAAAGCAAAACCTTGCAATCTGTCAAATTCGATGTAAAAACCGAAGACGGAGTGGTCACGCTCAGCGGAAACACGCGGTTTCAGATCATTGTGCTGGAAGCGGCGCAGGCGGCCCGGCAAGTGCCGGGAGTGCGCGCCGTCAGTACCGATGCCGTGCGATTGGTCGCCGGAGAATAGGATCCTTCTATGAGCAGATGGACAGAGGGAGTTCGAGACGCAGTTTGCTGAGGCTATGAAACCACAGCGCGTCAGCGGAAGGGCAGGACGCCCAAACGTGAAGTGGTCGCCGCAGCTCTTGACGCGCGACTTCACGCTGGTCTGGTGGGGCCAGATGGTCTCCCAAGTCGGCGATGGTGTGTCCAAGCTCGCCTTGCTCTGGTTTGTCTATTCCATCACCGGCTCTCCACTCAAGACGACCATGATTGGGTTGCTGCAGACCTTGCCGCCCATTCTGTTCGGCCCCTTCATCGGTGTGGTCGTCGATCGTGTTCCCAAAAAAATTCTGTTAATCAGCAGCGACCTCATCCGCGCAGTGGTTCTGGGGGTCATTCCCTGTCTGATACCGGTGGAGGCGTTCAGCATCGAGCGGCTCTATCTCATGGTGTTTGTTCATGCCGTCGCCTCCGCCGTCTTCGGCCCCGCGTTAACCGCCGCAATCCCGTCGCTGGTTTCGCGTCATGAATTTACCGCGGCCAATGCCTTGCTGCAGACGACGACGAGCATCGGCATCATCGTCGGGCCGGCGTTGAGCGGAGTGGGCATTGCGACCATGAGCTCGCAAGATGTGCTGTGCGTGAATGCGGTCAGCTATGTTATTTCGGCGGCCTGTTTTCTTTTTATCCGGTTTCCGCGCGCCGAATCCGTCCTCACGGGTGAGGCCTCACTGGCCGGAACGTTTCACGATGTCCTGGAGGGGTTTCACTATGTGCTCCGGCAGCAGCGGATCATTCTGATGTTGATCGGGGCTGCCTCGATGTATACCTTTGCGACGAGCGCATTCAGCACGCTCTTTCCTGTCTTCGGGAAAAAACTGCTGGATCTCGGTCCGATCGAGGTCGGGTATTTGTGGTCCGCATTCGGCGGCGGGCTCCTATTGGTCTCACTCGGTCTGGTGTCCCTGTCTGCCTGGACGCTGCCCCGGCGGATTCAGTTGATGGCGCTATCCAGTTTCATCAGCGGTCTCGCATTGCTAGGATTAATCCTGACGTCGAACCGATTGGTTGCAGCGGCTTTGATGGTCATCATCGGCATGGGTGCGGGCACGCTCACCCCGGTCGCGTGGGGGGTATTGCAGGAGATTGCGCCGTCGTCGCTGTTGGGACGGGTGCTGGCAATTTACAATTTGGGGGCCATGACTTCCGCCATCGCCGGCATGACGATCTTCGGCTGGGTGACCCAGGAGTTCGGTGAACGTCCTAGTGTGTTCGGTATCGGCGTAGGTCTTTTTCTGTCCGCGCTGGTGTCCGTGCGGGTGGTGCGATGGATACGGACAAATTGGACGGAGCCGGATCTCCAGTCGACGGTGGAAGCAAAGAGGCCCGTCGCCATGGTCAGGCAGACAACAAATCGTTGAGGTGACCGTGACGCTGTTCGATCCGATCTCATCTTAAGAGAGGCAGACAAACAAGGGGATATCAGAGAAGGCGCGATGACGTCGTAGCTGCGACCATACATCAAGTTGCGGATAGCCGTAGCTTCGGGAGGAATGCGTGGAAGAAATCATCAACGTCAATGATCGTTTTTATATCCTGGCCAGCTCATCGATGGCAGATGACCGTACGCGTGTGCTCAAGCATGGCGAAACCTTCGCCGTTTTTGACCGGTATGGCGACATTCAACCGATCCGAGGAACTCAGGGATTATTTCACCAAGGCACCCGGTTCTTGTCGCGACAGGAATTATTTCTGAATAACGATCGTCCGATGCTCCTGAGTTCGATGGTCAAAGAAGACAATGCGTTGCTCGCCGTGGATCTTACGAATCCAGATCTGTATCGGGACGGTCGCATCGCCATTCCGCGCGGGAGCGTCCACGTCTTCCGCTCGCGCTTTCTGTGGAATGGGGTGAGTTATGAGCGGTTTCGCCTTTCGAATTTTAGCTTGTCGGCGGTAAAGATGAGCCTGTCGATCCGATTTGAAGCCGATTTCGCGGATATCTTCGAAGTGCGCGGCAAGAAACGAGACCGGAAGGGCACGCTTCTGCAGAGTGTTCCTAAAGAAGGACCTGATGGTGCTGCGCTACGAGGGTCTTGATGCGGTGACGCGTGAGACCAGGATTCATTTTACCCCAGCCCCGCAAGAAGTCACCGCCTCCCAGGCGACCTTCGACATCGAACTCGATCCGAAGGGGGAAGCCGCGTTGGCGGTGATCGTGGCGTGCGATCGGTCTCAGGACTCGCGGACGTTCTTGTCCTACGATGCGGCCATGGCGGAAGCCGGTCTGGCCTTCGGGGCGGAGCAGCCCCAGGACTGCGCCATTCAGACCTCCAACGCCCAATTCAATGCTTGGTGGAATCGTTCTCTGCTGGATGTACGCATGATGGTCACAGACACGGATCAAGGCCCCTATCCCTACGCCGGAGTGCCATGGTTCAGTACGCCGTTTGGGCGAGACGGCATTATCACTGCCTTGGAGTGTTTATGGATTAGACCGGAATTGGCGCGCGGGGTCTTGGCCTATCTGGCCCACACGCAGGCCACGGAAATAAACCCGGCACAGGATGCAGAGCCAGGGAAGATTCTTCATGAAACACGCAAGGGCGAGATGGCTGCTTTGGAAGAGATTCCATTCGGCGTGTACTATGGCAGCGTCGATTCGACTCCCTTATTTGTCATGTTGGCCGGGGCGTACTATGAACGGACGGCAGATTTGGCGTTCGTAGAAACCATTTGGCCCAATGTCGAGGCGGCGTTGACCTGGATGGATACATTCGGCGATCCCGATCGCGACGGATTTCTGGAGTATGTGCGGAAATCGCCCACCGGGTTGGACAATCAAGGCTGGAAAGACTCCCAAGATTCGATCTCGCATGAAGATGGCTCGATGGCGGAAGGGCCGATCGCGCTGTGTGAGGTCCAGGGGTATGTCTATGACGCGAAACTGCAGGCGTCTAAGCTCGCGGACGCCCTGGGATATGCTGATCGTGCCACTCAGCTTCGACGGCAGGCGGGGTCGCTCAAGGAGCGTTTTGAGGAAGCGTTTTGGTGCGATGATCTGTCGACCTATGCCCTTGCCTTGGACGGCAAGAAGCGGCCCTGCCGGATTAAAACATCGAATGCCGGGCATTGCCTCTACACCGGAATTGCGAGCGACGAGCATGCCAAGCGATTGGCGGAGACGCTCATGTCCGAGGAGATGTTCAGTGGGTGGGGGATTCGAACCCTGGCCGATTCCGAACGTCGGTATAATCCGATGTCCTATCACAACGGTTCCGTGTGGCCGCATGACAATGCCATGATTGCCGTCGGTCTGGCGCGGTACGGTCTCAAGGCGGAGGTCGACAAAGTGATGACGGGGTTATTTGAGGTCAGCCTGGTCCTCGATTTTCATCGATTGCCGGAATTGTTCTGCGGATTTGTGCGCCGGCCTGGTCAAGGGCTGACGCGGTATCCCGTGGCCTGTAATCCACAAGCCTGGGCGGCCGGATCGGCATTCATGGCGCTTCAGGCTTGCCTCGGATTGTCCATCCTCGCGTCGGAGCGCAAGGTGGTCTTCCATCACCCGATCCTGCCGCGGTTCGTGGACGAGATGCAGATTAAGAATTTGAAGGTTGGAACGGCTTCGGTCGATCTGTTCCTGCGGCGTCACGATCTCGATGTCGGCATCACCGTCATTCGTCGGGAGGGCCAAGTCGAGGTCGTTTCGGTTAAATAACATGTATCCTCGTGGCCGTGCGGATCGCACGACCACGGCACGATCTCTGAGAGTGTTGCCGCATTTCATAGTGTGGTGAGTAAGCGCGCGCTATGGAGCATCGGCGAGTTGCCAGGCCAGGGCCACTACATATCGTGCGGCTGCGGAGAGAATCTCAGGGTTCAGCGTGTCTACGGTATCGGTGGGTTGATGGAAATGCGGGTGAATTCCCCCGCTCACGATGGTCACGCGTGGGAACTCCCGCCTCTTTAAACGGCACGTGGTCTCCGCCGGGAAAGAACCCAAACAAGTCAATGTGGTCGATAAGCCCTGCTTTCTGTCCCGCCTCTTGAGTAACAGATTTGTCTAATCCCGTTACCCCGATGGTGAGTCTCCCATTTCCGACTCCCGCGTGATCCACATTAATCATCGCGATGGTGGAGGGCAGCGGTACAACCGGGTGAGTGACGTAGAACTTGGATCCCAGCAACCCCTGTTCTTCTCCGCTGAACGACACAAGCACGATCGAACGTTTGAGGCCGGGTCGGAGACGCCGCGAGCACCCGCGCCACCTCCAACAGGACCGCCGTACCGGATGCATTGTCGTCGGCCCCGGCGAAGAGCAGGCCGCCTTGTTGTCCGAAGTGGTCACGATGGGCACCGATCACGATCGTTTCATGTTGGTGCGCGGGATCCTGTCCCGGCACGATTGAAATGACGTTGTGAAGGGTGCCGTCCTGCTGCGTGCTTGTCCAACGCATCGCCACGGCGACATCGACAGCCGTCGATCGTGGAGTGAGGCTTTCGTTGATATGTTGCTGGAAGATGCGAAGCCGGTCGGTGCCGTCCGGCTGGTGGCGACCAACAATGGCTGCGGCGAGTGAGGTACTGATCCAGGCGCCAGGAATGCTCTCAGAGGATTCCGTCAATCCGTAAAAGGCGCTTGGCCGGCCCGTGACCCCGCGACGAGTTTCATACGCATTGAGGATGGGCCCTGTCGCAATCAGTAAGCCAATGGCTCCATGTTCTCGGGCTGTGCGTACCTTGTCTGCGTGGGATACCTGTTTCCCATATCGCTCGGGTTTGCCCCGGAGAAACAAAACAACTTTATTCCGCACATCCAATCCGGCATATTCATCGATTCCCCCTGCGGGGTCAGAAATTCCGTATCCCACAAACACAATGGGGGCCTGGATGTTCTGCAGAGGGGAGAATCGAGTATGGGTAGGTAATCGATGCCGATCAAAGCGGGCGGAGAGTCGGATGCGAAGAGGGGGTGCAGTATGGGAGCATCCCCGATCGTCGTGCTGCGCACAGTAGTGGACTGCAGCCAGCTCCCGCCAGACAGATCGGTCGCGCAAAGTAGCGAGAGCCAGAGTCAGGGGAGCGCTCCCCATGCAAATCTAGAAATCGGCCTTCAACAAACTCGGCGGACGCCAGGTCGTCGGGGGTGCCGGTTTGGCGACCCTTGAATGCCGGTCGCAGTCAGTGAACGGATATCTGCCAACATGCGGTCGCTTGAAATGAGCAGCAAGGCTTGTGTGAGCGGGGTAGGCTGGTCAAGCAGGCCTGCTGCTAAACTCGGGGCCGCAGGCGCGCCTGTCAACAGACTCACGATGAGGGCCAACAGCCATCGAGTGCCCTGCAGAGTAAAGGCGTAGACGTTCTTGTGTCTGAGGTGACCGCGGTGGATAGGGAGCCAGGGCGTCGCATCAGATCGATGTGGCGGAAGCTTTTTGTGCAGACCAGCGCTGATACCATCGCCAGAGCGGAGGTTGAAGAAGGCGCGGAATGGGATAGCCCAGACCGCGGACATAGCCATCATCGCGATCCAGGACGGAAAAAGCCAGCCGATATTTCTCGCGGAATACGGTGGAACGGCGCGCCACCTCTTCATCGGTCAGGCGCAGGTGTTGTCGTATCACGGTTCCGATGGCGTCATCCGAAAGGGTCTCACGAATCAGGGGTTCGACAAAGGCCGGTGTGAGTTGAAACCGGCGCATGAAAGATTGATCAAGTGCCGACGGATAGGCATAGGTCCCAAGGGTGCCGGCCTGGAAGGCGCGCACCTTGTCAATCAATCGCGGCAACCAGATCATGCCCGCCAAGGTGTCGCTCCATCGACGCGGAGGGTGCTGCCCAAGATCCATCCTGTAACCTCGTATGGACGATCGTAACGGATACGTAAAGCGCCTGCACTATACCACAGGAAAGCGGTCCCATTGCAGAGTGCGAAAGCGTCCGTGTACTATCGGTCTCAGCCGCATTTCTGCAACTCATCTGCAGGATAGTGGAGCGTCGTCCGGTAGGTGGAAGCTAACGGATCAGGTATGAGGTGGCGCGAATGGCAGAGCAAGGGAAAGGTCTCTACGACAACCAGTACACACGATTTCGCGAAAACCAGGGCACGCACAAGGGGTATGATTTTCAGCACGGCCCTGCAGGGAGCACGCCTCCACCGGTGGTCACATTCATGGATAAGATAAAATGGTGGACTTTGCGCGGGTGGCGGCGAAAGAAGATTCTGGCCGAACGCGATCGATTTCAACAGGACATCATTCAGATCAAGGCGCCTCATCCAAAAGGATGAATTTTCCCGGAGGATACTCCCGTGTCACAGAAAAACGAATTAGTCCGGCAAGAATGCGCAGATGCTTATCATGACGAAGATTTCAGAAACGTGCCTGGTGCGAGCGATTATGTATGTCGGGGTCGCAGTGTTTGCTGTGAGCATGTGGGGGGCCAAGCCGGAAGTAAGCTGGGCTGTGCCGAAAGAAACCTCTGCCGAGAAGGCGGAACATTTACGCCAGCAGGCGAATCCGAAGCTGTTCAACGATTGGAACTTTGACCAAGATCAAGTCGGAGAGGTTCCAAAGGGATTTGCGATACTGGCGGCCGGAGAACAGTCCGGTGGGACATGGAAAATCGAGACGCCCGCCGCGACCCCCTCCGCTCCGAATGCCCTGTTCGGATCCTCTCGCTGTGGAACCTGCGTCGAGCTGCTGGTCGCGCAGGGATTCCAATATGAATATCCTGAACTGGTCGTCCGCATTCAGCAGGGAGCCGATGCCGGATCGGGACAGGTCGGGGTCGTGTTCAGCATGAAAGATCCCAAGAATTTTTATGCGACCGTGGTCAATGTATCTCAACAGACGATCGAAATCGTTCGAGTGATCGACGGTAATGAGTCGATGCTGGGCCGGGCTGCGCTGAAGGTCAAGCCGATTGAGTGGCATACCCTCCGGGTGCAAAGGAATACCATCATCAGCAAGGACTTCATCGAAACGTTCTTTGACGGGAAGTTGACGCTCTCCGCGCAGGATCAAGCCCTCGGAGAAGGACAGGTGGGAATTCTGCTGCGAGGGAACGCTTCGGCATATTTCGATAATTTCAGCGCTTCGCCGCTGTATTCGAGCCGTCCTCTATCAGCTCCGGCTGCCTATTAGCCTGGGACGGATCGGTCCTGAAAGGAGCATTTCGAGCTTGCCTTTGTTTTTTGGGTAGGATACAGTGAAGGTGCTTCATTGCGAAGAGCCTTGGTGGTGAAGTAGTAAAAGAATTACAGGGCTCGAATCGATGTTGTTGTGGGTTCTTCCCGGGAATTTCGGAAGCCAGAGCTAAGATTGCCGCTGTGTTTGCATCTTCGCCCCATTCCTTCCTCGTTTCTTTCTCGAGTCCCAGACAACACCATATTATTCTCAAAGGAGGAACCCCATGGGTTCGAAGATCTACGTTGGCGGCTTGCCATACTCAACCACCGAGCAGCAATTGAGCGATCTATTCGCTGTGCACGGGGCGGTGACGTCAGCGCGCATCATCACAGACAAGTTTACGGGACAGTCGCGCGGCTTTGGCTTCGTGGAAATGTCGGGAGATTCGGAGGCGCAAGCAGCGATTAACGCGTTGAATGGAACGCAATTCGGTGGCCGCACCTTGACCGTGAACGAAGCCCGCCCGCAGGAACCCCGCACCGGGGGCGGCGGAGGCCGTGGCATGGGCGAGGGCCGGCACTAAGCTGCGCTCGTTTCGCCATATCTATCTCAGGGGCTGCCGTGAGGATAGCCCCTGTGTTTTTCTTACCGTGTGATCCTCTCTCTTGTTCGCAGGGCCATCACATCAATTGGCTGCCCCTGTTTTCCCAAGATAGAGATTTAGGAGTGAAGTTTTATGGTGTCGTTTGCCGAATTGTCTCTCACATCGTTCCTCGCGGATCGTCTGCAGCAGGCGGGTTTTACCGCGCCGACCCCCATTCAAAAGGCCGCCATTCCGTTGGCGATGGAGGGCCGTGATTTGTTGGCCCAGGCCAAAACCGGAAGTGGAAAAACGCTGGCATTTCTCATCCCCCTGATTGAACGGGCGGTCAAGGAAGGCTGGAAGTCGACCGGCTCCGCGTCGAACGCCTCGGCGCATGGTCCCTCACGGTTGCCGCGAGCGCTGGTGTTGGCGCCCACCCGTGAGTTGGCTCTCCAGATCGAAATGGAGCTGCGTAAATATGCCCCGCCGGCAGTCACGTCGCTGGCCGTGTATGGCGGGATTCCTATTGAACGCCATTACCGGGCTCTGCGGCAACCGCCGTTGATCGTGATTGGGACGCCAGGCCGTTTGTTGGATGTGGCGGGAACTCGCCATCTGGACCTGCGTGGCGTCGAGTACGTGGTGATGGACGAAGCCGACCAAATGTTGGATCGCGGCTTTCTGCGCGATATCCAGCGTATTTTAAAGTTGCTGCCTGAGCAACGGCAGACCATGCTGTTCTCGGCGACCTTTTCGCCGGATATTCTGACGCTTGCGGAGTCGATGTTGAAAAATCCCGCTCGAACGTCGGTCGATCCGGGCGTCCATACGCCGACCACGATCACGCATGCGTATTACGTGGTTCCAAGCGAATCATCGCGGGTGCAATTGATTCATACGTTGATTCAGCAGACCGAGTCCGGTGATCAGTCCATGGTCTTCTGCGATCAAAAGTACAAAGTAAAACGCCTGGCCGCCCGATTAGGTGGTGAGCCGGCGTCGGTAGGGGCGATTACAGGGAACCATTCCCAGGCTCAACGCGAGCGTACCCTCACGGCATTCCGATCCGGACGTTTGCGATCCCTGGTGGCGACCGACGTGGCGGCGCGCGGGCTGGATGTCCCATCCGTGTCGCAGGTCATTCATTATGAGCTCCCGGGTAATCCTACGTCGTACGTCCATCGCACCGGGCGAACAGGCCGTGCGGAACGGTCCGGCGCGACGCTCTTGATTCTGTCTCCTCAAGAGGAGCGTGAATATTTGGCCATGGTTCGCCGATTGCGAATTCAAACGAGCCGACTGACGCTGCCTACCTTCGCGGCGTTGCCCCCTGCCGTGAGTGAGCGTGAATCGAACGGGCCATCCAGGCATGAGGGCCGGAACCGCGAGGCTCGGCCGCGCAGAGCAGGAGAGCGCCCGAATTCGATGCCTCAAGATTCGAGGGTTCGACAGGGTGGCCGTGGCTGGCGTTCTGACCGTCCTGCCGCGCCACGTCGGGGCCAGTAGGTAGAGTCGTAGAACTGCCGTGTGCGGCAGGGATTGCTAGACTGGTAGGATTGAGGAGGAGCTCCAATGAAACCTGGATGTCACCTATTAGTGGGCTTGGTGATAGCCTTGGGCAGCGGTCATCTATTCAGCGGGGGAGCCTATGCTCAAAGCGATGTGGCAATCGCCGACGGCATGAAGGTATCACTGGAGTATACCTTGACGCTTCCGGACAAGTCCGTTGCCGATTCGAATGTCGGCCAGGCGCCCATCACATTCGTGCAGGGAGCTCATGAGATTGTCCCTGGGCTGGAGAAAGCCCTCGATGGGATGAAGGCCGGTCAAAAACGGCGCATTGATGTGGCGGCACAGGATGCCTATGGGCCCTACAACAATAAGTTGCGACAGTCTGTCGATAAGGACAAGCTTCCCAAGGATGTGAAGGTTGGAGATATTTTGCAAGCCGCGGACAATCGATTGGTGAAGGTCTTGGAAGTGAATGAAAAAAAGGTGCTCATCGATCTCAATCACCCCCTGGCGGGAAAGACGCTCACTTTCGACGTGAATATCATCAAAGTTGAAAAGGGGGATGCAGCGGACGCTCCCGAAAGCAAGACGCCCTAAGCTCCTTTACGTGCTCACCAGATCGGCGGCACAGCCGGCGAAAGCGCCGGCTGTGCTTCACCTCGGTGTGGTGCTCGCCGTATCGCCGTGACCGTCAGCGTCACGGCCGCAAAGTGCGACTCGACGATTCCCTCAATGACATAGGATTGGTTCGTGGCCATTAGGTGGCCTGTCTTCCGATATACATCCGGGAAGACAGTCGCATCGTACAACCCGGTCAGGTCTTCGAAGCTGACGAACTCCATGGGGTTGCCCTGTTTGGTGTGGATGACCTTCTCCGTGATCAGCACCCCCATCATGGTGATTGAACGACCGATATACTGGGCCATATCACGGGCGGCAATCGTATCAGGTGGAATCTGCGCAATGGGAACCAAGTCGAGCGGGTGGCACCGGAGGGGAAACCCGAATGCATCGATCTCCTGCGCGATCAGCCGCGACGGCGCATATTCCGGCGGAATAGGCAGGTAGCCGGAAGATGACCGATGTCGCCAGGCCAGTAGGCGCCAGAGCAGGGCTGGTCTGGTGAGTTCACCGGCGATGCGATCGAAGCAACCGGCCTTGATGAGCAGTCGAGCCTGCGCAGAATCGGGTTGGATCCGGTCTAGAAAATCCTGCAGCGACCGAAAGGGGCCCTCACTGGAGCGTTGCGCGATCAGGAACTTGACAAGCTCTTGCCGGAGTCCTTTGATTTGCATTAATCCCACGCGGACTCTCTGTGCCTGCCCCCAATAGGCCCATTCACTGTCATTGATATCTGGCGGCAGAATGGTCAACCCCATCCGTCGTGCTTCCGACACATAGGCAAACGTCGAGTAGAATCCGCCTTGGTTACTGATGACTGCGGCGATGAATTCCGCCGGGTAATGGGCACGGAGATAGGCGGATTTGAAGGATACCTGCGCATAGCTAGCCGAGTGAGGTTTGCAGAAGCTATAACCGGCAAAACTCATGATCATGGCCCAGATCTGCTCGATGACGGGCACGCTGACTCCCCGCGCCAGGGCGCCAGAACAAAATTGCCGCTGGTAGTCGTGGAGCTGTCGTTGTTTGTGTTTCTTGCTGAGCACTTTTCGTAATTGATCGCCGTCCGCGAGCGAGAACCCGCTTAATGCGACGGCCACGTTCATCACATCTTCCTGATAGACCATGATGCCGAAAGTGTCACGCAGCACATCCTGTAACGCCGGGTGGAGCATGCGGTAGGGCTGACCGTGCGCACGCCGGATAAAGTCGTCGGCGAACCGGTGTGCGGCAGGCCGGATGAGGGAGGAGACGATCGTGAGATATTCAAAATCGTCGGCTTGAATCTGCTGTGTGGCCGGCATGGTGGTCCACAGTTTCTTGAGCAGCAGCCGCGTCGCGGGCGACTCCACATAAAAACAGCCCATCGTGTCGCTTTGACGAATCAAGGCTTTAGTCCGATTGTCGGAAAGCGGGTCCCACATCGCGTAGTCGATCTGCCGGCCGGTATGGCTGGCGACCGCGGCCAGCGCGTCGCGAATCACGGCCAGTGAGCGATTGCCCAGAAGGTCGATCTTCACCAATCCGGCCTCTTCCGCTTGATCTTTTTCCCATTGAATGACCGGAAGACCCTTGGCTGACCGTTCGACCGGCACATACCGGCGGATCTCGTCCGGCACGAGGACCACGCCGCCGCAATGCAGACTCAGATTGCGGAAGTGCCCCTCGATTTGAACGGCCCATTGGAGGATCTCCGGCCAAGGGGAGCGAAGCTGCAGTCTGCGACAGAGCTCTGCTGCCCACTGTTGACAGGTCATGGTCGAGGTACTTTCATGGAGATCGGCCTTGCGGAGCAGTAATGGCAGGATACGGCCGATTTCAGCTGCCGGCAGGCCGTAGACTTTGGCGGTTTCCCGAATTGCTGCACGGATGGCGAGCGTATTCTGATTGGCGACCATCGCCGCCGACCGCTCGCCGTATTGAGTGAAGACCCAGTCGAGAATGGCGTCTCGTTCGTCCCAGGGAAAGTCGATATCGATATCGGGAGGATCATGCCGTCCGGGATTGAGAAAGCGCTCAAAAACGAGATGGTGTCGAATCGGATCGACGTGAGTAATGCCCAGGCAGTAGGAAACAATCGAGGCGGCGGCAGAGCCGCGCCCGCAGGTGCGAGGGGCATGGCCGACGATTTCTTCGACCACCAAAAAATAATCCGCATACCCTTTGTCGCGGATCACGGCAAGCTCGTGCTCAATGCGGGCCGAAACAGCCGAGGGCAGCGTGCCGTAGCGCCATATCGCCCCATCATAGGTCTTGATGCGCAGGCGATCGAAGGCTTGGGTCGCGGAGAGTTGCCGAAACGAGGGGAAGATCGTGTCTTTGAAATTCCAATCGGTCGCGCACCTCTCGGCGATGCGCCGGCTATTCGAGATGGATTCAGGCACGTGGGGAAACTGTCGTTCGATCTCCCTGAGGGACATCATCCGGTGGGTGGATCGGCAACAGGCGTCGTCGGGCAATCGAGAGAGCGTGGTGTTCAAGCGCAATGGCACGCAAGAGCCGGTGGCGTCGGTAGTCGGATGGAGTCAGGAATTGCGCCCGGGTTGTTGCGACAGGCGGTAACGTAGATCGGCGGCTGAATGCCAGGGCATCAGCCATTTCCGGCCCCGGCGTCAGTTCAACGAACAAATCTTCCTGCGAATGTCGTTGCCATTGAGTAAGCGCCGATTGATCATCGGAGAGGATGATCAGCCCCGAGCGGTATTGAGCGACGGTCCTAATGAAGTCGAACGGTTCGTCGCTATGGCGGGCGGAGAGGATACGGCAGAGGTTGCCATAGCCGGCTGTTGTTTTCGCCAGCAGGACGGCGCGGTGAGCAGGACACTTCAGTTCGGCGCCAAGTATGGGTTTGATTCCGGATGCGCGGGCGACATCAAGAAAGCGAATGACGCCGTACAGGCCGTTCGTGTCGGTGAGCGCCAGAGTGTCACTGCCCTGCACGCGCGCGGTCTGGCAGAGCGCTTCCAGTGACGGGACGCCTTCCATCGGCGAATAGGATGAATGGACATGCAAATGAACGAATGGGGAAGACATGGTGGTCGTAGGCTTCAATGGTGTCTTCCATACCGAATGATGCTGTCTCCAAATCGCGTCCTCAGCTGGTCGAGGACACGCGTCAACTGCTGCGCGCGGGTTCGACGTTGATGCATCGGTCCGACGACGTCGAACAGTTCACATTGTTCGGCAGGGGCTGTGAGTTCTTCAGCGCTCAGCGTGAGCCTATTCAGGCGGACGCGGCGACGGACGTGTTGTCGGAATAGGGCATGGAGGGGCGGCGTCAGATCAATGTCCCAATAACTGGCCGGATCAATGGTCCGATGTCCGCTCATATGGGTGTGATCGCTATAGCGAATCGTCAGCGTGAGCCGTCGGCAGACTCGTTGTTGAATGCGCAACGTTCGGCAAAGTTGTTCAAGCAGATCGGCAAGATAGTTCCGCAGTATGCGGTCGTCATTGGTATCCGGCTCGAGTACTTGTGAATAAGTGAGTGCGGGTTGCGCTGGCGGTGGCATGACCGGGGTGGGGTCGATGCCTTTCGCCCAACGCAGCAAGGGGGCTGCCCACTTTCCGACGGCAATGTCGAGCGCGGGGAGAGGGCTATCGGCCACATCGCCGAATGTCCGGAGATTCAAATCGGCCAAGCATTGGCGGATGGGTTTCATGTGGGAACGATGGAGAAGCGGCAACGTCTCAATCGGCAAGGGGGCCATGAAGGCTCGTTCCGAACCATGGCGAACCTCGTAGAGTTCTGCCGGTTGCACCAGGCCGGCAGCGGTTTGCGCCACAAGCTTGTTACTGCCGATGCCCGATACGCCGGTGAGATGGGCCTGCATCGCGACGTCTCGTTGGAGGCGTGCGGCGGTATCGCAGGTGGGACCGAAGAGCCGTGTCGTGCCGGTCAGATCCAAGAGAAACGCCCCGGGCTTTGTCGGCTCCCAGACCGGTGCATAGCGGGTGATAATCTGGGCCAGCATCGCGTGAGCCTTCGCGGTGACGGACCGAGTCAGGCGTAACGAATGCGAAGTGCGGGACAGCGTTGTAGGGCCTGTTGGATGGTCATGCCTGGGTACAGTCCGTCGGCCATAGCTTCAGGTGACACGTCATGCAATCGAGTGCGTGAGCGTGCGGCCGGCGCGAGGCCGACCGGTCGATGACGGAGATGAGGGTCGGCCAGGCGCGCGAGCGCCAATTCGAACGACGGCACCGTCAGGCACACAATCTGGCGATCCATAGATTCAAGCACCGGCGAGAAGCTCTATTGCTTACAGTAGCGAATGACGCCGATGACGAGGCCTTCAATGCGAAGCGAATCGGTCGGTTTGACCGTAATGGGCTTCATCGTGTCATTGGCCGGGCGTAGTTCGATGGTCGAGCCTTTACGGTAATAGGTCTTGATCGTGGCATCGTTGTTGACGATCGCAATTACCGTTTGGCCGTTTCGAGCCGTGTTCTGTTTTTGGACGATGACGAGGTCGCCGGGGAGAATCCCTTCATCCCGCATCGACTCGCCTTTTACCCGCAGAGCAAAGGTTTCGCCGCGACCCATCATGCCGGGAGGAACTTCGACGAGTTCGGTTTGAGGAATCGGTTCGATGGGATCGCCGGCCGCTACTAAGCCGGCCAGGGGAATATGTGCGGCGGCCGTGAGGTGATCGATTGCCAATCGAACGGCAAACGGAATCTTATGGGCGCCGATTTCGTAACGCGCAATGGTCTGGCGGGTCGTTTTCAGCCGGTCGGCAAGCTGATGCTGGGTGAGTCCAAGCGCCTGGCGAGCCTTTTTGAGATCGATCGCATGCATGTAACGAATCGTTACATATCGAGGAGAGAGCTGTCAAGAGGAGGTGATCCGGTGGGCGGACATGCTAAGATGACCAAATGCCCTCTTTCAAACTCGAAGCTCCGTTCAAACCCTGCGGTGATCAGGGGCAAGCCATTGAGAAGCTGACGTCGGGAATCCGGGCCGCCAAGCAGCATCAGGTGTTGCTTGGCGTGACCGGCTCCGGCAAAACCTTTACCATGGCGAATGTCATCGAACAGGTACAGAAGCCGACGCTCGTGCTCGCGCACAATAAGACCCTGGCGGGTCAGCTCTATCAGGAATTCAAACAGTTTTTCCCTCACAATGCCGTTGAGTATTTCATTAGTTACTACGACTACTATCAGCCGGAAGCCTATATTCCGCAGAGTGATACCTATATTGCGAAGGATGCCTCGATCAATGATGCGATCGACCAGATGCGTCACGCGGCGACAACGTCGTTGCTGCAGCGTAATGATGTGCTGATCGTCTCATCGGTCTCGTGCATCTACGGTCTCGGCTCGCCTGAGGTCTACCATGACATGTTGGTCTATCTTGAAGAAGGCATGGAGACGCGGCGGGAAAAAATCCTGGCGAAGTTGGTTGATATTCAATATGCGCGCAATGACATGGATTTCCACCGCGGGACGTTTCGCGCGCGCGGCGATGTCATCGAGATTTTTCCGGCGTCCTCGGAAGCGAAGTCGGTGCGTATCGAACTCTTTGGAGACGTCGTGGATGCGATTCATGAAATCGATCCGTTGACCGGTAAATCTTTAGGCAAGTTGCCGAAGATCGCCATCTATCCGAATACGCACTATCTCATTGCGCCGGATCGTTACGAACGGGCGATCACGGGAATTGAAGAAGAGTTGGATGCGCGAGTGGCGGCATTCAGAAAGAGCGGCCAGTTGCTTGAGGCGCAACGGATCGAGCAGCGTACCAAGTTCGATCTCGAAATGATTCGCGCCATGGGGTATTGCCATGGGATCGAAAACTATTCGCGCCACTTAAGCGGGCGCGCGCCGGGGGATCCACCCCCGACTCTGCTGGATTATTTTCCCAAGGACTTTCTGTTGATCATCGACGAGTCGCACGCGACGGTGCCGCAGGTCGGCGGCATGTATGAAGGCGACTTTTCACGAAAACGGACTCTCGTGGACTACGGGTTCCGATTGCCGTCCGCCGTCGATAATCGTCCGTTGAAGTTTGCTGAATTCGAACGGATGCTGAAGCAGGTGATCTATGTATCGGCCACACCGGGTCCCTACGAATTGAACCACGGCAAGGGAGAGGTGATCGAGCAAATCATTCGCCCGACCGGCCTGATGGATCCTCTCATTGACGTGCGATCGGCGAAGGGACAGGTGGATAACTTGCTGGCTGAAGTGCGCGCGGAAGCGGCAAAGGGAAATCGCGTTCTTGTGACGACTTTGACCAAGCGGATGGCCGAAGACCTCACAGAGTATTATCACGATCTCGGTGTGAAAGTACGCTACCTGCATTCGGACATTAAGACGCTGGAGCGAGCGGAAATTATTCGCGATTTCCGGCGCGGCGTGTTTGACGTGTTGGTGGGAATCAACCTCTTGCGAGAGGGGCTCGATTTACCCGAAGTCAGTTTGGTGGCGATTCTGGATGCGGATAAGGAAGGCTTTCTCCGGTCGCATCGGTCCTTGATTCAAACTGCCGGGCGCGCGGCGAGAAACCTTGATGGGCGCGTGATTTTTTATGGCGATACGGTGACCGATTCGATGCGGAGCGCCATTGAGGAAACCGGGCGTCGGCGACATATCCAAGAGGCCTACAATACCGCTCACGGGATTACGCCGGAAAGCATCAAAAAAAGTATCCCCGCGCTGGAATATGCGTCTGCCGAGATGGATTATGTACAGCTGGACACGGCGGCTGAAGCGACCGCCCCCTATAATACTGGCGAGGATATCACTCAGGTGGTGCAGCGGCTCGAAGTGGAAATGAAGGCGGCCGCCAAGAAGTTAGAGTTTGAGCGGGCAGCCGAACTGCGGAATCGAATCAGAGCCCTGAAGCTGAAAGCTTTGGAAGTGGCGAAATAGGGCTGCGGGAGAGAAGGCCGGCCTCCCATTACATCTGCTTATAGAGATAGGCTCCGAGAAGCATCCCCAGCACACTGAGCAGGCTGACTTTAATCGTGAAACCGAAGGTCAGTTTGAGAAGGACGAGGTCAATGGTCAGCGGAGGGTTGATTCCAGGCGAAAAGTTACTGGCAAAGATGTTCTGAATGGTGCCGTTCGGGGCCATTACCCGAAGAATTTCTCCGAAAATCCCGCCCAGCATGCCCCCGATCAGGATAAAGATCAGCAGAACGCCGATCGATTTTCTCATCCGATGTCTCTCCTCGTTTGTGGCAGCCGACGCAGACTCGCCGCTGGGCACCATATCGGAAGCACAAAATGATGTCAATAAAATGCAGGCCAGTCGCTGTCATCCTTACCTGTTAGGAATAACCAGGTCGTGCAGCATGTGTGTCGGGATGGAGGGAATTGGCGCGAGCGTGAAGCAAAGCGCTATGCCTATCTCGATGAACGAGTTCATCGGCTGCTGTGAGAGATTACTCCGCAGATGCGGTCTAAACGTCACCGTTTGAACGCCTGAATATCTTGACTTCACACCGCCCCGTTCTATAGACTGCCCGATGCTATATTTTTTAGACTTTTCGAGGCGATCGGAGATCTGGCTCGAACCTGACTTCGATGGCCTTTTTCTTTGGTGACTTGTGCTTGACGCGCTCAGCGAAAAATTCGAACGGATTCTCAAGAAACTTCGCGGGCAAGGTGTGCTCACGGAAGAAAATATCGCTGAGGCCTTGAAGGAAGTGCGTTTGGCGCTGCTCGAGGCCGATGTCAACTTCAAAGTCGTCAAAGAGTTCCTGGATCGCGTTCGCGAGAAGGCGGTCGGGCAGGACGTGCTGAAAAGTCTGACTCCCGGCCATCAGGTCGTCAAAGTCGTGTGGGACGAGCTACGTGGCATGATGGGCGGTGAACGGTCGGGGATCAGTCTCGCCTCTAGACCCCCGACCATTGTCATGATGGTGGGGTTGCAAGGTGCAGGGAAAACGACCACATCGGGCAAATTGGCCCGCCTATTTAAAAGCCAAGGGAAACGCGTGCTGCTCGTGGCCGCCGATCCGCGTCGACCTGCGGCCGGTGACCAGCTCGCGAGTCTCGGGCAGGATCTGGGGATCGAAGTCCATCGGTTTGACCAAGCGGATGCCTCCCGCGCCGATGTGGTGCGTATTTGCGAGCGAGGAGTGCAGCGCGGCCAAGAGCAGGGCTACGACATCATCCTTCTGGATACCGGCGGTCGCCTGCATGTCGACGAAGAATTGATGGCTGAACTCGTAGCGGTCAAGCAAGCCGTGAACCCCCAGGAGGTGCTTCTGGTTGCCGATGCCATGACCGGCCAGGACGCGGTCAATATGGCTGGCCAGTTCGACCAGAAGGTCGGCCTCACAGGCATCATTCTGACAAAAGTCGAGGGCGATGCGCGCGGCGGTGCGGTGCTCTCGATCAGAGCCGTCACCGGAAAACCCATCAAGTTTCTCGGGATGGGAGAGAAACTCGATGCGCTGGAACCGTTCCATCCGGACCGGATGGCATCGCGGATTCTCGGCATGGGCGATGTCCTTTCGTTGATCGAAAAGGCCCAAGAAACATTTTCTCGGGAAGAGGCCGAAGCCGCTCAAAAGAAACTGACCAGCAATACGTTCACGCTGGAAGATTTTCGGTCTCAACTTGGGCAGATGAATCGGTTGGGTTCGTTCGAGCAAATTCTGGGGATGCTACCAGGCGGGCAGAAGTTAAAAGATCTGGCGAACAATGGCTTGCCGGAAAAGGAAATGAAGCGAGTCGCAGCCATGATCGATTCCATGACCACCCGTGAGCGGCGGGATCATACGGTGATTAATGGCAGCCGGAAGAAGCGGATTGCGCGCGGTAGCGGGACGAGCGTCCAAGAGGTCAACCGTCTGATCAAGCAATTTTTGCAGGCCAGAAAGATTGCCAAGGTGATGTCGGGATCCGGCGGCCGCCGGCAGTTAGCGCAAATGTTTCGCGGAATGTGAAGAGCAAGGCAAGTGTGTGCACGATGCAACACTAAATGGGGAAGTAAGCAATAACCGAGCGCCTAGGGGCGCATTGAGTACTTTGATCAAGGGAGGTTCTGATGGCGGTTCATTTACGATTGGCACGGACGGGGCGACATAAGCGGCCGATGTATCGCGTCATCGCGGCGGATTCGCGCAAACCGCGTGACGGACGATTTCTGGAAATTCTTGGCATATTCGATCCGCTGAAGAACCCGGCCGTACCGGTGCTGAAGTCGGAGCGCGTGCTGAGCTGGTTGCGGCATGGCGCTCAGCCTACCGTCACTGTGCGGACGCTGCTCAAGCGGCATGGGGTATGGAAAGAGTTCGAAACCGAGAAAGCTCAAAAGAGCGAGAAGGCGGAAAAGGGCAAGAAGTAGCGGGAGATTGATGGCGACGTTCGATCAAGCTGAACTCGTCACCATCGGAAGGATCGAGCGATCCTTCGGAGTGCGAGGCGAGGCGCGAGTGCGTTCCCTCAGCGATGTGCCAGGACGTCTCGAGGCACTTCGACAGGTGAGCATTGCAGGGCCTGGCGGCAAAACCATCGAAACTGTCGTGACCCGCGTGCGGCCTGGTGGCCCCACATGGATTATGGGGTTCGAAGCCTTCACGACCCCGGAGCAAGTGGCTGAGTTTCGTGGAGGGTTCCTTCAGGTCCCTCGCGGGGACTCCCCGGCATTGCCGGCCGATCAATACTACCAATGTGATTTGATCGGCATGCTCGTGCAGGATGAGGCCGGTACGGTGCTTGGCCGGTTGGAAGATGTTTGGGATATGTCCGACAATCAGTCGTTCGTGGTTCGGCAGGACGGGAAAGAAATCTTGATTCCCGCGGCGAAACAGGTTGTGGTGGCAGTGGACGTAGCAGGGCGTGTCATGACGGTTCGATTGCCGGAAGGGTTCGGAGATCTGTAGGATGCGATGCGCCGTTCTGACATTGTTCCCGGATATGGTCGCCCCGGTTCTTGGACAGAGTATGCTCAAGCGCGCCCAGGAGAAGGGGTTGCTCGAGGTGTCGGTGCAGAACTTGCGCGACCATACCTTCGATCGGCACAAAACGGCAGACGATGTGCCGTATGGCGGAGGGGCTGGGATGGTCATGAAAGCCGAGCCCATCTTGCAGGCGGTCGATGCGTTGCGTGCCGTGTATTCGGCCTCGGAACTCGTCACGGATTTGCGAGTGATCGTGCCGTCTCCACAGGGGCGGCCCTTTACGCAGGATCTGGCACTGTCTTTGGCGCAGGAGCAACGCGTAGTGGTGTTTTTGTGCGGACACTATGAAGGTATCGACGCGCGCGTTCAATTGGCGTTGGTTCCCGAGGAAATTTCGGTCGGTGATTATGTGCTGACAGGGGGAGAATTGGCTGCCCTGGTGATGATCGATGCGGCGGCCCGCTTAATCCCAGGCGTGCTGGGCGATGCCGCCTCGGCAATGGAAGACTCGTTCACTGAAGGTTTGTTGGAATATCCGCACTATACCAGGCCCGCGGAGGTGCGAGGAATGATGGTTCCTGAGGTGTTGGTGTCGGGCCATCATGAGGCGATTCGGATGTGGCGTCGCAAGGAAGCGTTGCGAAATACCTATCTGAAGCGGCCGGATTTGTTGCAGGATCGCGTGTTTGGACCAGAGGATCGGCAATTGTTGAATGAAGTGAGGCAAGAAAGCCGTGTACACGTACCTGTTCGTTGAGAGGAGGAGATAAGATTATGAATCGGCTAGAACGGATCCAGAGTTCCTTAACCAAAAAGACGGCGCCCAAGTTCGAGATCGGGGATACCGTTCGTGTCCATGTCAAAGTGGTCGAGGGTGAAAAAGAGCGTATTCAGGTGTATGAAGGGACAGTGATCGCCCGAAAAGGGACGTTGAATAGCGAAACGTTCACCGTGCGCAAGCTGTCCTATAATGTCGGCGTCGAGCGAACGTTCCCCATTCATTCACCCAATGTGGCCAAAGTCGACGTCGTCCGTCAGGGACGTGTCCGACGCGCCAAGCTTTATTATTTGCGCACGAAGAAGGGTAAGTTCGCCAAGGTGGAAGACCGAGAGTTCAAGGTCGAAAGCAAAGCACAGGTTGCAGCGAAACTCGCCGCTGCGGAAACCGCTACGGCCGCAAAGGCTTGATCAAACATCCGTGCTAATTTCAAATTGACAGCCACGCAGAGGCGCACGTTTGACTGGCACTCCGAACCCGACAACATGGGGCCCCACCGAAGAGTTCGAGGCGGAGGCCAGATGCTGCGGGTACCGACGCATCGCCGGTCTTGATGAGGCTGGCCGTGGGCCTCTCGCCGGGCCAGTCGTCGCGGCGGCAGTGGTATTGCCGCGCCGCTGCCGGCTCGCTGGATTAAACGATTCCAAACAGATCGGCGAGCCGGATCGTATCCGGCTGTTCACCGAAATCGTTCATCGCGCAAGGGGCATCGGTATCGGGTCCGCGAGTGAAGCGGAGATCGACCGTCTCAATATTCTTGAAGCGACCCGCTTAGCGATGCGGCGCGCATTGCAAGCGCTCCCGCTCACGCCGGATTTCCTCCTGTTGGATGCTCTGAGTATTCCAGGGATTTCGGTTCGACAGCGTCCCATCATCAAGGGCGACGGACTATCATGTTCTATTGCCGCGGCGTCTATTATTGCCAAGGTCACGCGCGATCGGTTGATGGTCGAGTATCACCGCTGGTACCCTCAATACAATTTTGCCGAACATAAGGGGTACAGTACCCCACAGCATTTGCGGCTCCTGCGAGAGCACGGACCCTGTGCGATCCACCGTTGTACGTTTGCGCCCGTTCAGCATCTTCTTATCGGATCTTTGACAGACTTCGATACGGAGGTCTTCGATACGGATTCCTTCGATACGTGACGGCCGGCGACCATTCCATGCGAGACCCCCGTCGTACGCTAGGCGATGAAGGAGAAGGCCGTGCGGAGGCCTTTCTGCGAGCGCAAGGATTTCGAATTCTTGGCCGCAATGTGCGTTCACCATTAGGCGAACTCGATCTAGTGGCCGATGATCAGGGAGTGCTGGTATTCGTTGAGGTCAAACGGCGGCGATCGGGGGCTTTCGGCGGTGCGATCGAAGCGGTGAATGCGCGGAAGCGTGCCAAATTGATTCAACTGGCCGCGCAATATCTCGCCCACTATCGTATTCGAAATCGCGCGTGCCGGTTCGATGTCATATTAATACAGGACAATGCCGAGTCTGCAGAGGTCTTGCAGCATATACCGAATGCATTCGACCTCGATGGGGATGATCTGCGATGGTAGGATGGAGGCGAGTGACATTGTGGTCGATGTCCTTCCGTCCGCATTGAGGACAGGGTCTCCGTGCAAACACATAGCCAGAACTTCCGCAGTCGTCACCATCCATGATTCAACTCTTCCACGTCTCAAAATACTATGATCGTCGCTTGGCACTCTCGGACATTACGCTCGAAGTCGAGAAAGGAGAATTTATTCTCCTCATGGGGCCAAGCGGAGCGGGAAAGTCAACGCTCTTAAAGCTACTGATTTGCGCAGAGCGACCGGAGGAAGGGCAGATTTTCGTGCAGGGCCGCAGCTTGGCAAAGTTGCGATCGTCTGAAATTCCCTTGCTGCGCCGGAAAGTAGGCGTCGTTCTCCAAGATTTCCATCTCCTACCCAAGAAAACAGTCTTTGACAATGTCTCATTGCCCCTTTTGGTTCAAGGCGCCGCCAATGGTGAAATCCGACGGAAAGTGACCGAGGCCCTGCGCGCGGTCGGGCTGGACCATAAGAAGGATCTGTTGCCGCCGGGGCTGTCCACCGGCGAGCAGCAACGAATTTGTATCGCCCGGGCGATCGTGAACGGTCCGATTGTGTTGCTCGCCGACGAGCCGACGGGGAATTTGGATCCAGACTTGACGAGTGAAATCATCGAACTGTTCAAATCGATCAATGCCCGTGGTACGACCGTGATTGTCGCCACGCACGATCCCAACGTATTGGCCCAGGTCAATCGCCGGGTGATTACATTGGCCCACGGCAAGCTGGTGTCGAATGAACAGGTGTCTGCATGAGACGCCTTCTCGTATCTCCTGCGGGAGGCGCTGGCCAACGTATTGACGAACCGGACTACGACGGTAGTGGCGGTAGCGACAACTGCATTCACTTTTGCATGCGTGGGGGTCTTTTTACTGCTCTATGTCAATCTGCGAGCCATGGCATTGTCTCTGGAGCAGGATATCCAGGTCATGGTCTATCTTCAGGACGACGTGACCGGTCAGGTAAAAAGCGAGATTGAGCAACAGTTGAAAGCCGATCGGGCGGTTGCGGCATTGACCTTTGTCTCGAAAGAACAGGCGCTGGCTGATTTTCAAGCGCAGTTTCCGGCCGAATCTCATTTACTACAAGGACTGGGGCAGAATCCACTGCCGGCGTCGTTCGTCGTGACACTGGCGGCGGAATCCCGTTCGTCCGATGCGATGCGACGTTGGGCAGATCGTGCGCAGCTGATCACGGGGGTGGGACAAGTCCAGTACAACCAGGCCTGGGTCGAAGCGTTGGCCAGCATGGTCACGATACATTGAGCTCGCTGCCATTATCGTCGGCGTCATTCTATCTGCCGCATCGGTGACGATCATCGCCAACACAATTCGTTTAGCGCTGTATTCCCGCCGGGAAGAAATTGAGATTCTCGGCATGATTGGAGCGAGTACGACTTTTATCCGCGTGCCCTATCTGCTCGAAGGTGCGGCGTTGGGGTTACTCGGCAGCGCGCTATCCTTGGTGATCCTAAAAGCCGGGTTTGAGTTGTTTCGGCATGAAATCCGGTCTGCCAGCCGCTTTCTCGGTGTGGATGCGTTGCTCACTTTTTTCCCTTGGGAGATATGTCTCGTGCTGGTGCTGGTGGGATTGTTTCTTGGCTGCGCCGGAAGTTTCCTCTCTTTGCTCCGGTTCGGAGAGGGACGCGCATGACTCGGATTATGTGTGCATTCGTTGTCGTTCTCATGCATATGGCTTTTTTCGCCCCTGCCGCCGTCTCTGCCGAACGTAAGGATTCCTATGCGGACAAGATCGAACGGGAAAAGAAAACGCTGGAAAAGTTGCGCGGCACGATTGTCGAAAAACGAAAGAAGGCGGACGAAGCGGAAAAAAAGCGTGAGTCGGTTTTGCAAGGTCTCCAGTCCTTGGATGAGCGCCTCGTCCGCTACCGGCAGGAGCACCAAGACATTCGTAAGCAGCTGAAGAAGAAAGATATCGAGATCGAGCACATGAGCGTACAGTTGAGCCGACTGTCGGAGCGTATCGATGAGCGTCAGGACGCCATTGCCGCTCGTTTGCGGGTCCAGTATATCGAAGGGCGGTTTTGGCATCTCAAGACACTGCTCGCCGCCAGTTCTTCCGGGGATTTTCAGCGGCGGTTCCGGTATCTATCGGCGGTGACGCAGCGGGAATACGAGATTATGGAGACGCTACCAAAAGGATGCCGAGCGGATCGCTGAGGTCGAACGAAGTCGAGAAGCAGCCCGCCAGGGGATCCTGGCTTATAAAATCCAGCACCGAAGAGAAACTGGCGCAGATTCGGGGGCTGAAGAAAGAGAAAAGGGTGTATCTCGCGAAGATTACTCAAGAAAAAGAGTCGCATGATCGCGCGGTGGAAGAATTGGAGCGTTCCGCCTCGCGGGTAGATAGCCTGTTGCAAGACCTGGAGACTCGACGCCGCGCGGCAATGGCATCTCGGCTACCGTCCGTGGCCGGGGGGCTCAAAGCGCTCCGAGGAACCCTTCTCTGGCCCACTGACGGACAGGTCGTTTCCTATTTCGGCAGGCAGAAACATCCAACCTTTAATACCTATATCCAACGAAAAGGGATTGAGATTCGCGTTGCAGAAGGGAGTAATATACGGTCGGTGCTTGCCGGGCAGGTCGTATATGCGGACTGGTTGAAAGGCTATGGACTCGTTATAATTGTGGATCATGCCAACGGAGTGTTTTCCCTCTACGCCCACGCCTCGAAAATTTTGACCTCCGTCGGAGCCAAAATTGAAGCGGGGGAGACGATCGGAGAAACGGGAGACACGGGCATGACGGGTGAGAATACGCTTTATTTTGAGTTGCGTCAGGGGGCCGAACCGGTGGACCCCCTGGTGTGGCTTTCAAAACGATAGGTCTCGGAAGGAAGGAACCCACGTTATGGAACAGCGGCGGAGCCGACGGTGGTTGTATCTCTTACTGATGGTGACGGTAGCCCTCGGGATCGGCATTGTGCTGGAAAAGGGTTTGGAACGAACCGGGCACGCGTCTGAAACCTATGAAGAACTTCGCACCTTTTCCGAAGTCTTAACGCAGGTGCAGAAACACTATGTCGATGATACGAAGGTGAAAGATCTTGTCCAGGGCGCCATCCGCGGGATGCTGTCGACGTTGGATCCGCACTCAGCCTACATGACGCCTGACATGTACAAAGAAATGCAGGTTGAGACGAAAGGCGAGTTCGGCGGAGTGGGAATTCAGATCGGCGTGAAGGAAAATCGGTTGGCCGTTATCGCCCCTATTGAAGGGACACCGGCGCATCGGGCGGGCATTAAAGCGGGCGATTTCATTACCAAGGTTAATGACGAGACCACCAAAGATCTGACGCTGATGGATGCCGTGCAGAAAATGCGCGGGCCTAAAGGGACGAAGGTCAATCTCACTATTCAACGCGACGGAACAACGGATCCACTGGCGTTTTCACTCGTGCGGGACACCATCAAGATCGAAAGCGTCAAGTTCAAGGTCATCGACAATACAATAGGATATGTACGATTGACGCAGTTTCAGGAAGCCACGGGAAGAGATCTGGGACGGGCTCTCAAGCAATTCAAAGAGCAGAAGCTGCAGGGAACAGTCCTCGACTTGCGAAATAACCCGGGGGGGTTGTTGACGGCGGCGGTGGATGTGTCGGAGCAATTCGTTGGAAACGGGAAGCTGATCGTCTATACCAAGGGCCGCGAGGGGAAGAAAGACGAGTGGTTTTCCAAGACCAAGGAGACGCTGGAGGATTCCCCGATGATCATCCTGGTGAACGAAGGATCTGCCAGCGCGTCGGAAATTGTGGCCGGCGCCTTGCAGGATTGGGGACGGGCCGTCATTGTCGGCACCACCTCGTTCGGCAAGGGTTCGGTGCAGACGATTTTGCCGCTGGGCGATGGATCGGGCCTTCGTCTCACGACCGCCAAGTACTATACTCCGAAGGGGCGTTCCATCCAGTCAACCGGCATTACGCCGGATATTGTGGTGAAACTGCAGGCGCAGACTGTGGCAAAGGCGGCTGAAAAGGATGGCAAAGAGGCGGAGTCCAGAACCGCGAAAGCTCCTGCCAGTGCAAAGGATGTCCGGCTTCCGCTGAAGATCCGGTGAGGATTCCACGCACAAGAACGGTGCCGCACCGGCGGTCGAAGTGCGCGGAGAGCTTTCGATGGAGGATGATCTCCAGCTTCAAAAGGCGGTGGAACTGTTGAAGACCTGGAAGATCTTCAAGGAGCTTCGTCCCGCGTAACGGACATGGTCCGTTGTTGCTCGCGGATGGCTGCGAAGCAGCGATTCTTCTGACCCTGAAAATCCTGGTTGGGTCTTCAGTAGATGGGATTCAACCAGGGTTTCCAGATCGGCCAGCGTGCGGATATTCAGTCGGAAGTACAGGTAACTCACCAACGCGTCGGATAGTCCCGGCAGTGAGGCCCATCCCGCAACTTCCTCGGGCAGCGGCGTCTTAAGCTCCTCATAGGCTCGAATGGTACCCGTCGCGAGAAACTCTTCTATTTTTTCCGCCAAATCGCGTCCGATTCCAGGAATGGTCTGAAGATGGTGCTGTGCCGCGAGGTCGGCGAGGTCTCCTGAAATGGTCGGAAATTGAATCGGCCGCTTTTCTGTACGCACGTATCCGATAGGGGTTGGCGCGTCGGGTAGCCAGAAGATTTGCCATTGCGCGGAAGAGTTGTGCGAGTTGGGTGGCTACGGTCATCCATAGCATTGCAGGATCGTTGTGTTTTCGTGTTATTGTGCGGGCGAATGAAGGGCAAACAGCAAGGCCTAGATCGGGTCCGGTTGACAATCGGTTTTCCCGTTTCATAGGATGACCTGACGGAGTGAGGCATGGTGGCGACCATTCAGGTCAATGGTGAATCGCGCGGGGTCGGTGAGGGGCAGACGGTAGCGGCCTTGCTCCATGAATTGGACATTCGGGTCGATCGAGTGGCTGTCGAATTGAATTTGGAGATCCTGGATCGAAACGATTTCGACACCCGCGGCCTCTCGGGAGGGAGATCGGGTGGAAATATTGAGCTTTATCGGCGGGGGCGCGGGGTAATCTATCTATGGATACGATCAATGATCGATTAGTGATTGCCGGAAGAGAATTCAAGTCTCGCCTCTGGGTCGGGACTGGAAAATACAAGAATTTCGTGGAAACCAAGAAGGCGATCGACGCGTCCGGCGCCGACGTGGTGACGGTCGCGGTTCGTCGGGTCAATATTACGGATCGCTCCAAAGAGAATCTTCTGGACTATCTCGACCCGAAGAAATATATCATTTTGCCGAACACTGCCGGCTGTTACACGGTGGAGGATGCCGTTCGATATGCCCGTTTGGCGCGAGCGGCCGGCGTGTCTGATTTGGTGAAGCTGGAAGTGCTAGGCGATGAAAAGACTCTGTTTCCCGACACGGCCGGCTTAATCGAAGCTGCGAAAATTCTCATCAAAGAGGGGTTCATCGTGTTGCCCTATACGAACGACGATCCGATCGTCGCGAAGAAATTGGTGGACATCGGTTGTCCCGCCGTGATGCCGCTGGCCGCGCCTATCGGCTCTGGCCTGGGGATTAGGAATCCGTATAATCTGAAGATCATCATGGAAACCGTGAAGGTGCCGATCATTGTAGATGCAGGCGTCGGAACGGCATCTGATGCAGCGTTAGCGATGGAGTACGGAGCGGACGCGGTACTTATGAATACCGCCATCGCGGGCGCGCAGGATCCTCTTGCGATGGCCGAAGCCATGAAATACGCCGTCTGGGCCGGCCGCTTGGCCTATAAAGCGGGACGTATCCCTCGCAAACTCTACGCCACGGCCAGCAGCCCGATCGAGGGCATGCTGTAAGCCAGTCTTGTTTGATGGAGCGCTGAGTGCCGCGGTTCAACGCTCAGAATTTCTTGAATGCCCTCCATCGATTTCCGTCTGTATCTAGTCACTGACCGTCATCAAACCATGGGGCGTCCCCTTCTGTCGGTGGTGAGACGCGCCGTACGAGCCGGGGTGCGCGCGGTGCAACTACGCGAACGGGATCTGCCGACTCGTGAGCTGCTGGTGTTGGCGAAGGAGTTTCAACGGGAGATGCCGGAAGCCAAGCTTTTTATCAACGACCGCGTGGATCGTGGCTCTGGCACTCGACACTCATGGCGTCCACTTGCGTGAGAGCAGCCTGCCGACGCCGGCAGTCCGAGACGTGCTATACGCCTCGAGCAATTGCTTGGCCGGTCCGTTCACTCCCTCGAAGGTGATTGCAGCAGCAGAACGTCACGGGGCAGATTTCGTGGTGTTAGGTCCGATCTATGAGACGCCGTCGAAGCAAGCGTACGGACCGCCGCTTGGACTAGGGGTGCTCGAACAGGCCGCGCGCACGGCCCGCATTCCGATATTTGCAATCGGCGGAGTCACCGCCGCCCGCGCGCATGAAGTGCGGCGAGCGGGAGGGTTCGGTGTTGCCGTCTTATCGTCGATTTTGAGCGCCGCGAATGTTGAGCAGGCGACCGAGGCACTGCGTTCCGCGATCGAGCGTGCAGAGTGATGCGATGTATCACCTGCTCTTGAATGCGCGCCGAGATCTGCTTCGCGAGATGCTCGCGCGGTGCAGTTGACCACCCCCCATGTGGATGTTAGAATCCGAAAAGACGCGGACTACCGTGACTGACAAGGCTTTCGAACGATTCGACGAGTAGAGCGATGGCCGAATCAAAAAGGAGTTCAGGCCGACTCCGGTCCTTCCGTGATTCCGTCAAGCGCTTTACCAAGTCACTTTCTGACGGAGAGGGGATCGTGACACATAAGAACGACGAACATGCGCGCGAGGTTGAAAAACTTCGTATCCAAATCCAGTCCATGGAAGAGGAAATTCGACGGCTCTATCAGTCACGCTACCAGCTTGAGCAAACGACGAAGCAGAACGAAAAGCTCGTTGCTACCCTCCAAGAAGCCAAATCTCAGATTGAAGCCCTGCGGGCCGAAGTCGAAAAACTGACCGCTCCGCCGTCCACCTACGGCATTTTCTCCAGCCTCGATTCCGATGGTACAGGGAACGTGTACGTATCTGGTCGTAAGATGAAGGTCAGCCTCCATCCCTCCATCAAGGCAAAAAACCTACGTAAGGGCCAGGAAGTTATCCTGAACGAAGCGCTGAATGTTATCGAAGCGCGGGGATTTGATGTGCAGGGAGAAGTTGTCCGCCTCAAAGATGTTCTTGAGGGGAATCGAGCATTGGTGACCTTGCATTTCGATGAAGAAAAGGTCGCCGAACTTGGCGAGCCCTTGCTCAGCGAGCGCCTCAGCGTCGGCGATCACTTGTTATATGACGCTCGTTCCGGTTGCGTCATTGAAAAGCTGCCGAAGTCTGAGGCGGAGGAACTCGTGCTCGAAGAAGTGCCGGATGTGGACTATGAGCACATCGGCGGCTTGCAGAAAGAAATCGAGCAGGTGCGGGATGCCGTAGAGTTGCCGTTCTCTATATCCGCACATCTTTTCGGACTACAAGCTGCATGCGCCCAAGGGTGTGCTGTTGTATGGCCCTCCAGGTTGCGGAAAGACGCTCATTGCGAAGGCCGTGGCGAGTTCCATCGCGAAGAAGTTGGGACATTTGAAGGATAAACAGTTACGAAGTTATTTCCTCCATGTGAAAGGGCCGGAACTGCTGAACAAGTATGTGGGGGAGTCGGAGCGGCAGGTTCGGGAAGTGTTCAAGAAGGCCAAGGAACGGGCCGATGACGGCCATCCGGTGATCGTGTTTTTCGATGAAATGGATGCGCTCTTCCGCACGCGTGGGACCGGCGTCTCGTCCGACATCGAATCGACCATTGTTCCGCAGTTTCTGTCGGAGATCGACGGGGTGGAGCGATTGAACAACGTGATTGTCATCGGCGCGAGCAATCGGCAGGACTTGATCGATCCGGCTGTGCTGCGAGCAGGCCGGCTGGATGTGAAGGTAAAAGTCGGCCGCCCTGATGCCGCGGCCGCGCGAGATATTTTCTCCAAGTACGTCACCGCCGATTTGCCCTTCGCAGAGGACGATCTGAAACGCCACGGCGGGGATGCCCGCGCGTTGGTTGATTCGCTCATGAATATGACAGTCGATGCCATGTACGCCACTTCAGACGAAAATAAGTTCATTGAAGTGACCTACGCGAACGGGGAAAAGGAAGTGCTGTACTTCAAGGATTTTGCCAGCGGCGCTTTGATCGAGGGCATCGTCTCACGCGCTAAGAAGTTCGCGGTGAAGAGGGCTATTGCTCAAGAAGGAACCGGCCTCCGAGCGGACGATCTTGTGCGAGCGATTCGTGAAGAGTTCAAGGAACACGAAGATTGCCCAACACCACCAATCCGGACGATTGGGCCAAGGTAGCCGGTAAGAAGGGCGAGAAGATTGTTCACCTTCGGACGATCAGCGGCGGGCCAGCCGAGGCTCGCCAAATTGAAACGGTCAATACAGGCCATTATCTGTAGTACGCTCGACAACCCATGAACGAGACCCATCACACAACCTGTCCCGTGTCATCGGCACGGAGACCGAATTTGGTATCGCCAGCCGCGATCCGAGTGCGTCCGACCCCGTTGCCAATTCCCTGCACCTCATCGGACATTACCCCAATCTTCCGGCGCCTCATGCGGTATGGGATTACGAGAATGAAAATCCTCTCCTGGACGCGCGCGGATTTGAGGTGGATGGGGAACGGGAACGGCCGGGGCCGGACTACAATCGACAACTGAACAAAGTCTTGGCCAACGGCGGGCGGCTCTACGTAGATGGCGCCCACCCTGAGTATTCGACTCCCGAATGCACCAATGCGAGAGAAGCCGTGGCCTTTGAGCGGGTGGGAGAACGTATCGTTGCGCAGGCGTTGGAGCGGCATCACCAAGGCGCGGGGACGGGAACAGTTCGTCTTGTACAAGAACAATTCCGACGGCAAGGGCAATAGCTACGGATACCATGAAAACTACCTCGTCTTGCGTAGCGGTGTCTTTTGAACGCATCACGCAGGTGTTGACTCCTTTTCTTGTCACGCGATCTATCTATGCGGGATCAGGTAAAGTCGGGGCGGAGAATCAGACCGGTCCGACGGACTATCAGCTTTCGCAGCGGGCAGATTTTTTCGAGACGCTCGTTGACCTCAATACCATGGTTCGGCGCCCTATCATCAATACGCGCGACGAGCCGCACTCGGATTCGGCGAAGTACCGTCGGCTCCACGTGATTGTCGGGGATGCGAACATGGCTGAGTTATCGACCTATCTGAAGGTCGGAACGTTGGCGATCGTACTGCGACTTGCTTGAAGCCGGGAGCCGATCTTCCGCTCATCAATTTGGCGGATCCAATCGCTGCCATCAAACAGGTGTCTCGAGATGTTCAGGTGAAAGAGTCTCTTAAGTTGGTCGGTGGAACTGCGACGACCGCGATCGCGGTGCAGCGGGCCTACTTGAAGGCCGCGCAGGATTTTTATGCCTGTCATGAACTTGACCAGGTGACGAAAGATGTCTTGGTGCGATGGGAGGACGTGCTCGACCGGTTGGAGCGAGATCCTCGTTCTACTGGTGCGAGAGTTGGATTGGGTGGCCAAACGATATTTAATCGAATCCTATATGGAGCGAAAGTCATGCGGATGGGATGATCCGCGCGTGCGGTTGATGGATCTGCAGTATCACGACATCCGCCCAGACAAAGGGCTGTACTATACGCTTGAACGTAGCAATAGGATCGAGCGAGTGGTGTTGGACCAGGAGATCGCGCGAGCGGAGTTCACGCCACCGGTGGGAACACGGGCCTATTTCCGAGGCCAGTGCGTCAAGAAATACCCGAATGCCGTCTACGGGGCGAGTTGGACGTCGGTATTGTTTGATATCGGGCAGAACAAGATTAAGAAAATCCCTCTGATGGAACCTCTACGCGGGACTGAGTCGTTAACCGGAGAACTCTTTGCCCAAGCGGAGACGGCGGCGGCCCTGCTCGAAAAACTTTCGACCTAATCGCGACGTTCACATGAAAAACAGCTCCTTTTTCCCACATCACGACGGATCGAGCTTTTTCGACTTCCTCAATAGACACTATCCTGCCTTGACGCCATGCCAGAACGAAATCGGTGGGCAGTCGCAGAGCCATGCCGCAGGATTTGAGCCGACATGGAATGTTGTCGCTCCCCCATGGGACGACGGTATTGGCCTTCAAGTATCGTGACGGAGCCATTATCGCCGGGGATCGTCGCGCGACCGAAGGATTTCAGATTGCCGATCGGCGGATTGAAAAGGTCTTTCGCATCGACGATTATTCTGCCATGGCGATCGCCGGAGCAGCCGGACCATGCATTGAGATGGCAAAGTTGTTCCAGACCGAACTCGAACATTATGAAAAACTGGAGGGCGTGCAGCTCTCCTGTGAAGGCAAGGCGAATAAGTTGGGACAGATGGTCAAGGCCAATCTCCCATGGTGTTTCAAGGGACTGGTCGTCATGCCGCTCTACGTCGGATATGACCTGAAGCGTAAGGAAGGTCGAATCTTCAAGTATGACATCACAGGGGGGCGCTACGAAGAGTCCGACCACCATTCAATCGGCTCCGGCGGCAAAGATGCCCGGAACACGATGCGGGAGCATTACCGCTCGGAACTGTCTCGAGGAGGAAGCGATTCGCGTCGGGCTCTTGGCGCTCTACAATGCAGCGGATGAGGATGTGGGAACCGGCGGACCTGATCTGGTTCGCGGCATCTATCCAACGGCAAAATTGTCAGCGACGCCGGCATTACCGATGTGCCTGAGGAACGGGTCCGTGCCCTACTACGAAACGATGATCGCACAGCGAAGGAGAACCTAATCGATGCCGTTGCCGTACTACGTCTCGCCTGAACAGATGATGCAGGATAAGGCGGAGTACGCCAAGAAGGGCATCGCGAAGGGCCGCTCGATCATTGCGCTGGAGTATAACGACGGCATTCTCCTGGCGGCGGACAATCCCAGCTCATCGTTGCACAAAGTATCCGAAGTGTACGATCGGATTGCCTTTGCCGGAGCTGGCAAGTACAGCGAGTTCGAACATCTCAGAAAGGCGGGTATTCGCCATGCTGACTTGACCGGCTATATGTACAGTCGCGAGGATGTCAGCGCGCGGACGATTGTCCAATGCCTATTCGCAGAGCCTGGGGACGGCATTCAGCACGGATGTCAAACCACTGGAAGTGGAAATCCTCGTGGTGCAAGTCGCGGGCAATGGCCAGGCGAATGAGATTTATCGCATTTCATTCGATGGAAGCATCGTGGACGAGAAGAATTTTGCCGTCATTGGCGGACGGTCGGAAGCTGTTCAGCAATATTTGCGGGAACATGCCACGACTCAGCCTGCGACGCTGAAGGAAAGCTCTGAAGCGCTGTCTGGCCGCCTTGGAACAGGTGGCCGGTCAAAAAATTCCGTCTGAGAATCTAGAAGTGGCCGTGTTGGACAGAAATCGTACTGGGCGCAAATTCAAACGATTGAGCAGCACGGATATCTCCCACCTCTTTGCCTGACCCCGTTCCCACTCCGCCCTCCATTGATCGCCGATTGCGGCAGTCACAGCATCAGATCAATAGCGCCTTGGTGTACGCGCGGTGCGGAAGCAGCCGCGTCTGTTGAAGCCTCACGCGTCACGGTGTATCCTGAATACACATGGCCTCGCGGGGATCACGTACCTATGCAACAGCGAATTTTCGGCCTGGAGAATGAATACGGACTGATCTTCTCCCCAAACGGGAAGATCTATCTTCCGATGGAGAAGGTCCTGGGGTATATTTTCGAAGGACTGATTCCCAACAGTTGGCCGTCCAACGCGTTTCTCGTCAACGGCGCGAGATTTTACCAGGATACGGGCTGCCATCCCGAGTACTCGACGCCTGAATGCGACAACATTCTCGATTTGGTCATTCACGACAAGGCCGGTGAGCGCCTGCTGGAAGCCTGCTTGCCCGCGGCGGAAGAGCGGTTGCGTGAAGAAGGCCTGGCGGGAGAAATCTACATTTTCAAGAATAATACCGATTCGCTTGGCAATACCTACGGCTGCCATGAAAACTATCTGATGCGTCGGGATGTCGATTTCTGGAAGGTCACCGAACAGCTCATTCCGTTTTTCGTTACGCGGCAAATCTATTCCGGCGCCGGAAAAGTGCTGAAGGTATCGGGGAAGCCTCAATATTTCATCTCGCAACGAGCGCAGCACATCCATGAAAAGACCTCCTCGTCGACGACGTCCTCGCGGAGCATTATCAACACACGAGACGAACCCCATGCAGATGCGGAGAAATATCGGCGGCTCCATATCATCGTGGGCGATTCAAACATGTCGGAATATGCCACCTATCTCAAGGTTGGAACGGCGACATTAGTACTGTCCATGATCGAAGCGGGATTTTCCGTGAGCGGCATGGAACTGGAGGACCCGTCAAAGCCATCCGCGAGATTTCCCGTGATCCCACGCTCAATAAAAAAGTGAAACTGGACGACGGCCGGCAGATGACCGCCATCGAAATTCAGCGGGTTTACGTGGCGCGCGCAAAGGAGTTTCTGGCCGAGCAGGACCATGATCCGGTTTTGGACGATGTGCTCGAAAAATGGGTGTCGGTGCTGGATCGGCTCGAAGAGGATCCCATGCAACTCCTGCATGAAGTCGATTGGGTCATGAAAAAGCATCTCATTCAGTCATACACGGATAAAAAAGATTGCGGCTGGGATGATCCTCGCGTCTTCCTGTTGGATTTGCAGTTTCATGACGTGAAACGGACCCGCGGGTTGTATTATTTGATGGAAAATCGTGGAATGGCCGTCCGTGTCGTCGAGGAAGAGGCGGTTCAGCGCGCGATGTCGGTGCCGCCGCAGACCACCCGGGCGAAAGTCCGCGGAGATTTTATCCGGTTTGCGCGTGCCAAGAATCGTTCCTATACGGTGGATTGGACCTATTTGAAATTGAATGGCTATTGGGAAGAGACCATTCTCTGCATGGACCCGTTCAGTGCCGTGAACCGGCGGGTTGACGAGTTGCTATCGCAGGTCGCCAGCGCGCGATTTTATCGATGACCTGAGCTGAGAATCGAGTTGAGAGATAGCCATGTCGCATCTGGATCGGTTCCTCATCATCTCTGTGGTATTACTCGCCAGTGTATTTCCAGTGGAGTTGTTTCCGAACACGGTTCCTGCACATCGAGGCGCCGACGGCCAATTCACTGGAAGACAGGGACAAATCGTTCTCATCACGGTGCCGGATCTGTAAGGACGCGACCAGCGTCAAAGGTCGGTTTCTGGGGCGCACGATCACGCTATTTCCTGACCCCTCAGAGGGCGGAGGTTCGGCTATCTTGGATTGCTGGGCATTGATTTGCAGGATGAGCCCGGTGCGCACGAGTTGACGGTTGATGCACAACTGGGCGAACAAATGCGGCATCTCAGTTACCAGGTTTTCATGGTGAAAGAAAAATTTTCCGTTGAGCATCTCACCTTGCCGAAAGACAAAGTCGATCTGGATGACAAAGCGGCGGCGCGCTGGAAAGCTGAGCAGGAGGATGTTCGTAAAGCCTTGGCCGAGGAATCAGCCATGCGCCTGTGGAAGACGAGATTTATCGAGCCGGTTCGAGGAAAACGCACCGGCATTTTCGGTAGCATCAGAATCATGAATGGACAGGCGAGAAATCCACACAATGGAGAGGATATCGGGGCTCCGCATGGTACCGATGTGCTGGCCAGCAATGATGGGGTCGTACGTCTGACCGTAGATCACATTTTTTCCGGCCGGGGCATCTTTTTGGATCACGGCCTGGGCCTCTATTCGATGTATTTTCACCTCTCTGACGTGCTGGTCAAAGAAGGTGATTTGATAAAGGCCGGACAGATCATAGGCAAAGTCGGGGCCACGGGGCGTGCCACGGGACCGCATCTCCACTGGGGGATGAAGGTGAACGGGGCCCGGGTCAACCCATATGCTTTGCTCGAATTATCGTTCCCTCAGAACCCCGCCGCGCCACAGTCGCCGTCGACCATGCCATCTAGTCTCGTTCAGCCGGAATTGACCTCACCTGCTGTCGGTCGTGATCAACATTAGTGTGTGGCGGGCTTACCGTTTCACATAATGTCCATCTGAATCACGAAAAATTAGTGTTGGCATACTGTCGAAAAATCCATCGTTATCCGCCAATATGAGCAGCGATGGACGATGAAGGACACTCCGCGTCCTACGAATTCGTGGTTTTCGAACCGGCGGCAAATGCGGCACCCTCGTTGCGAAGCGCTCGATCATCTGCTGATCGGTCTGCAACTTTTGTCAGTGCAACCGTTCGAGACTGGGATCAAAGGCCGCGAGCACTGCCTTTGTCAGCGAGTCCGGCGTGTAGGGCTTTGGAAGAAATGCTGTCTGAGCGTCACTATCCTCGAACACTTTTCCCTGCCGGTCAGAATAACCGGACGTGACGATGACCTTGATGTTGGGTTGCAACATTCTGAGTTCAGCGGCAAGCTCCGCTCCGCCCATGCCCGGCATAATCATATCGGTCAACAAGAGTGCGATAGGGCGGGTCTGACGGCGAGCGATATCCAACGCTTCTTCAGCAGAGCGCGCTGCTAAGACCGTATAATTGCCTGCCGACAGTATGGCGGTCGCCAGTCCCCTCACCATGTCATTGTCTTCAACCAATAGAATGGTTTCTGACTTATCAATCGTCCCGGCCGGTTGAAGGACTGGGCGTGGCAGCTCGGCCTGCTCCGTGACTCGTGGTAGGTAGATGGTGAAGGTGGTGCCATTTCCTGGCTCGCTTGTGATGCCGACAGTCCCTCCGCATTGGCGCGCGATGCCATACACTGTCGAGAGCCCTAGGCCCGTCCCCTTCCCTTGTTCCTTCGTAGTGAAAAACGGTTCAAATATATGGGCTTGGGTTTCCGCATCCATTCCGCATCCGGTATCCCGGACCACCAAGGTGATATACGGACCAGGGGCGAGTGGGTCAGGCCAAAACGGATCGGTATGTGAAACGGACACTTCCTTTGTTTCAAGCTCAAGACGGCCGCCATACGGCATGGCATCGCGGGCATTGACGACGAGGTTCATGATGACCTGTTCGATCTGTCCCGGATCCGCTTTGATGAAGCCCAATGTAGGGTCCAGCGTCACGACGAGGTTGATATCTTCGCCGATCACGCGCTTCATCAATTCGGCGATGTCAACCACGCGGTCGTTCAGGTTCACGGCCTTCCGTTCGACCAGTTGGTGGCGCGTGAAAGCTAACAATTGCCGAGTGAGGCCAGTCGCCTTATGTCCGGCTTCTTTCATTTGTCCTACGCCGCGCTGAACCCTGTCGTTAAGCTCGGGCTCTTCCAGCAACAATTCTGCCCAGCTATTGATGACGGTCAGGAGATTATTGAAGTCGTGGGCGATACCTCCTGCCATGCGTCCCAATGCTTCCATCTTTTGCGCCTGGCGAAGTTGCCGCTCGAGGTCCTTGCGGTAAAGAAACTGGCTGATCATTGCGCCTCAGTTCGGAAACCCGCTCCAGTTTCCAGGTTGCCGGACGCAGGACTTCACAGGTCAAAAACTCCATGATGCCCAGGATGTCTTTACCCTTGTGGATCGGAAATGCCAAGCCACCATGTAGCTCGGCCTGTCGAACGGCCTGCTGAGCGGGCCATCCTTTCTCCAGTTGAATATCCGGACAGAGCACGATCTCTCCGGTATTCCAGACCTGTCCGGCAAGTCCCACCCCTGGTTGCAAAACCAAGCCCCGGTATTGTCGGGCAAACTCTTCGGCGAACAGTCCAGTCTGGTGCCATAGGGCATCGCAGCGTAACGTCTTTCCGTGCGCATTGGGGAGCCACAATGCTCCCAATGTCCAGCCTTGTAATTCACACATGGCGCGGATGATTTTGGGCACGGCCTCATTGAAGGTGACAGATTCTTCGAGCGCCAGGCCAATGGCGACCTGCGTGGCGTGCATAGTCTCCGCCTGTCTGCGCTCCGTGATATCGCTCTTCGCTCCGATCATCCGATAGGGTTTGCCATGAGGGTCACGAAGCACATAGCCATGGTCGATCACATAGCCATACGTGCCGTCGGTCCTTCGAAACCGATACTCGGCGGTCCACAGGTGCTGATCCGATTCAAGCACATAGGTCAGGCCGGCGATGATTGATGCCCGGTCCGCAGGATGGATTTGCTCGGACCAGGCCAGCCATCCCTCCTCCGAGCCCTGCCGGCCGTATCCATACACGGTTTCGTAGGCCTCGTTCCACCACACAACACCCGAAGTGATATCCCAATCCCAGATCGCGTCTCTGGTTGCGAGGCAGGTCAGTTGAAAGCGCTCTTCGCTTTTCCTCAAAGCTTGTTCGACGCGATGTCGGCCCATCGCATAACGAATCGCGCGTCTCAGCGTATCTCCGGTCAACCGTCCTTTGACGAGATAATCTTGCGCCCCATGAAGAAGGGATTCCTCGGCGATGCCGTCGTCGTCCAGCCCGGTCAAGATAATGACGGGAGCCTCATGCGCTTTTGCTCGCACACGATCAAGGCTTTCCAACCCCTGGCTGTCGGGGAGCGATAGATCAACCAAAACCGCGTCCACCTGATTCTGCGCGAGTGTGACAATGCCCGCTTCAAGCGTGCCGGCCCAGTGTAAGGTGAAGCTGTGAGAAGAATGTCCCGAGAGGGCTTCCCGGATCAACTCCGCGTCATCCTCATTATCCTCGATCAGCAACACATGCACGGGTCACCTCTTGACAGTGGGAATTTTTGACACCAAGGACCAGTACATCTCGAATTCTTTGACGACTGTGATAAATCTCGTGAAGGTGACGGGTTTACGAATGTAGGAGCACGCGCCTTGTTCAAAGGACCGGAGGATGTCTTCCTCTCGTTCACTCACGGTCAGCATCACGATAGGAAGGGCGCGAAAACGAGGTTCGGCCTTGATATCCGTGAGTACTTCGAGGCCGGTCTTTTTCGGCATATTGATGTCGAGCAGTACCATGCCTGGCAGCGGGGACTCTTTGAAAGCGCCCTCTCCACGCAAATAGGCCAAGGCTTCTTCACCATCCCGCACGACGGCAATACGATTGACCATATTCACTTCCTCGAATGCCTCGCGGATGAGCAGAATGTCATCCTCATTGTCTTCCGCGATCAGAATATCGAACGGTCGCATCGTCATGGATCGCACCTCATTCGCCGCGTGGTCTTTCACGCCAAACGTGATGTAAAACTCAGTCCCTCCTCCTTCGCGAGACGTCGCCCAGGCGCGTCCGCCATGTCGTTCCGCGACCTGGCGAACGATGGCCAATCCCGCTCCCGTTCCCTCCACCTCACGGCCGACCGCCCGTTTGAACAGATCGAAGATTCGCTCACGGTGTTCTGAAGCAATTCCCGGTCCGCGATCTCGTATAACCAATCCCATGCAGGTGGGACCTTGCGAATCGTTTTCGATGTAGGACGCAATGTCTATCTCAGGTGGCCGACCAGGGCTCACGAATTTGAGTGCGTTCGTCACAAGATTATAGATACCTTGGATGGCCCAGGTTCGATTCACACGGAGTCGCGGCAGAGGTGAATGGATCGTAATGTGGGCCTGCGTCTCTTTCACGCGGCTCTCGAGTCTCCGTAACACTTCTTGCACGAGGAGCTCTGATTCAATATCCTCGGTTGGCGCTTCCATGCGTTGGGCTCGCGAAAGATTGAGAATGTCGGTCAGCAGCTGGTCGAGCCGCTGAGTGGCGCGAATGATCCTCCGCAGAAAGTCTTGTCCCTTTTCATCCAGTCGATCGGCATAGCGCTCTTGAATGAGCACGGAAAAACTCTCGATCGCGCGCAGCGGTTCTTTGAGGTCGTGAGAGGTCACGTGCAACAGAGTTTCCAGATCCTTATTCTTCTTGAGAATGGTCTCCTCGAACCGCCTTCGTTGAGTAATATCGCGATTGGTTTCCAGCACGAGATGGCGGCCGTTGGCCTTCAAGAGGCCCCATCGGGTTTCCACCAGCAAGTCTTGTCCCGCTTTGGTGCGATGATGCACTTCCCCCGTCCATTCACCCGTTGCTTCCAGGACGGCTCGGATTTCAGCGAATGGCGACGGAAACATCGTGTTGAGCAATTGGTAACTGGTGCGCCCGAGAGCCTCTGAGGCCGCATAGCCATACAGTTGCTCGCAGCCAAGATTCCACTGCGCGATTCCGCGTTCCATATCCCAGGCAAAAATAGGCTCCTGGGACAATTCCAGTAATCGACGCTGTTGTTGCAGCATTTCTTCTGCCCGCTTCTTAGCGGTGATATCCCGGGCGATGGTCGACACGCCAGTTACAGCGAGCCTGGAGTCTTTGATCGGGGAGATGGTCAACGATACGTCGACATAGGTGCCGTCTTTTCGCCTCCGAAGGGTTTCGAGCTGCTGGACCTGTTTGCCGGCCTTGACCTGTTCAATGATCTTGAGTTCTTCATGTCGGCGCTCGGCGGGGACCAGAATCAGGATGGAGCGTCCGATTGTTTCTTCGGCTGTATATCCGAACATGCGTTCAGCGGCCGTATTCCAGGTGAGCACAATGCCGTCGAGAGATTTGCTGATGATCGCGTCGGAGGAGGATTCGACAATCGCTCCCAAACGAGCCTGTGCGGCTTCCGCTTGCTTGCGATCGTCGATATCTGTATTCGCGCCTAACCATTTCATGACACGTCCGTCCGCGCCGCGAATGGGTGTGATATGGGTGTGGAACCAGCGGTAGCTGCCAGCAGTCCCGCGGATACGGAATTCCAGTTCGAACGCTTGGTTCAGGCTCATCGCGGCTTGCCACCGTTCCGCCGTCATCGCCCGATCATCGGGATGAAGGTGTCGTATCCAGCCGCTGCCCAACTGTCTTTCAGCAGGAATCCCGGTATATGTGACCCATTGTGGACTGAGATAGTCACAGCCTCCTTCCGCCCCGCAGGTCCAAATAAGCTGCGGCAATCCTTCCAGGAGGTCGCGAAAGCGACCCTCGCTCGCCTTGAGCGCAGCTTCTGCTTGTTTCCGTTGAGAAATGTCGCGGAGAATGACCGTAAAAAGTTTCTGTCCCCGAGCGGGCACCTGTGAGATGGAAGCCTCAATTGGAAATTCCTCTCCATTCGCACGGAGGCCGGAGATGGTGCCAAGGGCGCCCATCCCGCGTCTTGTGACGGAGGTTTGCGCAAAGGCAGCGACATGATGGCTATGAGAGGCGCGAAAGCGGTCGGGAATGAGCTGGATCACCGGTTGGCCAATCGTCTCCTCGGCCCGACGTCCAAACATCGTTTCCGCCGCCGCATTGAAGTGGGTGACCTCCTGTCGGTCGTTGATCGTAATGATGGCGTCCATAGCGGAGTTGAAAATGCCGCTGAGGAGTTCTTCGCTGTCGCGTACCGCGGCAAGCGCTTCCTTGTATTCTGTAATGTCAATGCAAGAGCCGATGAAGCCGACGAACCGTTTGTCCTCTTCCAGGCGAGGGACGCCGTGGTCGAGTAGCCACCGCCACTCTCCGTCATGCCGTCGCAAGCGATATTGCATCTTAAATTCACGTTTGGCATCAAAGGCGCTTTCATAGACCCGGAGGCAATAGTCAACGTCGTCGGGGTGGACATTTTGGGCCCATCCGTTTCCCCGTTCCTGTTCCAGAGTGCGGCCGACGAATGTTAACCAGGGATTGTTGAACCAGACGTATCCCTTAGACAGGTCGCTGACCCAAATCAACACAGGGGCATTGTCTGCCATCAACTGAAAGCGAGCCTCGGTTGATTTTACGGCCGCCTGGGCATTGCGCGTGGCGATCAGCTCCTGCTCCAGCCGCTGGTTCGACACTCGAAGTTCCTCAGTCCGATCCTTGACATCAGATTCGAGCCTCTCGTGACTCATGCGAAGCAAGTCATCCGCCCGTTTACGATCGGTGATATCAACAAGTGTCGCGCGGCTGGATAGACCTTCCGCATCCAAGACGGCAGTGGCACTGAGGATCACGGGAAATTGCGCGCCGTTTTTCTTGACGATGTCAAACTCTAAGCCGTTGACGTGGCCTTGCTTCGTAACGATGGCGAATTGTTCTTTGAAGCGCTCCACCCTATCCTGGGGTATCAGCTCAACAAAATACTTCCGTCCTATGAGTTCCTGTGCCGTGTATCCGAGCCAGTCGAGCTCGGTCTGATTCATCGCAATAATAAGGCCCTCAGGATCGAGAGAATGATAGCCGCAGGGCGCATGGTCATAGAGGTCTTGCAAGTCCTCAGCATTCTTCTGCCAATAAGCGTTCGCGAAGTTTGAGGGCCTCGTGTTCTACTTCCAGCCTCGTGGCCTTGATCAGGTCGTGCGTCATTCGCTTCTGTTGGACGATCGCGTAGGCTACGATTGAAAAGATGACAACGCCGACTGTGCGATTAAGGAGTGGAATCCACGGCGGCACTTCTACCAAGTCCGGAGAAATGAAATATGCGAGAAAGGTCATTCCTGCGCAGCAACCGGCTAGGCTTGACGGAGCCCAGAGATAGGGCATCTGATGCGTGAGGATCAGAGGAATCAGGTACAGTACCCAAACGGGAATTCCGCGAGGAGTGAGGCTATCGAGGATAAAAACCAGCCCTGCCAGAAGGGCGGCCAGGGCGACGGATGCCAATCCGTAATCAGGGAGAAGAGTCTTTTCATCCCGAGGCGCGGCAGGACAAGCTGTGGGCATAGAGCTCCTGTTTGATGGCCGATCGAATGGTCGAAGGACGGCCCGAATAAACCGTACTATAAGGTAGAAATACTATGAAGAAATCTTTGTGTTTTGAGCACCTGGGATCTTCCCTAGGGTAATCCCTAGGGGCTGCTAAGCGTGATGTATCATTGCCTGGCCGACGATAAGATATTGCCGGCCGTTTGTCCGAGGTCGGTCAGAAGTTCATTCGATCGTGGAAGCGGACAGATTCAAAACGGTTGCAGCGGCTTTCGATAGCGCGGCGTCTTGCTCGTGATCGAGAGCATACACACGGAATTGAATCAGGCGGGTGGGAAGCAAATCCAACAATTCTTCCAGCGGTTCCGGCGACAGACGCTGGGTGCTGGGATCGTAGACCAAAAGGGGAATGCCTCGTGTATCCTTTGGGTCCGGACGCGGATCGAGCAGTGCCATATCGACTCGGAAGGGCACGGATTGTAACGCTGCCGGAAGGGCTTCTTGTATGAGTTTGCGGAACCGTTCCTGGCTAGGGAAATTTATTCCTCGCTCCATCCCCTTGTCCTTGAGCACCGTGCTATAGGCCATTTTCCATTTCACATCACGGCCGAGAATATGCGCCCACTCGTGATGCAGGCGACGCAGGTTGCTCCGTCCTGCTGTTTTCCATCGCCGAACGTCCTCCAGCAAAGACCAGTCTGTCAGGGTCAGATACTCGTTCATGTGTGTGGCTGGGTTGGAAGGGAACAGCAGCTTCATGGTGTCCCCGAAGATGTCGCGCAGGTGGATGTCGATGGCTCTGGTCGTCCGGTGATAGTACACATTGGAGTAAAGATACATTCTCGTATTCAGAAACATGTGCAAGGCCGGTAGGCCAGTCTTATGAATCGTGAAACCCTTGTCGGTGATGATGCTGTAGTGAATCAAGCGGGTCAGATCGACCGGACCCACCGCGACCCCGCACATGTAGGCATCCCGCAGGACGTAGTCCAGATTGTCGGCGGTGTAGCTGCCTGAAATCACTGGTTGGAGGAAGTTGATCCAGCGCGGAATCCTGGAGTTGTCCTTGCCCTTCTCCTTTAGGATGACATGCGCGATCAGATCCGGATTCAGTTCTTCGCCTCGCTCGAATGGACCGGACGGACTGCGGCGGATTTTTTTGATGAGCGGTCCAAGATGTTCGCGTACGATAATTTGGCCAAGTTTTTCATGCGAGAGGCCAAACCCGTGCAGGTAGTTGTCGTCGAAGAAATGACAGAAAGGCCCATGCCCGATGTCATGCACCAGCGCCGTGATTCTCAAGAATTCTTCGACAAAGGCCGCCGATGGAACATTGGGCACGGTCTTTTGCAGGAAGGGATACAGATGGCGCGCAAACCGCCCGGCCACGTGCATCGTGCCGAGCGAGTGCACAAAGCGCGTATGTTCTGCCGAGGGATAGACCCATCGGGCGCTCTGCAATTGATAGATATAACGCAGCCGCTGGACCCAAGGAGAATCAATCAGATCTTTTTCCGTGCGCTCTCCGGGATCCAGTGTCGCATAAGGAACTGTGAACGAGACGTATTCATGGATGGGGTCAGCAATAAGGGCCGATCCATCATGGGGAGCCGGAGGATTTGCGGAGGGTAATTTCATGGCACGATTGTGATGAACGAATCTTAGCGCAGGCTTGGCGGAGGGGGCAATGGTTCATGTCCTTCGATTGGCTTGCTCTGACGATACTTGGAAATTAAAGCGTACGCGAGTGGATAAGCCAGGAGACCGCCGACCATACTCAAGACCATTCCGCCCACGAAGAACGGCCAGGCATAGGGCATCACTTGATGATAGATTCCCGTGAAGGTCAAGTCGCTCCAATCGAAGGCGGGAAAGTCATGGATGCCCAATAATGTGGCTCCGGTCCAGTAGGTTCCTCCGAGAACGGGGATCAGGGTCCAAGGGTTGTTCAGAAACGCCCCGGCCAGCAGCGCGATCAGATTTAATCCGAACGCCCAAGCGCAGAACCCCACCATCAGCATGTGGAGGCCGTATGCCGGAGAAAAGCCGATGACCACGCCGACGGCGAAGGCCAAAGCGGTACGGTGTGGCGTCTCTCGAAGATGAAGAATCTGTCGGAACAGGGAACGAACATCTGCCATAAGCGGATCTGTTCCAGGTCTAGGGAGACGGCTTGAGAAAGTGTTCGTAACTCGTGTTCGAAAGAGCCGCAGCCGTACCGTCGGGTTGCAGGGCTCGAAGGCCGCTCCGGGGTGGAGTAATCGAGCCGATACAGGTGAAACGAAACGGGGTTCTCGCCGCCAAACGCTCGAAGCGTGGCTGCTGACTGAGGGGAACCGTGAACAGCAACTCGTAGTCTTCCCCACCCTGCAAGCCAATCCGTCCCGCATCGAGATGGTGCGCCACGGCATAGGCTCGGCAGGCCGGCGAGAGGGGGAGTGAGGTTACCACGATGTCCGCGCCGACGTTGCTCTCTTCGCAGAGATGCCGAAGGTCGCCGCTCAGGCCGTCGGAGACATCAATGGCGGCGGTGGCGAGGCCGTGCTTGACGAGCCACAAACCTTCTGCCACGCGGGCAGAAGGCCGCTGGTGCCGAGCCAGCAGAAACCGGCGGTGCGTCGGTTTCAAGGTCGCATGCTGCACATGCTCAGATTGCATGAGGAGTTGGAGGCCCGCATGAGAATCGCCCAATGTCCCGGTCACATAGAGGGAATCACCGATGCGGGTACCGCTTCGCAGCAAGGCCCGACCGGGTTTGACGATTCCGGTGAGTGTGATGCTGAGAAACAGTCCGCGTTGTGATGCCGAGGTGTCTCCTCCGACGAGCGACAGGCGATAGGGCCGGCCCGCTTGCATCATGCCGCGGTAGAGTCGTTGAATCTGTCTCGCCGAGCAAGTCGGCGGAATGGCAATCGCGACCAGCATGAAACGGGGAGTGCCGCCCATGGCTGCGATATCACTCAGGTTCGCGATGGCGGCACGATACCCGATATCTTCGAAGGAGGACAGGCCAGTATCGAAGTGAATTCCCTCAGTCAGAAGATCGGTCGTGATGAGCGTCCACTCTGATGCCGAGGTTTTGAGGATGGCGGTGTCGTCGCCGATCCCTTTGAATACCTGACGGTCCAGCCTTGTCGCCTGAGCCTGCAGGCTTCGGATCAGTCCAAATTCATTACTGACGGGGCTGGTCCGACGAGATCGGCCTGATGGCATGTTAGAGGGAACGCGCCTGGGAGGCCGCGGGAAGGTGAAGGCCTCTTCGCGGTGAGGCGGCTGCCCGTTTGGATAGGGGAACTCGTCTTCCCTTTTTTGGGGGAGGTTTCGGCGCGGCTGCGCGCGGCTTGGACGATGCCGGGCGACGTAAGGCCGCCTTGATGACGTCGTCCACTGTATCGACAAAGATCAGCTCAATGCCTTTGAGCAGATGTTTGGGGATTTCCTCGAGATCCTTCTTGTTCCGTTTCGGAAGCACGACGGTCGCGAGTTTGGCTCGTTTAGCGGCGAGGATTTTTTCTTTCAGCCCACCGATGGGCAAGACGCGTCCGCGCAATGTGATTTCCCCGGTCATGGCGAGATCCCGACGCACGGGAATCTGTGCCAGCGCCGAGGCGATCGCCGTGGCCATGGTGATGCCGGCAGAGGGGCCGTCCTTAGGCGTGGCGCCGGCCGGCACATGGATGTGAATGTCATTCTTGGCAAAGATGTCGGGGCTAATTCCAAGCGTCTTCTCTCGTGATCGCACATAACTGAGCGCCGCCTGCGCCGATTCTTTCATGACATCGCCGAGATGACCGGTGAGGGTCAGCTGACCTTTGCCTTTCATCACCGTGGCTTCGATGTACAACACATCGCCGCCGCTTTCGGTCCATGCCAGTCCGGTGGCCACGCCGACCTCGTCTTTCTCGAGTTCCGCCTCGGGGACGAATTTTGCCACTCCCAAAAACTTGTTCAGGTTGCTCTGGTCGATGGTGTGGCACTGCGTTTTGCCCTCGGCGACCTTCTTGGCTACTTTCCGCATGAGGTTGGCGATCTCACGTTCGAGATTACGGACACCGGCCTCGCGGGTGTAATGCGAGATAATGTGGCGAATCGTCGCCTCTTGGACGCGGATGTGTTTCTCGGTGATGCCATGCTCGTTCATCTGCCGTGGGAACAGGTATTTCTGCGCGATGCCAAGCTTTTCTTCTTCTGTGTAGCCAGGAATGTCGATGACTTCCATGCGATCCCGCAGTGCCGGCAGGATCGGGTCCATCAGATTCGCCGTAGTGACGAACATGACCTCCGTCAAATCGAAAGGCACTCCGAGATAGTGGTCGGTGAATGTGCTGTTTTGTTCCGGATCCAACACTTCCAGCAGGGCGGCCGAGGGATCACCACGAAAGTCCATGCCGACTTTGTCGACTTCGTCGAGCATGAAGACGGGATTGCTCGTGCCGGCTTGTTTCATCCCTTGGATAATCCGTCCGGGCAGCGCGCCAACATAGGTCCGGCGGTGTCCGCGGATTTCGGCCTCGTCCCGCACTCCGCCCAAACTGATGCGGACGAACTCGCGGCCCAATGCGCGGGCGATGGATTTGCCCAGCGATGTTTTGCCGACGCCCGGAGGGCCCACGAAGCAGAGGATCGGGCCTTTCATTTTCTCTTTCAGCTTGCGCACGGCGAGATATTCGACGATGCGTTCTTTCACTTTTTCCAAGTCGTAATGGTCCTCGTTCAGGACCTTCATCGCAGCCTTCAAATCGAGGTTGTCCTTCGATTTCTTATTCCACGGTAATTCAACCATCCACTCCAGGTACGTTCGGACCGTGGCCGACTCCGCCGTGTCCGGGTGCATTTTCTCCAGCCGCTTGAGCTGTTTTTCTGTTTCCTTCAGCACCTTGTCGGGCATTTTGGCGTCTTTGATGCGTTTGCGGAAATCCGCCACTTCCTCGGCCCGCTCGTCCAACTCGCCGAGTTCCTTCTGAATCGCCTTCAGCTGCTCGCGCAGAAAGTACTCGCGTTGGGTCTTATCCATTTCCCCCTTGGCTTGGGCCTGAATCTTTTGTTGCATGGAGAGGACATCGATTTCCTTCGCGAGAATCTCACTGATTTGCCGCAGCCGTTGAATCGGGTTCCACAATTTCCAAGACGGCTTGCGTGATATCGACCTTCAGCCCAAGATTGGAGGCGACCATGTCGGCCAGCCGACCCGGGTCTTCCAGATTTTCGATCACGACCATGACGTCCGGGATCAACACCTTGCCGAGGCTCACGATCTTCTCGATCTGTTCCTTCACGGTACGCATGACGGCTTCCGTTTCGAGCGAGGAACCGGGCTGCTTTACCTCGACCAGCTTTTCGATCCGGACGGAATAGTAGGGGTCGTTCTGAATGTATTCCTCGATGCGTCCCTTCGCGAGACCCTGCACCAGAATCTTGATGCGCTCGTCGGGCAACTTGAGCATCCGCATGATGATGCCCACGGTGCCGACCGAGTGGATGTCGTCTGGTTGAGGGTTCTCCACATCCAGGGATTTTTGAGTCGCGAGGAAGAGCATGCGATTGCCCGCCAGCGCGGCCTCGATCGCCTTGATCGACATTTCGCGTCCGACGAACAGCGGGAGCACCATATAGGGGAAGACGACGATATCCCGCACGGGCAGCAAGGGCAGCTGGTCCGGCGGCTCGAGATTCTGATTGCTTGAGAAATCTTGTTCTACTGCTTCGGCCATGAGGCTCCAGTCTGCTGAGTGTGTAGTCTGAGTGACGATGTCGTGCTGTGGCACGGGTTGGGCGACAGTACCCCGTCATGCCCAAAGATTAGCTGGTGGCGCGTGTCCGACCTGGGCTGGAACGTCCGGTGCCGCGACGACGCGCGTCGGGGGCGGCCGGTTGAAGACGCTGTTGCAGAAATTCGGCAAACGCAGGTCCCAGAGGACGGATTCTTCAAAGCCAATTCGACGGTGGCAATAAGGAAGCCGAGTTTATCGCCTGCATCATGCCGTTGCCCTTGGATTTCATGGGCAAACATCGGGGTATGTCGGACGAGTTGCCGCAGGGCATCAGTCAACTGAATTTCTCCGTTCTTACCCGGCGGAGTTTTGCGCAGGATCGGGAAAATTTCCGGCGGCAAGACATAACGCCCGATCACCGCAAGATTCGAGGGCGCATCGGCGGGCGCCGGCTTTTCAACCAGATCATCGACCCGATGCAGTCCTTTGCCTAGGCGGCGCGCGGAGATGATGCCGTAACGGCTCACCTCTTGAGGCGGAACTTCCTGCACCCCCAAGACGGCGCCTTTGCGTTGTTTGAAAATATGGATAAGCTGCGCGAGACCGGGGACTGCCGCGTCGATAATTTCATCGCCCAAGATGACCGCGAATGGCTCATCGCCGATGAGATGTTGGGCGCACAAGACGGCGTGACCCAACCCCATGGCTTCCGGCTGACGAACGTAACAGAAGTTCGCCAAATTCGAAATGTGCCGCATCTGGTTCAGGACTTGGCCCTTGCCGCTGCCCTTGAGATTTTCTTCGAGTTCCAGCGAACGATCGAAATGATCTTCAATCGCGCGCTTCCCGCGGCCGGTGATGACGATAATGTCTTCGATCCCGGACGCGACCGCTTCTTCCACGACATATTGAATCAGCGGTTTGTCGACCAGCGGCAGCATCTCTTTGGGTGATGCCTTGGTGGCGGGAAGAAAGCGCGTGCCCAGTCCGGCAGCGGGAATAATAGCTTTACGTACGTCTGTTCGAGTCATAGGGGCGATAGTATGTGATGGGGTAGGTGAAGTCAAGATTTCGTCGGGTCTTTTCGTCCGTCGTCGCGCGCTGCTCTGCCGGGAAACTCCTTTACATTGAAAAATGTGGTCAATATAATCCGGGAGTTTTCCTGCAGAAGTGCGGTGATGCTGCAACGAAATCGGCGCATCGGTGACTGTAACGGTGACAGTTCGTGAGTGTTTACTTGGGCCCGATCGGCCCAGGGCAAGGTACGCCACACCTAGCGTGACGGTGTCCTCTCTCGCGCTCTCATATAACCCGTGCTTGCATTCCCACGTGCGTACAGAAGGATTGCGGTGATCAAGGCCGGAGGCAGGCGTTGGGTGCACATTTTCATTCTTGCACTGACCGTGCTCTACACGATCGGTGTGGTCGAATTTCTCTTCGCGCAGGACGGGGCGCCGCCGGTGACCTCGGTCACGATCCGTGGCCAGAAACGTATTGAACTGCAGGCGATCCACGGGCGTCTCACGCTGAAAGGGAACGATCGTTTTACCGCCGACGCGCTCCGTGAGCAGGTCAAGATTCTGTATGGTACCGGCTACTTCGAGGATGTGCAGGTCGAGACGGAGCCGGGCCAGGGCGGGGTGGCGGTCACGTTTGTCGTTCGTGAAAAGCCATTCATCACGGAAATCGTGTTCGATGGAAATGAGGAGCTGAGCGACGATAAGCTGAAAGAGAAAATTACCATTAAGAGCCAAACCTTTCTCGATCAGCAGCAGGCGAAAGAGAGCGCGGAGAAGATACGGCTCGCCTATCAGGAAGATGGGTTTTATAACGCGCAGGTGATTCCCGTCATTCAGGCGGTGGACGAAGATCGCAAACGGCTGACCTTTTTCGTCAAGGAAGGCACGAAGGCGAAAGTCAAACGCATTCATTTCGAAGGGATGCGCGCCGTGACCAAGGAGGAAATGTTCAAGGTAACGGCCACCCGGGAGTGGATTCCGTGGTACGGCATCATTACGCAACTCAAAGTGCCGTCGCTGGTCTCCGATGCCGGCGTGCTGAAGCGCGAAGAACTCGGCAATGATATCGAGCGCATGCGAGAAGTCTATTTGAACAAGGGTTACTTGAATGTGCAGATCAGCCAGCCGACGCTGGAGCTCAGCGACGATAAGAAATGGTTTGAAATCACCTATTCGATCGCTGAAGGCGAGCCGTTCATCGTGCAGGAAGTAGGATTTCGTGGGAACACGGTATTTGAGGATCATGAGTTGCGGGAAGGCCTGAATATCACGCCCGGTGAGATTTTTCAGCGGGCCAAAATTCGCGGCGAAATCACGCGCATCACCGATATGTACGGCGCCAAGGGGTATGCCTTCGCCGATGTGGTACCGAACGTGACGCCAGACAACAATGCGCGCACGGCCACGATTCTCCTCAATGTGAAGGAAGGGGAGATGATGCGGATCCGGGAAATCCACGTCAACGGCAATGACAAGACCCGCGACAATGTGGTACGCCGGGAATTGCGGCTGGATGAGCAGGATGTGGTCGACACCCTCGCGTTGAAACGCAGTTTCCAGCGACTGAACAATCTCAATTTTTTCGAGACCGTGGAAATTTTGCCGCAGCAGGTCGAAGCCGACAAGGTCGATCTCAACGTCAAAGTGAAGGAAAAACCGACCGGCCAATTCAGCATCGGCGGCGGGTTCAGCACGCTCGATAAACTCGTGGCGATTGCGGATATCACCGAAGGCAACCTGGGCGGCAACGGGTGGCTTGGCCGAATCCGCGGGCAACTGGGTCAGCAGCGGTCATTGGGCTTGGTGACCTTCCGGAATCCCTATGTGAACGATTCCTACAATGCCTTGCAGCTGGATGTCTATCGGACGATGACCAATTACATTTCCTATTTCGAATCGAAATCCGGCGTGAGCGTGACCTGGAGCCGGTGGTTGTCGGAGTATGTGAACGGAAGCGTCAGCATGTTCGGCGAACAGCTCACTTACAGGATCCGCAAGAGGGGTTGTGTCCGGACCTGATCCCGCTCATCTGCGGTCAGCTCGGGTCGCAGTCGTCGACCGGCTATTCGCACATCGATTTTTCGGGATACGCGCGACTATTACCTCGATCCACGAACCGGATGGCGATTCAGCCTAGGCGTCGACTATGGCACTCCCGCGCTGGGAGGGACGAATCACTTTTATAATATTAATGTGGATGTGGTCAAATACACGCCGCTGATCTACGATACGCGGTTTTCGGTGCGTGTTCGATATGGGCAGGTAGAAGGGCTTGAGGGCAAGCCCATTCCCTTGACTGAGCGGTTTTTCGTGGGCGGCATCAACACCATGCGTGGGTTCGTCTTCGGACGTGCCGGCCCCGTGACGCCGTCCGGGTCACTGCTGGGTTCCGCCAAGCAATTAATTATCAACAACGATTTTATCTTCACGATTTCGTCCGAAGCAAAACTGAACGGTGTGTTCTTTTTCGACTACGGAAACGGGTTCGACGACAATGAAGCAGTCCAGCTCAATAACCTGAGAAAAACGGTAGGATTTGAGGCCAGATGGATTTCGCCATTTGGCCCTCTACGCGCGGCCTACGGAATCAACCTCGATCCCCGGCCGACTGAGCGCATGGGAGTCTTTGAGTTTACGATCGGCTCGTTGTTCTGATGCAGCTGTCGGAATGAGTGCTGGGGAAAGGAATCAGCCGAATGGGTGGACTTCTGTGGCACGCAGGAATGAGGACTTCCGGATGGGCTGGGGGCTGCCTGGCGCTCCTGGTCGCGGTATCGCTTGCCGGCGGCTGCCGGTCGAGCCAGACGACTGTGCCGACAACAACTCGTATCGGAGTGGTGGATCCTCAGCGGGTCTTGAGCGAGACGAGTGCGGGGAAAAAGGCCAAGGACATGCTGGCTTCGTTTGCGAAAAATCGGCAGGCGCTCATCGAGCTGGAAGAAAAGGAATTGCGGCGGATGGAAGAGGATTTCATGAAGCAGGGCAGTGTGCTGAGCGCGAACGCCAAACGTGAGCGGGAAGAACTTTTTCGACGCCGCATGGCGGAGTATCAGCAGAAGGTGACCGACCTGAATCGGGAAGTGCAGGACAAGCAAAAGGATGTGTTGGAGAGTTTCCGTGACAAGATTGAGGTCATGAGTGCCAAAGTGGCCAAGCGTCTGGAGCTGCAGGCGGTTTTTGATCGTGGGCGCGGAGGGCCGACGATTTACTTCGACGAGGCGGTGGATGTGTCGTCGCAACTGATCGAAGAATTCAACAAAACATACCCATGATGAGGGACTCCATGACAAGACGAAATTGGATCGTAGCGGGTGTGCTGCAATTCTTGCTGATATGGCTCGCGCAACCCGCCCAGGCGGCGGATCGCGTGAAGGTGGCGATGATGGACCAGCAGCAGGTCATTGAGCGGAGCGTGGCGGGGAAGCGCGCCTTGGAAGATCTCAAAACGTATTCCACCACGCGTCAGAAAATCATCGACTCCGACGATCAGGAATTGAAGGAGCTCGAGAAGGGGGTCCAGGACGCGACGCTCTCCGAGGAGGCGCGCAAAGAGAAACAGGAGCATTTCCGGACCAAGCTCGAGGCCTACCAGCGGCGGATTCAGGACTTCAACCGCGAAGTGCAGGAAAAACAGCGCGCGATGGTGGCGGAGTATGCTCAAAAGATTCAGGCCGCGGCGTCGGCGGTGGCTCAAAAAGACGGGTATATCGCCGTGATCGACAAAGGCAGCGAGGCGACGGTCAAGATCGTGCTCTACAGCCATCCGTCGATCGATCTCACGGACCAGATCGTGAAGGAGTTCGATCGGCAGAACAAATAGCCAGATCGTGGAGTTGGCTACGCAATACAGGAGGCGGGGCTGATGTCAGTGATGGACAGCATGGAAATTCAATCGATCCTTCCCCATCGGTATCCATTTTTGCTCGTCGATCGTATCCGTGAGCTGGACCCGGACCGCCGTATCGTGGGCATCAAAAATGTGTCGATCAACGAGCCGTTTTTCCAAGGCCATTTCCCAGGGCGGCCGGTCATGCCGGGCGTGTTGATTCTGGAGGCACTGGCTCAGGTCGGTGGCGTACTGGCGTTCAAATCTCTCGGCTCTGTCGGCCACCCTGTGGTGTATTTGACGGGAATCGATGGAGCTAAATTCAGGAAGCCCGTCGTTCCGGGCGATATCCTTCGGCTGGAAGTGGACGTCATCAAGAAGCGCCCGCCCTTTTGGAAAATGCAAGGCAAAGCGTTCGTCGACACGGAATTGGTGTGTGAGGCGGAAGTGACCGCGATGGTGACTGACGAAAAAGCAGCGGGGGGACAATAAGCGATTTGCTGTGTCATGAGCGGCGGCTAGGCGCGGCAGACAGCCGCGGACGATGATGAGGAGGTGTGAGTGAAGATACATCCGACCGCGGTGATCCATCCAAAAGCGGTACTGGCGGACGACGTGGAGGTAGGGGCCTACTCAGTCCTCGGCGAACACGTTCGGATCGGAGCAGGCACTCGAGTCTTGTCACATGTGTGTATTGATGGTTGGACCGACATCGGAGAGCGGTGCGAATTGCATCCCTTTGTGTCGGTGGGCGGGCCACCGCAACACATGCAGTATAAGGGTGAGCCCACGAAGGTGGTGATCGGGCACGACAATATTCTGCGCGAGTATGTGACCGTCAACCGTGCGACGGTGCAGGGTGGAGGCGTGACCAGCGTAGGCCATTCCAATTTCTTGATGGCCTATGTGCATGTCGCGCACGATTGTCATCTCGGTAATCATCTGATTCTGGCGAATGCGGCGAGTTTGGCCGGGCACATCACCATCGGCGACCATGCCATTATCGGCGGCCTGTCCGGCATCCATCAATTTGTTCGTATCGGCGCCTATTCGATGGTCGGGGGCTGTTGCGCGCTCGGCCAGGATTTGCCGCCGTTCATGCGGGCAGCTGGGGGGTATCGTGCGCGGATGTTTGGCTTGAACTCGATCGGGTTGCGCCGGCATGGCTTTTCATCTGAGCGTATCTCAGCATTGAAACAGGCATACGAAGTCCTGTTTCGCTCGGGACATCGGGTGGCGGAAGCCGTCAAACTGGCGCGAGAGAGCTTCGCCGGGAGCCGAGGACGTCATGCAGGTGGCCGACTTCATGGAAGGCACGAAGCGGGGTATTTGCCGTTCAGTCGGCAAGGATCAAGAGGGCGAAGAGGAGTAGGCCTGTGGGGAAGCAGGGCGCCGATGGCATTCCTGCCTCGGACGGGCAAAGGATCGGTTTGATCGCGGGCAATGGCCGCTTTCCGATCATTTTTGCCGACAATGCAAAGCGACTTGGATATTCCGTATCCGCGGTGGCTCATGAAGGCGAAACAGATCCCGAGTTAGAGCGGCATGTGGATCGCATTCACTGGATCAAGATCGGGCAGTTCGGCAAGTTGATCGACGCGCTCAAGGGGGACGATATCCAGCGCGCCGTCATGCTGGGAGGGATCAAGAAGACCCACGTCTTTTCTACGGTTCGGCCGGACTTTCGCGCCTTGGCCCTGGCTGCCAAACTGATTCATCTCAAAGATGACGACATTCTGCGCCGAGTGGCCGAGGAGATCGAACAGGAAGGCATCCAAATCTGCGAGTCCACATTCGGACTCCAAGGAATTCTCGTCGAAGCCGGCACGTTAACGAGACGGGAACCGAGCAAGAAGGAATGGGAGGACATTCGCTACGGCTGGGATGTGGGTAAGGAGATCGGCGCGTTGGACATCGGCCAGTGCGTCGTGGTGAAGGATCGGGTGATCGTCGCTGTCGAGGCCGTGGAGGGCACCGATGGAGCGATTCGTCGGGGCGGTGAACTGGCGCATGGCGGCGCGGTGGTGGTGAAGCGATCCAAACCCCAGCAGGATCTCCGATTCGATCTTCCGGCGGTCGGTCCACTGACGATTGAGGTGATGGCGGCCGTCAAGGCGTCCGTCCTGGCGCTGGAAGCAGAACGAGGCATTCTATTGGACCGTGACGAGACGATCGCCAAGGCCAACCATGCCGGCATTTGCATCGTCGGAATTCCATGATGTCGATGGATATGGGAACGGAGGCTGGTTTCGGCATGCGGAATAGATTCCGATGAAACCGCTGCGGGCCGGGGTGATCGGCGTCGGCCACCTGGGCCAGCACCACGCCCGGCATTATGCGACTCTGCCCGGCTCGATTTTAGTGGGAGTCTTTGATGCGGATGCAAGCCGCGCCAAGCTGATTGCCGATCGCCATGCGGTGCAGGCCTGGCCGGATCTCAACGACCTCCTGAAGAACGTGGAGATCGTCAGCGTAGCCGCTCCGACCTCCGCCCATTTTGCGGCGACGAAAGCCTGTCTGGAAGCCGGCAAACATGTGCTGGTAGAAAAGCCGATTGCCGCGACATCGGCCGAAGCCCGGGAGTTGGTCGGCCTCGCAGCGGAGCGCGGGTGTTTTCTGCAGGTCGGCCACAGCGAGCGGTTCAATCCGATCATGCAGCGCATGCGTTCCTACATCGAGCGGCCCGCCTTTGTGGAATGTCATCGATTGAGCGCCTTTGGGGAGCGAGGGACCGATGTCGATGTGGTGCTGGATCTGATGATTCATGATTTGGATTTGGTGCTGTCATTCAATCCGGGGCCCGTCGAGGAAGTTCGAGCCGCCGGTGTGCCGGTGCTCTCGTCCAACATCGATATTGCTAATGCTCGCATCGCTTTTGCGAGCGGATGCGTGGCGAACGTGACAGCCAGCCGTGTCTCGACCAATAAGATGCGCCGGTTGCGGGTCTTTCAGCGCGACCGCTATGTCTCGATCGATTTCCAAACGCGCCAGGCGGTGGTGTCCCGCCGCACACAGACCGCCGGGGCCAAGCCTGCAATCGACGTCGAATCGTATCAGGCCGGAGATGAAGAGCCATTGCGCCTGGAGTTGGATTCATTTCTCCAATCCGTGGCGAGCCGCTCGCGCCCCGTGGTCTCCGGCGAAGATGGCGAGGCGGCACTCAACCTGGCCACGCGCGTGCTGGAGGCCATCGGTCAGTTCACCGAACGCCACGAGGGAGGCAGCGGGTCCGAGATCCCGTGGGATTCGAAGCATGTATAAAGGTACGGCTGTGTCTGCCTGCGTGAGAAGAGCGACATGCCACGCATCTTAATCGTGACCGGAGAAGCCTCGGGTGACTTGCACGGTGCTCACTTGGTGCAGGCCTTGAAGCAGCTCTCTCCCTCTTTGCAGGTGGTGGGTATTGGTGGCGCGTCGATGCAGGCGGCGGGCGCAGAACTGGTGCATGACATCCCACAACTCGATGTGATGGGACTCATCGGGCTATCGGCGGTGAAGGCGATGCTGAAGCGGATCTCTCGGATCAGGCGCCTGATCCGAGGGGAGCGATGGGATCTCGTGGTCTTGATCGACAATCCCGGCCTGAATTTCCATTTTGCACGGGTGGCCAAGGCCTGTGGCCTCAAGGTCTTGTATTACATCGCGCCGCAACTGTGGGCTTGGCGACGAGGGCGGATGCGTTGGATTCAGCGGAGAGTCGATCACGTGTTGGCGATTCTTCCGTTTGAGGAACCCCTCTATACGCAGGCGGGCGTGCGGTGCACGTTCGTCGGCAATCCCATCCTGGACGAGGTCGCGTCCATCGTACGACCGCCAGGCCTTGCGCCAGCAGTTCGGCTTGTCGGACGACGGCGTGGTGATTGGGTTGTTTCCCGGGAGTCGCAAGGGAGAATTGCGAGAACACATGCCATTGCTGTTGGAAACGGCGAAACGCCTCGCGGAGCGCCACCCGACGATGCAATTTATTTTGGCGCAGGCCTCGACGGTTCAAGACCAGTTGATTCGGGACCTGATGCAGGACAGTCCGGTCCCTATCCGAGTCTTTCGGAACCAAGCTAGCGAAGTCATGGCGGTGTCGGATCTGCTGGTCGTCAAATCGGGAACCTCCACGCTGCAGGCGGCAGTGGTGGGAACCCCGATGATTCTATTTTATCGGGCGGCCTCCTGGATCACGTATCGTCTCGCGCGCCTGTTGATCCGAGTGCCGTGGATCGGGCTAGCCAATCTGGTGGCAGGACGCGGCATCGTGCCGGAGTTGATTCATGACGAGGCCACGCCGGAGCGCCTGGTGCAAGAAACCGAGCGGCTATTGGCAGATTCGCGCGCGTATGAAGAGATGAAGGCCGCCCTCTTGTCAGTCCGACGAGCGTTGGGAAACCCAGGCGCCTCCCGTCGCGCTGCGGAAGCCGTTCTCGCCGAGTGTCAGCCATGAAACATTATCTCCGCCTTCTCAAGTATCTGGAACCGTATCGATTTCGACTGGGAGCCGCTTTTGTCTGCGCGCTGCTCGTCGCAGGGCTCTCAGCTGCCTATGCCTGGTTGGTGCGACCGGTGCTCGACGGCTTATTCATCAGCAAAGATGAAAGTCTGTTGTTGGTCTTGCCTATCGCCATTTTGGCCGTGGCGATTCTCAAGGGAGTATTCAACTACGGCCAGAATTATTTGATGAACTATGTCGGGAATCAGGTGATTGGTGACATTCGAGAGCAACTGTTCTCTAAGCTGGTGCGGTTACCGGTTCACTTTCACGATACCAATACGTCCGGCCGCTTGGTATCGCGTGTCATTAACGATGTGAATCAGATGGCCAATGCCGTCGCCGGTGTCCTCAAAGATTTGTTTCAGCAAGGCCTCACCTTCCTGGCGATGATGGGCGTGATCGTCTATCAAAACTGGAAGTTGGCGATGGTCTCGATGGTCGTCGTTCCCCTGTCGGTCGTCACGATGGTACGGATGGGCCAGCGGTTGCGGAACCTCGCCACGCGCGGGCAGGAGCGGATGGGCGACATGGCCTCAACGCTTCAGGAAACGCTGGCCGGTATCCGAATGGTGAAGTCGTTCGGACGGGAAGAGGAAGAGGCCAAACGGTTTCGTGAGAGCAACGATGCCTTCATCCATACCACGATGAAAGCCATCCAGGTATCTTCTCTGGGTTCCTCCCACATGGAGGTGATCGGTGTGCTCGGTATCGCGGGGATCATTTGGTATGGCGGATTTTTGGTGATCCATGATGAAATGACCCCCGGCGCGTTTTTCTCGTTTCTCGCGGCCATGTTCATGGCCTACACGCCGATCAGAAGACTGTCAGGCGCCAATAACACGGTTCAGCAGGCGTTGGCGGCTGCCGAACGGGTCTTCGACGTTCTGGATCTCCCGACCGAGCAGGTTGTCAATGGAGGGCAGACCGATCTCCCATCGATTTCCCGCTCGCTCGAGTTCAGGCAGGTTGCGTTCCGGTATGATGGCCAGATCGATGCGGCCCTGACCGGTATCGATTTAACGATTCGAGCCGGCGAGGTCATTGCCTTCGTGGGGAGCAGTGGGAGTGGAAAAACTACATTAGTGAGTTTGTTGCCGAGATTCTACGAGCCGACCGGTGGGCAGATTTTGATCGATGGGGTGGATCTCCGTGACTGTACTTTGCCCTCAGTGAGGGGACAGATCGGAATTGTGTCCCAGGAAGTCATACTTTTTCGACGATACGGTTCTCAATAACATCGGGTACGGGCGGCAAGGTGCCACCCCTGAAGATGTGATGCAGGCGGCACAATTGGCGTATGCCCACGATTTCATCTTGCGGATGCCGCAGGGATACGGCACGTTGATCGGGGAGCGCGGTCTGAAATTGTCGGGCGGCGAGCGCCAGCGAATTGCGATTGCCCGTGCCATTCTCCGCGATCCGCCGGTACTGATTTTAGATGAAGCCACCTCGGCGTTGGATACCCAGTCGGAGCGGATCGTGCAATTGGCGCTGGCCAATTTGATGAAGAATCGGACGACGCTGGTTGTCGCCCACCGCCTGTCGACGATTCAAAATGCCGATCGTATCGTCGTCCTAGATCGAGGCACGGTCGTCGAGGTGGGGTCGCATGAAGAGTTGCTGCGAAAGGGCGGCATGTACAAGCGATTGCATGCGATGCAGTTCGCCGATGCGATTCCGGAATAGCGACATGGCGAGGCAACAGATGAGCGGACCTACGGCACAGACTCCCTCGGGGACTTCTCCTCCGAAACCATCCTTGTTGAAGCGGGCGACGAATGCGCTGAAGGTCGCGGTGGTACCGCCGGTCGGGTATCATGTGATCCGGCTGTTGAGCCGGACCATGACGCTGCGCGTCGAGGGGGCCGAGCAGCTCATCCCAGAGATTCGCGCAGGGAAAGCGGGTGATTCTCGCTTTCTGGCATGCCCAGCAACTAATGATGCCGTTGGCGTTTCCAGGGTTAGAGGCGCATGTGCTGATCAGTCAACATCGCGATGGAGAATTGATCCGTCGCATCGTGGCGCGATTCGGCTTAGATGCGGTTCGCGGTTCCAGCACCAGAGGAGGCGCGGAGGCCTTCCGGAAGCTGATTCGCCTCGGCCGCTCCGGATACAATTTGGTGCTCACGCCCGATGGACCGAAGGGCCCGCGGCAGATCGCGAAGGTGGGCGTCGTCCAGTTAGCGAGGGCGACCGGATTGCCGATCGTCCCCATGGCGTTTGGTTGCTCAAAAAAAAACTCTTCGCGAGCTGGGATCGCTTCATCATGCCCTATCCGTTCACGCGGGGCTTTATCCGGTTCGGGCCCCCGATCGTCATCCCGTCAGACTCGTCCATTGACGACTTGGAGCGCCATCGCCGGGAGTTGGAAGAGACGCTGAACCGCATGACAATCGAGGCCGATGCGGCGGTCCAGCGGACCGGTCCGTAATGTGGTACCTGCTGTACAATAGTCTTCTGCTTCTCGTTTCTCCGATTGTTCTGATCGTCCTTTTAGCCAAGCAACGATGTCGTCGTGGGCTTCCGCAGCGTTTGGGGTTGGCGGAAGAGGCATCCTCGAACCAGCCTGGCGGCACGTCAGATCATGTGATCTGGATCCATGCGGTGTCCTTGGGCGAGGTCGTCGCAGTGGCGCCGCTCGTCCGCGAATTGCGCCGACGGTATCCTGCGTCGCGATTGATTGTCTCGACCGTGACGGAAACAGGACGCGAGGCGGTGGAGCAGCGTCTGGAGGGTATTGCCGAACATCGGTATGCTCCGCTGGATTTTCCCTGGGTCGTCAATCAGGTGATTGAGCGCATGAATCCAGCCCTCTACGTGTTTGTCGAGACGGAACTCTGGCCAAATCTGCTGCGTAGTTTGCGGCGGCGTGACATTCCGTCCCTTCTGGTCAACGGTCGGTTGTCCACGCGATCGTTCGAGCGTCAGCGTCTGCCGGTGATCCGGAATTTCTATCGCACGATGTTGAACATGATCAGCTGTTGCCTCATGCAATCGGAGAGAGACGCCAAGCGGATGGTCGCGCTGGGAGCGGAGCCCCAGCGGGTCCGTTGTACCGGCAATATCAAATTCGATCAGCCGGTTCCGCAGGTGAACGCCGGCAGCGGCATCTCGAAAGTCTCGTTGGGGGTGAGCGATCACGAGCAATTGTTGGTGGCCGGGAGCACGCATCCCGGCGAGGAAGAGGCTCTTCTCACCGCCTATCAGTCGCTCTCTGCGGAGTCGCCCGATCTCCTGTTAGTGCTGGCGCCTCGCCATATCGAACGGGCCGACGCAGGTTGAGCAGATGGTCCGAAGCCGAGGGTTCACGGTCTCACGCCGCAGCACCGGCGACGAAGGGCAGATGGCCGGGAGGGGACCGCGGGTGCTCATCCTGGACACGCGGGGCGAATTGGCGCTGCTCTATCGCGATGCCATAGTGGCCTTTGTGGGTGGGACGTTGGTCCCGATCGGAGGCCACAATCTTTTGGAGCCGGCGGTATGGGGAAAGCCGGTTTTCTTCGGCCCGCACACCGACCATTGCGCCGACGTGGCGGCGTTGTTGACGAATGCTCAAGGCGGGCGAGTCGTGCAAGATGCGCAACATTTCGCGCAGGCGTTGCGGGAGCTCCTCCGCGATCCTGATGGCTTGCGACGAATGGGGCAGGCGGCCCAACAGGTCGTCGCGGATAACCAGGGCGCGCTCCAGCGAACGGTGGACATGATTGCGACGTTTCTTCCGGGACGGGCGGCTCCCGCAGCGCCCAGTGCGGCGGAGCGGTTGCGAGAGTTGTCGAGCCGGCAATCGTGATGACGACTCAGCTGTCAAGCTGGTTGCGGATCTGTTTGCGCTGGTTCGGAGCGCCCTATGAATTAGCTGCTCGTGTTCGGCTATGGGGTTACCAGCAAGGCTGGCTCCGCACGCAGCGATTGCCTCGCCCCGTGATCAGCGTGGGGAACCTTACGGTAGGAGGAACGGGGAAAACACCTGTCGTCATGCATCTAGTCGAACGGTTGACGGCGCGAGGAATGCGAGTAGCGGTCTTGAGCCGCGGGTATCGGCGTCGGAGTCAGGCGCCGCAGCTCTTGGTGTCAGACGGTCAGCGCGTGCTTATCGGTCCGGAGGAAGCCGGGGATGAGCCCTACTTGATCGCACGGCGCTGTCCTCAGGCCGTGGTCGCGGTGGGCGCTGATCGGTATGCGCTGGGCCAATGGGTGCTGAGTCGGCTGCCGGTCGATTGTTTTCTGTTGGATGACGGCTATCAGCATGTGCAACTGCATCGCGATCTGAATCTCTTGCTGGTGGATGCCACAGACCTCGCGGGCATTCAGGCCGCATTGCCGATCGGGCGCTTGCGGGAACCGCTCTCGGCGGCGGCTCGCGCCACGGCCATTGTGATAACCAGGGTGAAGCAAGCGAAGGATGCGGAGGATGTGTGGTGTCGTCTCGTCCAGGCCAACGGCTCGCTCCCGATGCCGTTGCTGGTGGCATTTCCTGCCGATGAGTTTCGACGGGTCGGCGGAGACGATCAGCGCCCGTTGGACGCGTTTCGTGGCCGCTCGGCCGTCATTTTCAGTGGGATCGGCAATGCTGAATCTTTCCACGCGTTGGTGGAAGACCTGGGCGTGAGGGTGGTGGAGACGCTGGCATTTCCCGACCATGTGCATTATACCGATGGCATGATGAAAACCATTCGAACCAAGGCGCAGGCGCTTGGCGCGGATCTGTTGGTGACCACGGAGAAGGACGCCGACAAAGTGGCGCCTTTCCTGGGCTCCACTGATTTCTGTTGGGCCATCAGGCTCCGGACGGAGATTCTGAGGGGGCAGGAACAGCTGGAGCAGATGTTACGACTCGATCCACAGGTGATCGCAGCAGGCCATGCGTAAGGAGGGTATTCATCGCATCGTCGTCCGCGGCCCCAATTGGCTGGGGGACGCCGTGATGTGTGAGCCCGCCTTGAGCCAGGTGCGCACGATTTTTCCTCAGGCCGAGATTACGCTCCTCGTCAAACCGGCGATTGCCGATCTGCTGGCGCAGCATCCGGCAGTGAATCGAACGCTGGTGTACGACGACCGAGGACGCCATGCAGGGCTCACCGGTAAATGGACGCTGGCCGGCGTGCTGCGCCGCCATCGATTCGACCTCGCCATTTTGTTTCAGAATGCGTTCGAGGCGGCCTTGATTAGTTTCCTGGCAGGGATCTCTCGACGGCTCGGGTATGCGACAGATGGCCGGAGCCTGTTGCTGACGGACCCCGTGTCCGTACCGCCACGAAACGGCCAGAAGCATCAAGTCACATACTACTGGGATTTGTTGAAGCCGCTAGGAGGACATGGGCCGGCGCCGGCGCCGCGCCTGTTTGTCACCCCGGAAGAATCTGCTGCGATCACCAAGCAGTTGACTGATGCCGGGATCGGCGCATCGGATCCCCTCATCGGCGTCAATCCAGGCTCGACCTATGGCCATGCTAAACGGTGGCTGCCGGAACGGTATGCCGAGGTCGTCAATCGCGTGCTGAACGATATGCAGGCTCGAACCGGCGCCAACGTCGGTGTGGCCATTCTCGGCGCCAAGGGAGAAGAGCCGTTGGGGCAGGCGATCGCTAAAGAAATTAAAACGCGCACCGTCGTCTGTTCCGGTCAGACCACGGTGCGGGAATTGATGGCGCTTGTGAAGCGCTGCCAGTTGTTTCTGACGAACGATACGGGGCCCATGCATGTGGCGGCGGCGTTCAAGGTGCCGGTGGTGGCGGTGTTCGGCCCGACCGATTGGCAGACCACTTCCCCCTATGGCGTCGAGGCGAAACTCGTCCGTCAACCGGTCTCCTGTGCCCCTTGTTTGCTGCGGGAATGTCCTATCGATCATCGCTGTATGACGGGTGTGACGGTAGACCAAGTATATGGCGCCGCTCTTGAGCATCTGCCGCTGGCGGCCCCTTTCCCGGCATCGGATCCAATGTATTCGAAACGCAGCATTGATCCGGTCTCACTGGCGGGAGTCACGGTATTTCTGGATCGGGACGGCACGCTCAACGAAGACACCGGCTACATCAAATCTCCTGATGAGCTGACATTCTTGCCGGGGGTGGGCGCAGCGCTGGCCCGGCTTAAGCAGGCTGGTGCGCGCCTCGTCGTCGTCACAAATCAGTCCGGACTGGGGCGCGGATACTTTGGCGGCAAGGATCTTGAGGCGATTCACAGCAAGCTGCGACTGTTGCTGGCCGAGGATAACGTGACGCTGGACGGGCTGTACTTTTGTCCTCACCATCCCGATGATCGATGCAATTGTCGCAAGCCGGCTCCCGGCATGATCGATCGGGCGGTTGCCGAATTGAAGGTGGACTTGGGTCGGTCCTATGTCATTGGCGACAGCGCGCGAGACATCGAGCTGGCCAAACAGGTCGGCGCGCAGAGCCTGTTGGTCATGACCGGCCCATCGGGGAGAGAGACATTAGCCGATCTGACCGATCGAGGCCTGACGCCGGACCATGTCGCCGATGCCTTGCCGCAAGCGGTAGAGTGGATACTCGCCCATGCCGCCTGCCGGCCGGTTGCTTCACAGGCACATCCCTGCTAGCGGCCTCGTCACTGGTGGCTGAATGACCGACCCTGTTCGCCGACTGCTCTTGATTAAACCGAGTTCTCTTGGCGACATCGTCCATGCGATGCCGACACTCGCCGCGTTGCGCGCGCGGTTTCCTCACGCTGAGGTGACATGGCTTGTCAAGCGGCAATGGGCGCCATTGGTGGAAGCCATCAACGGGGTTGGTCAAGTCTGCGCGGTGGAGACCGGGCTATCCGGCTGGCTGGGTCGGGTCCCTGAACTTCGTGCGGCTTGCTTCGATCTGGTGGTCGATCTGCAAGGACTTTTCAGGAGCGGCGTGATGGCGTGGTTGACCGGCTGTCCTCGTCGGATCGGATTTGCCAACGCCCGTGAGGGCAGCCCGCTGTTCTATACCCAGCGCGTTGGGGTGCCGCATGCCCCGATGCATGCGGTCGATCGCTATCTGTTGGCTGCGGAAGCGCTCGGTGCGGATCGTCCCGTGCCGCCACGGTTCGACTTCGTCGACCATCCTCAAGACCGGGCGCGCGTGGAAGTCATACTCTCCCGAGCCGGAGTGGTCGCCTCTCTGCCATGGATTGCGATCAACGCCTCCGCGCGCTGGGAGACCAAACGCTGGCCCCCGCAACATTTTGCCGAGGCGGCCGATCGGTTGTCGCAGGCGCACGCGTTGCCGATCGTGTTTATCGGAGGAGTCGCTGAGCGGCCGGAAGCTCTCGCAGTGATGGCGCTCATGCGGACGAAAGCGATTGATCTCACAGGACAGACCCCTGTAGGCTTGCTGCCCAGCTTCTTGCGACAGTCGGCTGTCTTGATCACCAACGATTCCGGACCGATGCACGTCGCTGCGGCGGTGGGGACGCCGGTGGTGGCATTATTCGGGCCGACTGACCCGCGTCGAACCGGGCCCTATGGCCAGGGGCATCTCGTCCTGTCGCATACGGTGGAATGCAGTCCCTGTTTTCGGCGAGATTGTACGCGGGCCGTGAGGCTCGAATGTCTGACTGAAGTCAAGCCGGAGCAGGTGGTTCGCGCCGTACAACAGCACCTTGCCCTTTTGTTGAACCAGAGGTGGTTGTGAATATTATGATCGCCGAATCCAGCAGGTCGGTGGGCGGGCAGGAGCTCGCTGTCCTGCTGCATGCCGAACGACTCTGCAAGCGGGGTCACCGCCTACGGTTGGTGTTGGAGCCGCACAGTCCCATCATGACGATGGCCAAGGAACGCGGGCTGCCGGTGGAACCGTTCATCATGCAGCAATGGCGCCTGCCTTGGTCGATCCTTGCCTTTCGTCGTTTGTTGAAGCGAGATCATCCGGACATCGTCCATGTGAACAGCTCGCGCGACAGCTGGCTCGCTGCATTGGCGGCTCGGCTGGTCGATCCGCGGCCCAAGGTCATTCGTACCAGGCATATTTCCGCGCCCCTTACCAACAACCGGGCCACGCACCTGCTGTACAGGAAGCTGTTCGATATGGTCATCGTGACCGGAGGAGAACGGAATCGCCAGGAGCTGGTACATCGAGACGGGTTGAGGCCTGATCGGGTGGCAGCCTTTCCCATCGGATTGGACGTCGAGCATTTTTCGCCGGCCAAACCTCTGCGGAATATTCGAGTCGAACTGGGCCTTCCATCCAGTCATCGACTTGTCGGGATTATTTCTTATCTGCGGGACTATAAAGGGCACCGCTATTTTGTCGAGGCGGCCGCCAAGGTGTTGAAGCAGCACCAGGGGGTGGCGTTTCTCATTGTGGGGGAAGGCCCGGAGGAGCAGAACATACGTGGGCAGATTGAACGCCTCGGTCTGGCGGCCGACGTCCGTATGGTAGGGTTTCGCGACGACCTGCTGGATGTATTTCGATCCCTGGATCTGTTCGTCATCCCCACAGTCGAAGGCGACACCATCCCACAGGTGTTGATGCAAGCTTTGGCGCTCGGCCTTCCGGTGGTGTCGACTACGACCGGATCGATTCCCGATGTCGTGGCCGATGGCGAATCCGGGTTCATCGTTCCGCCGCGCGATGCCGATGCGTTGGCCGATCGGATTGGGCGGTTATTACTCGATCCTGACCTGCGCGCGGCGATGGGCCGATGCGGCCGCCAGACGGTGGAACGTTCCTTTTCGATCGACCGTATGGTGGATGAATTGGAAGGGGTCTATCGCCGGGTGACCGCATCATGATGGCACGATGGGCTGAAGCGAGGTCGTCAGTCCGAAAAACGGTCCTCTTCTGGTGGATTTTATTCGTCGTGCTGCAAGTGGCAGAGCGTCTTTTTCTGTTTCGTGATGCGCTCGCGCAAGAAACGCCGACACTTTCTCTTTTTCTACATACGCTGGCAGTCGGCGTGCGTGGAGATTTCATCACGGCCACCTTTGCCTTGGGGTTGAGCGTTGCAGGCGCCGGGGCTTGGATACTCTTGAGAGCCGGATGGGCTCGCCTGTGGGGTTCAGCCCGCCGGCCGGGATCGTCGTTCCTACGTGCGTTGCATGTGAGTTGTTTATTGTTCGGCCTGTTGCTGTTTGTCCTTCTCTGTGTCGACATGGGGTATTACGGCTTTAATCGGCAGCATATGGACTTCGTGTTTCTCGAATATATCGGAGATCTATTCGCGCCTGTGGCCAACCAGGAGGCGACTAATGCACAGGCGTTGAAACAAACTGGTGCGGAGCTGGAGGCTGTAGGAAAATGGGCAGGACGATTGCTGTTGTTTCTGGGCTTTCAGGCAGTCGGGATTGGTCTTTGGTGGTGGGCTTACACCGCTGCGGTTGTTCCGGCGCTCTTTCGATGGCGCCTCGGGTCGGGGTTTCAGGCGAACGCCCTGCTCTGCGTCTGTCTGATAGGCGGGGGCGCCGGATTCCATCCATTGGGGCCGTACGGCATTCGAGTCGCTCACATCGGCAGCACGGCCTACTACACGCTGGCTCAGAATCCAATCTTGTTCGCCAGCGAGGCGTTGCGGGTCGCGTGGGTATCGCGAGGATCGATGGCGCAGCGGGCAAACACCGAGAGCATGCCGTATGACGTCGCTGTGCGCACGGCGCAGGGTCTGTTAGGACCGGGAGAGGTCTTCCCGAATCCACGGTACCCATTGGTCCGAGCCATGACAGCCAGTGCCGACGGCATACGGTTCACCAAGCCGGCCAATGTGATCATCCTGTTTTTGGAAGGGTTGGACCGCCGATACCTGGGGCAGACCTACGGCAAGGTGCGCGGAACTCCGTTTCTGGATGGCCTAAGGGAAGACAGCGTCTATTTCACCAATTTCTTCTCCAACGGCGTTCAGACTTCCCGCGGACTCTTTGCCACTCTCTGCAGCACGTACCCGCGGCATGGGGCCAGCGCAATGAAAACGCGTTATGCCCACGATTATCTTTGCCTGCCATCGCTTTTACAGCGCCAAGGCTACAGCACGGAAATGGTGATCGGGCAGCATCGGGATCTCAATCGACTGCAAACGTTTTTCTCTCGAAATGGCTTACAACAATTGCTGGATGAGGGTGATTTCCCTTCGCAGGCGGAGCGGGCGGGATTGGGTATCGTCGACGGCGCACTCTTCGATCTCTGTTATGAACGGATCAAGCAGCGTCAGAAAGAAGGGAAACCGTTCTTTCTCACGAGCCTCACGCTGTCGACACATCATCCCTTCGCCGCCCCCCCTCACCACCAGGAGGTGCGCGCACTCCAGGAGCAGGTTGCAGACCAGTTTGTCGGGGCTCTCCGGTACACGGATCTTGAATTGGAACGTGTGTTCTCGAAGCTGCTTCATGAGGGGCTGCTGCGCAACACGGTGGTCGTGATCATCGGTGATCATGGGCGGCACGAATCGGTCGGGAGCACCGATATTGAACGGAAGGTCGGCCATTTCGCGTCGCCGATGCTGATCTGGATGGATGAATCGTTGCGAACGCCTGCCACCTACCGCCCACGGGCTGTATCCACCATTGCGAGTCATGTGGATGTCGCGCCGACGCTCCTGGCGTTGAACGGGGCGATGCCGGCGTTCGCCCCGTTTGCGGGGCATGACCTCACCTGCCTCCTCGCGCGGGATTGTTTGCCGGATCAGGTGGCCTATCTCACCAGCATCTACGACAATATGGTCGGGTTGGCCAGTCGTGACGGCATTTTGTTGTACTCGTTTCTGACAGAGCGGCTTCAGACCACAAATCTGGCTTTCCAGCTCCTGCCCGACGAGCAGGACGGCAGTCGGTCTGCCTCGGCCTCTCGCTATCACGAATTGTTGGCGCTCTACGAAGTGTCCAATGCGGCGCTGGATTCCAATCGTATTTGGTCTTGGCGGGAGTTTGGTTCTCGGCTCTGAACGAGTGTCCCGGGTAGTCGTCTGTAGAAAAGGTTCAATGTCTGCTCGAGAAAGAATGTGCCCGTGAGGCATACACCGATCACGGCGGTGGTCATCGCCTATAATGATGAACCCAATATGCGTGCCTGCCTGGAGTCCATCACCTGGGCGGATGAAATCATCGTCGTTGATTCGCACAGCACCGATGCCACGGAACGTATCAGCCGCGAATTCACCGAGCAGGTCTACCAGCATGACTTTCATGGCTTCGGCCGTCTGCGCAACGAGGCCCTCGCGCATGCCACGCACGACTGGGTGTTCAGTTTGGATACCGACGAGCGCGCGACCCCGGAGTTGCGAAATGAGATCCAGCAGGTGTTAGCTGCCGGTCCCCAGGCTGATGCCTACCTGGTGCCCCGCAAGAATTATTTTCTGGGCCGCTGGATCAAGCATTGCGGCTGGTTTCCGGACTATCGGCAGCCGCAACTCTTTCGCAAGAGCCGCCTGCGCTACCGAGACGAGCTGGTTCATGAAAGCTTCGATCTGGACGGTCGCCTCGGCCATCTGACCGCCACAGCTCTGCAATTCCCATTTCGAGACATCGATCATTATTTGGCGAAGCAAGAACGCTATTCAGATCTGATGGCGCGCCGCATGGTCGAGCAAGGGCGCTCCTTTTCCTGGCATCAGCTGCTGTCGCATCCGTGCTTCACATTCTTGAAGATGTACGTCGGACGAAAAGGCTGTCTCGACGGGGTTCCGGGCCTCATTTTGTCCGGGCTCTACGCGTATTATACGTTTATTAAATATGCTCGCTTGTGGGAACTGCAAGGCACGGCGGCAGTGGCCGAAGGTACGGGTGCTCCGGTGAAGCAAGGGCAGGAATGAAGGACATCGGGGTGGAGCAGAATCGAAGGTCCATGATCGCGGCGGTGGTCATTACGAAAGACGAAGAAAACAACATCGTGGACTGTCTTGAATCAGTACGCTGGGCTGACGAACTCATTGTGGTGGACGCGGAGAGCAGGGATCGGACTGTGGAACTGGCGCAGCGGTATACATCGCGAGTGTTAGTCCGGCCATGGGCGGGGTACGGTCCTCAAAAAAACTTTGGCATCGATCAGGCCGGGGCAGACTGGATCCTCGTCGTAGATGCCGACGAGCGGGTGACCGACGGCTTGCGGCGGGAAATCCAGAACCTCCTGTCCGGCAGGCCGCCAGCGGAGATGGGGGGGTATGAGATTCCGCGGCGGAACTTCTTTTACGGGAAATGGATTCAAGGCGGCGGCCTGTTCCCAGACTACCAACTGCGGCTTTTCCGAAAGACGTGCGGCCGCTATGACGACGTGCGGCTGCACGAACACCTCACACTCAGCGGGCGTCGTGAACGGCTGCATGAGCCCTTCGATCACTACAGCATGCCAACGGTGAACCATCACATCCGTAAGATGATGCGGTACACAACCCTGGGCGCCGATGAAAAACTGAAACGCACTACGTCGATCAGCGGCTGGGTCATTGCGACGCACCATCTTGGCACGATACTCAAGACCCTGTTTGTGCGTGGCGGCTATCGGGATGGTGTGCATGGCTTGGTGGTAGCGATGTTTGCCGGCCTCCATACGTTCGTCAAATATGCCAAGGCTTGGGAGCGGTTGAATGTGAGGCGCGACGGATGAGCGGGCTATGTGCGGTGTATGCCATGTTAGTGGAGGCGTCTTTCGCCTGATGCGTATCGGGATCGATGCGGCTTCGATCGTGGGAGACAAGGGCGGCGTCGGCTGGCATACGCATCATCTCCTGCGGGCTCTGTTGAATCTGGAGGAGGAGACCGAGTATCTCGGATATCTCAGGCCCGGTGCTCTGCGAGCAGGCCGGCTCGATGGCTGGCCCATAAATGATCGCATGCGTTGGGTGGAGTCGCCGCGGTGGCTGATGTCCTGGCGGGGAGCCTGGGATCGTCTCGATCTTTACCACGGCCCCAATTTCAAGATGGCCGCGACGGGACGGTCCGGCGGCATCGTCACCATTCACGATCTATGGCTTGCTCGTCATCCCGAATATTCGCGAAAAGTGCTGGGACAGGCGGGATCGTCGCGGCGCGCGCGCGCCACGGCGTTGCGGGCTCGGAAAGTCGTGACGGTTTCGGAATTCTCCGCTCGGGAAATCGAGGCGCTTTACGGCGTTCCACGTGAACAGGTGGTCGTCATTTATAACGGGGTTTCCGAGGAATTTGTGCCGGAGCATGATGAGCAGGTAGCGGCCGGCGTGCGACAACGTTGGGCGATTCCGGCAGCCGGGTTTATCCTGTTCGTCGGTGGCGCCGATCCGAGAAAAAACCACTGTGGGTTTCTGCAGGCAGTGGCGCGGTCGCGATCTCAATTGGGAGGGCGAGCGATCGTCCTCGTCGGTGACGCGGAACATCCGCAGGGAAGCTACCTGGCCACCGCGCAGGCGCTCGGGTTGGAGCAGGACATCCGTTGTACCGGGCGTCTCAACCGCGAAGATCTCCGTCGGCTCTATTCTTGTGCCGATCTGTTCGTCTTTCCTTCATTGTATGAGGGATTCGGCATGCCGGTTCTGGAAGCCATGGCCTGTGGAGCCCCCACGATTACGGCCGCCACGTCCTCTCTGCCGGAAGTGGCTGGAGAGGCGGCATTGTTGGTGGATCCCCAGGATGTTGAGGCCTTGGGCAGGGCGATGGTGACGCTCTTGTCAGACGTGGCCCTCCGACAGACGCTGCGACAGCGTGGATTCGATCGGGCGCGACTCTTTACCTGGCAGCGGGCGGCATTGCGTACCAGCGCTCTCTACCACGAGCTCTGCGCCTAAGAGATACCGGCGGAATGCATTATCGTAATATTCTGATCATCAAGTTGCGGCACATCGGCGACGTGCTGCTTTCGACGCCAGTCTTGCGTGCCTTGCGGGACGCCTATCCCGACGCGCGGTTGACCATGCTGGTTAACCGCGGAACGGAGGAGATCCTGGCGCACAATCCGGACCTGAACGAGGTGTTATGTCTCGAGAAGGGGAGTTGGGGTGCCCAATGGAGCTTTGTGCAATCGTTGCGGCGTCGGGCATTCGATTGCGTGATCGACTTGACTGATGGCGATCGATCGGCCGTCATCAGTCTCGCGACCGGGGCGTCCATTCGCGTGGGATTCAATGCCGAACATCGTTGGCGAGGACTCTTGTATAGCGCGGTCGCGACACCGCGTTCTACGGACCAGCATCGCGTGGAGTACGATCTCTGCGCCCTCCGTCATCTGGGCCTGGATCCGAAGCCGGGCACGCCGTTTTTGCATGTATCCCCGTCGGAGAATGCGGTGGTGGAGACGTGGCTGCGAGAGGCCGGCCTCACCTCCTCGAAGGAGGCTCGACCGTTGCTGTTGTTGCAACCAGGCGCGCGCTACTCCCTGAAGGTGTGGCCCCATGAACGGTTCGTTGAGCTGGCCAATCGTCTCACCGACCGGTTCTCCTGTCGGATTCTGCTGGGCGGTGATCAGCGAGAGCGCGAAATCGCTGAGCAGATTGCCCGTAAAATGCACGACGCGCCTAAGGTCGTGGCGGGGGAATTTTCCCTGCTGCAGTTCGCCGCTCTTGCGAAACGCTGCGCGTTGTTCGTCGGGAACGACGGCGGCGCCATGCATATCGCGGCGGCAATGGGGACGCCGGTGGTGGCGCTTTTCGGGCCAACCTATCCTCGGCGATGGGGGCCCCGGGGCGGCCCAGCGCAGGTGATCTACAAGGGCCTGGACTGTCGTGCCTGTTACCATCCCGCATGTTTGCGAGGCGACGACAGCTGCATGCAGCAAATCACCGTGGACGAAGTGTTTGGCGCCGCCAGCCGGATGCTGGAGCACACGCTCGCAGGGAGGAAGGCATGAGGGATCAACCCATGTCAAAAATCCGCGTGCTTCACGTGACCAATAGGCTTGAACTCGGTGGCACGGAGAAGACCCTTCAGATTTTCTGCCAATACCTCGATAAGTCGCGATTCCAGGTGTTTGCCTGTGGGCGTATCGGCGGTGGTGTCCGTGCGGCGGAACTCGAACGATTCGGCATTCCAGTCTTGATCCAGCCGCCCGATCTGACGCAGCTCATGCGAGATTACAAAATCGACATCTGTCATGTTCATCGGGCTGGCACGTATGAACCAGGATCGCTGCCCGAGAAATACAGTGGGGGGCCTCGGGTGGTGGAAACAAATGTGTTCCATGCCCGCGATGAGCAAGAAGGCGACCGTATCGACTGCCACTGCTTCGTGTCTGAGAATTCCAAATCCAACTATCTCCGTCGTTACGGAGAACAAACCGGCAAGCGATACGAGGTGCTGTATAACCCGGTTGACTTTTCAGAGTTGAGTTCTGACGACAAACCCTTCACCTTCACGATCGGACGCTGCAGTCGGCCGGATGATCAGAAGTGGCATGACGTCTGCCTGAACAGTCTGCCGAAAATATTTCGGACAGTGCCCGAGGCCCGCTGCCTCATTCAAGGGGCGACGGAGCGAGTGAAAACAAGGCTCGCAGGGCTGGGCTTGAACGGTCGGGTCGAGTTGTTCGAGCCATCCATACAGGTGAGGGATTTCTATCGACGTCTCGATATCTTTATTCACGGCTCGCGGATCGGGGAGACGTTCGGGTGTGTCATCGCCGAAGCCATGGCCAGTGGGATTCCTGTCGTGACCCTCAGTACTCCGCAGCGGAAGAAGGCGAATGCCCAGGCAGAGCTTGTGGAGCACAATGTCACCGGCTTCGTCTGTCGTTGGCAATGGCAGTACGCGGGGGCGGTGATCGAGCTATTACGGAATGATGAGTTGCGGTCTACGTTTGGCCGAAGAAGTTATGAGAAAGCTCGCGAACAGTTTGATGCAGCCATGCTGACGAAGAAGTTGGAACAACTGTACCTGGATCTCATGGATACGCGCCCGTCATGAGAGGGGCAACCACCGGGGGATCTCGCGTCGCTGAATGGAAAGTAGTGGTGTCCTTCGAACGAGCGACTACGATGCGGCCTATCTTCGCATCGAAGCTACTCACTAGGATGGACGGAAACCCTTTCGATAATTGCCGGAATATCCGTTTCTCGAATCGTCTGTTGAACGTGGCGGAGAACATGCACGTACTGCTCGGGTAATGAAATCCTAGACGACTTGGCCATCCCGCCAAACGATCCGCATGAAGGTCCTCTATCTGACAGATCCGGAACTCGACTACCTGGCCGATCAGGTTTACGACGGGCTCTGTGCCATCTTGGGGTGGCAGAATGTCTTTGACTTCCCGCGGAAAGCCGCGTACCACGACCCCGAAGCGCGCGTGGGCTATCTCGGTCAGAATCCGGGGCACACCTATGGATTGGAGGATTTCGCCGGGATGATCCGCGAACGGCAGGTTGATCTGGCGATACTGTCCTCTCCCCGGCGTGGAGTGGTGGACGCTTGCCGCGCACTCGCGGCGCGAGTCGAGCTTACGCCCGTGGTGTTACTGGATGGAGAGGACGACAGTCGGATTCGTGAGGATCTTTTCCGGTCTGTAGGAGCGGCATTGTACTTCAAGCGCGAATTTCCCATTGGCGTCAGAAGGCGGGGCGGACCCTGGTTCAAATCGGGTGGGCGATGTGACTCGGCAAATCTCGTCGGACGGACGCATCCCCTGCCGTTTTCCGTCACAGGCGCTTCGCTGTCACCCGTGAGGGACGTGCGTCGGGACATCGACATTTCGTTTGTCGGAAGAGCCTCCCATCACAAACGTGTGAGAGCGGTCAGGATGCTGAAAGAGGCCACGGATCTTCGTTTCGAGGGTGGGGTCTATGTGAATTCAACTGACCGGTCCTCGAAGGTCGCGGAGTCCTGGGTTGGGGCTATGGCGGCGAAGCTGATAGGGGACCCGCCCGCCAGGGGATCGATTCAAAAGATATCGCCTGAGGAGTATCGCGCATTGCTCCACCGGTCGAAAATGGCGTTGTCAGTACGGGGAGGGGGTTTCGACACCGTTCGCTACTGGGAAATTCCGGCCTCTGGAGCGCTGCTCATTTCGGAGAGGCCCGATATCGTGATTCCACATAATTTCGAGCACGGCGTCCATGCAATTTTCTGCCGGCCCGATTTGCAGGATCTCCCGGGATGGGTGCGACAGCTGCGGGACGATGAGCCCGAGCGGCAACGGATGGCGGAGGCGGCCCACCGACACCTGCTGGCCTTCCACACGTCGGAACACCGGGCGACATATTTGCTCGATCTCTGCCGACGCTTGCTATGAGGATGTTCCGATGAAATCACTGAGCCTGGTCCTCGCACTCTACAACCAGGTCGATTATACACGCCGTTGTATCGCATCGATCATGGAGTGTACCCCGCGTCCGTTCGAATTGATTCTCATCGATAACGGATGCGTGGATGGCACTGCTGAATACTTGCGCACGGTCGACGCTACTGTCATCACTAACGACACGAATCTCGGCTGTGCCAAGGCCTGGAATCAGGGCATTCGCGCCAGTCGGGGTCAGATCGTGGGTATCTTGAACAACGATATCGTGGTGACGCCGGCTTGGATCGAGAGGCTCTGTGCTTTCATGGAACGGGGACAGTACGGAATTGTCTGTCCCTCTGCTCGCGAAGGTCTTCTCGACTATGATCTGCAGGCCTACGCCTGCGAATTCACGAGTGCCTGCGCCGAGGCGGTCCGTGAGGATCTCTACGCTCCCTGCATGCTGATCGATCGGGTCGTGTTCGATCGCATCGGCTTATTCGACGACGTGTTCTCCTACGGAGGCTGCGAAGACACCGATTTTCGCTGGCGGGCGGAGCAGGCGGGCTTCAGAGTTGCGATGACTGGGTCCGTCCTGATTCACCATTTTTCGATGGTGACGCAGAACTCGATCAAGCGCACGGAGACGGATCAATATTGGAACCACAACATGGCGCACTTTCAGAAGAAATGGGGGCGAACTATTCGAGGGAACTGGTTCGAACGGCGATGGACCGATCTGAGAGCCAAGTGGGTGAAGCGATATGAACAGTCCCGATTCGGTCATACGCTGGTCGAAAAGCCCTTCCAATGATCCCACAGGCGACGTGTCTGGGTCTCATGCAGCCGGCCGGTTGCCGGGCGGCGCCTCATGCGTGACGACTCGACGAAGGCGTAAGCCGTGAGAATCGCGATAGCCGCATGGCATCTCAAGAATCCACATGTCGGAATCGGACGATACGCACGAGAATTGATTGAAGCCTTAGGGCGCGTCGATCATATCAATCAGTATGAGGTGCTGATTCCTTGCGCGGAGCATCCGTTTACGGCGCGTTCAAACATGCAGTTCCGGATCGTTCGCTTTCCGCTGTTCCGCCGGCGATTTTGGGAGCAGGTTGCACCGCTGTTGGCCGGCCCATACGATGTGCTCCATTTCCCATACGATTCCTGTGTGGCGTGGAAGCGTGGGAAGTTCGTCTCTACCATCCATGACGTCAAGCCCTTGCTGTTTCCGGAGCTGCGTGCCCGCACGGGCCTGAATCGTCGAATCGAACAGTGGCTGGTGGGGGATCGATGGGAGACGATCGACCATGTCATCACGATTTCAGAACATTCACGACAGGATCTCTTGCAGCACGTGCCGCTTCGTTCCGACCAGGTCACGGTGACTCCACTGGGCCTCGATGCCGAGCGTTTTCGGCCTGCCGATCACCGTCATGAAGGACGGCCTTACGTTTTCTGTGTTGCCGGCGCCGATCCGACCAAAAACGTCGGCTGTCTCGTTGAAGCATTTGCAAAGCTGTCCGAAGAACTTCGCGGTCGCTTCGATCTTGTCCTCGCCGGGGATGTGGGTAAACGGGCGGATATTCGAGCGGCCATCGATCGCCTGGGTATCGGCGCGCAGAGCAAACTCATCGGACCGATATCGGACGAGGAGCTCATTGCGTTCTATCAGCAAGCTACGGTGTTTGTGTTTCCCTCGCTCTACGAAGGCTTCGGTCTGCCTGTGTTGGAGGCGATGGGTTGCGGTTGTCCGGTGATCTGTTCGAGACTGTCCTCGTTGCCCGAGGTGGCCGGCGATGCCGCGTTACTGATCGATCCGAAAGACAGCGGACAACTCGCCGCTGATCTGTCCCGTGTCCTGGAGTCGCCTGCGCTGCAAAGTGAATTGAGGGCTAGAGGCTTGGCGAGAGCAGGCCAATTTTCCTGGGACCGCACGGCCTCTGCCACGGTGGCAGTCTATCAGCGTCTGGGAGGCCCATAAACTACCACCTACCGCATGATGTCCATCCATTGTATCGGCGAAGCCGCAACATGCTTATTACTCGACAGAGCGGCGCGCCTGTGGTGTCATTTGTCATCCTCCTTTTGTGCTGGAGGTGCCGAAATAAATGAACGAAAAGACATGTGATTTTCTCATTATCGGGGCCGGAGTGATTGGGGTTTCCATCGCCAGGGAGATCAAGCGTCGGTATGGCGCCACGGTCGTCGTGTTGGAAAAGGAAGCCACCGCGGCTGTGCATGCCAGCGGTCGCAACAGCGGCGTGCTGCATGCGGGCGTCTATTACAAGGCAGGGACGCTCAAAGCCAAATTGTGTGTCGAGGGCAACCGGGGGTTACGAGCTTATTGTAAGGAAAAGGCCATTCCGCTCAACGAGCATGGCAAGGTGATCGTCGCGCGGACGGAAGCGGAGTTGCCGGCACTACGCGAGTTGCATGCACGATCCCAGTCCAACGGAGTGCGTGCGAGCTTGCTTGATCCGCAGGCGCTGAAAGAGGTCGAGCCCTGTGCCAAAACGGTGCAACAGGCCTTGTATGTGAAGGATACGGCGGTGGTGAATCCTCAGCATGTCATGGCTGCCATGGTGGCCGATGCCGGGCGCGAAGGAGTGCATTTCCGATTCGGCTGTGCCTGGCAAGGGCGCGAGGGCGAGGCGACAGTGAGGACCACTCGCGGCGATGTGTCGTACGGCCATCTGGTAAATTGCGGGGGACTGTTTGCCGATCGTCTCGCACAGGCCTATGGGGTCGGGCAACACTTCAGAATTTTACCCTTTCGCGGGCAGTTTTTTCGGCTCCGCCCAGAGTCCAAACTGCAAGTTCGGGGCAACATTTATCCCGTTCCGGATCTACGGAATCCCTTTCTGGGGGTGCACTTTACGCGGAGGCCGGAAGGCGACGTCACGATCGGCCCATCAGCCCTTCCGCTGCTGGGGCGCGAGCAGTATCAGGGCATGACGGGTGCGACGTTCGGTGATAGTCTGACGATGCTGACCTATCTGATGCGACTTCTTGGCCGCAATCGCGACCATTTTCGCTCGATCGCTTGGACGGAACTGGTGAAACTCACGCGCACGGGGTTTTTTCGTGAGGCCGAAGCGTTGGGAGTGGGATTTGAGAAAGCGGATCTGCTCCCGGGTAAAGAGCCCGGCATCCGGGCACAATTGGTTGATATCAGAACGGCGGAGCTCGTGAGTGATTTCGTCATCGAGCCGGGGCCTCGGTCCACTCACGTGTTGAATGCGGTTTCGCCGGCCTTCACCGCCTCGCTCCCCTTTTCCGAGCATGTCGTCGACCAGATGGACATCGAGTAGAGTTCTGTGGACCATGCCCGAATTTTTTCGTCTGACTCCGGTGAAACCTTAAGATGCAGTCTGATGGGAGCTCATGAAGGCTGCGCGATAAATAGAAATGTTCGTCTGATTTGCTCATACTGTTGCGTTGGGGGGGTGCCGGATGAAGGGTGTCGTGCTTGCCGGAGGACTCGGTTCTCGACTGCTTCCTCTCACTAAAGTGACCAATAAGCATCTGCTGCCGGTGTACGACAAGCCGATGATTTATTACCCGATTCAAACGCTCGTCAATGCCGGCATCACGGAAGTCATGCTGGTGACGGGCGGCAACAGCGCAGGAGATTTTCTTAAGTTGCTGGGGAACGGCAAGGATTTCGGGCTCAAGCATTTGAGTTATACCTACCAGCAGGGCGAAGGTGGCATCGCTGATGCCTTGCGCTTGGCGGAGCATTTTGCGGATGAGGGGCCTATCTGTGTCGTGCTGGGAGACAACCTGATTCAGGGAAATATCGCCAAGGCGGCCGCGGCGTTTCGCGCGCAACAAACAGGCGCGAAGATTCTGCTCAAGGAAGTGAAGGATCCCCAGCGGTTCGGGGTGCCCCATCTCCAAGGCGATCGAGTGCTGAGCATTGAGGAGAAGCCCGCGCAGCCGCGCTCGTCCTATGCGGTGACCGGGATCTACTTTTACGATGCGCGAGTGTTTGAGATTACTCGGACGCTCAAGCCGTCCGGCCGCGGCGAGCTGGAAATTACGGATGTCAACAATGCGTACATCGCGTCCGGCGCATTGACGTGGAATGTGTTGGACGGTTGGTGGACCGATGCCGGCACGATCGAGTCGCTTCTCGCAGCCAACCAACTGGTAGCTCAGACGGGGGCCAATAGGATGGAGTTTTAGCATGCGTATTCTCGTGACGGGCGGCGCGGGCTTCATTGGGTCCCATTTGGTACGCCGACTGATTCAGACCGGACGCCATGCGGTCGTGAATCTCGACGCGCTCAAGTATTCCGGCAATCTTGAGAATCTTACGGACTTGGTCAGTCATCCAGACTATACGTTCGTGCATGGCGATATCTGCGATCAGCCGCTGGTGCAGGGGATACTGAAAAAGCACCGGATCGAAGGGGTCATCAATTGCGCTGCGGAGACCCATGTGGATCGCTCGATCCTTGATCCGGGAGCCTTTGCCCGCACGGACGTAGTGGGAACCGGTGTGTTGCTGGAGGAGTCCCGCCAGGCTGGTATCCGGCGCTTTCTGCAAATCAGCACGGACGAAGTATATGGCAGCGTGGAGCAAGGGAGTTCTACAGAAGAGGACCGGCTGGAGCCTCGGAGCCCCTATTCGGCGAGCAAGGCGGGCGGGGAACTGTTGGTCATGAGTTATTGGACCACTTACCGCTTTCCGGTTGTCGTCACGCGTGGCAGCAATACCTATGGTCCGAATCAGTATCCCGAGAAATTTATTCCCCTCTTTGTCACGAATGCGATTGATGGCGAGGCGCTCCCGCTCTACGGCGACGGCAAGCACTGTCGGGATTGGCTCTCGGTCTATGACCATGTGGCGGGCATCGAGCATGTGTTTGATCACGGCAAACCAGGGACCATCTACAACGTGGGCGGCGGGAATCAACGCGAGAACGTGACTGTGGCCGAACAGATCGTGACGGCGCTAGGTCGATCGCGGGCCCTTATCCGCTTTGTGGAGGATCGACCTGGGCATGATCGTCGATATGCGGTCGATTGCAGCCGGCTGCGCGGATTGGGATGGGAGCCGAAGGTGCCGTTCGAAGAAGGATTGAAGCAGACCGTGGAATGGTATCGCACGCATGAGGGCTGGTGGCGAACGATCAAGTCGGGCGAGTTCAAGGCATACTATCAGCAGCAGTATGCACAGCGGCTCCAAAAGGGAACCGCATGCGGATCGTAATCACCGGCGCGCAGGGGCAGCTCGGAACGGATCTCCGACAGACGTTGCGGGGCCATCAGCTGACGGCGCTCGATCTCCCAACCTTCGATCTCACCAATCCCGACTGCGAGCGGACGATTGTCAATGTCGATCCCGAGGTCGTGATTCACGCGGGTGCGTATACTGATGTGGATGGGGCAGAACGCAACCCAGGCCTGGCCATGACGGTCAATGTCGAGGGAACTGAACGGGTGGCCAGCGCCGCCGCCAAGACTGGAGCCCGGCTCATCTATATTTCCACCGATTATGTGTTCGATGGCCAAGGGACTCGCCCCTATGCTGAAACGGATTCGACCAATCCCATCAGTGTCTATGGAGAATCCAAGTATGTGGGTGAGCAGCGGGCATTGGCGGCCTGTGACAACACATTGGTCGTCCGTACGGCATGGCTTTACGGACGGCACGGTAAGAATTTCGTCAAAACAATGCTGCAGCTCGCGGTTGAACGACCCTGCTTGAAAGTCGTCGCGGATCAACGTGGCTGCCCGACTTTTTCCGAAGATCTTGCCGGCATGATCGTGCGGCTGGTGGCGCATCCGGTGCGGGGCATTCTGCATGTCACGAATGAGGGCCACTGTACCTGGCACGAATTCGCCTCAGAAATTGTCCGATTGTCCGGGTTGGAGGTTCCGGTCGAGCCGATTACGACAGGAGAAATGCCCAGGCCGGCAAAGCGACCTGTCTATTCTGTTTTGTCGCCGAACCGTCTCCATCACCTTGGCTTCAGTATGCCAACCTGGCAGGATGGGTTGCAGCGATTCCTGAACGCCTTTCCGGCGGTTTCCTCCGCGGCCTCTTAGGATCTATCGCTTCTCTCCACCGCAGCCGCCGAGGCATATCTGCTCCTGTTATTGCCTTGTTACAGTTTGTGCCGGCGTGACACATTTCTTGTGCAACCCACCTGATTTCTCTATACTGCGATCCCGCAGTGCCCCTTGCCCGTTCTCACTGCCTGGCGTGGATGGATGTGAGCCTACGCACCTGCTCCATCGACAGATGAATTGTTGATTCACATTTCGTGCAACTGCCGGATGTCGAGACGATGCCGGTCATGTCAGGCACAGGATTCGTTTTACCCATGAGTACTCATGCCAAATGTAGGATGTTGCGTTTCCTCCGTCGATGTGCGACCGCAAGAAGGACAATCTAAGCGTGGGGCGATTGAAATGTGTGAGAAAACGTCCATTGATACAATGATATAGCCGTGTCGTCACCTTCCAAGTCATAGGACCGTTCTAATTCAGATGAGCAAAAGGCATGTTCCCGGTCGCGCCCACTTTTGGGGATTTCAAAGTTATGTGATGATCGCCATCGCCTGCTCGAGTTTCTTTCCGATGATGTTTCGCTATCAGGAGCATGCGGTCATTATCCTCATCGTGCTTTGCCTAGGCATGTGTGCTGTAGAAAGGATGAGTCCGTGGATTAGGAATCCGCTGGATCTTCCCCTCTGGCTCTTCATGGGCTGGGTGCTCTGCACCGTTCCCTTCGCCATCGACCCCGCCTATAGCTTTGCGGAATGGAAAAAATTCGTCGCGCAAGCCGGTGTGTTCTATTGGTCCTTGCTCGTTCTGGATCGCTGTAGACGAGAGAATCTACCGCAGCAGATTCTCTGGGCGGTGATGGTAGGAGGCACTGTCCTGGCCGCATACGCCCTGACCGACTTTGTTGATAGAGGCGGAAGCTGGAGGGAGCGCGTTATTCGGGCTAACGCCTTTGGATCGGACTACAACTGGCTCAGCACTTACATGGTCATGACTATTCCTGTGATTGGCAGCCTCTACGGAATAGGCCGAATCACCTGGGTACGAGGAGCATACCTATTGGCGTTTGCTCTCACGGTCGCGGGGCAGGTGTTTTCCTATACCCGTGGCGGGTGGGTGGGTCATGTCGCTCAAGCGGTTATCCTCGCGTTGATCGTCGGTGGACGGCGCATGGCTTTAGGTGTGCTGGGAATAATTGCTATTGCGGGAACGGGACTTTTAATCGCTTCCCAGGCTGGGTTTCAAAAGGAAATCGTTGCCTCCAACACCGTTGATACGAGGCTGGCGGTCTGGAGGATTGGAATATCGGAGATCATGGCGAATCCCCTGGTGGGGATTGGATATGGCAACGATTCCTTTGTCAAAAAGTTTCCTGAGTACTCAGTTCAGGTTCAGGCAGAGCTTCCTGAGCGGGAACGGGTGATCCCAGCCATGCATAACGCTTTCCTTACTGTGGCGCTTGGAAGTGGTCTTCCCGCATTGCTCTGTTTCGCTTGGATTTTTGTTGCGCTCCTGCGGCGTCTCATTTCCTATCCCCGGACGGTTATAAAGGGAGATCGAACCAGCGTCATGGCCTTAGGCATTGGGCTTGCCGTAGTCGGCTTTGGAGTACGCAATCTTTTCGACTATATGTTCATGGGCAGCCTAGCGCATCTATTTTGGATACTGGCTGCAGTTGGGGTCACCCTGACCGGTTCAGAGAGGCGTTGATTTCTAAATCGATGGTCCGGGAAGAGTGGGACGGCAGCCCGGCTGGAAGCCCGGGGTGGATTTTCATCGTTTGGCAAGTAGGAGGGTGGACTCGTATCTGGAAGCGATATGGCTACAAACTGTAGGGCACCGGAGCGAAGAGGGTGCAGTGATGGATAAGCACTCTCGTATCTATGTAGCCGGCCATCGTGGCATGGTCGGGTCGGCGATCGTGCGGGCGCTCAACGCCGCTGGCTATGACAACCTGATTGTTCGCACGAGTACAGAGCTAGATTTGCGCGACAATCGACTGGTCGCTGATTTTTTTGCAAAAGAGAAACCCGAATACGTCTTTCTGGCAGCAGCAAAGGTGGGTGGTATTCTGGCGAATAGCACCCTGTCTGCCGAATTTATTTATGACAATCTGGCTATCCAAACCAATGTCATCCACCAGGCCCATGAAAATGGTGCCAAAAAACTCCTTCTTTTGGGGTCGTCTTGTATCTATCCGCGGAACTCGCCGCAGCCGATGAAGGAGGAGTATTTGCTGACCGGTCCGCTGGAGCCAACCAATGAGTGGTATGCCGTGGCCAAGATTGCCGGCGTCAAGATGTGTCAGGCCTACCGTCGACAGTACGCGTGTGATTTTATTGCGGCCATGCCGACAAATCTCTATGGTCCGAACGATAACTTCGATTTGCAACATTCCCATGTGCTGGCCGCGTTACTCAGGCGGTTTCATGAGGCTCGTGAGCAGGAGACCCCTCCTACATTGTGGGGATCGGGGTCTCCACGGCGAGAATTTTTGTACGTAGATGATTGTGCGGAGGCCTGCATCTTTCTGATGGAAGGTTACTCCGATGCCATGATCGTGAACGTCGGTGCGGGCCAGGAAATTACCATTGCCGACTTAGCCGTGCTGGTTGCGGACGTGGTCGGGTATCGAGGGGCTATACATTGGGATCCCACTAAACCGGACGGCATGCCGCGGAAGTTGATGGATTCCAGCCGCATCGCCGCTCTGGGGTGGAAGCCAACAACCTCTCTCCGGCAAGGGCTGGATGAAACGTATTTATGGTACCGAGCTCGTGCCGAGGGCAATGTACAGTGACGGACTTGGCCATGATTTTAACTGCTGGGTATGGTAAGCGAGTGGGTTCAGAGGTAGCCAAATGCAGCGATGTCATGAAGTACACCATATGGTGAGAGTAATTGTGTTGAGGTCTGCGCGCTTATCGGAAGGAAGCGCGAGAGGTTCGCATGGGATGGTTTAATTGGATGGCAATTGGGGTAGGATCGGAAATCAGGACTGTTTGAGCTGTTTGAATAGCCGTCTCTTCCCACCTATTTTTGCTTGACCCTGGAATTCTGTTGCATCAGCAGGAGTAGACAGTCGACCAGATGCGTAGCATGGTCCAGTGTGATGGGAACCGGTGGTTCATGTTGCGCGCATGCTTCATTATCTCGGGTGCCATGAGAAATTTGCTCTTCGCTTCAAAGCCTTGTATCATTCGGCCCAATAACACCTTGACTTCGTTCTCCAGGGATAGCGGTTCGTGATTGATACCGTAGCGTCGGATTTTGATGCCCAGGATCGGGGTTCTGGCGACGCCATGGAGCATATTGCAGAACAGATCCGATATGTGGCTGTGATTGGAACAGGCAGTATCGGTCTACGGCATCTCCGAGTACTCCAGGGCCTTCCTAATGTGCGCCCGATTGCCATCTCTTATCGAGATGAACGGCGCGCGGAATTGACCGACTGGGATTTCTGACCTCCTCCAATCTTTCCACAGCAGTCAAAACGTGGAAACTTTGTGGCTGCATAGTCGCCTCTGATACCTCAAGACACTTGGCCGACAGCCTGGAGGTTTTTTCCCATGGACTGCACTGCCTCGTAGAAAAGCCCGTATCTCGAAATGGCAACGAAGCGAGGCAGCTACACCACGCAGCACAGAAAACCGATTGTCGTCTAAATGTGGGATGCGTCATGCGGTTTTCTCACTCGCTCGCGCAGGTTCGAGCCGGCCTCTCCCGAGTCGGACTGATTCATGCAGTCCGTATCGAATGCCAATCGTATCTCCCGGATTGGCGTCCTGACCGTCCTTACCGCGACACATATTCGGCTCGAGAGGATGAAGGGGGCGTCTTGCGCGATCTCATTCACGAACTTGACTACGCGGGATGGCTTTTCGGTTGGCCCGATCGCTTGCAGGCGCGATTGGGCAATACAGGAGCCCTTGGGATTGCCGCGGAAGAATCGGCCGATCTTTCATGGGAAACCAATGAAGGTGTCGCTGTCAGCATCAGGCTGGATTACTTGACACGGCCACCCCGGAGACACATGGCAGTTTACGGACGTAACGGCACCTGGACTTGGGATGGAATTTCGAACCTGGCAGTATACGATGCAGCAGGCTGGGGGAATGAGCAGATGCTTTCAACCCAAACCAGGGATGCCATGTTTACGGATCAGGCACGCGCGTTTCTTACAGCCGGGAAAGGAGCAGGTGGACCCCCGTCTTGCAACTGGATTGGACGGCGTTCGGGCCGTTCTGATTTGTGATGCGGCTCGGCGCGCCTCACTCAGTCGACGAGAAGAGGCTGTGGAGATCCCGTGACCGTTACACTGTGCTCACAGTGATCCCTGCGCGTGGTGGTTCAGTCGGACTACCGGGGAAAAATCTCCGCCCCTTCGTAGGAATGCCGCTCATTGCGCACTCTATTCTGTATGCTAAATTGTGTCCGGAGGTCACTCGCATAGTTGTTTCGACCGACTCGGCAGACATTGCCGAAGCGGCTAGACAATATGGGGCGGATATGCCCTTCATGCGTCCGCCTGATCTCGCGCAAGGCTCCACGCCGATGTGGCCCGTTCTCCGGCATGCGCTCATGACAGTGGAGGAGCAGGAGGGGGTATCCTACGACTTTTTCGTCTTGTTGGATCCTACGTCGCCGGCGCGCGAGTCAGCGGATATCACCGAGGCGTTGCAACGATTGGAGCATACACCTGAAGCTGATGGAGTCGTCAGCGTGTCTCGTCCTGCCTTTAATCCAATTTGGCACTGCGTGGTCGAGCGTGATGGATGGATGCAAGATCTTTTCGAGGCAGGAGGCACATATGCTTGTCGACAGGATGTTCCATCAGTCTATCGGATCAACGGCGCTTTGTACGTGTGGCGGACTGAATTCGTACGGCGAGAGGAGCGAGACTGGCGGCGTTATGGAAGACATCTTCTGTATGAAATTCCTGAGGTCAGGGCGATGTCGATCGATGATGTACAACAGTTTGAGCAGGCGGAATATTTGGTGCGCACAGGTCAAATCAAATTGCCCTGGCTGAAAGCATAGTCGGCGACCCTATGAGGTCATTTCAGAATCTGATGGATTTGAGTGGGCGACGGGCTCTGGTGACCGGCGGAGCGGGCCATATCGGTCTGGCAGTGGTCGAGTGCTTGCTGGAACTGGGAGCCACCGTTGGTTTGATCGATCGGGATCCTGCCATATGTGAACAGCTCGCGCGGGATTTATCGAATAAGGGATCTGTGGTTGTTTTCCCTTGCGACCTGAGCAACGAGTCGGAAATTCGTGCCGTCGTTCGGCGTGCGATCAGCGAGATGGGTGGTCTCGAGATTGTCGTTCACAGCGCCGCCTATGTAGGGACGACCGCCATACCGGGTTGGGCGGTCGCTTTCGATGAGCAACAAGTGGAACCGTTTGAAGCTGCCATGCGGGTAAATGTCACCTCCATCCTTGTCATTGCTCAGGAAGCGAAGGAAGCCTTGGCCAAGTCCGGGAACGGCAGTGTGATATGCATCGCTTCGATCTACGGTTTGGTCGGACCGGATATGCGTCTGTATGAGGGCACTGCGATGGGGAATCCCGCCGGGTATGGGGCAAGCAAGGGCGCGCTGTTGAGCTTGACAAGATATTTAGCGACCATGTTGGCTCCTTCCGTTCGAGTGAATGCTGTGTCTCCGGGCGGAGTATGGAGAGGACAGCCGGAGGTATTCATTGCTCGGTATATGCAGAAAACGCCGATGGGGCGAATGGCGATTGAAGAAGATCTCAAAGGCGCAGTCGGTTTTTTAGCCAGCGATCTCTCTCGATATGTGACTGGTCATAATCTGGTGGTTGACGGCGGGTGGACAGTGTGGTGAAAGCAATACGGATTCATAACCGCCTGATTGGACCAGGGCACCCGTGCTTCGTAATCGCTGAAGCGGGGGTCAATCATAACGGGTCTATCGCCGTGGCTCGTCAGTTGATCGACGCGGCTGTGGCAGCAGGGGCGGACGCGGTGAAATTTCAAACCTTTGTGGCCGATCGGCTTGCGACGCCGACCGCTCGGAAGGCTGCCTACCAGGCGGAAACAACCGGCGCCTCGGAGACGCAATTGGAAATGTTGCGCAAGTTGGAATTATCCAAGGAAGCGCATTACGAACTGTCGGAGATGTGCGCCACGCAACGGATCTTGTTTCTCTCGACTCCGTTTGATGAAGAGAGCGCTGATTTCCTTGAAACTTTGGGCGTGACTGCATTCAAGATACCGTCCGGAGAGCTGACGAATCTTCCGCTTTTGATGCATATTGGACGAAAGGGTAAACCGGTTATTGTTTCAACGGGCATGGCCACGTTAGAGGAGGTTGAACAGGCCCTGAAGGCGCTTCTCGCTGCCCATTGCCAGCAAGTTGTTCTTCTGCATTGTGTCAGTTGTTATCCCGCCGCGCCGATGGATGTGAATCTGCGAGCCATGGACACGATGGCTCGCGCGTTTGGCCATCCCGTTGGATATTCGGATCATACTCTGGGTACAGAGGTGGCACTGGCCGCTGCGGCCCGGGGAGCCTGCGTTATCGAGAAACATTTCACTCTTGATCGGAAATTGCCGGGCCCAGACCATCGCGCTTCGCTCGAACCCGACGAATTAAAGACAATGGTGGAAGGTATTCGAAAGGTCGAGCAGGCATTAGGAAGCGGAGTGAAGGTGCCCGTCGCTGGCGAGGCCGAAGTAGCTGAGGTGGCGCGGAAAAGTATCGTCGCGGCAATCCGTATACCTGTAGGGACCACCTTGACGAGGGATATGCTGACTATTCGTCGGCCTGGGACAGGACTTCGTCCGGGTTTGCTGGATTCTCTCCTGGGTCGCCAGACCGTCCGCGAGCTCCCGCCGGGTTCACTAGTGACGATGGACCACATATTATGATGAAGGTGGGAGTGGTGACAGGGAGTCGCGCCGACTATGGCATTTACCTTCCCTTGCTGCAAGACATTGTCTCTGAAAGATCCTTCGAACTGTGGCTATACGTGACCGGCACGCATCTGAGTGCCGAATTTGGCGAAACCGTGTCTTTCATAGAAAAGGATGGATTTATCATTCGTGAACGAGTCGAAGTGATCTTGGCCTCTGATTCACCCGAGTCGGTGGCCAAGGCGATGGGGCTTGGCACGATCGGGTTTGCCCAGATTTTTGCAAGACAACCGTCCGGATTTGTTGATGGTCCTAGGTGATCGTTTCGAAATGCATGCCGCGGCCCTTGCGGCCTTACCATTCAAAATTCCTGTCGCGCACATACATGGCGGGGAGGTTACCGAGGGAGCCATCGACGACGCTCTCCGCCATTCCATCACGAAGTTGAGCCATCTCCACTTCGTGACCACCAAGGAGTACGCTCAGCGGGTGGCCCAGCTCGGAGAAGAGCCGCATCGTATCGTCCTGACCGGCTCACTCAGTTTGGACAATCTCAAGCGTCTGCGACTGATGAGCCGACGAGAACTGGAGCGTCTTGTGGGGATGCGGTTTGAATCTCCGCCGCTGCTTGTCACCTTTCACTCAACCACGCTTGAATATGAACGGGCAGAATGGCAAGTGCGGCAGTTGCTCAAGGCAATGGACCAGGTTTCCGCTCCGATTGTTATCACCGCCCCGAACGCCGACACTCACGGCAGGATCATCAGCAGGAGCCTCGAGCAGTTTGTCGATGGGCGCAAGAACGCCGCTTGATGGGGACGCTTGGCACTCGGGCCTATTTCAGCTTAATGGCCGTGGCATCGGCGATGATCGGGAACTCGAGCAGCGGTCTCATTGAGGCATCTTCATTCAAACTGCCCGTCGTGAACATCGGCAATCGGCAGCGTGGAAGGGTACGGGGCCCGAACGTCGTGGATGTCGGTTACGAGAGCCGAGGAGTATTCTCTGGCGGGATGGAGAAGGTCCTTGCCAGAAGGATTTTCGAACTCGATTTTGTCGGGGGAGTAAATCCTTATTGTAGTAGTGGAGCATCCCAGAAGATCATCGCCGGCCTAAAAAAGCTTGATTTTGAAAACCGAATGGTCGTCAAAACATTTTTCGACCGTTCGCGACACGGCTTTAAAGGGCTTGAAGTGAAGATTCTCTTTTTCGGAGATGGAGAGTGGGCGACTCGGAGTCCTTGCTCGACTCCTGAGCGACGGTGTCAGTGTGGTGGGAATCGTAGTTCGGCTCAAGCCGACCGATCCCACTCTAATTAGCATCGCCCGCGGCGCAGGGTTGCCGATTTTTCAACCGGCCAAGGTCAATGACGTGGCATTCCTCGAGGAACACCGAAAGTTGCTCCCCGACCTGAATGTCTCTGTATCGTACGATCAAATAATTCGAAGCGGCAATTGCTGGAGTCGGCACCCAAAGGATTTCTGAACCTCCATGCCGGCAAGTTACCTCAGTATCGGGGACGGAACATCATCAACTGGGCGTTGATCAACGGGGAACAGGAAATCGGTATCACGGCACATTATATGGATGAAGGCATTGATACAGGTGATATCGTCCTCCAACGACATCATTTCGATTTCGCAGCCGGACTCCTACGGCACATTACTGCGCAAAGTGATTGAAGAGATTCCCGGCGTGGTCAGCGAAGCCGTCAGAATGATTGGTCGTGGCATCGGAACAACGACGGTCACAAGCACACCTCCTGGCGACATATTTTCCGGCCCGGGAGGACGGGGACGAGTGGCTTGAATGGTCGGATACCAGCGAGAATCTTTACAACAAGGTTCGCGCAATCACCCATCCTGGTCCAGGTGCTCGGACCATGATGAACAGCAACGAGTTCGCGATGTGGCAGGCGGAGTATGACCCGACTTGGCCAGTGTATAGGGCCACGCCTGGCCAAGTCGTAGGGCGGCGAGTCGGAGAAGGGGTGTGGGTGAAGACTGGAGAGTGCCACGCTATTCTGCGTGGTATTCAAATCGCTGATGGTCCCGTCAGCCGTGCCTTCCTGGCCCATCGGGACTCGGCTTGGAATCCACTGGCCGCGAGTGGTGGAAAGCCTCCAGGAACGGGTTGAGCATCTCGGAACGACTGCTTCACGAGAAGGGACTGACATGAGCCTGAGAGTCATCGCGCGCATGGATATCAAGGGGCCCAACCTAGTGAAGGGAATCCATCTGGAAGGACTACGTGTTTTGGCAGTCCCGAGCATTTTGCTGAGGTGTACTATCGGAAGGTGTCGATGAATTGTTCTACATGGACGTCGTCGCTAGTCTCTATCAGCGAAATAGTCTCGTGGATTTTGTTCGTCGTACCGCGCCGGGATATGTTTATTCCCTTGACCGTAGGTGGAGGACTCCGAACTTTGGAGGACATCCGACATGTATTGACGGCCGGGGCCGAAAAGATGTCCCTCAATACGGCGGCGGTGAGCCGACCAGAGATCATCCGTGAAGCAGCGTTAAGATTCGGTTCGTCGACCATCGTGGTTTCCATCGAGGCCATCACGGAAAGCGGATGGGAGCTACGAAGCGTACACCGATAACGGGCGTGAGCGAACCGGCGCAGATGCGCTCGAATGGGCCGATGCGGGTTGCAGAACTTGGAGCCGGAGAGATACTGTTGACGTCCATCGACCGTGAAGGGACCGGAAAAGGCTTTGATGTCGAATTGACTCAAAAGGTGTCCCGCGCTGTTTCCATTCCGGTCGTGGCTTGTGGTGGTGCTGGAGCTCTTGCGCACATACTCAATGTGGTCCACCAAGGCGCTGCCGATGCAGTGTGCGTGGCGTCGATGGTGCACTACGAACTTTTGCAACGATCTGGAGCCGAACAGAGAGATTACAGCGAGGGGAATGTCGAATTCCTAAGCAAGCCCGAGGTTTTTCAAAGGTGACCGGCGTCGTCCATGATTAAAATCAACAGTTTCTGCTGGAAAGCGGAATCAGATGTCGGCCCCCCGTACAAAAGCCCGTTCATGCATGACAGAATGCCGCCATGCTCGGCCATTTCTGAGATTATCGACTAGGAGATTTGTTTAAGCGTACTGCGCGCTTGAGAGCGCTGGAGCCGCAGCCATAATCACCCATTCAAAGCAGGAGATTCTCGACGCTTCAGGTGTTATTCTGCCCGGAGTTGGGGCCTTTGGGGTAGCCATGCGCAATCTTGCCACCCTTGACTTGATCAGTGTTTTACGGGATGTTGCGGCAGCCGGGAAACCGCTGCTTGGGGTGTGTCTTGGAATGCAATTACTGATGGAAGAAAGTCATGAGTTTGGCAGGCATCTAGGGTTAGGACTGATTGCAGGAGATGTGGTTCGTCTACCGGCAGAGACGACTCCCGGCGTTATCGCTAAAGTTCCACATGTTGGGTGGGAAAGTTTGTGGCCGGTTCACTCCTCTGCTGGGAGTAGCTGTGACGTACTCAGTTGGTCGAATACAATGTTCAATAGCCTAGGGACAGGCGAGTTTATGTATTTCGGCCACTCATTTTACTGCCGTCCGAAAAATCCAGATACTCTGCTCTCGCTTACGCGGTATGGCCAATTTGAGTTTTGCTCGGCCCTTTCGCGCAATAATGTCATGGGATGCCAGTTTCATCCCGAACGTAGTGGGCTCGCGGGGTTGCACATTTACAAGGCGTTTTGCGAAATGACCCTAAGCGGCAAGGAAGGTGGGACCTGTGCCGGAAAAGCTTGAAGCAAAATTTGGGCTGCCTGAAACCGTCAAGTATTGCGCTCGATGTGTCATGTCGAATCAACGGCCTGCTTCTTCGGTTGAGTTCAAACACGGCAAGAATCATCGACATCGCGCACTCCATTTTGATGTCGATGGGGTATGCGATGCTTGTCGCTTCGCGGAGGCCAAAGAGCAAATTGACTGGAAGGAGCGTGAGGCTGAGCTTTGGCGACTCCTCGATCGATATCGTCGAAAAGATGGCTACTACGATTGCGTCGTACCCGGTAGCGGCGGAAAGGATAGCGCCTATGCCGCTCATGTGTTGAAATATAAATACGGCATGCACCCGTTGACCGTGACATGGCCGCCCATTTTGTACACGGATATTGGCCTTAAGAACTTCCGCAATTGGATCGAGGTCGGGGGATTCGATAACGTGACGTTCAAGCCGAATGGCCGCGTCCATCGTTTATTGACGAAGTTGGCAATTGAAAATCTGCTTCATCCATTCCAATCCTTCATTCTCGGTCAAAAAAATTTAGCTCCAAAAATCGCTACAAAATACGACATTCCGCTCGTGTTTTACGGTGAGAACGAGGCTGAGTATGGAAACCCCATCGCGGACAACCAACAGTCGCTCAGGGACAGGGCTTATTTTACCTCGCAAAATATTTCGGACGTCAGCTTAGGAGGCGTCTCTATCGAAGAATTGATGCAGACATACGGGCTGAGCTTAAATGATGTGTCAGCCTACCTTCCTGCTGATTACAAGGAGCTTGAGCGAACCAAGGTGGAGGTGCACTATTTAGGGTACTATCTCAAATGGACGCCCCAAGAGTGTTACTACTACGCGGTGGAACATACTGGCTTCGAGGCCAATCCCGTGCGGACGGAAGGCACGTATAGCAAGTACAACAGTCTGGATGACAAGATCGACGGCTTCCATTATTACACGACATTCATTAAATTCGGCATTGGGCGGGCTACCTACGATGCGTCTCAAGAGGTCCGAAACCGACACTTGACGCGAGAAGAAGGAATTGCGCTAGTGCGTCGTTTCGACGGTGAATTCCCTGACCGCTATTTTCAAGAAGTCATGGAATACATTGAAATGAAACCGGAAAGGTTTAAGCAACTGTGCGATGAATTTAGATCCCCCCATTTGTGGAGGCAGGAAGCCGGTCAATGGCAACTTCGGCATCCGATCGTTTGATCCCGCGCATCATTGGAGCACATTGAGTGAATAGTGATTTAGAAAGTTTTTGTATATTGCGGACCGGCACGGTTGGGGATGCGGCGGCCTGCATGGACCGGTCACGTCTTGGCATCGTATTGCTCGTGGATCAAGATCAAAAACTGCTGGGAACCATTACGGACGGCGATTTGCGGCGGGCGATGCTGGCGCGAATCAGTTTGGAGAATTCCCTGGACGCGATCCTTGAGCAGAAGATTGGGTCGGCCTACGCACAGCCTATCGCGGCCCACATGGGGAAATCGCCTGGTGAGTATCTTCAGTTGTTAAAAAAACACGGGATTCTTCATCTGCCCATTCTCGATAAGAACGGGTGCGTGGTGGGTCTGGTTAGCCGGGATGAGTTTCTTCCCACTCCTCTACTGGGGCTTCAGGCGGTAGTTATGGCGGGTGGGCGCGGCTCTCGACTATTGCCATTAACCGAGAATCTTCCCAAGCCGATGCTCCCCGTTGGAGACCAGCCCCTTTTAGAGATCATCATCAATCAGTTAAGAGAAATCGGCGTCAAACGGGTCAATGTCACCACACACCATTGTGCCGATAAAATCGAACAACACTTCGGTGATGGTCATCAATGGGGAGTAGATCTGACCTATGTCGCCGAAGATCGTCCATTAGGCACAGCAGGTAGTCTTGGGCTCATGCAAACGCCGCAAGATACGACTCTTGTGATTAACGGAGACATTCTGACGCAGGTGAATTTTCAGGCCATGCACGCCTTCCATCGAGCGCTGGGAGCGGATCTGACCGTAGCCGTAAGACAATATGATGTGCAGGTGCCTTTTGGAGTGATCGATTGTGAAGGAACGGCGGTTCGAAGGTTGAGAGAAAAGCCCCAGTTGAATTTCTTCGTTAACGCTGGAATTTATCTATTGGAGCCAGTGGTCTATCAGCATTTGGTAAGCGGTCAGCGCATGGACATGACCGATCTTATCCAACTGCTACTCGATCGAGGTCGTCCCGTTGCAAGTTTTCCCATTCGGGAAGGCTGGCTGGACATTGGACAACCGGGAGATTACGAGCAAGCGCAAAAACTTGCTCAGAGTTGGCAGGTAGGGTCATGAATTGGCGAGGCAAGCGCGTACTTGTCACAGGTGCGGGAGGATTCATCGGGAGTCAGTTGGTTGAGCGACTGGTCATGCTGGGAGCCGATACCCGCGCCTTCGTTCACTATAGAGCCGAGGGCTCCTGGGGGTGGTTGGATCATTCTTCTTGTCGCAAGGACATTGAGGTCAATAGCGGCGACCTAATCGATCGCGACAGCGTGCTTCGGGCTGTAAAGGATCGAGAAGTAGTATTTCATCTGGGTGCCCTCATAGCTATTCCCTATTCCTATGAGGCGCCGATTTCCTACATCCGAACGAATGTTGAAGGGACATTAAATGTTCTGCAAGCTAGTCGCCAGTGGGGCGTGGAACGCCTCATTCATACCTCGACGAGCGAAGTATATGGAACGGCCAAGCAGGTCCCCATTACCGAGGATCATCCCCTCCAGGGGCAATCACCTTACTCTGCGAGCAAAATAGCAGCGGATAAAATGGCCGAAGCCTTTTACCTCTCATTCGGAGTTCCGGTCGTCACGGTGCGTCCATTTAACACATTCGGGCCCCGTCAGTCGGCGCGAGCTGTCATTCCGACCGTGATCGTCCAGGGTTTAACGCGTCGACGGGTGCGTTTGGGAAATGTTGAACCTACTAGGGATTTTAATTACGTTTCCAATACCGTCGATGGCTTCGTCAGCGCTGCATCCAATGATGTGGCGGTAGGCCGCGTCTTGAATCTTGGTTCAGGATCCGAAATAAAGATTCGATCCTTGGTCGAACTGATCGGTCGGTTGCTGGGGTATCCAATCGAGATTGTGACAGATGATGAGCGGATTCGTCCGACTGCAAGTGAGGTGGAACGTCTGTTGGCCGACAGTCGACTTGCAAATCGACTCATAGGCTGGTCGCCGGCAGTCCCCCTGGAAGATGGGTTACGATTAACTATCGAGTGGATCAAGAAACATCCTGAGTATTACCGTCCAGAACTGTATGCGATCTAAGGACTCTGCCGCCTCAGCTCCTACCTCGCCGGTTCCGCTATCAGTCCCCGTCCTTCGTGGAAATGAATGGAAGTATGTCAAGGACTGCTTGGATACCGGTTGGGTCTCGTCGGTCGGTTCTTATGTGGATCGGTTTGAGCAAGAAATGGCCGCGTGCGTAGGCGCTAGGTATGGGGTTGCGACTTCAAGCGGGACGGCGGCATTGCATGTAGCGTTGCAGGTCGTCGGAGTAGAGCCTGAAGACGAGGTATTGGTGTCAACGCTGAGCTTCATTGCCCCCGCAAATGCGGTGCGCTACCTCGGGGCGTGGCCAGTCTTCATGGATGCCGAACCGCAGTACTGGCAAATGGACGTCGAGAAGGTGGAAAGCTTCTTGCGTGAGGAATGCGTTTGGCAAAATAGTACGCTGCGAAATAAATCTACTGGCCGACGAGTGCGGGCCATTCTTCCCGTTCATATTTTAGGGCATCCCTGCGATCTAGACGCCCTGCGTCATCTCGCTCGCACCTACGATCTTCGCATTGTGGAGGACGCGACAGAGAGCCTGGGGGCAACATACAAAGGTAATATATTGGGGGCTCTGGGTGACGTCGCCTGCTTCAGCTTTAACGGCAACAAATTGTTGACGACAGGCGGAGGCGGCATGTTGGTGACCCACGAGGAGGGCTGGGCACGCAAGGCAAAGTATCTCACAACCCAGGCCAAGGACGACGCTATCGAATATATCCACAGTGAAATCGGCTACAACTATCGATTGACGAATCTTCAGGCGGCTGTCGGCTGTGCGCAGCTCGAACAATTGGCGCAATTTGTGGCGGCCAAACGTCGCTTGGCCAGTCAGTACCGTGCGGCTTTACAGTCGATTGCTGGATTACACGTGATGCCGGAGGCCCCATGGGCTGCGAGTTCGTTTTGGCTATATACCGTTTTGATCGACTCGACGCTAACGAAGACCGATCGTCACTTCCTTCATAAGGCCCTTGGTGTCCGGCGAGTCGAAACGCGACCTTTATGGCAGCCGTTGCACCGCTCTCCGGCTCACCGAGGTGCTGTGGCTTATCACTGTGTGGTTGCCGATCGGATCCAAGCACAGGCTCTCAGCCTTCCAAGCTCAACGAACCTTACAGATATGGAACAGGAATGGGTCATCGATGAACTAAGGACGGCCCTAAAGGTTGCCCCATCCGGTTTGGCGGGACGTTCATAATGCATCCTCGTGCGCGATCGCTCCCTCATGGTGTCATCAGTCCCCTTGGCGTCCGTCTCATTGACCTGGTGGTCGATCGCCAATTGGCCGAGCAGCTTTCACGGGAAGCTGCCACCCTTCCGTCGGTTATCCTATCAGCGCGCACGATGTGCGATTTGGAGCTTCTTGCGGTTGGCGCATTCTCGCCGCTCGATCGGTTTCTGGGTCGCTCAGACTATGAACGGGTGCTGGGAGAGATGCGGCTTGCAAATGGAACTTTGTGGCCGATACCTGTCACATTGCCGGTCAGTCCATCGACGGAGATTCGTCCGGACCAGCGTGTGGCGCTTCGGAGCCCTCGGTATGACCTGCTCGCGGTGATGACTGTAGAAGAGATCTATCCTTGGGATCTCTCTCGCGAAGCACGAGCCGTGGTTGGAACGACGGATGTTCGTCATCCACTTGTGGCAGAAATGTCCTCGTGGGGGTCGGTGTGTTTGTCTGGACGTCCGCAGGTATTGAACTTGCCGAGGCATCATGATTTTCTTGACCTTCGGCGCACGCCCGCGCAATTACGCCAGCTTTTCGTTGAGTTAGGCGCCGATCGCGTAGTGGCGTTTCAACCGGACGGACCGCTGACGCTTGCAGATGAGCAGTTTGCCAAGACTGCGGCAGCGAATTGTGTCGGGACGTTGTTATTTAATCCGGTCGTGGGCCTGGAACGTTCGGGTGATATCGATCACTTTGCTCGGGTGCGAGCCTGTAAGTCGGTGGTCCACACGTATTGCGACGCCGGATCGACTGTCTTGAGCTTGTGCCCTCTCGCGGTGAGGTATGGAGGGCCGCGCGAAGCTCTTTGGGAGGCGCTCGTCAGTCGAAATTATGGGGTCTCCCATCTGGTTGTCAGAATGGATCATGGGGGGGCTGGTCGCGATTCCAATGGCCAGATGTTTTACCGAGAAGGCGCCGCGCAGGAGTTAGTTAGGCAATTTGAAGAAGAGACTGGCGTAACGATGATTCCACTCCCTACTTTGTCACAGGCGGGATTTTCGTCCGGCCTGGCGCCTTCTCATGTAACGGAGTCCAATCCGAAACTATGGCGGCCGGAGGTGGAGAAGTTGGTGGCCCAGGTGTTTCCTCCACCAGACCGAAGCGGCTTCTGCATATGGCTCACCGGGCTCAGCGGAGCTGGGAAATCCAGTATCGCAGAAGTGCTCGTCCCGCTGTTGATGGAGCAAGGCCGACAAGTGACCGTTTTGGACGGTGATGTCGTGCGAACCCATCTATCGAAGGGTCTCACCTTCAGCAAAGTGGACCGGGACATGAATATTCGCCGGATCGGATTTGTGGCTTCGGAAATTGTTCATCACCATGGAGTGGTAGTGTGTGCCGCGGTCAGCCCGTACCGGTCGACCAGAAATGAGGTTCGAAGTATGATAGGAGAAGGGCGGTTCGTTGAAGTCTATGTGAATACGCCGATCGAAATTTGCGAACGTCGCGATACCAAAGGTATGTATGCCAAGGCGAGAAGAGGAGAACTCCTTGGTTTTACAGGAGTCGATGATCCATATGAGGAGCCATTACGACCGGAATTGAGCCTGACGACGACCGATTGCACGCCGGATGACAATGCGAGACGCATTGTCGCGCATCTTATCCAACGAGGCTTTGTTTCTGGCTAATGCTGAGCAACGAATGGCGGCACAATATAGAACCGGTAGCCGATGCCTCCGCTGCAGGCGCAATGATTGATTTTAGGGAGAGTGAAGTGTGAAGGAATCTGCGGCACAGTTGCTTCATCCGGTATTTGTGGTTGGGACTCCCAAGTCCGGCACGACCTTTCTTTTATCACTGTTTGATTCTCATCCGTCCGTCATCAGCTTACTGGAGACCGCGGCGTACCACTTGCCCCTCGCGTCCGTGCGTGATCGATCGGGCCTCATCGCAAAATTGGACGCCTTCTACTCAACCCTCATGAGCCAACACACCATCCATGCGGAGATCACTCCCCCTGATCTGCGTGCAGGGCTGGAAAGGCTCGAAATAGAAGCGCCGTGGCCTCATTTGCCCAGGAGAATCGTACAGCTGTTCCTTACGATTGTGCTCGATAAGATGAAGCCGGATGCGGTAGCTCGCCTCACCCACTTCATTGAAAAGACACCTCGGCATTATGATGCGGTCGATGCGATATTCGAAGCTTTTCCCACCGCGAAAATAATTCATGTCTTACGCGATCCGCGTGATAACTACCTGGCCTTGAAGCGAATGATGGACGAGCCAGGGTATCAAGGCATTGGTTATCAGCCATCGAATTTCATTCGGGATCGTCTCTTAGCCAGTCTGGAAGCGGCCTATCTAAATGTGACGAAGTATGAAGGCCAATATCGCCTTGTATTTTACGAAGATCTGATTCTCGGTGGGGAGCCGGTTATTCGGGAAATTGCCACCTGGCTCGGTCTTCCTTGGCACGACCTACTGATGGTGCCTTCGTACGGCGGTGAGTTGTGGAAAGGCAATTCCCTCGCCTCGGATCTCAAAGATCGACTCAAGCCCTTTGATCAACGGCCGATCGGCCGATGGAAAAGTGCTCTGAACGAGCAGGAGATTGAAATTTTGGAGTGGATTATCCAATCGTATTCGTTATCGGAAAAGTATCCCTTGACACGATCTCGTACAGAGTGGCAGCGGTTCTGGCAACTTACTCAGCCGTTTCCCCGAGAGTTACGAGGAACCGGCCTTCCGGAGAAACGACTGTGGCCTAAACGTCTCTGGCAGGCCGTGGCCTGGAATTATGTTTCTCGACGTGTCTGGATTGCCTGGTGCCTCTTGACGCGGGTTCAGAATTCCGATGGACGGTTGATGCGAGGCGCATTCGCAGGTCCTGGGGTGTCCAATTCGGCGGGTTCCACATGAATCCGTATGTGATCAATCGAACAGTCCCCACGTTGATATGGGGCCGGGAGGACCCGGAGTTCCATACACGAATCTCACTATTCAATTATTACAGTCTGTTGTTTCCAGATCAAAACGTGCATGTGATGGCTCATGTATATGTTTTCGGCGAGGATGGTAAGGAACGAGGGCATGCCGAGAGGATGCTCAATCCTCTTCAGCAGTGGCAGTGCGATCTGGCAGACATCTCGAAGGAGTTTCAGGGTAGCATCGGAGTGCAACTCGTCCCCGACTATTGTCCTCCCTTGAAGCATGACCGGTTTCTTGGGACGCTCTTCTTTGCCACCTATTGGGATGCGGAGGGGCATTATGATTTCACGCATGAAACCGATCGGATGCGTTTTGAACAGGATTCTCGCGTACAGTATGAGCCGGCGACCATCCCCACATCCGAGGACCTGGAACTGTCGGTCGTCGTGCAGAACAGCTTCTTTGGCGAGGATGAGTCGAGCTGTGACCGGTCGTGGGACCTCGAGATCAGAGATGCATCGGGCCAACAGCTACTGCACAAATCACTCAGCCTCGGCCCCAGGGCGTCGGTGGTACTTCCAATGGGAGAGTTGCTTCCTGACTATCGCCGGCAGCTTGGCGGACGCGCCGGGTCAGTGCACGTAAGAGGTCGGCATATCAACCAGCCCTTCACACTTGTGCGCCATCGAAGCGGCGACTTCAATATCCATCACTTCTGAGGATTACATGCTTCCGTCCGGATTGTGGAAAGAGCACGAGCCTCGTTTTGGGTTCCCCGTGTTTGGCGACTGCGTAAATAAGGTCAGTCAGGCTGTTCGGTTGGACTTTTGCCGTTTCAGTTGGAAGAAAGCGGTGAAAGCCTCGCTGAAGCAGCTTCAGGCCGGTCGGATCCCGAGCCCGGGCATGTTTGTCCCTCTTCTCTCGGGCGGGTACGGGAGCATGCGAGTCCGTGGGGCGCTCACCAGTCGGCAAGGAGAGTTTCTCCGGGATTTTGGGCGATTGGGGGTCTGGAGAGCGGGACAGGCGTTTGAGATCAATGTCAACGAAACGATGGCCGCCCATGGGCTCCCCATGAGGGATGCCATATTCATACTGATCATGAATTTGGGCGACCACACGGAAGCTTTATCGGATATCAACATTTTCTCCATGAGTTATGAGAGTGCTCACTTTTACACTAATTACCGGACGGGCGCATTCGCGCGAACGCTGAACGACTTTTCAAAGAAGAAACACGCCGGCTTTATGAGCGTGAATCCGAAAATCATCGTCAATCAGACCCATATGTCCAGCCTCCTGTTTATGAACCATTCCTCTGCTCCCGAATATGCCGATACAGTGTGTCCCTTCGTCAAGTTGTATCGAGCGGACGGCGAGACCCTCGAACGTGAATTTGGGGCGATTCCGGCGTTCGGATGCATTGAGCGCTCGATGGAGGAGTTGTTTGGAGAAGGTGTGCGTGAATTCTTAGCTTCCACCGGCGGGCTAGGAACGACGGTGTCCACCGTAAAAGGTTATACATTAGCCGGCATCAGTGTCTTGCGCTCGCGAGATGGACGTTCCATGTCCATCGAGCATACCCGCCCGACCCAAAGCTACCTCATCAATGGCATCTGAGAGGATTCGGCCAGAGCAGGCGATCGAAGGAGGATATGGCCGACTTGCTCCATCCCAAGCCATAAAACGGCTTGTTTCGCAGGTCGGAGTGTATGGATTTGGCAACGCCCTACAGCGCGTGGGGACGTTTGTTCTACTGCCGGTGTATGTCGCACGACTCACTCCTGAAGAATATGGTGTACTGACACTTGCCTCGCTGGTCCCCTTCGCTCTTCCTCCGGTTCTCACGCTAGGACTTCCGCATGCCATTACCCGCTATTATCATGAGTGGGTTCGGAAGCGGAGTGGCTGCCGGAAACTTGGGTATGGTGTGGTTGGTCGCAGTGGGGTGCATGTTCCTCGCGACATTGATGCTTGATCTGGGCGGGGGACTCGTGTTGGACCATGTGATTACACAGGCTCCCTATCAGCCGTATCTACGTTTAGCAATGTGGTGGGCTTTCTTCAGCGGCTTGTCTTTGTGCCCGTTTTGCTTACTGCGGGTGCGTGAGCAAAGCGTAACGTTCGTAATTGTCTCCACGGCCGGATTTATTTTGGGGACGGGGCTCAATATCTGGGCGGTGCTTGCGGGACAAGGCGTAGCTGGCGTGCTGTGGATGCAGGTCTTGTCCAGTGCGGCGGTGGGTACTGTTTTGACCGTGTGGTACCTTCGGCAAGCATCGTTTGTCGTTCATGGCCGCTCTTTCTTGCAGGCGATTCGATTCAGCGTGCCTCTCGTTCCATCAGCAGTTCTGGAGGTCATGGGCCACCGTGCCGATAGAGTTTTTCTCGATAGGTGGGCGTCATTGGCTGATATTGGACTATATACCTTGGCGAACCAAGTCGGCCAAGCCGTAAAGTTTTTCTACGACTCCGTGAAACCTGCATGGGTGCCGTTCTATGTGAGAGTGAGCGGAGAACGGGCGGACAGTCGCTCATTTCTTGGTACGATGGTCACCCTGTATGTGGCGGGACTATTGCTAGCGGCGGTCGCGGTCAGTTGTTTCGCCGCAGATGTTGTCCAGTGGATGAGCCGGGATGGCCGATATCTGGGGGCGCTGCCGTTGATTCCCATTATGATCGGCGTGTTTTTCCTGCACGGGACTCGCCCCCATCGGATCGACGGCGATCTTGGTGGCAGAACAGACGAGCTGGCAGCCTGCCATTCAACTGCTGCATGTGGCTGGAGTGATCGGGGCCAACTTGTCTTGACTCAGCGGTGGGGGGCGACTGGTGCTGCCTGGGCGCTCCTTCTATCGTCAGGACTCTTCAGTGCCATGTATCTGGTTGCTGGCCACTATCCCATCCGCTTAAGCTCGAGTGGGGGCGCTTGGGGGCGCTGCTGCTGGGGGGCGCCTTCAGTCACGGTCGGTGTCATGCAAACTTCTCACATCGGAATCAAAGTCGCACTGTTCTGTTGTTTCTGATCTGGGTGGGGACGATCGTATTCAGACGCCGCTCGGATGCGGTAGTCGCCCATGGGTGTCCGGAAGGAAGTGGCCCGGGTGTTTAAGGCCGGGATTAACGCTCCCTTGTCGGAGGCAGTATAGCGAGATGAAGGGCAACAGAATGTCTCCCGAAAAAGCTGTGTCTGGTGCTCGACAATCCCGGACGGGATCTATTAGGGATGGGGTTGTTGTCGTACCAACTGGCTCGGCACGGAGTGCAGGTGACAGTGGTTCCGATGTACGACCAACTGATTCATGTCGCGCGGGAGCAACCAGATTTGATCGTCGTAAATTATGCCCGCAAGGCGAACCGTAGGCTCCTGGACCGATACAAGAAATTGGGGATTCGAGTGGTAGTCCTGGATACCGAAGGAGGGATTTTACGTTCGGAATACCGGGAACTGCTCAACATCGTGTTGGAGAGCGGTGCTCTTCCCGCGATAGATGACTACTTTTTATGGGGACGACGGCAATATTCAGCCTTCCGTCAACAATTCGGCGAGGCCAGACCACACCTGCACCTGACCGGGTGTCCGCGATTCGATCTGTATTCTGCGGAATGGAGCAATTTGATTCCAGATCCCCCCTCAGGGGACTGTGACTATGTCTTGTTTGCGACCAGTTTCCCGCTGAATAACCCGCGTTTTGCCACACCCGAACAAGAAATCCGGAACGTCCAGGAAACAATGGGTCTAGATGAAAAGACCATGCGAAGCACAATGAAGGCGGCCGATCGGGCATTGGAGGGATTTCTCTCACTTGTACGGACCTCCTGCACTCGGTTTTCCGACGTCCGGTTCGTTCTTCGACCGCACCCCTTCGAAGGAGAGGAGGTCTATAGGTCTCGGTTGTCCGACCTCTCCAATTTACGGATCACCCGGGAAGGAAATTTGAACACCTGGTTAAAACAAGCCAAGTGTGTCGTGCAATTGAATTCATCCGTTGCATTCGAGGCTGGTCTGTTTGGGAAGCCAGTGGTTTCACTCGAAATGTTTCAAGATGCCAATCTCGAGGTGCAGGTCGCCTCAGCCTGCAGTCTCAAGGCCACAACTGAAGGTGAGTACCAGGAGCTTCTGACACACCTGCTTGGAAGAGCTCAGCATGTGCGGGTTGAGGCCCAACTTCATTCCGTACGTGTCGCGTTGGAACAAGCCGTTACGGACTGGATTTATGCTCATGACGGTAAGAGTGCCGAACGAACTGCCGAACAGCTGACGGTTCTCCTTGCTGACCGGCGGACGGCGAGACGTTCGACTATCTTATGGTGGCTTACTCAAAGTTACGAGTATGCGAGATTTGCCGCGAAGGTCTTGGCCAAGCAGATCCTTCGTCCGGACCTATTGGCCAATGCGCGGTTGAAAGAATTTCACGCACGGGACTTTGCACCGCTGGGAATTTTATGGCAAAAGGTAGGGCTGACGCCGGTTGATCGGGCCTTGGGGAGGTGGTGGCCTTTCTGCCGGTCGAATGCGGTGGTATTCGAAAAAAAGTGTGCGTAACAGGACGTGCAGGTTTGCGTTTGCATCAGCGTCTTTGGACAAGGAGGACTTATCATGGGACGAACAGTCAGCATCGGATCGCGGCTGGTGGGCGACGGGCAGCCCTGTTTCATCATTGCGGAGATCGGGATCAACCATAATGGGGATCTGGCACTGGCCAAACAACTGATCGATGCGTCGAAGGAGGCCGGGGCTGATGCGGTTAAGTTTCAGAAACGAACCGTCGACGTGGTCTACTCGTCGGAAGAACTGGCCAGGCCGCGCGAAAGTCCGTTCGGGGCTACCAACGGCGACTTGAAGCGTGGGTTGGAATTCGACCGAGATGGGTATGCGGAGCTCGATCGGTACTGCAAGGAACGCGATATTCTCTGGTGTACTTCATGTTGGGATGAGGAGTCGGTTGATTTCATTGAGCAGTTCAATCCACCCTGTTATAAAATTGCCTCTGCCTGTCTGACCGATGATGGGCTGCTTCGGCATCACCACAAGACCGGCCGACCCGTTATTCTTTCCACCGGGATGAGCACGATGGAACAGATTCGCCATGCCGTTCGGGTGCTTGATACCGAGGACTTACTGATACTGCACTGTACCAGCACGTACCCCAGCAAGCCGGAGGAACTCAATCTCCAGGCGATCCGGACACTCGAGAAGGAATTTCCCAACCATCCGATCGGGTACTCGGGCCATGAGGTTGGCCTCCAAACCTCGGTTGCCGCCGTCGCGCTTGGCGCCTGCGTCGTCGAGCGCCATATCACGATGGACCGTGCGATGTGGGGAAGCGATCAGTCGGCCTCTGTCGAGCCGCAAGGCTTCCAGCGGATGGTCCGCGATATTCGAGCCGTAGAAGCGGCGATGGGGGATGGAGTCAAGCGGGTGTATGAGGGGGAAAAGCCCATTATTGCCAAGTTGAGACGCGTCGGTAAGTAAGTGGACGTGTTGGCCATCATTCCCGCGCGGGGAGGTTCACGGAGGCTGCCGGGAAAGAACCTGTTGGATGTGGCGGGACGTCCGCTGCTCATTCAAAGTATCGAGCATGCAAAAACGGCCAAGGAAGTCACCCGAACCGTCGTTTCGACCGACGATCCGGCTATTCAGGCGGTGAGCTTAGCCGCGGGAGCGGAGGTGATTCTTCGTCCCTCCGAGTTGTCGACCGATACGGCGACTTCTGAGTCCGCGCTCCTTCACGTACTGGACTACCTTAAGGATCAGGAACAGTATCAACCTGATTTAGTGGTGTTTCTCCAATGCACCTCACCCATTCGAGAGCGATGGCGACATTGATCGTGCGATTCAGCGTTTGCTCAATACCGGCGCCGACTCGTTGTTTTCTGCCACGGAATCAAAATGGTTGTTGTGGAGATCATCAGGTGAGCGGGTTCAATCGTTCAACTATGATTACCGGCAGCGCCGACGTGAGCAGGACATGGCGAGTGAATGGCGAGAAAATGGTTCCATCTATGTGTTTCGTCCCTGGGTTCTCCGGGAATGCGGTAATCGATTGGGTGGAAAAATTGCCTCTCATGAGATGAGCTATTGGAGTTCGTTCCAAATCGATTCTGCTGAAGATTTGGAACTCTGCGACTGGATCCTCAGGCGCCAACAACGCCGCGACCGTCTGAAAGCGTTTCCTCATACGATCCAGGCCGTCGTCTTCGACTTCGACGGTGTGTTTACCGATAATCGGGTGTTGGTATCCGAAGACGGCCGAGAGGCAGTTCAGTGTCACCGAGGTGACGGTCTTGGCTTGGATTACCTGCGGGGGACTGGTATTCCTCTCGTCGTATTATCGACTGAGCGCAACCCTGTCGTGGCGGCCCGCTGTCGGAAGCTGCGTCTGGAATGCCGCCAGGGACTGGACGACAAGCTGGCAGCGCTCAAGCAGTTCGCGGAGGAGCGCCGGATCGACTTGTCGTCGGTGGTGTATGTGGGCAATGATCTGAACGATGCGGAGTGTCTTACTGCCGTCGGTTGCGGCATCGTCGTGGCCGATGCCCATCCATCGGTCATGCAGATTGCATCAATCGTTCTTAAGCACCGCGGCGGCGATGGGGCTGTCAGGGAGACCTGTGACCTCATCCAGGACAAGTTGAAAGGCGTATAGCATGGCGCAGCGTCAGGGAGTGGAGCCGTTATTCTCATTGGCACAGAAGACTGCCGTGGTGACCGGTGCCGCAGGCTATCTCGGCCGTATTTTCACGGAGGCTTTGCTGGATGCAGGGGCGCGGGTGGTGCTGATGGGGCGAGGAGAGAAGCTGCTTCGGGTGAGCCAGGAACTGGCAGCCCACTATGGTGAGGGATCTGTCGAAGCGAAGACCGTCGATTTTTTCGATACGGAAAGTTTTCGCGACACGCTCCAGGATCTGACCTTGCGACCATCGGGGATCGACATCTTGATCAATAATGCATTCGAATTCAGTAAGGAAACGGGGTTCAATGATCCCTCTGGACGACTCGAATCATTGTCAAAGGGGCAGTGGATGCGGGCGATGGAAGCCGGCGTATATTGGCACGCGTTGGCGACTCAGATCGTAGCGGAGGCCATGGCTGAGCGTCGCAGGGGAACAATCGTGAACGTGAGTTCGATGTATGCCTTGGTCAGTCCGGACCCCGCATTGTACGAGGGGACGTACGATCTTCAATCCCCCGACCTATGGCGCGACCAAAGCGGCACTTCTCTCCCTGACGCGCTACACGGCTGCTTTTTATGGCCGACGAGGCGTTCGCTGTAATGCTCTGTTACCGGGCGCATTCCCGAACCTCGAGGGTGATTCGTATAACGCTCCGCGCAACGAGGAGTTCCTGCGACGGCTCAGTGACCGGACACTGGTGGGACGATGCGGGCAGCCGGATGATCTCAAGGGAGCCATCATTTTTTTGGCTTCGGATGCCGCTGCATACGTCACCGGTCAATGCCTGTCGGTTGACGGTGGATGGACCGTCCGGTAGGTAGTAGGTGGAGGACAAGGGATGCACGAGATAGGGTTGATGCAGGGGAGGTTGGTCCCTCAGGTCAATGGGCGAATACAGGCATTTCCCAGAGACCATTGGCGTGAGGAATTCATGCTTGCGCAGCAACATGCATTTGCATCCATCGAATTCATTTTCGAAGCGGATGACTACCGCGGGAATCCTTTGTTCACAGCGGATGGACGAGGTACGGTCCGGGATGTGATTCAACATTCTCACGTGCCGGTATCAGCAATATGCGCCGACTATTTCATGGATCATCCATTCTTTCGTGTCTCGGCGACAGAGCAGCACGAGAGCGGCATTATCCTGCGTCTCCTGCTTGATGCCGCCTCCGAGATCGGTGCTCAAAGGGTCGAAATCCCCTGCGTCGATCATGCCGCCATCCAGACGGAAGAGGATAAACGGCAGCTTCACTCCTGCGTGTCGGCAATGTTGCCCCTGGCAGAGCGGCGGGGTATCGAAATTGTGTTCGAGACGTCGCTCCCTCCAGTGGAATTCCGTGATTTCCTCGAACGATTTCACCACCCACTGGTACGTGCGAACTATGATTCTGGAAACAGCGCCTCCCTAGGGTTTGATCCGGTCACGGAGCTCACCACCCTTAAGGGACTGATCGGCAATATCCACATTAAAGACCGCCTGTTGCACGGAACGACCGTCCCCTTAGGAACCGGAAATGCCGACTTTCCGGCTATGTTTTCCACACTCGCCGCGACCGAATATCGTGGTCCCTTCATCCTGCAAACGGCGCGAGATCCCGATCATGTCGGAGTGGCCGTGCGGTACCGTGATATGGTGCGTTCCTACCTTGACCGGTATGGCATGTAAAGGGACCTGTTGCTGTGGATCTTCACCTTGCGGACAAAGTGGTGTGCGTGACCGGCTCCAGCCGGGGAATCGGGCGGGCTATTGCTGAAGCCTTCTTGCAGGAAGGGGCACGAGTGGTGTTGACCGGGAGAGATGAGCGTCACCTGGCTACGGCTTGGGCAACGTTGGGAGAACGATGGGGTGCCGACCACCTCTTCCATTTTTCAGGTGATCTGACCCAGGATGAGGTGATTCACAACTGTGTCGAGGCGATTCGCTCACAGTGGGGCAGGCTGGACGTTCTGGTGGCCAATCTCGGAACGGGTCGGGGAAAGATGGGGTGGGCTCTTCACCACGAAGATTGGACGAATCTCCTCGGCGCAAATCTAATTGCCGCGTCCTTGATGGTCGCTCATTCCGTACCCCTGATGCGGCAAGGAGGTGGCGGAAGTGTGACCCTCATTGCCTCTCTGGCTGGCCTGGAGTCGCTCCCCGCACCAATTCCCTATACCAGCGCGAAGGCCGGTTTAATTGCTTTGGGTAAGGCGCTGTCGAGGGAACTGGCCGCCGATCACATTCGAGTCAACGTGGTGGCTCCAGGCAATATTTACTTCCCCGACGGCGTCTGGGACCGGAAGCAGCGTGAAGATCCTCATGCTGTAGAAGCCTATTTGATGTCCGAGGTGCCGATGAACCGATTTGGCAGGCCAGAGGAAGTGGCCGATACGGTGACCTTTGTAAGTTCTTCGCGCGCCGCATTCCTGACCGGGGCCTCCATTGTGGTGGATGGAGGACAATCACGAGCATGGTAGATCGTTTGTGACACGACAAGAATCAACTGTGTGGCGGCTGGACGGACGCGTGGTAGTAATTACGGGTGCAGCCGGTTTGCTTGGCGAAATGCACGCCGAAGCCGTAGCAGAGGCGGGTGGCGTTCCGGTGTTGTTGGATCTGCGTGGCGCTCGTGGAGGTGAGGTTGCCCAGCGCCTGCGTGACAAGTATCGTGTCGATGCCTTATCGGTGGAAGCCGACGTCACCCAGAAGTCATCGCTCGAGGCGGCGAGGGACCAGATCCTGCATCGTTGTGGGAGGATCGACGTCCTGGTGAATAATGCCGCCATTGATTCGAAGGTGGGTGCTGGTGGAACGGTGGCTGGTATGCGATTTGAGAACTTCTCAGTTGAACAATGGTCCCAGGAATTGGCGGTGGGGCTGACGGGTGCACTGCTCGGTTGTCAGGTGTTCGGAGCGCACATGGCCAGGCAACAGTCCGGTGTTATCATTAACATCTCATCGGACTTGGGGCTGATCGCCCCGGATCAGCGTCTCTATCGAAAGTCTGGTCTACCTGACTCAGAGCAGCCGGTTAAGCCGGTCACGTATTCGGTGATCAAACATGGCCTCATTGGGCTGACGCGTTATCTTGCGACCTATTGGGCGGACAGACACGTTCGCGTCAATGCGCTGGCTCCCGGAGGAGTACGGACCGATCAGCCGGAAGAATTTGTCCAGAAACTCTCGTCACTGATCCCGTTGGGTCGGATGGCTCGCCGAGATGAGTACAAGGGGGCGCTCGTATTTCTGGCCTCCGATGCCTCGTCCTATATGACGGGGGCGACGCTGGTGATTGACGGGGGAAGGAGCTGTTGGTGAGTCTCATAGGACTTCGGAAGATGGGCATGGCAGAGTGCGGCAATCCGCGCGCTTTACCAGGGGGCGCCCATTGTGGCTGCCCATCGAGCGCTATCGGCGGTCGGCTTCAAAGGCCTATTAGGTCTCGAACTCACCGATCTCGCGAGTGTGAACCGCGAGGTTCGTGGAGGTCCCACGGTGCTCGGCCGCGAGTCCTATTTGTCACGCCCCGTAATTTCCGCACGCACGCGACATTTCAGGCAGGGGTGGCCCAGGCGCTGTCGGTGCGGGAGGCCGACTGTGCGTTCGTGACGTGCGGCGGCATTATGCCGGTGTGTGAGGTGACGTGGGCGGAACAGGAACATTTCCCCAGGTGTGCTCGCTGTTCGGCCTATGTGACGGAGTTAGCCGGAAATGCGGGCATACCCTGTTACCGATATATCCGACTACGTGGATCATGAAGTCGGAAAAACCGTGACTCATGAAGTGGCTGGCCTGAGTGTGGAGCAACTCCTACGCTACGAATGGAAGTCGATCCCGATCGGGCGATTTGCCGTGGCGCCGACACGATGGAGGTTACGTTCGCATCAGTTCTCAGACCATCCTGAAGGACGAGAGGTTATGACAGGGTTCATTCGTGGCGGAGCATTGTGGGCAACAGGGTTCGAACAGGTGTTGAAGACATTCAATCCGAACGTCGTAGTGATGCTCAACGGGTTGTTCATGGAAGAACGGGTCAGTTGGGCCATCGCATCCCAACAGGAACGGCGTTGCGTATTTTTCGAGCGTGGGCGCGATGCCGGGACGGTCTTTCTCTCCCATGGAGATTCAGCGCCCCGTTATAACGTGAGTGAAACGTGGGAAACCTCGTCCCGAAGCCCCTTATCTGAATCGGAACAGGCAAAAGTTCTCGCGGCGATGGATCGGCGGGCTCGGGGTATCCAAATGGTCGAGACGTATTGGGCGGTAAAGGAATCCGATGAGGCGCGAATCCGTTCTTCCCTCCGGTTGGAGGGAGATCGGCCATTGGCGGTACTGTTTACAAATGTTGTGTGGGATACGGCGATGCAGGACCGCGAGACCATTTTTTCGGATATGCTGGATTGGCTCAGGCAGACCGTTCAGTTGTTTCGTGTGCATACCGAATGGTGTCTTGTGATCCGCATCCATCCGGCTGAGACACAGGTTCCTGGGCGAGAATCTTACGATCGGGTCGGCGACTGGTTGCAGCGGGAGTTTCTTGATCTTCCTGACAATATTCGTGTTGTGCCACCCGAGGTGCCAATCGATTCCTACACGCTGATGCGCATGGCTCGGGTTGGAGTTGTATATGCGTCTACGATTGGCTTGGAGATGGCTGTTGCCGGCGTGCCGGTTGTGGTCGCTGGTGCAGCTCACTATGCGAATAAAGGTTTCACGCATGATCCGCCAAACTTGGAAGGATATCGGTTACAGGTGGCCGAACTCATGCAGGGTCCCCCGGTCCTATCGCGTACGACCCAGATTGATCGGGCACTCCGATACGCCCATGTGTTTTTCCTGAGACGAATGTACCCAATGACCGTCCTTGAGGAAGTGCAAGAAATGAGACCCAGGCTCACATATCAGTCGGAGCGAGAACTCTTGCCTGGAAAGCATGCTGTTCTGGACGTCATCTGCGACGGCATCCTAGAAGGGAAATCGTTCGAATTGCCCCCCAATCAACTGTGAACTTCGACTCAAATCCAACAAAAAGCAAACTGTCCGCCTGACTCTTCGGCGTCATGTTTCCATCTGCACCCCTTTTGCGCTTTAACCGGTCGGTGTCAAACTGCCATTTGCCTTCAGCGGTAGGTTCAAATTGATTAAGACTGCAATCCTGATCTATTTCGCACTGAGCACGGTGTTCCTAGTGTGGCACCCGGTCCATGTCCTCAAAGATATCGTGGTCGCGCCATTGTTTTTTCTGGTTCCCCTGGGCCTGGGCCTCTTGATGGTACGAGCTTGTTTGGAGGAGCGCCTGGAGGAGAGGGTCGGAGGAAAACTGCCGGTTGTACTTCTCTGCCTTTTTCTTGGCCTGACCGGGCATACCATTCTCTATCAGCAATTGGAGCGGCTCAATCTCCTTCAATCATTTTATCCGTTCCTATACCCCATGGCCTTGTGCGGCGCAGCGGGGGGCTATTATCGGGAGAAAGACCTGTTTTGTATCGATTGGTCGAGTCGAGAATGGCGCGAAAGTGTCGTGATCATCACTCCATTGGTCGCCCTGACGTACAGCTTTTATTTCCTGAAGTTCACCCGATACCCGTTGCGAGATATTTTTCAGGAGACGCATTTCATGAAGGGAGCAATGGAACTCGCTCACTTTCATGTGCTCAATCCCTATACCGCCGATTCTTATATTCCTTTATTGCAGGTTCACCTCGGATTGTTGCAGGATTGGTACGGCTACGATTTGCTCGCCTCTCAGTGGATTCTTCCTCTACTGTGCGCCGTGGTCCGCTATGCTTCGGTTCATTGCTTCTTTTCAGCAGTGACTGATTCTAGACTCACTCATACCATTGCGGCGGGATTAACCGTAATCACTCTTCAGAATTTATTTTCGCCAACCAACGGCGACATGGTGTTTTCCGTCTGCTTGCTCCTCATGTCCCTGCTGATCCGGGGCTGGGCGACCTTGGATGTATTCCGAATGGTAGGGCTAGGTGCGTTCTCACTCATGGGGTTCGTGGTGGTGCTATACAAGGTTTCATCAGTGCAATCTATAGGGATGTATTGGGCGCTGACGCTCTTGGGGGTTGCGTGGTATAGCAGAAGGGCTAGCGGAGCCTCATCGGTGGTGACGCTGGGAGTGCTTTTGTGCGCAACCGGTGTCGCGCTGCATCCAGCGGTGGCTCTGTTGTACCTATTCTGTGCGCTAGGGATCGTGGTGATTTACCACGTCATGCACTTCGGGTGGCCACACTGGCCTCAAACCATCCGAGTGCGATTTCTGCTCGGTGTAATAACGGTGACGGGAACGATGGGTATCCTGTTTGGAATGCAGGTGAAAGCAGTTTTTGAGACGAAAGAATCGCGACCTTTTCTGAACATCATAGCCGAATGGATTCTTGGAAAGGAGATCACTGGGGCGGAGGGAATGCGTAATACCATGATAGAGTGGGTTCGGCTGGCCCCGCCTATGCTCTTCGTGCTCTGCTGCCTTCTGGTCGCTTCTTGGGCAATTTCCGTACGTCGAAATTCACCATCGAAAAAAAATGGCCTTCTGGGTTTAGTAAAGCAGCTTGGCTCATGTCTGCCTCCTGCAATGCTCTTTGCGTGGGTCGGATGTCTCGCAGGTCTACTACTAAGTTTCAGTGGTTTGCCCTACACCCATCGTGCCCTGTATTTCCCGCTGATTCTGTTCTGTCTTTTGGTGGCGATCTTAAGTAGCGAGGAGATTGGGCGTTATCGCGTGGAAGGCAAGCGTGTAGTCCTTTTCAAATATGGCATTCTTGTGGTCGGCTATCTTTTGGTAAGCGGCCGATATGCCTATAAGGTACCTGACCTTGGTGGGCCTACTGCGAATCCGTATTTGCGCGAATTGACCCCCTACTTCGGGGTCGCCACTCTTGGGGCGTGCGCTCTCCTTGCCTGCGCCTCGGTTGCCAGAGCACCCTGGCGTGTCACGACGCTGGTACTGTCGATTGTTTTCGTTGGCGTGGCCAGCGACAAGTTTGCGATGAAATCATACGGCTACCGGTACAGTTATGGTGATAATTGGTCTAGTGAGCGACCCATCTCACATTACACAATGGCTGAGCTGGAGTTGGCTGATCGCATCCGACAGCTTCCCTCAAACACCATCTTACTGGCAGATCCTTATACACTTAGCATTGTCGAAGCACAGACCGGACTCAATGGACTCTATTCCTTTGCAAACTTGGGGGTTATGCGAGAGGAATATAAGAGGCGATAAAAGAAATTCTTAGAGCCCTAAGCGAGAGTGTTGCGACTAGCCGTATAAGTGGAAGTGAGGAACTTTTCTCACGCGTCATGGCATTCCTCACGGCGTACCCTGGAGCGAGTCCGGAGGTGCGGTATATGTTTGAACATCGGATGCAACGTGCACTGACCCCTCAAGAGGTTAAAAAGAACCTTCTCATTATTTTGAATGCAGAGCGTACTTTTCCCTGGATGAACGGTCAGGAAAGTTATTTCCCAGAGAGGGCAGATACAGCCGCTTCATTTGACGAATTACAGATTGCGAAGGTGTTCCAGGTCATTCACAATATGAATAATAAAGTGCTTGCTGTTCGTTTAAAGTAATTCGCCTGTTGAGAGCATGGAAGCGAATGCCTGGAAGTTCCAGGGATCGGCATAGTTTCGAGTTGTGACCTTTAGACGTTGAAGGGATGATGTGCCGTGGATATTTCAGTGGTTGATTCCGGTCTATAACGGCGAAGCGACCATTGCGCATTGTTTAGATAGTTTGTTAGCCCAAGCGAGTGACAGCCTCGTTCAGAAATCATTGTGGTTGACGACTGTTCAACGGATCGAACCCGTGAAATCGTAACGCGCTACTCTGGCGTGCGATCGGTATCGCTGCCTGCAAATCAAGGGCCAGCTGGCGCTAGGAACAGAGGAGCTGCCGAATCGCAGGGTCCGATCATTCTCTTTACCGACGCTGATTGTATTCCGAAAGCTGATTGGCTTCATGAAATGGTGGAGCCCTTTCGTAAGGACTCGCGAGTGATCGGAGTGAAGGGGGTCTATCTAACAAGACAGCGAGAACTCACCGCGCGGTTCGTACAGTTAGAATACGAAGATAAATACGACAAAATGGCGCAGGATCAAGGAAATCGACTTTATTGACACGTATGCAGCTGGGTACAGGAAGGCGGTTTTCCTTGAGATGGGTGGCTTTGACGGACGTTTCCCGGTGGCCTGCGCGGAAGATGTCGATCTTTCCTTCAGAATGGCCGATCATGGGCATAAGATGGTATTTGCACCTCGGGCGATTGTGTATCACACTCATCCTTCAAGCTGGATCGATTACCTTAAAAAAAAATATAAGTTTGCTTTTTGGCGGGTTGCCGCTGTGCGTCGGTCTCCACGGAAAGCGATGAGGGACTCCCACACGCCTTGGTCTCAGAAGTCTCAGATGATTCTTATTCCCTTGAGCACAATTCTGCTGGCCATGGAAACTGTATCTCCTCTCGGACCCTGGCCTGGAGTCATAGGTTGGTGTGTAGCGGGACTCTCAATGATGCCGTTCATAACCAAATGCATCAGGCGAGATCCGCTCCCCGCAATGCTCGCACCAGTGTATCTCATTCCGCGCGCCTTCGTGCAATGTCTGGCCGTGATCCTTGGTCTGACGTATGCCTTGCAAAATCCATTGAAATCAGACGAGCCGCGGGGTGGCGCTACTATTCCGGAGACTTCTCATGAGTAATGGATCTCGTGCGCACATTGTGATGTGAGAAGGTCTGTCACCGGGTCATGCTCAAACGCCACTCCCAATTTCTCAAGAGTGTGCTGTTTCTGTATCGACTTGGGCCTGATCTGCGCCTGCTGGATTGGGGCCTACTATCTTCGATTCTCAGAAATCGTCGAACCTGTTACCAAGGGCGTTCCCGATCTCCGGATCTATCTGCTGTTGCTGGTGCCGATCGTCGCCGTATGGGGGATGTCCTTCCAAGCCTTCGACCTGTACCGTCCGCGGCGCATGGGCACGCGTGTCGCCGAGTTTCTTGATGTGGCGAAAGCCAATACCCTGTCCGTGTTGATTCTCGTCGCGTTGACGTTTTTTTTGCGGCAGTACGAATATTCCCGGCTGGTGCTGCTGTATTTCTGGCTGTTGAATCTCATCGCACTGGGATTTTCGCGCGTTCTGTTCAGGGAGATTCTCCGATTTCTTCGCCGACAGGGGTACAATCAGCGACATGCCTTGATTATCGGCACCAGCCGTTTGGGACGCCGGGTCGTGGAGGCGCTGGCTGACGCATCCCGAACTGGGCGTCAAGGTGCAGGGGTTTCTGAGTGCCGATCCGAGAGGAGTGGGGGAACGCATTCACGATGTGCCGGTCGTCGGGACGGTACGATGATTTGCAGGAGCTGGTGCAGTCGGGTATCGACATCGTGTTTGTCTGTCTTCCTCCGGAGGATGAGCGGTGGGCTGAGAAAATGTTTGCCACGCTATCGACTACCATGGTTGAGGTGAAGGCTTTGCCGGCAATGTGCGAGTTTGTCAGTTTGCGGGCGGAAGCCGAGATGTTCGAAGGGTTGCCGATGATCACGCTGCAGGGTTCACCGCTCCATGGGTGGAACCTGGTGATCAAGCGTGTCTTGGATGTGGTGGGCGCATCGGTTGCCCTGGTGCTGTTCTCGCCGGTCTTGTGCGCCGTGGCTGTCCTCGTCAAGCTGACATCTCCCGGTCCGATCTTCTTCCGCCAGCTTCGGATGGGACTCGATGGACAGGCGTTTGAAATGTTGAAGTTTCGCTCCATGAAACCTGACGCGGAGTCGGAAACCGGTCCGGTCTGGACGCAGCCTAACGACGAGCGCCGAACTCCATCGGCGCGTTCTTGCGCCGAACCAGCCTGGACGAACTTCCGCAATTCTGGAATGTGTTGCGGGGAGAAATGAGCATTGTGGGGCCCAGACCGGAACGGCCGGAATTCATCGCGCGCTTTCGCGAAACCCTGCCGCAGTACATGTTACGACATAAGATGAAGGCCGGCATCACCGGGTGGGCGCAAATCAATGGCTGGCGCGGCAATACCTCGCTGGAAAGACGGATCGAGCACGACCTGTATTACATCGAGCATTGGTCGATTTGGTTCGATTTCAAAATTATGCTGCTTACCGTTTGGAGAGGCTTTATTCACCGGCATGCCTACTGATCGATCCCGCCGCTGTCCGTGATCAATACGGTTCCCCTGCCATAGACGCGTGCTTTGGAGACATGGTCGAGTTCTGTTGAGTTTTCCCCGATGGCTTGCTAACATTCCCCCTCAACAAAAACGCCCGCATGCCCAGTACAAGCCGCCCCCCAAAAAAATCCTCCCGCGACTCGCTTGTCTTTACATGCGATGCTTCGCCGTGTTCGGTTATTTGCGACCGATGTGGACGGAGTTCTGACTGATGGCGGAATGTATTATTCCGAATCCGGCGACGAGTTGAAAAAGTTTCATACACGGGACGGAATGGGGATCAAGTTGCTGCAACGCGCCGGCATTCTGACCGCCATCATTACTCAAGAGTCGACCAAGATCGTGATGCGGCGTGCTCAAAAATTGACGATCCCAGAAGTGCATCAAGGCGTCTTCGACAAATTGGCGGTGTTGAAGGATCTGATCGCGCGCCATCACCTCACGTTGGAGCAAGTGGCCTATATTGGGGATGATGTGAACGATGTGCAGGCCCTTGGCGCCGTCGGGTTTTCAGCCGCTCCCGCCGATGGGATGCCGCCCGTGCTGAAGACCGTTCGGTATGTGTGCAAGCAGAAGGGCGGCGAAGGGGCGGTCCGCGAAGTGGCGGATATGATTCTGGCTGCTCAGCAGTCTCGATGAGCCATACGTCGTTGGTTACCTGGAAGGTGGGTCGCGTGTCATGATGGTCACAGAACATCTCTATCCGGTTATTTTGGCGGGCGGCAGTGGCACGCGGTTTTGGCCGTTGAGTCGCCATCTGTATCCCAAGCAGCTGCTGCGGATCATCGGGGACGAGACGCTGATTCAGCAAACCATGCGCCGGGTGCTCTCCTGTGCCGAGCCACATCAGGTCATCATTTCCACGAATCCGGGGCAGGCCGACTCCATTCGGGTGCAGTTGGGAGAGTGGAAAGCCGAGTTAAAAGACAATTATGTCGATCGAGCCGGTGGGTCGAAACACCGCGCCGGCCATCGCGTTGGTCGCTGGGGAACTCATGCGGCGCGATCCAGAGGCGAAGATGTTGGTCTTGCCGGCCGATCACGTGGTGACGGGCGAGAAGGCGTTTCAGGCCGCGGTGGCGTTGGGTATGCAACTTGCCGATCAGGGGCATCTCGTGACGTTCGGAATCAAACCAACGAGGCCTGAAACCGGCTATGGCTACATTCAACCGAATCGGCGAAGCGCCCTCGCTAAGCAGGGACGGCTGACCGCCCACGCTGTTGCGCGATTTGTTGAGAAGCCCAATCGGATGAAGGCGGCGCAGTATCTCAAGAATGGAAATTACTTCTGGAACAGCGGCATGTTTTTGTGGAAGGCGGCGACCATCCTGGAGGAAATCCGCCGACACCAGCCGTTGCTCGCCAAGGCCATGCAAAGGGTTCACACATTGATGACGTCGGGCGCCGAGCCGGCATCTCATTGAGGCGGCCTATAAAAAGGTTCCTTCGGTATCGATTGATAACGGGGTGATGGAGCAGTCGGCGAAGGCGGCGATGATTCCTGTGGCGTTCGGGTGGTCGGATGTCGGTAATTGGAGCAGCCTTGAGGAAGTGTCTACGCGAGACAAGGCCGGCAACGTGGTCAGCGGTCGGGTCATCGATTTGGACAGCACCAATTCCGTCCTCTATGCCGACCGACGCGTGGTGGCGACGATCGGGCTCACGGACATGGTGGTCGTCGATACACCGGACGCCACATTGGTCTGTCCCAAATCTCGATCGCAGGACGTGAAGAAGATGGTCGAGATTTTAAAGCAACAAGGCGCTCCGGAGCATCTGGAGCATTTGACGGTGTTCAGGCCCTGGGGATCCTATACGGTGCTGGAGGAAGGGCCGGGATATAAGGTCAAGCGTGTGACGGTGAATCCCGGAGGCCGGCTCTCGCTGCAATTGCATCATAAGCGCAGCGAACATTGGGTCGTCATTGCAGGAACGGCTCGGGTGACCAGAGGAGAGGATCTGCTCGACCTTCGGGTGGGGGAAAGCACGGCGATTCCGGTGGAAACGCCGCATCGTCTAGAAAATCTCGGCTCCGAAACCTTGCATATTATCGAAGTGCAGAATGGACCCTATCTCGGTGAGGACGACATTGTGCGCTTTCAGGACGACTATGGGCGGCTGAGCCGTGGGCGTTAGCAGAGCGCGGAAACGGGCCGCCACCCTGGTTCTCACGTCGAGCCATTCTGGCGCTACATTCTGCTGAAGCCACGCGTTGGTCGACGAGACCTGTATGTTTCCGCAGTGGGTGAGGAGATTAAGATGGCATTGTTTCGCGAATATGACCTCAGGGGAATTGTCGGCGAAGAACTCACGGAAGAGATTGCCGAGCAGGTGGGTCGCGCGTATGCCACCATGGCGCGCGAGCAGGGTGTCGCGCGAATTAGCGTGGGACGGGATGGGCGGCTCAGCTCGCCTGGGTTACAGCGGGCGTTGCTTAGTGGATTGCTGGCCGGGGGATTGGACGTGGTCGATCTGGGGCTCTGCGCCTCGCCGATCCTCTATTTTTCATTGTTTACCTTGCCGGTGCAAGGCGGGATCATGATCACGGGCAGCCATAATGCTGCCGAGTACAATGGATTCAAAATCTGCATCGAGAAAGAAGCCATTCACGGCGAGGATATCCAGCGGCTGCGGCGAGTCATGGAGGCCGGTCGCTTCAGTTCCGGTACAGGACAACTCTCCTCCCATGCGATCATTCCGGACTATTTGGCGCACCTCAAAGCGAATTTTTCTGGCCTGCGCGCGGACCATCTACATGTGGTCATCGATTGCGGGAACGGCGCAGCATCGTTGGTGGCCAAGCAAGCTTTGGAGCAAATGGGATGCCGCGTAACGGCGCTGTATGATGACCTTGATGGACGATTTCCCAACCATCATCCCGATCCGACGGTGGTCGAAAACCTTCAAGATTTGATCGCGGCCGTGAAGGAACAGAAAGCAGATGTCGGCATCGGTTACGACGGGGATGCCGACCGCATCGGCGCAGTGGACGAGCAGGGACAGATTCTGTGGGGCGACCGGTTGATGGTCGTGTACGCGCGGGATATTCTTGCGCAGCGGCCGGGGACGACCTTTATTTCAGAGGTCAAGGCTTCGCAATGTCTGTATGACGATATTGCGGCGCGTGGTGGGCGTCCTATCATGTGGAAGACCGGTCACTCGCTGATGAAGGCGAAACTGAAGGAGGAGTCGGCCGTCTTGGCGGGTGAAATGTCCGGCCATATGTTTTTTGCCGACCGGTATTTCGGTTTCGACGATGCCATTTATGCCTCCTGCCGCCTGGTGGAAATCCTCGCGAAGACGAAACAGTCGCTCTCCAGCCTGGTGGCAGATCTTCCGCAGACCACGGTCACGCCGGAGATTCGTGTCGATTGTCCGGACACGGTGAAGTTTAAACTGGTCGACCAGGTCAAACGGCAACTCACCGCCTATTTGGATGCTCGGCAACCGGTCGGCGCCTCGACTCTGCGTCTTAGAGAACTGGTGACGATCGATGGGGTCCGCGCCATTTTCGATGATGGGTGGGGTCTGATTCGCGCTTCCAACACTCAGCCTGCCCTCGTGTTACGTTTTGAAGCGCCCTCACCGGCCCGTCTGGATGTGATCCGAGCGACCATCGAGACCGAACTTGCCCAGGCTCGTCGTGTTCTGTCGACCTAGGAAATCACCCTCTCGCGGCGTCCACCGCTCTATCATGCTGGTGGTGTCCGCGTGCTTGATTAGTACCTTCCCAGCAGATCTGTCGCGCTCCGACACAACGATGGACCGGCAGGTCGCCGCTCCGCTGTCGCTTCCGTTTATAGCCGGGGAGCGACTTTCGTATGATCTGACCTGGCTGGCCATGCGTGCAGGAATTGCCACCATGGCTGTTCAAGACCACGAGGCCCGGGAGGGTCGGCCCCAAATCCAACTGAACATCGTCGCGCGGTCGAGTCCGGTGGTGACCAAATTCTATCCGGTCGACAATCGCGTGGTGTCCACCGTGGACGTCGAGTCCTTTCTCCCTCGACATATGACATTTGTCCGCCGCGAAGGAAAACGGTCCAACGACTTCGACTATACCTTCCATCACAATGAAGGAACAGTGACCGCCGTCAAGGACGGCCAGGTGGCCGAGCTTCCGATTCCGAGCGATACGCAGGATGCCCTTTCCTGCCTTTATTATGTCCGCAAAGTTCTGCCGATGGTCCCCGGCGCGTCTTTGTCTATGGCGGTGCATCACGACAACAAGAATTACAAGTTGGAGGTACGGGTTGAAGCCCTCGAAACGCTGAAGGGTTCATGGGGGAAACAACAGACGGCGCGGGTTTTGGTCGTCATGCCGTTTCAGGGCATCTTCCTTAACGAGGGCAACATTCGCGTCTGGTTTACGACAGATGAGCATCGGGTGCCTGTCAGAATGAAGGCCAAGGTCGTCGTGGGGTCCATTGTCGCGGAATTAATGGAAGGATATCGCGTGAAAGGCTCACCATAGAATGAGAACCCCGCCGCTTTAGTTTGCTCGTGCTGAGCGAAACCGTTATACTGCCCCACAGACTGCGCCACGTGTGGCGACGGTGATCCATTTCCTTGCACACTCGGTGAAGGGGAAGGATATTTTTGCGTGCAGGTATAGGATAGTGACGTATGTCTAAATTTCCCATCACATTGAGCCGGTTTATCATTGAGCAGCAGGCGGCTCATCCGGAGGCCACCGGAGAGTTTTCCATTCTTTTGGATCAAATCGGGTTGGTCGGGAAAATGATTGCCCATGACTTGCGCCGAGCGGGGTTGAATAAAATTCTCGGAACGACCGGCGAAACCAACATCCAGGGAGAAGTGGTCAAAAAACTCGATCAGATTGCGAATGATACGTTTGTTCGGGTGTTCGAACACAGCGGGCTCGTGTGCGTGTTGGCTTCCGAGGAGATGGAAAAACCGTTGACGATGGTGCATGAAGGCGCCAGATACATGCTCCTGGTCGATCCCCTGGACGGTTCTTCCAATACCGACGTAAACATGCCGTTGGGGGCCATTTTCTCAATTCGGAGGTCGCAGCCTGGTCAGCGCCAGCCTGTGGAAGATGAGCTGCTTCAGAAAGGAACTGAGCAGATTGCCGCAGGATATATGCTGTATGGGGCGAGCACCATGTTCGTATTTACCGTCGGGCAAGGGGTGCACGGGTTCACACTCGAGCCGTCGATCGGCGAATACCTGCTGTCCAACGAGAACATTAAAATTCCTCAAACGGGAAAAGTCTACTCGGTCAACGAGGGGAACTACCATCGCTGGCCTGCCGGAACTCAAAAATACCTCGACTATGTGAAGGAAGCGGACAAGGCGACGGGGCGGCCCTACAGCAGTCGCTACAGCGGATGTTTGGTGGCGGACGTCCACCGCATCTTGTTGGGAGGCGGCATCTATCTGTATCCGGGCGAGAACGGCAAGCCGGAAGGCAAGCTTCGGCTGATGTATGAAGGTAATCCCTTGGCCCTCGTCGTCGAACAGGCCGGTGGCAAAGCGAGCACGGGCATGATGCGGATTCTGGAGGTCGAGCCGAAGGCGCTCCATCAGCGTGTGCCGCTGATCATCGGCAGCGCCGAAGACGTGAGCTATGCGGAAGCCTGCATTCAGGGGCGGGCCTAACGACTAATTGTGACCGAAGTTCTGGGGAGGTTGAGATGAGTAATCGAGTCCAGGAAATCTTGAGCTGGTATGAAAGTGATAATGCAGGCACGAAGACGAACATTGCGCGCCTGCTGAATTCAGGCAAGCTGGCCGGGACGGGTAAGTTGGTGATCCTGCCGGTCGATCAAGGGTTTGAGCATGGCCCGGCCAGGAGTTTTGCGCCCAATTCCGTGGGGTACAACCCGCATTACCATTTTCAGTTAGCGATAGATGCGGGTTGCAACGCGTACGCTGCTCCGCTCGGGTTTATTGAGGCGGGAGCCAGCCATTTCGCCGGAAGAATTCCGCTGATCCTCAAGCTCAATAACCACGATGTGCTGCATGATGAAAAGGATCCCCTGTCGTCGGTGACCGGCAGCGTGCGGGACGCCCTTCGGTTGGGCTGCTCGGCGGTGGGGTTCACGATTTACCCCGGATCGTCCCATTCCACCCACATGTATGAGCAGCTGCGTGCGATCGGCGAAGAGGCCAAAAGCTGTGGACTGGCCGTGGTGGTCTGGTCCTATCCGCGCGGATCTGCGCTCAGCAAGGAGGGGGAGACGGCTATGGATGTGGTCGCCTACGCCGCCCAGATCGCGGCGCAACTGGGAGCCCATATCATCAAGGTCAAATTGCCCTCAGCGCATCTCGAGCAAGCCGCCGCCAAGAAGGTATATGAGGCCGAACAGGTGCCGATCAAGACGTTGGCGGAGCGGGTCAAACATGTCGTGCAAAGTTCCTTCGATGGACGCCGGATCGTGATTTTTTCCGGCGGCGCCAAAAGCGATGAGAAGACGTTCTTTGACGAAGTGCGGGCAATCCGCGAGGGCGGCGGATTCGGTTCGATCATAGGCCGGAATTCGTTCCAACGTCCGAAATCGGATGCCGTCAAGTTTTTGCAAACCATTATGGGGCTGTACGCGGGTCAGCAGCCCTAGTCGGCCTGCCTTCCGATACGAAGATACTATGGACGACTTTCCCATTCAGAGCGGAGATCAACGCAGGCGGCGGTCTTGGATTATGCCGCTGCTGCTATTGGCGGTAGGCGCACTCATTGGAGTTGTCGTAAGTGCAGACCTCGGTTGGTTGCCTACTGGACATGCCGTCCTTGAGCCACCGCCGGTTCAGGAGTCCCGTTGCGAGACCGGTTGCCACGGCTGTTCAGCCCTCCTTGCCCGGCGCGGGCGCCCTGAGTTTCGTGGATGTGGCCAAGGCGGTCAAACCTGCAGTCGTCAATATTTTTGCCACGCGAACCGGCTCCAGTGAGGGAACCCAGAGCACGCCATTTGAAGATCCATTTTTTCGACGGTTCTTCGGCGAAGAATGGAGGAAGCGCTTTGAAGCTCCCAAGGAGCGAAAGGAACGCGGCCTAGGGTCAGGCGTGATCGTGGATCCCAACGGCCTGATCATCACGAATAATCATGTGGTCAATAAGGCCGATGAAATTAAGGTCTTCCTGTCCGATAAACGCGAATTCAAAGCCAAGCTGGTCGGGACGGACGCCAAGACGGACGTCGCCGTGCTGAAAATCGAAGCCAGCAGTCTTCCAACTGTGACTTGGGCCGATTCCGACCGTCTGGAGGTGGGAGAATTCGTGCTGGCGATCGGCAACCCATTCGGTTTGACTCAGACGGTGACTCTTGGAATCGTCAGTGCACTCGGGCGGGCGGCAGGCATCGCCGAATATGAAGATTTCATTCAGACCGATGCCGCCATCAATCCAGGCAACTCGGGTGGAGCGCTCGTCAATGTCCGCGGTGAATTGGTGGGCATCAACACCGCGATCTACAGCCAGAGCGGCGGGAATATGGGTATCGGGTTCGCGGTTCCGAGCAATATGGCCCACTCCATCATGGACCAGTTGGTGCAGCATGGCAAAGTGGTGAGGGGGTGGCTGGGTGTGTCGATTCAGGAGCTGACGCCTGAGTTATCTTCACAGTTTAGCGTCCCGAAGGACACGAAGGGGGTCCTCGTCAGCGATGTCATGGATGACAGCCCAGCGAAGAAGGCAGGGTTCGAACGCGGAGACGTGATTGTCGAATATGACGGCAAGCCGATGGATTCGCCGGCCCATTTGCGAAATGCCGTGGCCCAGACGTTCGTCGGGAAAAAGGTCACCGTCAAAATTATTCGCGAAAAGAAGCCGAAGTCAATTGACCTCGCGATCGCGGAACAGCCGAAGAACTTAGGGCAAACCGCTACCGAAGATAATGACGAGTCCGTGGCTCCAACCGGCCTGCTCTCGGACATCGAAGTTAAGGAACTCAACAATGAATTGGCGGGTCGGTATGGACTCAAGTCGAGCGATCATGGCGTCGTGGTGGTTCGGGTCAAATCAGGCAGTCCCGCAGAAGAGGCGGGTGTACGCGACGGCGATCTCGTGCTGGAGGTGAATCGCAAACCGGTGAGTACGTTAAAGGCCTATGAACGTGCCGTGGCGAGTTTGTCCAAAGATCAAGCGGTATTGCTCCTGTTGAGGCGGCAGGGGCGAGCCATTTATCTGACGCTGAGGCCGTGATCACTGCGAACGGTAGATTCGGGTCGATCACAGAGAGGAGGGAGACGGTATGGTAGTTCGGGCCATATTTGTTCTTCTCAGCGCTCTTGCCGGCATGGCCCTGTTCCTGCGGGCCGAAGATCCGACTCGCGAATTCCTATTGGTGGGATTTGGGATGGGCGCCGTAGCAGGTGGACTCATCCTCGCAAGTGAATATGCGTTACGGAGACTTTCATTCGGCATTATTGTCGGCGGCGCCATGGGTCTCGCCGGCGGTCTTATTCTGACTGGATTGGTGGAGTGGGTGGGAAGCGCGGTCTTCGATGTGGAGACCTTTTTGTTTCACATCAGCGGGCTCGTATTCCTCTTAGGGTTTCCGTACCTGGGCTTGGTCGTCGGTGCGCGGTTTGGGCACGAACAATTTCCCGGCATGGATGCTCCGCCCTCGGGAGCCAGGAATTTAAGCGCGAGCACCAAGGTCCTGGATACGAGCGTGATAATCGACGGTCGAGTGGCTGATCTCTGCGAGACGGGGTTTCTCGAGGGGCCGTTTCTAGTTCCCCATTTCATTCTGAATGAATTGCAGCACATTGCGGACTCCTCTGACTCGCTCAAGCGGGCGCGCGGTCGACGAGGGCTGGATATTCTCAATAAAATTCAAAAGATGGCTGATGTCGATGTCAGGATCATTGAGGAAGATTTTCCCCATGTCAAAGAAGTCGACGCCAAACTAGTCGTGTTGGCCAAGAAGGTCGGGGGACGGATCATCACCAACGATCTGAATTTAAATAAAGTCGCCGAATTGCAGGGTGTTCGAGTCTTGAACATCAATGAGCTCTGTAATGCCCTGAGGCCGGTCGTGCTACCCGGTGAAACCATTCGTGTCTTTGTCTTGAAAGAAGGCAAAGAGGCCGGCCAAGGAGTGGCCTACTTGGATGATGGCACAATGATCGTGGTGGACAATGCACGCCGCTGTATCGGACGTAATGTAGACGTGACTGTGACCAGCGTCCTCCAAACGACCGCGGGGCGTATGATCTTTACCCGGTTGAAAGAGGAGTCTGAACGGGACGAATATCAGGTCGCGCGTGGGTGAGCAGGCCATGCCTGAGCAGCGGCGTGCTGTTGTGTGCTGCGGTGGCTTGCCTGAATGGGTGGGTCTAAGCAGCTGGGCATCTTCTATCGGGAGTTGTGTTTCCTCACGGTGAGTCTTTTCGTGCCGGCTCGTGAAGAGGCATCGCCGAAGACCCCTGCCAGGACGGTCGCCCTCGTACCGGCGGCCGGTCGCGGGCTTCGCATGGGGGGCCATATCCCAAAGCAGTTTCTGTCGCTGGGCGGCCAGCCGATTCTCGTACAGTCTCTCCGTATCCTCCAAGCTTCCCCGGTCATTCACGAGATTATTTTGGCGGTGCCCCAGGCTGAGCATCAGTATTGTCTGGATCATATCCTGGCCAACGGTGAATTCGGGAAGGTGATGAAGATCGTTCCGGGGGGAGCGCAGCGACAAGATTCGGTCCGTCGTGCCTTGGCGGAAGTCGGTGACGACATGGAGATTGTCCTGGTTCACGATGCCGTGCGCCCCTTCCTGACCGTTGACATGATTCAAAGGGTCGTGGAGGCTGCGGTGCAGCATGGGGCGGCTATTATCGCATTGCCGATGCGCGACACGGTGAAGTATGTGGGAGCGGACGGAGTCATTGAGCGAACGGTGGATCGGCGTCCATTGTGGCTGGCGCAAACGCCGCAGGCATTCCGTCGCGCCTGGCTGGAAGAGGGCCACCGAAGAGCTCTGCTGGACGGAACGCACGCGACGGATGACGCGGATCTCGTGGAAAGAACCGGGAAGCCGGTCGTGGTGGTCGAGGGCAGCGGCGAGAATATTAAGGTGACGAGGCCGGAGGATCTCGTGATCGGAGAGGCGATCCTCAATTCACGAACGACGGCGAGGAGTTCAGAATGACGGTGCTACGAGTGGGCTGCGGATGGGATATTCACCCCTTGGTGGCGGGCCGCAAATTGATTTTGGGCGGGCTGGAGATTCCTCACAGCAAAGGGCTCCAGGGACATTCGGATTCCGATGCGCTCGTGCATGCGATCTGCGATGCCCTGCTGGGGGCGATGGGGGAGGGAGATCTTGGACGTCACTACCCAAGCTCGGACCAACGATTCAAGAATATTTCGAGCCTGAAATTACTGGAAGACGTCGTCGGAAAGCTGCGCGCCAAGGGATATCGTCTCTCCAACGTGGACAGTACGATCATTGCGCAGGCGCCGCGGCTGAGCCCGCACTTGGCGGCCATGCAAACGACCATCGCCGAAGTCCTCCAGGTCGATCTCGACCTGGTGAACGTCAAGGTGAAAAGCGGCGAAGGACTGGATGCGGTAGGGCGCGAAGAAGCCATAGCCGCTCAAGCCGTATGTTTGATAGAACGGATCTAGGGCTGAATGATGACCACCGTTCGAAACGACGACGCGCATCATGTTCAAAGCCATCTCACAGGATCTTCAAGCGATTTTTGACCGGGATCCGGCCGCCACCAGCCGAATTGAGGTCATTCTTACCTACGCAGGTTTCCATGCCTTGCTCACTCACCGGATCGCTCATTGGTTGAAATTGCGTCGGGTGCCCATTCTGCCGCGCGCCTTGTCCCAGCTGGCCCGCTGGCTCACGGGGATTGAAATTCACCCGTCGGCTACGATCGGCGACAGGATTCTTTATCGATCATGGGATGGGGGTGGTCATCGGTGAGACTGCTGAAGTAGGTGACTATGTCACGCTTTTTCAAGGCGTCACGCTCGGAGGGACGGGCAAGGAGCGGGGCAAGCGCCATCCCACCCTGGGCAATCACGTCGTCGTCGGCGCGGGAGCCAAGATCCTTGGCGGGATCAGGATCGGCGACAACGTCAAGATCGGGGCTAACTCAGTGGTGTTGAAGAATGTGCCGCCCAATTCCACCGTCATCGGAGTTCCCGCCAGGATCATCAAAACGCACGGCGAACGCCTGCCTGATGCCACGATGGACCATACGAATATGCCTGACCCTATCGCCGATCGATTCTCGGCGCTCGAGCTGGAGCTCATTGAGCTGCGAAAGAAGCTCGAGAATCAAGATGCTTCCAAACCGCTCTGACAATGGGCGCGGCATTGGGCCGATCGGGGAAGATAGATAAATGCTTGAAGCGCTGGACGAACCGCCGGCGCGACACGCGCGCCGGGATTGCAGTGACTGGCTGGAGAGACAGGTCTTCATAAACGTTTTGCGCTCATCGCCGGCTAAGCTTTTCGCTTCGCTTTCTTGTTACATGTCTTCATTGACTGTGCTGCGACCTGCCGGTTTTAGTCTTGGACGGTTTGGCAGAGGAGGCAAGCCTTCATGAAAGCCTTTCGGTCGTCGCCCTTGCCTTCCCCGCTGGGTCCCTTCGAATCTGCTTCTGCCTTGCAGGCGTTCGTTTTCTTGTGCCGCGCTCCCGCATAAGCTAGCTGCGGCGCAATGAGAATAGCTGCCAGCACGATGGACGACACGACTGTGCAACAATGTTTCTTCAGGGCTGCCTTCTAGAAGGAGCGTGGGTAGAGGGAATAGCCAATGCCGTCAATTCTGCCTACACCGGACGTCCACTAGGTGGCGCAGGTTGCCAGAGCGCGGCATGCATGGGTGGCGACTGGAGGTGACAGGCGTCTCAGCCAAGGCGCGGGCTAACCATGCTGCTCGCTTTTCAGATCGGCGCCGACTCCCTACCACTCTGTGCATGATCATAATCCACTTTGACGAGGTACAGCCCATGAGCCGGCGCGGTTCTGCCCGCCGCTGCACGCGCTCTTGCGGTGAGGACCCTGTGCATGTCGCCTGCCTCCCGTTTTCCCTGCCCCACCTCCACCAACGTTCCGACAATCGACCGGACCATTTGTTTGAGGAAGCGGTCGGCGTAGAAAGCAAGGATGATGAGATCTCCTTCCCGCCGGAGGTCTAATCGGTCCAGACGGCAGTGTGGATTTTCATTGTCGGTCGGCGCGGTTTCAAACGAAGAGAAGTCGTGTGTCCCGATCAAACAGGAGGCGGCGTCCGTCATGGCGGCGACGTCGAGGGTCTTAAAGAGCATCCAGGCCCGTTCCCGACGGAGGGGGGTCTCTCGGATCGATTCAGCAGGTGATACTCGTAGAGCTTGCCGCTGGCTGAGTAGCGCGCATGGAAATCGTTCGGCGCCTCTTCGACCGAGAGGGCACTGATGTCCGCGGGAAGATGAGCATTCAGGGCGCGAAGCCAGGCCTGACGAGACAGTCCCCGATCGGTCCGAAAGCTCGCGACTTGGCCGAGGGCATGAACCCCGGCATCGGTGCGGCCGGCCCCCACCACTGAAATCGGTGTCTGTGCGATCGCCGCTAAAGCATCTTCGAGTGACGCTTGGATGGTCGGCACGTTCAACTGGCGTTGCCAGCCGGAATAGCGCGTCCCGTCATACTCGATGACAACTTTAAAGGTAGTCATAACTGGACGCGACACAGTAGCCGAATTCCGATGGAGCTGTCACCTGGAGGGATTGCTGTGGAGATAGGTCTTGACGCCTTCGAAAATCGATTCGGCGATGTGCGCCAGGAAGGGCTGCGTGCGCATTTGCTCTTCTTCGGCGGGGTTCGACATGAAGGCGATTTCGGCCAGGATGCTGGGCATGGTGGTGAAGCGGAGGACGTAAAATGGGGCCGTCTTCACGCCATGGTCGATGGTGCTATAGCGTCCGTTGAGATTGGTGACCATGGCCTGCTTGGCCGTCCAGGCCAGTTCGAGTGAATGTTCGATCTTTTTCGATGTCAGCAGATCGGCCACGAGATATTCCCATCCCACGCCGGTGTTGTTCAGCGGAGTGCCATTTTCTCGCGCAGCAACCTCCAGGGCCCGTTGATCCTTGGCTTCCCCGAAGTGATAGATCTCCAAGCCTCGAACGCCCTTGTGAGGATGGGCGTTGACATGGATGGAAACGAACAGGTCGGCATCTTTCCCATTGGCAAATTTCGCGCGGTCTTCCAATTCGATGAAGGCGTCGTGGTCTCGCGTCATGAGGACCCGTGTATTCGGCAAAGAACTAAGCAAGGTTTTCAGCAAGAGCCCAACTTTCAACGTGACATCTTTCTCCGTGGTTCCATGATGTCCGATGGTGCCGGGATCTTTTCCGCCATGGCCGGGATCGATGACAATGGTCCGCATCGGAGTGGCGGGCTTGGGCGCGATCGGACGAGTCGGTTCGGCCACCGTGGGGCTTGGGATGGCCGGTGGAGTCGGGAGCGCCACGATGGCAGGCGATGGCCCCGCCGTTGATGTCTCGCCAATTTGTTTGATCTGATCTTTCGGACGCTGATAGATGTCGATCACCAACCGGTCAGGATTCGCCAGCGAGAAGGCGCGGTATTTCGACCCCTGAGCTTTCGACAAGGTGATGGTGATCGTGCGTGGTCGGTTTTGCGCGATTTGAAAGGACGGCGGAATCGTCCCGCCGGACACGCGCTGGCGGGACGATTTTCCGAGGATGGCATTGTTGACCTCGATGACGACCCGGTCCGGATTGCGAGGTGCGTTTCCGAGAACGAGGCTTTGTGGTTGAGATCCAGCACGAGTCTGGTCCCTTCGGCGGTCGACCAGGATCGAAGATCCCGGACAATGATCGGATACCGTGATGTCCGCGCGGTGTCTTGCTTTCACGGCAAGAAAGTGCGGAGCTGCGTCTTCAGCCGGAACATTCGAGGCGGCTCCGGCCACGCAGGCGCCATCGGAGGTTCGGCATTAGAGGCGACGAGGAGCCGAGAAGCATCCACAGGAAAGTCGAGGGCGAAAAGGCTGCGAGTAAGACGGGAGACAGGGGTCACGAGCCGGCATTCCTCTCGACAGGTACCATCTCAGGCCTTTTCTCAAATGTTTGTGATATTGTCAACCCAAGGCCTCAAGCTCTGTGATTGTAGATGGCAACGCATCTTCTTGTCGATGGATATAACCTTTTGGGCAGTGCCGGAGATGGCCCTCGCCTCGGGCGCCGGTCAGCCTTGAAGCGGCGCGTGAGGCGCTGCTGCAGCGCCTGGCCGGTTATCGCCAAAGAAAGGGTCATGCCATCACCCTTGTCTTCGATGGGTGGCAGGCCGGCTCGGGCTCGGAGCACCATGAGTTCCAGTCCGGGGTCGAAGTCGTCTATTCGAAGCGAGGCGAACGAGCCGACCAGGTGATTCAACGGTTGGCTCGGGTCTATGGCAAGGACTGCGCCGTGGTGTCCTCGGATCATGAAGTAGTCAACGCGGCCAGAGCCGCTGGGGCGTTCGTCATTGGGGCGCCGGAGTTTCGTGCCAAGCTGCAGGAGCGTTCCTCCAGCGCGCCGGTCATGGCTTTCAAGGAGCTGGATGGAGGCGACGCCGATCTTGTGAAGCGGTCCAAGAACAAGGGCGGAAATCCGCGCAAGCTGCCCAAGGCGCAGCGCAAACGAAAGCAGCAGCTCAGGGAATTTTGAAGAGTCGCCGCGCGTTCTCGCTGGTGATGCGAGCCCATGTCTTCGACGGTCAGGATGGTGTCATTGGATTTGATCATGGCCAGCAGTTCGGCCACATGTTTGACATAGGCCGGTTCATTCCGTTTCCCGCGATGAGGAATCGGGGTGAGATAGGGACAATCCGTTTCGATCAAGAGACGGTCCGCCGGAACGGTCTTGGCAATCTCTCGCAGCATGGTCGCATTCTGAAACGTCAGGATGCCTGAAAACGACAGATAGAATCCCAAATCCAACGCATCTTTCGCCAGCCAGGCATCTCCTGAAAAACAGTGAAATACGCCTCCGATTTCGGACGCACGTTCTTCCTTGAGGATACGAATGGTATCGTCCTGCGCTTCTCTGGTGTGGATAATGACCGGAAGGCTCAACTCACGAGCCAGCTGAATCTGTTCGCGGAAGCGCTGGCGTTGCTCCTCCGGCGAAGAATGGTTGTAGTGGTAGTCGAGACCGATCTCGCCATAGGCCACCACTTTCTTGTGTCGCGACAATTGCCGGAACTCGTCGTACCAGGTTGCTTCGACGTGTTTGACCTCGTGCGGATGCACGCCGATGGAGGCATACACGAAGGGATAGCGATCGGCAATGCCGACGGCGGATCGACTGGTGGCGAGGTCACAGCCGATGGTGATCATGGTCTCCACGCCGGCCTCTGCGCGCGCGCGAGATCATGGCGTCGCGGTCGGATTCGTAGCGGGCATCGTCGAGATGCGTGTGCGTATCAATCAGCATGGGCGCATCCTACCACGGTTGTCCCTGAGCTCGAAAGACGATGCGTGGAATGATCAGCGGCGCGGCTCGATAGTCAGACACCGCGCAGCAAATTCGATCGGCCGCCTTCACGCCCAGGCTTAATCACGGGGCGCGGTAAAGATCACCTCAACCGAATGCTCCAGACGGTCGTCAACCAGTGGAATCGCAGGATCAGCACGATGATTCCCGTCCACCGTCACCGACATGGCAGATTTCAGGTCGCGAGTCTGCCGCACGGTAATGTGATAGACCGTCTCCCGGTATCGGTAGTGGACTTTGAAGGTCGTCCACTCGAGGGGAAGGCAGGGGACGAATCGTAACACGGCTCCTTCCAGCCTCAGTCCGAGGAGTGATTCGACGATAAGCCGGTACATCCAGCCGGCCGAGCCCGTGTACCAGGTCCATCCGCCGCGGCCTGTGTGGGGCGAGACCGCATAGACATCTGCAGCGACGACATAGGGTTCGACTTTATATACCCCGACTCTGTTCCGGCGATCGGGCATGGTTCACCGGATTGATCAGGGCGAAAGAGTTCCCAGGCGCGCTTCCGGTCACCCAGTGCGGCGAAGGCCATGACGGTCCAGAGCGCTCCATGCGTGTATTGCCCGCCGTTTTCTCTGCACTCCCGGGACGTATCCCTTGATATAGCCAGGATTCAACTGCGGACTTGTCGAAGGGCGGATCCAAGAGTTGGATGAGCGCGTCGTCGTGCCGAACCAGTCGCGTGATAGACCGCTTCCATGCCTAAGCGAGAACGTGCTCGGGTCTCCCGCCCCCGATAGCACAGACCAACTTTGGGAATGGAATCGATCTGGCATTCCTCATTACTGGCGGACCCCAGCGGCGAGCCGTCGTCGAAGTAGGCGCGGCGATACCATTCGCCATCCCAGCCCTTTGCTTCGATATTCGCTGCAGCTGAGCCGCTTCCGCCTGGCAGCGCTCGGCAAACGGCGCGTCGCCTGCGCATGCGAGCCACGTCCGCAAATTGCATCAGGACGTCATATAGGAAGAATCCCAGCCAGACACTTTCGCCCTGGCCATGTATCACCAACCATATTCATCCCGTCGTTCCAGTCGCCGGAGCCGATGAGGGGGAGGCCATGCTCGCCCTGTGTAAGACCTTTGAGAATGGCGCGCACACAATGGTCATACAAGTCGCCGATTGCTCTGACCGGCTCGGGAAGATCGTAATACGAATCCTCGTCCGCGTTGATCGGGCGGCCTTCGATAAACGGGATCGGGACATCCAAGCACTCCGGTGTCTCCAGTGGTCGCCAGACGTAGCGACTGGTGAGCCAAGGGAAGCCAAAGAAAATCATCGGAGCAGCGCGTCCGCACGCCACGTCCGGATGGCGGATGCCACCAGTGCTGTACGTCGCCTTCCTGGAACTGGCGGCTCGCGCACAGAGCAGGATTTGTTCCCGCGCGAGATGTGGCTTGGCATGCACCAACGCCATCACATCTTGCAACTGATCGCGGAACCCAAAGGCGCCCCCCGATTGATAATAGCCGCTTCGCGCCCAGAGGCGGCAGGCCAGCGTTTGATACAGCAACCAGCCATTGGCGAGCACGTTGAGGGACTGGTCGGGTGTCTCCACGTGTACCGCTCCCAGGGTATGCGTCCAGTGTTGCCAGACCGTTTCCAGATCGCAGCTCGGCCTGCCGATTGCGCCGCGAAAGCGACGGACGAGCTGACGGGCATCATCCGCATCTTTTCCCATTCCCAACCGAAAGGTCACTTCACGCTCTTGCCCTGGGGCGAGCTCAACGGGAATCTGGATGGCCCCGCAGGGATCCAGGGCCGCGCCCACTTTTCCCGACAGTCGCGAGCGACCCATCGCGGCAGGATTCGAAAGCGTCCCGTTCCGTCCCAGAAACTCAGTCCGGTCTCCGGTCATACTCCGAGTGCCCTCATCCACGTCGAAGAAGGCGATTCGTCCGGGGAAGTCCGTGTTGTAATGATTCCGCGCGAACAGCGCCCCGGTGGGCGGATCAATGTCGGTTACCACATGCATGGCCGATTTGGGGCGCAGGTCCCCCAGTACCCATTCCACATAGCCGGTCGCGGATAATCGCCGTGGGCGGCCTGGATTCATTACGCAGCTTCAGCACCGTAAACTTCACCGAGGCATCCAGCGCGACATAGACCCAGACCTCTGAGCGGATGCCATTTTCCGTATGTTCAAAGACGCTATAGCCGAATCCATGCCGGCTGACATAGGGGCTGGTCCCTCGGCTGGGCATCGGCATCGGCGACCAGAAGTGGCCGCTCTCCTCGTCTCGTAGATACAAGGCTTCTCCGCTCGAATCCGTGACCGGATCGTTGTGCCAGGGCGTGAGGCGGAATTCATGCGCGTTTTCGCCCCACGTGTAGGCGAGGCCATTCTCTGAGACCACCGTCCAAAGTGGGGATTTGCCAGCACGTTGCACCCAGGGGGCGGGCGTCACATGCTCGGTGCGCGTGGTGATGACGTACTCCCGGCCATCGGAAGAAAACCCGCCGAGGCCATTGTAGAAGAGCAGATCTTGCCTCGAGCCTCAATAAGCGCCGGCGGATCTGGCCGATGCGTGCGGGTCGGTTTGAAGCGGTAGGCCGGTGCCGGCGAGTGGCGTCACGCGGGTGAGCTGGTCCGCCAACGTGCCGCGCCTATCCGTGAGGATGATCCGCGCGACCGATTGCTGCAGCAGGCGGTCCTCGACCGACATCTGTTCGGCCGTCCGCACGAAAATACCCCCGGGCGATCGATCACATGGGCTTCGACTCCGGCTGTAATCAGTCCCATGATTTGGTCATGCAAGACCTGCCGGTATCCGGCGTGATCTTCATTCCAAATCACGAGGTCCACGGCGAGGCCCTTCAAGCGCCAGTACGCATGGGCCTGGACCAGTCTGACGCACCAGATCGATGTTGGATGGGTCTCGCAATCTGGAGCAGCACGATCGGCAGATCGCCTGAGATGGCATAGCCCCAGAGGCCGGATTGTCCGCGGCGGTTTTTGCTCAGCAGTGGCTGCCTCCGCCCGCATGGAGGCATTGGCATACAGGATCGAGCCGGCCAGACGTCCATAGAGTTGCGCGTCCGCTTCGGTGGTATTGAGTTGACGCAGCACGACCTGGCTGTGTGTCCAGGCCAGCTCGAAGACGCGATCGGCGAGATGCCGGTCCTGATATTTATCGACCAGGCGCAGACAGATGTCGCGGGTCTCGCCGATGCCGGATACGAGATCCACCGTGACGGACTCTTCCGGCTCAAGGACGATCTGGCAGCGGATGGACACAATGGGGTCCAGCACGGAGCCCTGGCTTCCCGAGAGCGTGGTGGAATGGTCCATCGCCTGCGGAGAGGCGAGGGTGCGCCCGCGGCCGATGAACTGCATGCGGTCCGTTTCGTAAGAGATTTCTCCGCTGTGGGTGCCACGTACCGCCATGAGGTGAAATGCCCAGGGGGCCTGTTCGTTGAGTGAACGAGGCCGGCGTGTGGAGAGGATCGCCTGACGTTCATGGATGATTTCTGTCTGCACGAACAGGTTGCTGAAGGCCGGATGCAGCGCGTCGGCCGCCGGCGAAGCGAGCAGCGACTTCCGCATAGCTGGTGACGTCGATCGTCCGCCTGGTTCCGAAGAGCAGTTGGTGAGGCGGATCCGGCGCAGTTCGATATCATCTTCCGGCGACACCACGATTTCTGCATGCGTTTCGATCTCATGGTCGCGGCGTCGATATTCTGCACGCCCTTCTGAAAAAATGACCTCATAGGTCTTCGACGGTTTCAGCGTCGGCTGATAGGCCGTCGACCAGAACTCGCCGCTGTCGAGGTCGCGGATGTAACAGAACGTTCCCCAGTTGTCGCAGGTACTGTCTTCGCGCCATCGCGTGACGGCCAGGTCCTTCCAGCGGCTGTACCCGCCTCCGGTGTTCGTGACCATCACGTGATATCGGCCGTTCGACAAGAGTTGCACTTCGGGAACCGGCGTGTTCGCGGTAGTCAGGATACGCACCGGCGTTTCCGCAGCGCCGGTCGTCGTGCGCAAGTCTGAGAGCTCGGCGCTGTGCGAATAGAATGCCGTGGCCTTTGGAATCTTTTCCTGCAATACCAGCATGGTTGCCTGGAATAACGGATCGGCCTCGAAGCGCTGTCTGCATCGGACGGTCGAGGAGCACGTAGGCCAGGGAGAGGAAACTCATCCCCACGTGGTGGGCCATATAGGAGCGAACCACGGCACTCGATTGTCCGCGTGGAAGACGCGACGGCGTGTAGTCGATCGCTTCGTATAATCCGAATGGTCCTTCAGCTCCTTCGGCGGCGAGCCGTTGGAGATTCAGGCAGGCGTCTTCGGGCGCGACCATCAGCGCGAGGGCAGTGGCATAGGGTGCAATGACCAACTCCTCGCCCAGGCCTCGCTTGAGGCCCAAGCCGGGCACACCAAACGCTCGGTACTGGTAATTCAGATGCACGTCGACCATGTTGTAGCCGGATTCCGATACGCCCCACGGTATCCCTCGCTCCCGCCCATATTCGATCTGTCTCGCCACCGCAGCGTGGTAGGTCTGATCCAGCAACGTGTGCTGGTAGGTCGGCATGATGAGGAGCGGCATGAGGTATTCGAACATCGAACCGCTCCACGACATGAGAATGGGATCTCCACCCGTGGTCGTGAGCAGGCGTCCCAGGGCAAACCAGCTCTCCTGCGGCAGTTGTCCCTGCGCAATGGCGACGAAGCTGCACAATCGTGCTTCCGATGCCAGGAGATCATAATAGCTGGCGTCCCGCCGTCGTTCCGCGACGTTGTAGCCGATAGACAGCAGGTACCGCGTCTCGTCAAACAGGAAGTCATACTCCATCTGGGCGAACTGACTCGATTGCCAGGCAAGGTGGTTGAGCGAGGTGATCCGTTCGCCGGCGCGCTGGCAGGCGCTCTTCAGATGCCGTCGAAGTTCAGTCGAGCCATTCTCGCTCCGTCTCCGTTGTGTCGGGTCCCAGTCGTTGCTCAATTGCCGGCAGCCATTCGCCTTCCAGTCGGTCAGTCCTCGGAGCGTCGGGATGTGGTCTAAGCCAGGGAAAGTGCTGAGCGATGCGAGGAGAGATCTGGAAGACCGATCCAGGGCGCAAGCAACGTCAGATCATGTGAGCGCGTCGCGACATTGTTGCGCAACGGCATGGGCCCATCGCTTTGCGTCTTCGTCGGAGGTGGCATCGAGGCGAGCCGCGGCTTCAGCGGCGAGCGTCGCCAGGCCGTCCAGGGATCGGTGCGCTGTCGTGAGCGTCGCCGGCCTGGCTTGAGATGCAGAGGCCAACTCCGTATCTAGCAGCCTGACATGGGTGGCCGCCGCCTCTCCGAGAGCATCGCTCAAAATCGTCGAGGGTGTCGCGAAGTCCGTCAAAGACACGATCGAGAGAAGATCGCCTGATCCGGGAGGGCGAGCAGCCCGCGACGCAACGTCAGGACGTGTCCGGCCAGGTTTCCACTGTCCACCGACGAAATATACATCGGCAGCAAGGGTTTTAAGGACTGCGTGTCGTACCAGTTGTAGAAATGGCCTCGATACCGTTCCAATGCTTGCCATGCTGCCGAAAGCCTGCTTCGTGCGTTCCATGAGGCGTCCTGTCGACAGGTAGCCGAAATCGTAGGCGGAGAGAGTTCGCGAGCAGCGCCAGGCCCATATTCGTCGGCGACGTGCGATGCGCCACTCGTCGGAACCGGATGTTCCTGATAATTATCCGGCGGAAGCCAGTGGTCATCCGGGCCGACGTAGGTTTCAAAAAATGCCCAAGTCTTGCGGGCCATCTTGCGGAGAAACATCGTTTGATCGCCGTCAGCTTCGCCTCGTACCGGGCGATCGGCCGACTGATCCACCAGGTGAACAAGGGAGACGTCCCCCAGAGGATCAAAATCGGTCGCTGCAACCAACAGCGCGTCCGGACGCGCGAGCAGGAGATAGACTGCGGTGATCAGGCGAGGCCTGGGCTGACCCACATCGATCGGTACTCTCCGATCAGGCCCGCTTGCTGTTACTCGCCGTGCTCGACGGGCTCCATTCCAACAATCGCGTGCGGGTGAGCCATATGCGTCCGGCTGTCCGAGGATTGCTCCCAGGCTGTAGAAGGCCTCATAGGGCAGGCACATGAGGGTCAACAGGGCCTGCGTAAGGTGTTGCGCCGTGGCCCGAGCCGTCGATGTCAGGTGCTGGAGGAGTCGCACATCGTCGGGCTTGCGAAACAGATCCCCGAAAGCGGCCAGCAGCGGGGCAATCAGGAGCAAGCGAAAGCGACGACAGCGTCCAGAGCCAGACAGGTGAAAGAACGGTCCATCCCAACACAAACAGGGACAGTCATCGCCGCAGGGACGAGACTGCGGCGCAGATTGTCGAAAATCTTCCAACGGGACGAGTATGGAGAGCGGATTGTGTTGGCGACGCCCGTTTGGTCCGGGCACCTGCGGGAATGCCCAGCGTGCGATCTGCCAGTCTCCGCGAATCCAGCGATAACGCCGGGCGACATCTGCGCTGTACCGAGCAGGATATTCCTCATAGAGCTGGACGTCGCTCAAGAGCCCGGCTCGCGCATAGGAGCCTTCCAGCAGGTCGTGACTGAGGATTCGATTTTCCGGGAAACGGTTGCTTGAGCGCCCGCTCGAACGCATCGACCTCATAGATGCCCTTGCCGATAAAGGACCCTTCTCCGAACAGGTCCTGATACACGTCCGAAACGGCGCGGGTGTAAGGGTCAATGCCCGGTTCGACTGGCGTTGAGTCGCGCGTACCGTGATCGGTTGGTGCCGGGTAAGCTGACGGCCACGCGAGGCTGCAGGATGCCATAGCCTTCAGTGACTCGCTGCGCGCCGTGAGATCGTACCGTGGACGATTCAGGGGGTGGGCCATCGCCGCCACAAATTGCCGCGCAGAATCTCGAGGCAGTTGCGTATCCGTGTCGAGCGTGATCACGTATTTGACAGAGGGCAATATGTCCGTCTTGCCGATCACCGTCGAAAAGCGATCCTGTGCTCCGCCCCGGAGCAGAGCGTTCAAGTCTCCAAGCTTGCCCCGCTTCCGCTCATATCCCATCCAGACGCGCTCCTGGGCATTCCAACGACGTGGTCTGTGAAAAAGAAAAAACGTTTCGCCCTGTTCGCTGTCGTACTTGTCATTCAGCGCCTCGATTCTGGTCTGGGCCAGCCGTACCAACTGTTCATCGTCTGCAACGGTTTCCTGCTGGGCATCCTGCAGGTCAGTGAGGAGCGCAAAGTGCAGGTGTCGATCCCGATTGGCGAGGAAACGAACTTCGAGCGCCTCAGTAAGGTCGTCGATGCCGCGTGCATTCTGAAGCAGCGTCGGGATGACCACCAAGGTTCGTAATTCAGGAGGGAGACCGTCGGTAAAATCCATTCGCGGGAGTGGGTGCGGTGTCACGAGCGCCGTCGCGAGCCAGTTCACCAAGGTCACCGCCAATTGACTGGACGGCTATGGCCGAAAGAAGTCCCAGCAGTGCCAGGCTCCATCCGTCCCAGCCCTCGGTAGAGGCAAGAGCCAGGAAGCCGCCTGTGAACATGACCGTCAGAAGGACGATGGAACCGAGATACACCTGCACAGCGCCACGTCCGCTCCATCTTCGGATTCTCTGGAAGAAAGACAGGCGCATGTCCACTGCCTGTTCGAGCTGCGACTGCCCCTTGTCGACTAAGTAGAAACCGACGTGAGCGGCGCGATCGTCCATTGCCCTCTTCAGTCGCCCGCTGGTCGCGCGAGCAGGATGGCGTGCTGGGCCACTTCGCGTTCGGATCGGGGGCTGCTTTTGGCGATCTTCTCCACGGCGTGGCGATAGCGGTCACGTGTCGCAAAATCCATGTGGCCGTAGACGCCTGCCGGATCCTGATGCAGTGTCTGCTCCACCACGCTGTGCGTTTCGACGAAGTCACGCCAATCCATCGCCGCCAGGAACCTGAGACTGCCGATACTGTTGCTCATGGAGACTTGGTCGATGGCCTGCTGTTGAGTCTCCGAATGGACTAATTGCTCGATCGTGAGGCCGGATTCGGACAGTCGTTGTTCGATCCAGGTCAGCGGCAAGGCCAATGCGGCGCTTTGGCCCTGAAGCCGGCGTGCAAGTTCCGCCACGAAGGCGCTCACCATGGGCGGGTTGGAGCGCGCCATGTCTGCGGTGACGAGGATGAGACTCTTGGGATCCTGCTCTGCCGTCTCCATCATTTGGCCGGCCCATTCGTGGGCGCGGTTGCGGTCCACCCTGTCGTTCGCGATGCGAGCCCCGGCGCGACGGAGATTTTCGATCAGGGCCAGACGAATCATGATGGGAATGGCCCACAACTCTCCTAGCTTCAGGGCCGCCACGGTTTGGTAGGCGGTGACGAAAGCGCTGAGGCTTTCGGGGTCCACCCGTCCGTCGCCGTGCGAAATGATTTCGAGGGCGAGGTCATAGACGCGAGGAATACCAGCCGAGGGGCCACTGCGCAGCCGAGGCAGCTCACGGCTGTAGACCTTGTGGCAGGTGTCGTTTGGCCATCCGAATCTGTTCTTCGATCAGATAGAAGTTATCCAGCAGCCATTCCCCGGCTGGTGTAATGCGTCGGCTTCTCTTCACTGCCTCCGCCACCAGATTGCGCACATTCAACAAGACGGCTTCATTCTCCGCCAGACGAGGGAGCAATGAGTCCGGCTCATGATCCTCACTCACCGCGTGTAATCTCGCGAGTGCCTTGCCATGCTGTTCCATCTGCTCAGCACTGAACAGTTCGGATCGCAATGGCGGTTCTTCGCCCGAATACTGTTCTAGCGCAGTGGCCCCGCCGAAGTGGCCGGTCACCTGACGCCAGCTGTCAAGGATGCTGTTAGTGCTCATCTTCAAATTCAAAATTCCCTTCGTCCAAGTGACGATGTGGTCAGCGGAGGAGGCGAGGAACCCGCATACGTCCGTGCAGCCGTCGCAATGGGGTCATGTCAGACACTGAACGGCTCTGTCGCCTCGGGGGTCACCGATGACACGACGATTCGACTGTCGGCGGTTTCGGACGATTCGATCCGGGCGATAAAACGGACCAAAAGCAGTGGTTGAGGCGTGAAGATATCTCATTGCAGTTTAGCCGATTGCTCTCGGAAAAGGACACACAATAATACATGGGGGAGGTCATGGCGGCGTATGGACGGTGCATGTGATCTGTAAGGGGCGGCCAACATCGACCGCCAAGAAAGGAGCCTTGGGCAATGGAAAAAACGCTGGATGGAAATTGGACTAGATAGATGAGGGTTTAGACTGCCTTGGTCGTTAGCGAGTCGGCCATCCCATAGAGGAGGGCTTCGGTATCGTCCCAGGCCAGGCAGGAATCGGTGATCGACATGCCGTAGGTCAAGGCTTTGTTGGGGTCCCAGCTTTGCCGGCCGCCTTCCAAATGGCTTTCAAGCATGACGCCCATGATGGAGCGCCGGCCCTGTTGAAATTGTTTCAGGACTTCGCCTGCAACTTCGACCTGGCGTTGATGGTTCTTGCCTGAGTTGTCATGGGAGCAGTCCACCATGACGCCGCGAGCCAGGCCTTCGGTTGTCACGGCGCTTTCCGCGCGGGCGATGTCTTCGACGCTATAGTTGGTGCGGCCGCCGCCGCCACGAAGCACGATGTGATGGTCAGGATTGCCGGTGGTTTTGATGATGGACGTGATGCCGTCGGCATTGACACCGACAAAGTGGTGCGGGCTCCGGCTGGTGATCATGGCGTTGATCGCGACTTGTAGACTGCCTTCGGTGCCGTTCTTGAACCCGACCGGCATCGAGAGGCCGCTGGCCATTTCGCGATGGATCTGGCTTTCGGTCGTGCGAGCGCCGATGGCGGTCCAACTCAGCAGGTCAGCCAGATATTGAGGCGTGACCGGGTCGAGCAATTCCGTCGCACAGGGGAGGCCTTTCCCATTGATGTTCAAGAGGATGGTGCGGGCCAATTGAATGCCTTGCGCAATGTCACAGGTGCCGTCGAGATGAGGGTCGTTGATCAGCCCCTTCCAGCCCACGGTCGTTCGAGGTTTTTCGAAATAGGTGCGCATGACGACGAGCAGCTTCTCCCGAACGGCTTCAGCGACCGGTCTGAGACGATCGGCATACTCATAGGCCGCGTCAGGATCATGAATCGAGCAGGGGCCGACGATCACAATCAAGCGTTCCATATCACGGCCGTGCAGGATATTGCGGATTGCCTGCCTCGTCTGAAACACCAGCTCCGCCACCTCGTCGGTGATGGGAAGACGTGTCTTCACGTCGCGCGGGGAGGGGAGCGGCTTGATTTCAATGACGTGCTGATTATCGATTGGCCTGGTCATACTGATCCATTGGAATGATCTCTAGCTCATTCCCTGATGCAAGAAGGATCGTTCAACATATCGGATATAGTGCGGAAAGTCCAGGCAACGCGTGGTCGACAGCGCATTCTTGCTTTCAAGCCGAAGCTTTGCTACAACCCACGACGTCGATCTTCCAGTCCCGTTCTCTCGAGATATCTATGTTGTATCCTCCACGCCGTTACAATTCCAGCACGAGTTGTCGCCCTGCTCCTCGCCTGCATGCTGCTCGCAATGGCGCCGTTCGCCGCGGCTTTGGAGATCCATCACGAACTGGCGGCTGCCGACCACGACGGCCACGAACATTCCGATACGGACCTCTGTCAGTGGGTGCAGTATCACACCGGCCATTCATTGGCCGGTGACGCGCCCGGCGACCTGTTCCCTCCTCGTTGAAGCGCCACCACCCGTCGTCTATCAATCGATCCTCAGTTCTCAATCCCTCGCGACCACTAGAACTTCACGCGAGCGCCTCCTCGCGCCTAACCTCAACGCCCGTTCGTTCTAGGCTATTCGTGTGCCGCGGGCGCCAGGCATTGCCCTGGGCTCAGCGCCGGACGCAGGATCATTGAGGGAGGCTCGCATGGGCTCGTCAGTCAGCAAGTGGGTCGACTCTGCTTCGGGTTCATTATTGGAGCAAGTCTGTCGGGATTCTGCCGGTTCACGCCAGGGACCGGCACCGGCTAACCAGGGCGCACGATTGCGGGAACGGTACAAAGTCAGGATCTCCGCCGTGTGCCTCAAGCGACGGTGGAGGTGAAGGATCAGGAAGGAACCATGGTCGGTACGGCGGTCGCGAATGAGGCGGGCGAATTTGCCGTGGAGATTCGTCGACGAGGGCACCTATTCGGTCAGCGCGGTGCAGAAGACTATCGGAGCGAATATGCCATCATCAAGGTGGGCGATGGGGCGATGGCCCTGTCACGCTGACGCTTTCGAAGACCAATGAGATCGCGCTAGAGGTCGTGACATCCTTGCCGCCTATTCAGTACAAGGCCTCGAGCGAAACCTATGCGCTCAGCCGCAAGGACATCGAAACCCTGCCCCGCGGAAACAACAATGAGCTTGCATGACGTGCTCCTGACGATTCCGAGCGCGGTGTACGGCTCGCTCAAGCAGGTCCATATCCGCCAGGACCATGCGAATCTGCAGCTGCGGATCGATGGCGTGCCGATTCCGGACACCGTTTCGTCCACGTTTTCCGATGTGATCAGTCCGCGCGCCTGGGAACGGGCCGACATTATCCTCGGGGGCATGGAAGCCCAATATGGCAATAAGGCCGCAGCGGTGTTGGACATCACGACGAAGAGCGGGACGAAACCGGCTTTCGGATCGATCCAAACGATGGGAGGATCAAACCGAACACTGAACCCTTCGCTGGAGTATGGCGGCACGATCGGAGAAAAGTTTCGCTTCTATATTTTAAACAGCTACATGACGACAAACCGGGGCATCGAGCCGCCGACGCTGGGGCATTCCATTTTCCATGGGCAGAGCGAGCGCAATCAGACCTTCATCCGCGGCGACTACCAGCACGACAACAAGAATAACTTTACCTGGCTGTTCTTGAACTCGGTCGCCAAGTATCAGATTCCCACGACGCCTGGCCTCGAAGTGGATCCCAGCGGGCAGATGCTGCCGCTGCTGCAGGCCAGCCGACCGGGGTTCACGCCCGTCGCTTCGCAGGCGATCAATGAGTTTCAAAAGGAGAATAATCAGTACGGGCACATGGTGTGGCGGCATGACGTAAACGCCAATAATTTTTTCAGCCTGTCGGGATATGTCCGTCATACGCGGGCGACGTTCAAAACGGATCCCGCTCAACTTGCTGGCCTACACGGCGGATCCAACCGCGCCGTTTTCGGCGTCCGATCAGGATCGCAATGCCTATTCGACCGGCCTGCGGTTTGATTACACCTATGTGCATAGCAAGGAGCACCTCATCAAGACCGGCTTCCAGATCGATCGGACCCAGGTCGGTCAACAAGACGCGGTTGTTTACTTTTGCGGATGATGGCGCGGGGAATCCCACCGGTGACCTCCTCAGCCTCAATGCCGACAACCGCCAGATCGGGTATCGCCAGGAGTTCTGGATTCAGGACCAATGGAGCCCGAATGACCAGTGGACGTTCAATCTCGGGCTGCGCGGTGATGTCGTCCAGTATCTGCGCAATGAAGGCCAGGTCAGCCCGCGTCTCGGAGCCACCTACAAGTACAATCCCGTCCAACGTCTTTCACGTGTTTTACGGCCGGATGTTCACGCCGCCGAATCTGGAAGCGATCTCCTTCGCCAAGCTGAATACCGCCGGCACGAGGGCGCAGCCGGAAGAACGACCAACAACACAGTCCGGGCCGAACGGGCGCATTATTTCGAGGTCGGCAGCTATCATGCGCTGAACCGCTACGCGACGTTGCAGTTCACCGGCTGGTATAAGCTCAGCAACTTCCTCTCCGATGCCGGGCAATTCGGCACCACGCCGCTGCTCAACTATTTTGCGTTCGAACGCGGCTGGCAGCGAGGCATCGACGGCGCGTTGAAACTGCAGTTGACTGACAACCTGACGGCGCGCGGCAATGTGGCCTGGGGGCAATGCAAGGGGTATGGGTTGCAGTCCGGCCATTTCCTCCTGGAGGCGAAGGAGATCTCGGACATCAATTCACAGGGCGGCGTGTTCTGCGATCACATGCAAACCCTCACGAGTTCGGCGATCGTGACTTATCGATTCCTGGAGCGAACCACGTTCACGGGGCAGATGCTGTTCGCGTCCGGCTTGCGCACGGCGGAAAACGAGGAGGCGAAGACCAATTCCAGCCATAGTCCTTCGTATACGATTTACAATCTCTCGATCGCGCATGTGTTCCCGCTGCCCTGGGAAGGGCAGAAGTTTCTGCTGGGGTTCGACATCATCAACCTGTTGGATCAGAAATATTTCATCAACCAGGGGGAAGGCAGCATCGGGTTGGGCGTGGCTCATGCGGGGATGCCACGGTCGTTCTTTCTGCGCGGCCAATGGTTTTTTTAGCCGGATGCTGAAACGGGTCACCAGCGGCGTTCTCGGCTCCCCGACTCCCTCAACGTACCGCAAGGGTACGCCTCGGTGCCGTGCTCCCTGCGGCCTTGCTGGATGGCCCGTTTGAGCATCCGTTACGTCAGGATGGAGGAGCGATGATGAAACTATGCGATGGATGGTGATCATGACAGCGGCTGGTGATGTTCCTGTGTTGCCGGTTGCGGCGCATGCCGTGACTGGGGATGAGGCGACGCATGAGGCGGACCATGCGTTGGATGCGGACATCATCGAATTGCCGGAAGTCCACGTCCATGGGCTGCCGCTGAATAAGGATCAGCAACTGGGGCCGGTGCCGAAGTCGACGCCCTGGCCGGCGGTTCCCTCGTCGCTGGATGGCAAGCCGCTCGATGATTGGATGAAGGCGCGTCTGCTCGTTTCAAAGGACGCGAAGGTGACGGTGGTGGTGTTGGAGCCGGCGAAACATCGCGAGCTCACGGTCGCCGGCATGATTGCGTTGAACAAGTGGACGTTCGCTCCTCAAATGCAGGGCGATGATCCGATTGATGGGGAGCTCACCGTGCGCATCCACTTCCGGTCGCAATAGGCTCGAACAATCCACTCCACAAGACGAACGATTTCCGGCACGTGCGCGCACCTCTCTGAACTTTTACCACAACCGAAAGATTGAGTGGTGGAGGCTGAATGGCCGTCGGAGGTTCCGTCAGTGTGGGGCCGATCCCGGGCTGATCCGCAGCGAATTGATCCGTTGCTGGACTTGGCTATTCGCGCTCTCCAGGATGCCGTGCGTCAATGGTCTCATCGTGCCTGATCAGCTTGCGTCCCGACAGCAGTGCGCAGGCCGACATAGAACACAGGCGTAAGAAACAAGCCGAACAGGGTCACGCCGATCATGCCGGCGAACACGGTGATGCCGGTAGCGGAGCGCACTTCCGCGCCGGCGCCGTGTGAGAGCACGAGCGGAATCGTGCCGGCGATGAACGCGACCGATGTCATCACGATCGGGCGCAACCGCAGGCGGCAGGCCTCGAGCGCCGCTTCGACGATGCCCTTTCCCTGCAGTTCCAATTCGCGCGCAAATTCGACGATCAGGATCGCGTTCTTGCACGCCAGGCCCATCAGCACGACCAGGCCGACCTGCACGAAGGTATTGTTATCGCCGCCGGTGAGCTTGACGCCGGCGAGCGCGCAGAGCATGCACATCGGCACGATCAGGATCACCGCGAGCGGCAGCGTCCAGGATTCGTACAGCGCGGCGAGCACGAGGAAGGCCAGCAGGATGGCGACCGGGAACACGAACAGCGCCGCCTTGCCCTGTGAGGCTTGCTGAAAGCTCAGGTCCGTCCATTCGATGGCTCATGCCGTTCGGTAGCACCTTCGCCGCGATGTCGCGAATATTGTCCATCGCCTGCGCCGAGGACAGCTTGGTCGGATCCGCCTCTCCCATGAAGTCGGCGGCCGGATAGCCGTTGTAGCGCAGCACCGGATCGGGGCCATAGGTCTGGCTCGATTTTCACCATCGAGCCGATCGGTACCATCTCGCCGCGGTCATTGCGCGTTTTCAGATTGGCGATGTCCTCGACCTTGCCGCGGAAGTCGCCGTCGGCTTGCGCGTACACGCGCCAGGTGCGGCCGAACAGGTTGAAGTCGTTGACATAGGCCGAGCCGAGGTAGACCTGCAGCGTGTTGAACAGGTCGGTGAGCGCGATGCCCTGCGTCTTGGCCTTGACGCGGTCGACCTCGGCGTCGAGCTGTGGCACGTTGGCCTGATAGCCGGAGATCGGGAACCCCATGCCCGGCGTCTGCATGACCGCGCCTTGCAGGCGCGCTGACGGCATTTTGCAGCGCGCCGAAGCCGAGGCCGGCGCGGTCTTCGACGAATAGCGCGTAGCCTGCGCCATTGCCGAGCCCGAGAATCGGCGGCGGCATCAGGACGAAGGTCATGCCTTCCTTGATCCCGGCGAATTTTTTGATTGATCTCGTCGGCTGATTTCCTTCGCGCTGCGACTGCGCTCGTCGAACGGTTTGAGGATGACGAAAGGCGATGCCGTAATTCGGCGTGTTCGTGAATTGCAACGGATTCAGGCCTGTCATGGCCGACGACGTTGGCGATGCCGTCGACGTTTTTACTGATATCGACCACACTTGCGCAGACCGCATCCGTGCGCTCGAGCGAGGCGCCTTCGGGCAGTTTCACGCCGGCCATCAGGAACAGCTTGTCCTGGGTCGGGATAAAGCCGCGCGGCACCGCTTGGAACATCAGCGCCGGTTCCGAGCAGCAACAGCGCATAGACGGCGAACACGGCGCCGCGATGTTTCAGGGTGCGGGACACGGTGCTCTGATAGCGGTCGGAGCTGGCTTTGAAGAAGCGATTGAATGGACGGAATACCCAGCCGAACAGCGCGCTCGATCGACGCGGGAAAGGGCATCCTTCGGTGCGCCGTGGCTTTGGAGCAACTTGGCCGCCAATGCCGGCGACAAGGTCAGCGAATTGATCGCCGAGATCACCGTCGAGATCGCGATCGTCACGGCGAATTGCTTGTAGAACTGGCCGGTCACGCCGGTCAGGAACGCCATCGGCACGAACACCGCACACAGCACGAGCGCGATCGCGACGATCGGGCCCGACACTTCCTGCATGGCCTGATGCGCGGCTTCGAGCGGCGTGCGGCCCTCCTCGATGTTGCGCTCGACGTTCTCGACCACGACGATCGCGTCATCGACCACGATGCCGATCGCGAGCACGAGGCCGAACAGGGTCAGTGTGTTGATCGAGAAGCCGAGCACGTACAGCGCGGCGAATGTTCCGACTACCGAGACCGGCACCGCGATCAGTGGAATAATCGAGGCGCGCCAAGTCTGCAGGAACAGAATCACGACGAGCACGACCAGCAGCATGGCTTCGAGCAGCGTGTTGCACGACCGCGTTGATCGAATCGCGCACGAAGACCGTAGTGTCGTAGTCCGATCGGTAGGTCGATGCCCGGCGGAAAGCGTGTCTGGACAGTTCGTCCATTTTCGCGATCACTGCGTCGCGTACTGCCAGGGCATTGGCGCCGGGCGCCTGGAAGATGCCGATCGGCGGCGCATCCTGGTTATCGAGTTGTCCGCGCAGGGTATAGTCGCTGGCGCCGAGTTCGATGCGCGCGACGTCGGACAGGCGCACGATCTCGCCGTTGGCGCCGATCTTCAGCACGATGTCGCCGAACTCCTCGGCTGTGCGCAGGCGGCCTTGTGCATTGATCGAGATCAGGAAATCGGTGCCTTTGGCGATCGGCTCGGCGCCAAGCTGTCCGGCCGAGACCTGAATGTTTTGCTCCTGCACGGCGCGCAGACATCGCCGGCGGTCAGCCCACGGACGGCGATCTTGTCCGGATCGAGCCAGATGCGCATGGCATAGTCGCCGCTGCCGAACAGCTGCACCTGGCCGACACCGGGCAGGCGAGCCAGCTCATCCTTGACCTTGATATTGGCGTAGTTGCGCAGATAGAGCGCGTCATATTTTCCGTCCGGCGAGAGCAGGTTGATCAGTACACAAGGAAGCGTCGGCGATTGCTTCTGCGTCGTCACGCCTAGGCTGACCACCTCCGCTGGCAGGCGCGGACAGAGCCTGGCTGACGCGATTCTGTACCTGCACCTGGGCGGCATCGGGATCGATGCCGGGACGGAAGGTGATGGTCATCTGCAGCACCCCGTCGGAACCGGCGACCGACTTCATGTACATCATGTTCTCAACGCCGTTGATCTGCTTCTTCCAGCGGCGTGGACACTGTTTCGGCGATCACTTTGGGGTTGGCACCCGGATAGGTCGCGCGCACGATGACGGCGGGAGGGACGACTTCCGGATACTCGCTGATCGGCAGCATTGGGATGGCAATCAGGCCGGCGGCGAAGATCACGATCGACAGCACGGCTGCGAAGATCGGCCGATCGATGAAGAATTTGGAGAAGTCCACGGCTCGGATCTCCTTACTTCTCCGCCATGGCTGCAGGAGCAGTCGGTGCCGGCGGTCCGCCCATCGGGACTTCCGCTGGCAGGACGGGCATGCCGGGAAAAAAGATTTTCTGGACGCCGACCACGACAATCTTGTCGCCGGCTACAAGTCCGGACTGGATTACGCGCAATCCATCGACCATGCTGCCAAGCACGATGTCCTTGCGTTGCGCCTTGTTCTCGTTGTCTACCGCATAGACGTATTTGCGGTCCTGATCCGTGAGAATGGCCTTGTCGTCGATCAACAGCGCCTGGGCCTTTTGCCCGCTGACGAACTGCACGCGAGCATAGAGGCCGGGGGTAAAGATGCGGTCGGCATTGGGCAGCACGGCGCGAGCGCGCACGGTTCCGATGGTGGGATTCACCTGATTGTCGAGGAAGTCGACCGCACCGGTATGCGGATAGCCGCTCTCGTTGGCGAGGCCGACATGTACAGCGTTGTCTTGTGCGGTGCGTTCGTGCTTGCGTTCCTGTTCTCTGTAGCGCAGGTAACTGTTTTCGTCGGCATCGAAATACACGTACATCGGATCTTGCGAGACCACCGTCGTCAGTAGGGTCTCGTCGGCTGTGGCCAGATTGCCGACCGTGACAAGGGCGCGGCTCGCCCGACCTGAGACAGGCGCGCGCACCTCGGTAAAGGACAGATTGAGCTTGGCGGTGGCCAGTGCGGCCTCGGCGGCATGGACATCGGCTGTGCTTTGCGCCTCCGCCGCATGCCGTAAGTCGAGCTCTTCGCGCGAAATCGCGTCATCGTCCATCAAGGCCTGGGCGCGCTTGTTGCGTATGGTCTCCAGCTGCTTCGCGACGCGCGCACGTGCCAGTTGCGCCTGAGCGTTGTCCAACGCGGCGCGGTAGGGGCGAGGGTCGATCTGGAACATTAGATCGCCCTGCTTCACATCCTGGCCTTCCTTGTAGGCCACCCGTTGCACGTAGCCGCTGGCGCGTGGTCGCAGTTCGACCGTATCGATCGCGCTGATGCGTCCGGTGTATTCGTCCCACTGTTGCACCGACCTCGAGAGCACCTGCGCGACTCCTACTTCAGGAGGAGGGGCTTGTCCGCTGCTGCTGGCTTGTTCGCTGTTGCATGCTGCCATGGTCAATAGCAACGCGAGCAGCCATGGTATGCCTTGAACATTTTTCATGGTGCACCTTTTGGTGAGTTCTTGAATCAGAGCCACATCAAGATGTCGCCGGCTATTTGAGGGGACCGATGATCGCCACGCTTATCAGGCTGGCGGTGACTGTGTGCATGATTACCCTTCGCGCAGTATCCGGCATTCCATAAAAAATAGTCAATATATGAATTATCGTATTATGAACAATAATCATTGAATGTCGTTCCTGTTTGCAGTACCGTAATAGCACGATGAGATCCGACAAGACAGTCCCGCCGTTCAAGACGAAAGGGAAGTCACCCGTCTCCCCCTGCATTTCGAAGTTGCCCCGACACCGGTTGGTCGAACTCTTGTGGAGCTTTGCTCCGGCCTATCAACGGTGGTCTGAATCTCTGCTGGTTGAAAAGGGGCTGTCGCCCCAACGGTTGCGTATTCTGGGGTCTATCCATGAGCGCGGCCCGCGAATCATGAGCGAGATCAAAAAGGAGCTGGGCGTGACGGCGACGAACGTGACGGCGCTTGTCGACTCGCTCGAGAAAGACGGCTTGGTCGTGCGAAGACGACACCCGACGGATCGCCGGGCTACCGTCATCGAACTCTCGCACAAAGTCATGAGCCGGATCTCTCCTCGCTGCGCGGAATACAAAGAACAGGTCGCAGAACTGTTTTCCGATCTTAGCGAGCGAGAGTGTCAAGCGTTTGTCAAAACCCTCGAGAAACTGTGGAGTCGATTGCAGGGTTAATGCGGTAGGGGAGAAATGCCAGGAGCGATTCCGTCCGTAGCGCGACGGCCAACGTTTCAGTACCCTCCAGTCAGCGCGCAGGTTTAGTCTGGTTACAGTCACGGCTCGAAGAGTGAATGCCGAAATCTTCGGCGGTCATTGAGTGTGCCAGCCCTATTCTTTTTCGCCTTTCTTCTCCCCCACATCGAACTGCAGCCCACTCGATCCTTCCCCGCGGCCCGGCTGTTTGCGACGGCCTAGCCAAAGAAACGGCAGGCCGTCGAGCCAGCGGGTATATTGATAGGCGCGGGTTACGCGGAGGCCTTCCCGGGGAAGTTCTTCCTCATAGAGGTCGAGCGGTTGGTCGGGATTCGGTCGCAAAAGATGGCTGCGTGCCGACTGCGGCCGGTGAGAACCGTCTGGCCGGAGAGTCGATCCACGGCGGAATACGATGGCGCTTTCACCCGCCTTCTTCTGTACTGGGACGAACGGAATCCAGTAATCCGGCACTTCCGTGGCGAGCCGCCAGATGAGAAGATCGGCCGCGTCATCCGGCTGATCTGCCGGTTGTGGCTGTTGTCCCGCGATATAGGCTTCTTTCCGATTGAGGGCTCTTCCGGATATCCCCTCCACCAGCCGTTCCACTCCCCATGCCAAATTGGCGCTTTCATCGCGAAGAAACAACACCTCTTCGAGCGGCTTCCCTTCGAGATTGCGCATGATCGTGGGGGCGAGAAACAAGAAGTCCGGTCGTTTCCGCCGCGCGGTCGTGATTATTGCGTCGCCCGCACGATCGATCGAGTGGCGGAACATTTGCCAGGATGACGCGGTCGGATGGGTCGAGGCTTCGATGGACGGAATCGAGGTCCGCACGCCGAACGTGTCGGTGACGATCAGTGATTGGATGCGGCAGAGCGACCCTACCGGCAGGTCCACGGGAACGACGAACCAGTCATTGCCATACGTAATGGCGAATTCGACCAGGAGAAGCCGCGCCAAATCTTCCGGCTCTGCTTCGATCTGTCCAAAATCGACCGTGCTGTCTTCGAATTCCCACCAGCGCGCGGCCGGCATGCCGCGATAGGTGACGGGCGCCGGGATCACCGTGCGGACGATGGGGAGGGGATTCTGTCCTGCGCGTTGGTCGATGGCCGCGCCGATTGTCATGGCTGGATTGACGTCGAAATCGTACCAATCCAGCGTGCCGCCATAATACTCGCGGGCCGTCAGCACGGTTTCGGCCGTGAGAGTACCGTCTGCGCTGTGCGTGGGCGCGGCGGTGCAGAACGCATACTCCATTCGTTCGGACTGCCAGCTGGTGCTGTCATTGGCACCGGAAGATGGCTGGATGAATAGATTGTCGTACCACTGGAGGAACCGGTTGCAGACTTGGCGAACCGCGGGCTGTTGCGCAGGGTCGATTCCCAGCGTCGCCGGCAGCGTGGCTGGCCGCAGGGCCTCGGCCAAGGTCGTGCCGTTCGGCACGCGGCCCGTCATGATGTGCAGGAATCGCACAGCATCTTTTCCTTCGGTCACGATGTGCTCGGCGGATAAAGGAGGCAAGGGAAAGGCCGCGATGAACGCTGCGCGGTACCGAGCGCCGAAAGGTTCCTTCCCCAGCAAGCGCAGAAAATGTTGCCCTGCTTCGGCAGCCAATTGAAGCCGCAGGCCATCGTGTCGGGAATGAGGCCGGACTGTTTCCCGTTCGACCAGGGCTTCCAGAGGCATGGTTCGCGGGTCATAGGGCTGGCCGGGCAGCGGGGTCGGGGTAGGAGGGCCGGGGCGGTAGCGGGTCAATCGTGCGCAGTCCGCCTGCAGCCGGACCGAAAGCGGCGTGCCGCCGTCGTCTCCCTGGAACTCGCCCAGTTGCCATTGCCGGGCTAACAGCCAGAGCGGATCATACAGGCGGGCTTGCAACGTGTCGGCCAAGGGCGTGCCGTCGACGTGAGGTTCCAATTTTGTCCAGGTGGTGATCGAAGCCATCGTAGTCCTTAGGAACGACGCGGGTTGATAAAATCCGTGCTGATCGTGTCGCCCTTCGCATTGAAGGCAAAATACAACGCCGGCAGATACTGGCTAAAACTGCTGAGCAGATCCGGCGTCACCGTACGGATGCGCATCAGGTCCATCGTCTCGCGCAGGACCTGTAGTAGCGAGGCGTGAGTCCACGTTGGTTGTTCGACTGGATTCGGAGGCACCGCCAGCAGGATAGCTTGGGGCGGGCTGGAATTCGGCTGGTCATACTGAAACACGACGCCGGTGCTTTCGTTTGCATTGGGCACCACTTCCACCCATTCATCGACCATCAAGCCGGTGAGCGGTTTGGTCATATCGATCGTTCCCGAGAGGTGTGCCATGATCGAGAGCGTGCCGCCTCTGTACGGCTGTTCCGGCGTGGAAGGCAGGCCGATCCACCGGTCAGCCTCCCGGTAGGGGAGTTGAATGATCTCCGGCATGAGACTGGTTCCGGTTCCAACCGCTTCTGCATAGCGCAGGGTGTCGTCTAGGTGTTGGACTGCCTCGCGGACCCGTGCGACCCGCTGATGGAGAGTGAGCCCGGCAAAGGGATCACCCCCTTGAACAGAAACGCTGGCTGCCAGGGATTGCGCGAGCGAGGACGCGTTGGCCGGGCGGATGCGCGGCAGCACGACAAATTGCTCACCGAATATGTCGCGGAGACGCTGCTGCTCGAGCGAGCAACGTGTGTCGAGGTTCGGAGCGGCACCGTCCAGGGCCAGTTCCGTGTTGTCCACCTTGCCGAGGCGGGCGGCCGCTTCCTTGACCAGAGATTGCGTCTGCGCGGTGAGGATCCGCACATCGCTCTCGGACTGTCCGGCTGCGGAAAGTGGAACGGCGCCGGCGATGCCGAAGTTCCCAAGGGCGAGCATCTGGCCTCGAATCTGACCGAGTGCGGCAGGCGTGACCGTCGTCAACGCAGCGCGAAGCGTATGCTCCGCCTGCCGTAGAGACTTCGCCGCGGCGTTCGCGCGTTGGGTCAATTCTGCGATGTCGACGGTCTCCGCATCCGGTTGGGCTTCATTGTCGAGATCGCTTGCGCGAAGGGCCCTTGTGCCGGCGGCTACTCGCCTCGCGGTGCGCGCGAGTTCCATCCATTCTTCCCAGCTCAGATCCGTCGAAGGCCACGGGGCCTCGCGCGTCGGATTGACGCGCAAGAGACTGTCGGGAGCCAGATTCTGGAGAGTACGCCGCGCCGCCGACAGCAGTCGTTGCTCCAATTCGGAATGGCCTTCTCCATCGACCGGTTCGGCCGAATAGAGCACGTCGAGCGGACAGAGTTCCAGCAGATCGGCCCGCACTTCATGATGTTCAACCGGCTGACCGGTATCCGGTGCGAGGCGGTCAATGCGAATTCGAACCCGTCCGGGATCGCCCAAGAGTTTGGCTGCCCACGCATTGAGGGCCGGTTCCGCGAGGGCTCGCGGTTGAGCTGTCTGCCATCCGGGAGTCGATAGGTCTTGCGGACAGAGCACGATGATGCGATGCGTGAGCGTCTGGCCGGAACGGGGTGTTCGAATCACTTCGAGTTCCGGCGGAGGAGCTTCCCCACGTTCGAGTGCATCCAGCGTTGCGGCGGCTCGGCTGGGATTGCCGCGAACCGCTTGGTGCACCGACTCGGCTATGAGTGCATCACTGACGGCATCCACGGCATGATCGAGCGCGCGGAGTTCCATTTCCAGCGCGGCCACCTCCGTCGGCTGCGCGGGTGGAACGACGTGCAATTCGTCCGCGAGGAATGTCGGCGAGGCCTTCCAGCGGCGATAGAGCTTCAGCCCGTCCACGACGTGCGCGGCCGAAATCGATTCCACCGCCTGGCCAGCCTGGTCAACTCTGGTGGAGGTGAGCGGAGCCAATCCGCGCAAGGGTGCGATAAAACGGTCGAGCAAGAGTCCGGGATGCTGCTCATGGAGGCCGCGTTCTAAGCGATATCCCAGTAAGGCGCCCAGCGGCTGCCCAGCCTTCACGCCATCGAGTAGCCATTGTGCGAGCCTCGCCCGTTCCGACGACAAGTCGACGGCCAACAGATCCGGCTTTCCATCCGCCGCATGGGAAAGGTGGCCGCTGCGCAAGACGGCGACCGTTGTGGCCTGATCCAGCGAGGGGGCATGCACAAATCCAGGATTGTTGAGTGCGACAGCTACGGGTGCTGGCTCGCCGGACGGCGTGGGAGCCGTCGCAGCTGGCGTGGACGGCAGCAGATTTTCCAGCCAGCCATAGCCGCCGACATAGACGCCAGTGGGCTGAGTTCGGCGCAAATTTTTCAACCGTTGGGTGGCAAAGGAGGTCACCCACGCATCCAGGCGATGAGACGAGAGGTCGAGGGTTCCGCGTAGAAGGTGATCAAGCCGCATGACGTCTAAGTTCTTGAGGTGAGCGAGGCTGTCCCGGAATTCTTTCACTCTGCTGTCGGTGGGCGCAGTGAAAGCGATGCCGCTTTGCAGGCTGGACCGGTTGATGCGGCCGAGTGGAGTTTCCGCTGTGCCGAATGCCGTAAAATCGATGTGGTCCGGCTCCAATCGTTGGCCAGGGGAAAGCTGAAGCGCCCGCCCCGCTGCCGCAGCATATTCTGATAATAAGGCATGCCGCAGGAGCATGTAGAGCAGACTGAATGGCGCAGGAACGGACCCATGATTGATGACTGTCGACATATCCGGCGCTTGTAAAAGGCGATCGATATAATTGAAGGTCAAGGTCGGACCGGGATCCTGCTGAATGATGGGCATGGGCTCGAGGGGTTCCGACTGCGGCATATGCAGCGCCATGGCCAGGCGAGAACGCATCGCGTCAGGCCCAATGTGGAGTCGAGCCTGGGCGGCCCTGGCCAGGGCGAGATGTTGAGCCTGCCACTGTTGAAATGCCGTGTTGCGGCCATTGCTGTCGGTAGGAAACTGGCCAAGAAATCCCAACAGGTGCCAGACATACTTTTCTCCCATGAGATTTCGCACTGAATAGTGCGACGCATAGGCATCTTGAGCAAAGAGAGCCAAAAAGTCTTGATCCGGGTTTTCGGTTTTGCCGATATGAGGAGAGGCCTGGCTCAACGCGAGCCACTCGTCCAGGAAGCTGCGTACGAAGGCTGCCACGCGGCTGTCCGTTTCAGGCTGAGCGCTGTCGCCGGGCGCGCTTTTCCACAAGGTCAGCGAGGTGACCGGGAGCAGGCCGTAGGGTTGCTTGCCGATCCGAATCGAAGGCAATGGGCCGGCTGCCCGGACATAGTCGATGAAATGGCTGCGCCCCCATGCCAGGTTGGCATCGAGATCCGCCTCCGGAGACAGACCATTCATCATCTGTTCAATGTAATAGCCCCATGTCGCCGCCCAGAGTGATCGATTCATGTGGCGTGCATCCTGTTGCTCATGGGCGTCGGCACCGACGGTCCGACTGAGGACATCGATCGGAAGGCCGAATGCTTGGCGCAATTCATCACCGTCTGATCGGTCGCCGCTGGCGAACAACGGCCCACCCAGGACGGGCCGGGCGCTTGTTCGATGATCCGGTTCGGTGCCGCGAAACCCCGACGGCGCGTCGGCGGTATTGTTGGTCGGGGTTCCGTGGGCGAGGAGGCTCAACCCGTCCGTGTAGCGATGCGCGCGCAGGGCGTCGTGCAAACGATCGGCAGAAACCGCGGCAGTGAGCGAGGCTTTGACGCCCATGACGATCAACCGGTCGACCTTCAACATCGCGCCCACGGAAGGAGCAGGCAAGGACAGCCGCAGGGCCATGCCTGCCTGTTCCGCCCGTTCGAAATCCACCATCCACTGCATGCCCTCGTCCACAGGGAGTTGGTCGTCATCCTCGGGAATCGACGACTGCGGATCGGGGCCGGTCTGTAGACGGTCGGGAATCGGCTGTCCGGTTGCGATGGCTATAACGTCATTGCCGAGATAGGCGGTCGCGGTCCATCGGTCGGGCAGGAGGTTGGTCCTCGGAGCACGAGTCCAGGTTGATTGGGATTGAGCGGCCGGCCGGATCGGTATGGTGGGGAACTGAGGCGGTGTGGGAAATCGGGTCGCCTGGACCGAGAGGAGTGGCTGGCCGGTCCGTGCCATTTACCGGCGTGAGCTGCAAGGCAATCCAAGCCGCACGCTCGGCTCCAAATCGGCCGGCAAGTTGCGCCCAAGCGGCCTGTTGACGGTCGTCCTCATGACTCGCCCGCCAGACCAATTCATGAAAATGACGGCCCCACTCCATTTCATCGGCCGTCAGTTCCGGTTCGTGGGTATCGATGTGAATCGTGTCGGGATAGATCCGCACTCGCAGTTCCTGACCGAAGAATCTCGTCTCGAGGCGGACGGGGAGCAGGGCTAAGGGGCGGTCCGCGTCGATCAATGTCGCCTCAGGCATGCGGGCCTCCGGGAGGCAGCATGGTGGCGGCGTGAATGGCGATGCGGGTCGACTGTTGCCAGGTGATGCGGGCCATGTGGGCTGCGTTCATGCCCCATTGCGCGCCAAGCGGATTTCCCGACGTGTCCGGCAAGGAGGGGGTCCCCTGTGCAACCGGCACATGTGAAAGGCGGTCCAGATCGGGGGCGGAGGCGACCAGGTGACGCCACGTGAGCTGGTTCCAGCGCGTGACCTTGGCGGGCGGCTCCGTATTTGGCTGGATGTCGAGGCCGAAGCTCGGTTCTCCCGGCTGTTGCTGAATGACGAAGAACCAACCCGGATCATTGGCCGGCGGCACCCCGCCCCGTACCTGTGTCTCGGACAGGTCAAACCCAAAGAACGTGACGTCCGGCGGCGCCGATCCTCGAAAGAGCGGATAACGTACGGCTTGCCCCGGTTTCAATCGGCCTGCCGCGTCACGCGCCCCTTCGGCCGCATAGATGACGGCGGTGGGATACCGGCGCAGCAGTTCGCCGCGCACAAGCAGAATCAATGAAGGCGTTACGCCGGTCAAGGTGCTGTGGGTGCCCAGTTGCCCCGTCCACTTGTGAAGGGCGGGCAGAGTGAGTGAGGGACTGCCCTGCTGTGCCCCACGCTGATCCCAAAACAAAGAAAAATAGCTCCCGCGCTGGTCGGTAGGATATTCCCGCCAGAGCAGCTCGCGGCCCATCTCATGGTTGAGTCCAACCATGAAGGCCTCAATGAAGCGATTGTTGGATTGGACCAATGTCACGCTGTTCGCCGGCACCTCGTCCAATCCCGGCAGCAGAAGATCCGGCGCCGCTTCGATGAGTCGCTCAGACATCGGTCTGGAGAATTGTGGATAGGCGACAAGGGGATCTTCATCGGACATGGCGCTCCCAGCGCGCCGGCGTACTCCACCGTCGACGTTTTCGGGATTCATTTGGCGCCGCAACATGAGGGTGTTCGGCCTGGTCAACGTCGGCCTCTGCACGACGCCGGGACGGACGATGCGGCTCAGGTGGTCGAACGCGGCTTGGCGGAACTCCTGCCCGAAGGCGACGGAGCTGCGTTCCCAATGGTCCGTTTTCCAGAGAAAGAATCCATGCGAAGGTTCCGCTTGGACCGAGGCGGCGCTCATCTTCGCCGCCTCGACGCGCGGAGTGCCTGCCGCGTTCGAAACTTTGTTCGCTGTCACTAAACTGGGAGCCGGCTGTACGACCCGACGAAGCGGAAATGGCCGTCGAGGCGGCCCGGTGGGAAGGCTGTCGAGTAATTCTACGAGGCGCCGGTTGTGGGTCGAGAGAAACAGAGGCGTGAGCGCGCGGCGGTTCACCGGTCCTCTCGGCCGTGCTGCCCGGCGAAGCGCGGCTAAGCAGAATGCCGGAAATTCGGAAGACAAGATGTCCGCCGCCATCGTCTTGGTTGGCGCTCCTTCCATCGCTGAAAATTTGGACAGACTAGGGCCGGTGACTTGCAGGAGTTCGTCGTTGCCGAGACGGCTGAGGTGTTTCGTGAAGATGACCGTACGAGTCACCAACGCCAATTGGCGGCGGCGCCGGTCGAGATTGGCCTGTTGGATGGCGGAAAGTTGCTGCCAGGCGGAGGCCATGAGCGCGTCCTGGTCCTGTTGAACAATCTTGGTGCCCAACCCTGCCGCGATGCGATGGCGAGGATCCAGGTTCAGTTCGTTCAACCAGGGTGGAGGAGTGCTGGTCAGTCCGACCCGCCGTTTCGGTGGGTAGGGGGCGCCGTAGATCGGTGGAGCGACAACCGGCTCGTCAACCGGCTGCTTACGCGCTTCGTCCGGAGCGTTGAGTATGGCGGCAAGTTCGCTTCGCAGCACATCGGGAATGGCGGGTAACGGCGTCGGCAGAAGCGGTACCGGCTGGAGCAATCCATGCATGGGGACGATGGCGCGATCCTGCTCAGGCAAGCCGAAGCCCGGATGACCGATATCCAGCGATAGCGTGCCAACGGTGTCCGGGATCGGTCGTGGCTGGAGGAGCCGGGCGAGCGATTCGAAATCTCCCTCTTCTCCGGTGCTGAATTCCCAGAAGAAGTATAAGGGCAGGTCGATGGAGGTGGTCGTCGAAGACCAAGCCGGCATCAATGTGGCGAGGTCATCGGGGGTGACGGGAATCCCCATCGCCGCCTTCCTGCCGACATCAAACGCCGGCACCAGGCAGGCGTAATAGTCGGTATTCGGATGGAGCCTGCGCGGGCAGAGAAGCCGCGAGACCGTCCGTTCAGGAAATTGTCCGAGCGCGGTCTTGACCGTTGAAACATTGTCGGCAGCTGCGCCGGTCACTTGCGCGTGCGCCCACGCCCAGGATTCCGTCAGGTTCGGGAGTTCGTCGGTTGCCCTGGCGGGCGTCGTGATGGTCAACATTGAGAGAGCGGATGCCCCGTTGCCTGTGAGGACGACGCCGTTCTGTTTTCTAATGACCGTCAAGCAGAGCCAGGGACGTAACCGCTCTTGCTGCCCCGGCGTGGCGGGCGTGAACAGCCAGGGGAAATCAGGCCGATCGAATTCCACGAATGGGAAGAGATTGACCTCAAAGTTCGTGGTGCGAGGGCGCGGTTCTATCCGGACGATTTGGCTCGGGTCAATGGCGGTGACGTCGCCTGGACCATAGAGTCGCATCGGAACGGTGTGGCTGAACTGTGAAAACGTCACGGTGACCGGCAAGGACACCTGCGCCGGTTGATTCGGCGTTAACGTATCCGGATGGGTATTCCCCAGCGGCGTTCCTTGCCTGACCCAAGGGAGAAAGTGGAGTGCTGCGTTGTCTGCCATGCCTGGTTCCTCGATCTATGGCTATTCGTTTTACGAAGTCATTATGATTTGCCATTCTCTCCGCCGATTGGGCGAGAGCTTTCGCAAGGCGTCGTTGGCTTCCGCACGGGTCAAAAACTCCGCCGTGCCATGGACCGCCAGATCCATTTGTGAGACGACCGTAAAGCGCTTGGTGGGTTCGACCACCGGCACGACCGGTCCTTCATAGGTCCGTGCGCGGCTAAGACCGGATCGGGTGAGTCCGACTGCGCTCCACTGGGCAAGCCGAATCGCTGCGGAGGCGTCAAACAGAAAGCGCGGCGGGTCGGGTCGGAGAGGCTCCGGCGGAGTGGGTTCAGGAATGATGATTTCCTCATATTCCAGAGAGGCGGTGACGGCAGTTCCGCAGGTCGGTCCTCCCGGTCCGGTCTGAACGCCAGCTTCCAGCCATTCAAACGACGGACTCGACAATTTTTCATCATCGGTCATGGTGCGGAATTGGGCCGGCGCAAAGTGGTCCCTCAAGGGGGTGATGGGAGCATCGTAGGTTCCGACGAACAGGTGCTGAACACGAAATTCTTGCGGACCGCCTGAGATCGGCCGGTTTCCGAACTTTTGGATCTGCAGGTTAAATGGCACCACCTTCTGCTGGATCGTCAGTTGGCTCAACGGGTGGACCAGGATTGTGCCGGTCGGCGATAGGGATTCCTTCACGCTGACGAGCCGTTTGCCTGATTCCGGTACCGTGGCGTGCCAATTGGCCGGAGTGGCCAAGGCCTCCCGTAAGAGGACGGTCACGTCTGCGGCTGGCGGAAGCGGGGGCCGTTCACCGCTCACCAACGTTTTGTTGAACGAGACGGAGTAATCCCACCAGAGAATTTCGAACGTGGCCTTCCCGCGCGCATGCAACGGCCGCGGCCCGGACAATTCTCCTTCGAATTTGACTTTGAAGAGGTTGCGGGAACCGCATTTCAATTGAAGTGATGCATAAAGCGACGCGATAAAATGAAACGGATCGAATTGAATCAGTACGTCGAAGCCGGCTTGGCCGATGACGCTGAATTTCCATTCACGGGCAAAGAGATCCACGCGGGCGCCGAATTGGACTGTGTTGGAGGTCAGGGCGAAGTAGGCTTCGCACCGGATTTTGAGATCGTCCGTATCGGCGAAGACGATGGCCATGCGCGGCATCTGCTCCAAGCCGGGCGGAGGGGTGAAGGCCGGATGCAAGCCGCCGATCGCCATGGCAAAAAACGGCCGATCCCCCCAGCTCATGCGCATGCGCATCTCACCGGTGATGACGAACTTGTTCAACAATCGCGAGTCGTAGAGCGCCGCGTCCAAAAAGGCTCGTTGCTCATCGAAATCGATGCCACCCGCAATATTCATTTGGAGCCGCACGAGATCCAGATCCGGCTTGGGTAAGACTGCGGACAGGCGGCCGAGTGCGAAAAGACGGGTGCGCGCGCCGAATTCGAGCACCAGCGCGAGGTTGATCGTGAGCAGCGCCGGCGTTCCCCATGTCAGTTGCACCACCGGGCCGAAAAGATAATGGCCGGCGGCCGGGGGAAAGAGCGCATTCAAAGCAGTCAAATATTGCGGGGCGTTGCGGACCGGGTCGTGTGGTGCCAGCAGAGCATTGAGACTTTGATTGCGCACCGCGGCTTGTACCGCCACTTCATTCACCGTGCGATGGATGCCGAGTACACCGCCAATTCCTGTCAGCATGAATCCGAAGCCGATGGGGATCGCGGTAAACCCCTCCGCGGTGATGACGACGATCAGCGAATAGCGCGCGCCGCCGGGAAGGTTGGTGGCCAACAGACCTAAGGCGGTGACGGTCAGTTCGCCGGCGATCTCCAGATAGACCAGACCAGAATACTGCGCCTGTTCAGGATCGAAGCGAAGAAATCCGCCTCCTTTCACGGCGGTGGCATCGATCGCCAGCCCGATTCCCTTCGGGGCCTGGAACCCGACATCGAGATCAAAGGGCCCGAAATTGCCGTCGGAGAAGGTGGAGGCCAGTTGGAAGCCGATGCCGTCGATGCTGATATCGATTGGGCCGAGCACGCCCTGATAGAGTCGCGCCGACAGACAGCGCCAGGTCGGAGGAATGATCCGAGGGCGTGAACAGCCGGATCGTCACCGTGTCGACCCTGACGGGCCCGATGGACTGATGCGGGGCCAGCGTCGTTTCCAATGCCGTGTTCCCGCTGAAGCGCAGACCGTTCAGCCGAGACCATTCGATACTGAGCGGCATCACGATGCGGCGTTCCCCGCTGCCGAGCAGGCTGCGCAAAAAAGAATCGCCGTCGCCTGCTGCGAGCACGAGCGCCAGTTGTTTGACTTGCGCGCTTAGGAGAATGTCGAGCATGCCGTTACGCGTCGTCGCTTCAAAATCGACAGATGCTCCCTGAAACTCCAGACGTGTCTCTTTCGGTGAGCCAAGGAGCAGCGTCGGGGCCGAAGGGATGTAATCGAAGCCGATCCCGATGCCGGCGTCAGGCGGAGTCGTACCTGGTTGAAACGGATACTTGATCGAGGCTTCACCGGGACGGACAAGAATCCCCAACGTCGTCGCGATGTTTGTGCCGGCACGGACCCGAAAACTGAGTTCCTCTGAAACGGTCAACAGGAGAGGAAACTGGGCGGGAATGTGCGGCTCGATGACAAGACCGGGGAGCGTCATGGTATGACCGGGGAGCGCGCGCAGCAGTATCGCGACCTCATTCGTCTTGCCGTCGATATCGATGTAGTAAAACGGCACGATCAGTGACGAGGAGGTGGCCGGAACGGGCTCACTCCCCATTCCTAGATAGGCCCTCACCAGACTCTCGGGCGGCGCCTGCATGCGAACCGGAAAGCGGAGCGCCACCAGCAACTCCGCGACATGATCGAGCGCGCGATCTACTTTGAACGACTGTGTGCCCCAGCCATAAACACGTGCTGGGAGCTGATCCGGCTCGGTCACGATCTTCGGAATCTCCGCCCATTTGAACTTCGTTCGGACGAAGGATGACCGTCCGTCGCTTGCCGGTATGGATTCCGTTTCGATCACGTTCAGCATTTGCAAGATACGATAGGTCCTTGGGAGAGCAGCGGCGAGATATTCGGTGAGCAACAGCTCGAACAATCGTTCCCCGATCTCGCTTAGAAATGCGCCGGCATCGACGCCCGGCGGGGCCGCGGAGATGGCTCGAATAGCCTGGTAGGCATTTTTGACCGCAGCAAGAAGATCGGCGATCTGCTCGGATGTCGGCGGATCGGCAAGACGGTCGAGCGTTGCGGTCGTATCATCGATCACCGTCGCCAACGCGGCATAGGCGGGCGGCAGATCAGTAGGGCTCCAACCGAGCTGATACATGAGCGCGCGGAAACGCTCTTTGTCCAACACCGCATCACGCAGCGGTCGGAGCGCCAGCGTGAGATGGCGTCCGAGAATGATGAACGTGCCAGTGGATTCGGTCATGCTGCCGGACTTCGCGTCAATGCCTGTTCATGCGTTCGAATAGTTTGATTATGATTGGGGATAAATAAATCCGTATTCTTGGTCTATCTGAAAGTGCACAAATGGATTCACATAATCCACGATCACATAGCGGCACACCGGACAGAAAAACGCATGTTCCTCATAGTGGGCGCGCATCATGCATTTCCCGGCTGGACGCATGATTCCACACGTATCCTTGCCGCCGCCCTCATAGAGGCCCACGATAAAAGGCTTGAAGAATTTTCCGCGAAAATTCACTTCGATATCCGTCAAATCGGGAAGCTGCATGAATGCGCCGGTCGCATCGGTGCAGGGCACCGGCGTGAGCGGGCGATTCTGGCCGGTAATCGCTTGCTTGATATTGAGCGGCACCATCTCGGCGAAGGGATAGTTCACTGGATGGCGTACCGATTCCGGCGCGGGCGTTGGGAGATAGACGACACTGCCTTCCTTGAAGCGCTCGAGCTGCGTCAACGTCACCGCACCGGCGTTCACCGGCCGGACGACGATCCGATCTCGCGGCGGCGGATCCGTCACACCCGGCTCGAACTTTTTTATCTCGACGACTTCAAGTAGCTGCGCGAGGGTGAGGGTGTCCGGCTTTTTTTGAATCGGCTCGTTCCATGTGCGCACGCGCAATAGCACCTTGTCGCCCGTGACGAATTGCAGCCCGTGGCCCAGGCGCAGCGGGATTTCGAACTGGCCGGCGTTTTCGGTGATCGGCGGTTTGGTCGGATCGTTCTTGTTTGGCCCGATCAATGCCGCTTTGCTGATCCGGTGCCAATTCCATTTAATCTCATCGCCGGAAAATTTTCCCGCCGGATTCTGAGCGCCTTTTTCTGTCTGGAGATTCGCCGATCCGTTGAGTGGTTCGTCCTGCGAAGCGAAACGCTGATTCACTTCCGTATATTCATCGCCGAGACCGAAGTTGTGCGCAAGTTCATGAGCCAGAGTACGGCACGCTTCAGGCGGCGCCTCTTGCGGAAGCACGAAGCTGTCGAGCTTGAACGAGTTTCGCCCGGGAACGGCAATCACCGGGAGACTGATGTTGCCGGATCCCAGGCTCATGGCGATCGTGGAGTTTGCCCGGCCTCCCGGAACGGCCGACAGGTAGACAACCAGACTCGTATTGTCGAACTTGAAGCTGGGATCGGTCTTGGCCCAGAGCAAGCCGATGGGTTTGTCGGCATCGAGCTTCGTCCCGTCGGCCGCGACCAGAAACGGGAAAAACGCGTCGGCTAATCCGAAGGAATTGCGCACGCCCAGAGAGAAATTGCCCCCTGTTCGCTCCGCTGCGGGAGGATCCCCGTATGTCATGCCCGGAAAGCTGTCGATCAGATCGATGAAACTGCGGCTACCCATCATCTTCCACTGCGCGATGATATCGGTATAGAGATCTGCCTCACCTGGTCCAGGATTGACGATCCGTTCCCAATCCGTCCGCGCTGCCGGCTCGATCGTGTGCGAGTCCACGAACTGCTTCCACTCGTCACGCAGATCCTGATCGGATTTGGCGCTATCCGTCGGCATCGGCAGACCGACCACATAGAGCAGATGTTCGATGGTCCATAGGGATGCGTCGTTCGGCCTTTGGGCAGCGGGCAGAGTCCTCGCGAACACCTTGCCTTCAATGGTAAAGGTGAATATCTCGCTCTCTACGGAGATGCCTGTTGCGGAAGCCGGAACGAATGCGCGCCAAAAATTCATCGACGTGGCGAGATGGTTGTAGGGTGACGTGAAATGACTCGATTTCAGGTGTTGGACGAAACTATTGGTGATGTTCTCAAACGATGTTCTGTCGTTACTCGTGAACCCATCGCCCAAAAACAGGATATTCGGCGCATTCTCAGGCCGTAGAATCCCCGGCCATCCACCGCCCGGGATGATCTCGGCCTTAGGCGGGTTGGTTTCAGCCGACCAGGCCTTCTCGATATGCATGGTCGCGGTCGCCGACAAACTGCCCCACGCAGCGGGAGCTTTGGCCTTGATAGTAATGTCGTCGCCAGGTGTATCGCCCGCCGTAATGATCAGCGAGCCGCTGAACGATCCCGTGGTGACTTGCTCCGACGGTAACCAGGTGACCCCATGTTCTCTGGTGATATCGCCGACGACTCCGTCAGCAAATTCGGCGCGCACCGTAAATCTGGACAACGTGGTTTCCGGCCTGGTTGCTTCCTCCGGGCGGACCACCAATCGTTCTGGAGTCAACCAGATGCGAACAGCTGAGGGATGGATCTGTACCCGAATCACGGATGTGAACGTGGGGCCATCAGGAAGGTTCTTCGCAATGGCTTCGATGATGAAATTGCTCTTGACCGTCGCCGGAGCAGTTGTGTTGACCTCGATCCGGCCGGTTTTGACATTGACCTTCAAGCCATGCCCTTCAATCAGGTCGCCGGTTTTTATGCCCTTGAACAGGGGCTTAAATTCAAGGCTCACGTCCTGATGATCCTGGACATACTCATCCGCTCGCTTGGCGCCTTCAGGAACAAGGCCGAACACAAGGCGACCATCCAGCCGGTCTGATTTTTGACCTCGAACGAGATGAACGTCGCTGCTGCCCATGAAGAACGATTGTCCTATCGGCATAGACTCGCACCCTGGAGTTCATTGGCTGAGCGAAGGTTGGAATCAGTCGATCTCAATGGAACTGCTTTCGAATGACGGCAACCTACGCCGCTCGACCATACCTGTCAACCGCGGATTAGCCATGGAAAATTTTTGTGATCTCGGCGGGAGGAGGCTGCTTTGCCTGATCGAGAAGAAGAACAACACGCACCCGACAAGATGATGATGGGCGACGACTTCGTAGAGAGTCCATCCATCACTACCAAGGCATGAACCGCAATATAACCTCTCGCCTAAAGCCAATCGCAGCGGACGGCGTTGTGCGGTTCACCTCTGCTTCGACATCTCCACACCGTTTACTTGGGCTACCGAAAGTCCGAACGCAATCGTCTTCCGTTTTCCCCGCTCACCTTGCATTGAATCATTTGACTGATCCTTCGCGACCCTTTATCGTCGCGCCATGGACTTAGACGAGATCCTCTTTCGCGGCATCAACGGCGTGGCCGGGTGGTCGAGCCTGCTGGACTGGCTGATGGTCGAGTTGGCCAAACCGGGGAATCTATGGTTTCCCGTACTATTGGCCGCCGCCTATTGGGCTTGGGTCAATTGGCGTGAATGCGTGATCGGCGGGGCGATGTTGGCTGGGGTGGTCGGCGCGACGGATGCGCTGGGGACGCAGCTGAAGGGCTTGGTTCAGCGTCCGCGCCCCTGCGTGACGCTGACAGATGTGCATCAATTACTCGGCTGCGGCGGCGCGTTTTCCTTTCCTTCCAATCATGCTGCTAATACCGCTTCGGCGGCAGCCTTCTTTCACAGTCCTCTATCCACGATCGGGTTGGATCGGCTGGCCCTTGGTGGCGGCGATCGGTCTTTCGCGCGTGTACATCGGGGCGCATTATCTTACGGACGTCGTCGGAGGCTGGATCGTGGGGGGACTGATCGGTGCGAGTGTGGCGTGGTTTCTGCGCCGCTGGTCTCGCTTCCGGCCGATTGCCGGCGACGGTCTCTCCCTCGCAGGCCCAAGCCGGCTCGATCTCCTGACCAACTTATCGCGCCAGGCAGGCGAGTAGGGAGGCTCGACAGCGTTCCTGGTCGTAGGCTCGTCCGATCAACACCACGACATGGTCCGGTTCGTCAAGCAGCATGACCGGGGCTACGGTGCTGGTGCGCGGGGGAAAGAACTGAAATTCCTGCAGTTCAGGCTCCTGTGCAAAGCGAAAGAATCCCTTCGCGCGTTCCATGCCCTCCGGTAGCGACTTCGTCCATTCCATGAACTGTGTGCGGTCGAGTGGCTTCGGAAGCTGCACCGTGGTCACCATCGGGTGGTGAGACGCGCGGGATGGGTGCGTGGTGCCAGGTGTAGGAGGTTTTTCAAACGTTACATTGGTGGGAACGGTTCGTGTCGCCGGTGCGGCGAGTAACGTAGCAATGTCCAGTCGCGCGTGATTTGTTTCCCAGATCCGTCCATAGGGATTGTAGCGCGTGATGGTCTCGCGAAACTGTTCCCAGTGGCCAGGGATGTAGAGGTCCCGCTTGTTGAGGATCAGGTCGTCGGCATATCGGATGGCATTGCGCGTCACGAGTTCTGCCATGCCGGTGTCGGGCAGTGGGACGGGATGCAGTAGGGCGAGAATTCGTTCGAGCTTCGCAATGCGCGAGACGTAGGCATCGGTCACCGCATCGACGACTTCCGCCGGATCGGCCATGCCGGAACACTCCAGGACGATCAAGGTGGACTGGTAGTCCTGAACGAGCTGGGTGATGCTCCACGCCAGATCGTCTTTCGTGTCGCAGCAAATGCAGCCACCAGCCAGGTTGAGGACCTGATCGGCCATCGTCCCTGCGCGCGGGCCATCGATGCTGACTGCCCCCGCCTCATTCATCAGGACTCCGACCTTGTGGCCCTGACTGTTCCAGAATTCAAGGAGACGCATCAGCAACGTGGTCTTGCCGGCGCCGAGCGACCCGCAAAGAATGTAGAAAGGGACAGGAGATGTCTGATTCATGAGGGCTATTGTATCTGCTGGGGTGACGCGCGGGCTAGTGATGGCTGTGCAGGACTTCTTGATGCGAGTGCTGACTGGCCAGATGGTTGAGATCGCAGTGCACCGCATCCGGGTGGCAGCATTCGGTTTCAAGCTGGATGGTCACATGTTTGATGCCGAATTCGGTCGTGATGCGTCTCCGAATGGTCTGAAGCAGATCGCTGGTGAGTGCCTCGTCATCCCCGTCCACCTGCACGTGTGTCGTCATCATGATGAGGCGAGGTTCAACGGCCCAGATGTGCAGGTCATGGACATTCTTCACGCCGGGGATGGATTCGATGGAGGCCGCAACCAGCGCGGGGCTGACACCGGGGGGAGTGGATTCCAGCAGAACTTCAAGTGATTCCTTAAAGAGCGGCCAGGCCCCTCTGGCAATCGCCACGACGACGAAAAGGCTCACTAACGGATCAAGGATCCACCAGCCAGTCAGCAGAATCATCCCGCCGCTCACGACGACACCTAAAGAAACCCATGCATCACTGAGCATGTGCCAGAAGGCGCTACGAATGTTGAGGTCATCCTTGGCGCCATGTTGAAGCAGGAGAGCGATGGACAGATTGGCGGCAAAACTGACCAAGGCGATCAGCATGACCCATCCACCGGGAACCGGAACCGGCGTCATAAGGCGTTGTAGACTCACGAGCGTAATACCGGCGGCCGTGAGGATCAGGATGAAGGAATTGAGGAAGGCCGCCACAATGCCGGCTCGATGATAGCCGAAGGTCCGCGCGTCGGTGGCCGGTCTCGCCGTCAGTACGTGGGCATAGAGAGCTAAGAAGAGAGACCCCTGATCGACCAGGTTGTGTCCCGCGTCCCCGATGATGCCGATGCTGTTGGTCAGGAAGCCGCCGACGAATTCCCCGGCGATGATGACCGCATTGAAGGCGAGGGCAATCCTTAAACGCGAGCGAAGTGCATGGTAGGTGTGCGGAACCATTTCATTTAGTGTCTCACGGGTTTCTAGGAAGGGCAAGCCGCTGGCGTCATCGTGCTACGGGAACGGGCTTGTTCTGAGCGCTGCGCGACGTAGTTTGTCGGCAGTCATTCATTGATGAAGATGATGCACGGGGCCGTTCCCCTTCGCGTGCTCAAACAGGTCGCGCACTCGCGCCGGCGCCGGCACGAATTTCCACACATTCCGCGGTATTTCGCTCAAGAGTAAGAGGATGCTCTGCGGCTTACCGTGTTTGATCATTTGACCATAGGATCCGACGGGACGTTCTTCTTGGGACGAAGCCGTTCAGAAAGCACGGGGTACTGGGCCGATCCCATTCCGAAATTCCCGTTCGCGGCGTCTGCCGCGATGACGCGTAGGGTGATGCCGTCAGGCGCGTCGTGAGAAATCGGCACGAAGAAAGGCGCCTCGAACCGGCTTTTCTCTCCCGCGTAAAACATTTGGAGACGTTCAACAACCCGGTCTCCGATCAGAAGTTCGCCATATATCTGAATCCTTCGGGAGTCCCAGTCGCTATGAGGTCGCACCAAAGAGCCGGACAGGGTGCGTACCGAAGCCTGAAGCATAACGTCTTCCTTGGCAATGAGGGAGTCGCCAGGTTTGGGATGTTCGACTTGAACCAGATACCCGTAGAGCTGCAGCACGATCCCGTCGTTGATCAGGTCATGCCCGGGAATCAGCAGGACCGTCGTACTGGTTCGTTGCAACGCGCTGGGATAGGCCAGTGGGCCTTCCGCGACAATCTCTACCAATGTCGGGCGTGCGAGTTCGATGGTGGTGGTGAATGAGGCCGCTGACCGTCCGCTGTAGATCGGTTCCTCCATGCGGTGCGGCGTCCGCATGATCTGGCTTTGGTCGCCCGGTTCTCCCTGTTGAAGGCCAGATGCCAGCAGTTGCCCGGTTGCGACGTCGGTAATCGTCACGCGCGCGCCGCCGACCTCGTGTCCCAAGACCAGCGAGTGGTGCGCGACAACTCGTACCACTACGGTGGTGGGCAGAGAATCGTTGTAATGGGCTTTGGCCTCGAGTTCGGCCTCGGATGGCTCGGGAGTGAACGCAGCACCCGCGTCGCTCAGCAGCATGAGGAGGCAGACGCCGATCAGCCTGGTAAGGGAAAGACGGGTCATTTCACTTTGGTGCCGGGCTCCACATCTTCCAGCAGGGTCACGAGACCACGCACGTCGCTGTCACCTGCCGCGAGCACCATGCCTTGAGATTCGATGCCCATCAACTTGGCCGGCTTCAGGTTCGCCACGATGACGATGGTTTTGCCGATCAACGCCTCCGGCTCATATTTCTTGCCGATGCCGGCGACAATTTGCCGCTGTTCGCTCCCGAGGCTGACCTGGAGCTTCAGCAGCTTCTCTGATTTCGGCACGCGTTCGGCCGCCAAGACCTTCGCTGTCTTGAGCTGGACTTTCATGAACTCATCGATGGTGATCTGGGCCGGCTGCGCAGGAGCAGTGGCTGCAGGGGGCTGGGCTCTGTGGTACGGCGGTGGGTGCGTGATGCGGTACGGCGGCCGTCGGTTGGGAAGAAGGGGCTGGATCACTCACTGGTTTGGCTCCTTGTGATTTGGATGTTTCGATTCTGGGAAAGAGGGCTGTGCTTTTCTTTATGGTTGTTCCGGGAAGTAGATATGGATCCTTCGAGGTAAGAGTCTTACCGTCATCTTTTGGCTCCAATCCAAGCTGCATTGCCATGTGCAGACTGGCGTGGGGCATAAAGGGATAGAGCGGGTCGACAAGTGCCCCAAGCGTGTATGCAATGTGGTAGAGGCTGTTCATGAGCTTGGGGCCATGTTCTGGTTTCTTGGCGAGTACCCATGGCGCGGTTTTATCGATGTATTGATCGCAGAGTTGAACGATATCGCTGATCGACTCCAGCGCGCGGCTGAATCGAAGATTTTCGATGTGATCCGAAGCCTCACCTGCGAATCTCCGGTGCGACGCATTAGGTCATGTTCAACGTCGCCGTCGATGGCCGAATCATGGGGCGGGACAATCCCTCCCGAGAATCGTTCGATCATCGTCAGGGTTCGACTCAGGAGGTTGCCCAACCCATCGGCTAACTCACTGTTGATGCGCTTGACCATACCGCCCTCAGAAAAATCCCCATCTTGTCCGAACGGCACCTCGCGCAGCAGGAAGTAGCGGAAGGCATCGGCGCCGAATTCCTCCACCATCCTATTGGGATCGACGACATTGCCGCGGCTTTTGGACATCTTCTCGCCGTCGACCGTCCACCAGCCATGCGCGAAAATCGTCTTCGGAAGTGTGAGTTCTAGCGCCATCAACATCGTGGACCAATAGACTGCGTGGGTCGTGAGAATGTCCTTGCCGACGAGATGGACATCAGCGGGCCAGTACCGCGTCCCGGCTGGTTTTTCCTTGGGCAGGTATTCGAGCGCGGAGACGTAATTCACGAGCGCATCGAACCAGACATAGGTCACGTAGTCTTTATCGAACGGCAATTCGATGCCCCAGGAGAGTCGGGATTTTGGGCGCGAGATCGAGAGGTCGCCCAGTTTCTGCGTCTGCAAAAATCCCAGCACTTCGTTGCGGCGGGAGTCGGGTCGGATGAAGTCCGGGTTCTCCAGAATGTGCCGCTGCAGTCTTTCCTGGTACTGCCCCATCTTGAAGAAATAGTTGTGCTCGCTCAACTGTTCGATGGGACGTTTGCAATCCGGGCAGAGACCATCGACGACATCTTTCTCCGTCCAGAACCGTTCGTCAAACGTGCAGTACCATCCCGTATAGTCAGCCTTATAAATCAGCTGTTTATCATAAAGCTGTTGAAGATATCGTTGAACCACTTCCTGGTGCTGTTTGTCCGTAGTTCGGATGAAGGCGTCATTGGAGATGTTCAACCGTTCCCAGAGGTTTGTGAACTGTGGCGCGAGTCGGTCGCAATGGGCTTGCGGGTCGATGCCGGCCTTGGCGGCGGCTTGTTGCACCTTCTGCCCATGTTCATCCAGTCCGGTCAGGAAAAATACGTCGCGCCCACGGCAGTCGCCAGTAGCGGGCGAGCACATCCGCCGCCACGGTGGTATAGGCATGACCGATATGCGGCACGTCGTTGACGTAGTAGATGGGCGTCGTGATGTAGAAGGCGTCGGATTGGCTCATGAGTCGTGAGGTGAAGATAGCAAGAGGCCAACGATGAAAGCTAGCAGGCTGTTGTGAAGACTACCTGGGGCGGAGGCTAATCAGACTTTCAGCCTATCGTGACGCGCCGGTTTCGTACTGAGGCAGGAGCAGGTGACGGACCCGTAGCAAGATGGTTTCGAGCGCCATTTGAAGATTCAGGTTGCGATTGGCCTGTCGTTCCAATTTTTCGAGGTCGCTGATGAGATCCAACAATTCGTCGATGTCGAGGCCGTCGGCCAGCGCCTGCATGTCCGTGCGTTGGTCCAGGTTGAGCACGTGATCCGATCCCGGCGCGGACGGCCAGCAGGAGCACATCGCGTAACCATCTCATCAGCCAATCAAATGCCTCCAAGGCACGGTCCGCTTTAGCGAGGGTTTCTGCGCTGGCGAGGATGGTCGAGAAGGACTGCAAACCCTTGCGTGAAAAAATGAGGGAGAATTCCTTTTGTCTATTCCGTGCTTGTTCCAGATTGCACTCCAGAGCCTTGCCCAATTGACCGTCACTCAGCACGGCCAGAAATTGCGCGTCGGCCGGCGGCAGCTCGCGTTTCAGGATGACCGCGGCTTCAACCTGGGTCTGTGCCGGCGCCGTGAGTCTCAACGCCTGGCACCGGGAGCGGATCGTGGCCGGCATGGCGTAGGGCCGACTCGAGACTAATATGAACAGGCTGTGAGCGGGTGGTTCTTCCAATGTTTTGAGCAGGGCATTGGCAGCGCCGATCGTCATGCGATCCGCGTCGTCGATCAGGCAGATTTTCCGATCGCCGATCAACGGGCGATAGATGATCTGGTGCTCGATGTCGCGAATCAATTCGATCTTGATCTGAGGATTGGCTTGCTCTCGATCCGGCTCGATGACCATGAAATCGGGATGGGTGCGCGCTTCCACCTGGCGACAGGCTCGGCAGGCGCCGCAGCCGTCCGGTTCCTGATCGGCCGGCAATGTCTCACAGAGGAGCGCTTGCGCCAAGCGTAGGGCGAGGAGGCGTTTTCCGATGCGATCGTCACCATGGAAGAGATAGGCGTGAGCAACTCGGTCTTGCATGATCGCCGACCTGAGCAACGCCTTGGCAGCAGTATGTCCGATAATATCAGCGAATGGCATGGCGAGCCTGCGATGTACGTAGTATGGGGTTATGCGGTGACGGTGAGTTTCGCGCTGCGCGGCGGCGATGCGTGTTGAGCACAGGCGCTACGATGTGCGCCACTGTGCGGGCGACCGTATCTTGAGCGGACCCTGCAGAGACCACCTTTATTCGCTTGGGATGTTGCTTCGCCAAGTCCAGGAAACCGGCGCGCACTTTTCGATGAAACTGAAGAGACTCACGATCGAGTCGGTTCTGGACAGTTGCAGATCGGCGCCGCGCCAGACCCCTGGCCACCGGGAGGTCGAACAGTAACGTCAAGTGTGGTGTGATTGCGTCAGTGGCAAGGCGGTCGAGTGATCGGAGCAGGGAAAGATTCAATCCTCGCGCATATCCCTGATAGGCCAGAGTGGAATCACTGAAACGATCGCAGAGTACGATGGCCCCTCGCGCCAAAGCTGGTTCGATGACCTGCGAGACATGTTGGCGGCGTGCGGCGAAAATCAAAAAGGCTTCAGTTTCGGGTGCGACCGGTTCACCTGGGCGATCCAGCATGACCGAGCGGATGCGTTCGGCGAGGGGGGTTCCGCCTGGTTCTCGGGTCTCCACGGTGACATATCCTTCGCTCCGGAGAAACTCGCCGAGGAGTCTGGTCTGGGTCGACTTGCCACACCCTTCGATGCCCTCGAGCGTAATGAGCAGGCCCCGGGGGTGTCGCCTGTGTTGAGTCAACATTTAGGTCAGAAAATCCATGGAACAGGAAGGGCCGAATCCTATTCCAAGTGATTGAAAATAGCAAGAAAAGGCTTGCGACGATTGGGGAAAGACCAGTATCATGACGCTCTACCCAGGACCCCTCAGCCACCCATGTTGAAGGCCTCTTTAAAGCGTTACTTCCTGACCGGTTTGCTGGTCATGATCCCCTTCTGGGGGACCATCCTGATTTTGAAGACGCTGTTTGTGAGCCTGGATGGAATTCTCGGCAATGCGACCGCGCGCCTCGTGACCCCGGGGTACTATGTGCCCGGTTTAGGCATTGTCGCGCTCGTGTTGCTCATTTTTGTCACCGGTCTCCTTGCGGCCAATTTTATTGGGCGCCAGGTCGTGCGACAGTGGGAAAATTTGCTCAATCGTGTTCCGGTGGTGCGCGGGATTTATTCTACCATCAAGTCGATGATGGACATTTTGTCGTTTGCGGAGCGCGAGAGTTATCGCCGCGTGGTCTTGATTCAATTTCCGAAGAAGGGCAGTTATTGTTTTGCTTTTGTGACCGGCGTGACCAAGGGTGAAATGCAACAGCTTTCGCCGGACCCGTTGGTCCATGTCTACGTGCCGACTTCCCCCAATCCCACCTCCGGATATTTTTTGTTGGTGCCGGAAGGGGAAGTGATCGCCGTCGACATTACAGTTGAAGAAGCGATGAAGTTGATTGTCTCCGGGGGGCTCTACACACCGACTCCTCCTTCAGGTACCGCATCGCAGGGTCAGGTGAAAAAATGGTCGACGATCAAACAGCCTGACGCAGGCGTGCAGGTCGGCTGATTGCGCCGCTGACCACGCAACCGTGGCAACCGTGCCGAACAACTTTTCTACCGAAGGCGTCTCATGACTCACTCGACCCATTCCAATGCATCACACTCCACGCTATCCGGGCTCGGCGTCATCATCATGGCGGCGGGGCTCGGCAAGCGCATGAAGTCTGCCGTGGCCAAGGTGCTCCATCCCGTGGCGGGTCGCCCCATGGTGCTGTATGTCGTCGACATCGCCAGCCGCTTGGCGGAGCAGGGTGTCGCCGTGGTGGTCGGACATCAGGGGGCTGACGTGCGGAAAGTGGTTGAAGCTGTGGGTGCGCATGTGGCTGTCGCCGAGCAAACGCGGCAGTTAGGAACCGGACACGCTGTCTTGCAGGCACGTCCTGTATTCGCCGGCCGGTCACAGCGAACACCGTCGCGCTACTTGATCCTGAATGGGGATACGCCGCTGCTGACGGAGGGGACCGTGCGAGAGCTGTTGGCGCTGCATGATGCACAGAGCGCCTCGGTGACTCTGCTGACCGCCGTGCTCGACGATGCATCGGGTTACGGACGCGTGCTTCGCCGTCGCCGTGATGAGTGGGTGCAGGGAGCCGCTGATAACGCCGTGCAGACGATCGTCGAAGACAAGGATGCCTCCGAGGATGAGCGACGCGTGCGTGAGATCAATGTGGGGACCTATGTTGTAGACGGCGATTTTCTGTTTCCGGCATTGGACAAGCTTGATCCCCGCAACGCGCAAGGGGAGTACTACCTCACCGATATCGTACAGATGGCCGTGCAGCAGGGGCGCACCGTGTCGGCGCTGCGGTTGCGCGACGATCGAGGAAGGATTGGGCATCAATAGCCGGGCGCAGTTGGCGGAAGCCGAACGGGTCATTCGTGCAGCGGATTCGAGAGCGCTGGCTGGAATCCGGTGTGACGATGCGGGATCCCGCCTCGACCTGGATCGATGCCGAGGTGACGATCGGACGCGACACGGTGCTGTATCCGAACGTGACGCTCGAGGGGCGGACGGTGATCGGGGAGGAGACGGTGGTGCATTCCGGTTCGCGTATCACCGACTGCACCATTGGGAACAGGGTGGAAATTTTGGATCACTGCATCTTGCGCGAGTCGCAGGTTGAAGAGGGGTCTCATCTCGGCCCGTTTGCGCATTTGCGGCCTGGCGTGACGGTGCGGCGGAAAGCGAAGGTCGGTAACTTCGTCGAAATGAAAAAGACAGAGCTTGGTGAGGGGTCGAAAGCTAACCACCTGAGTTATCTCGGCGACGCGCGGATCGGGGCGGGAGTGAATATCGGCGCGGGGACCATCACCTGTAACTACGATGGATGGAAAAAATTCGAGACGGTGGTCGGAGACCAGGTGTTCATCGGGAGCGATGTGCAATTAGTGGCACCAGTCACAATCGGATCGGGGGCTATGATTGCGGCTGGAACCACGGTGACGCAGGATGTGCCGGCGGATGCGCTGGTCCTCTCGCGGGTGCCTCAGGTCACGCGTGAAGACTGGGCGGCAAGGCGACGGGCGTTGCAAAGCGGGGAAGCGGTGGTTCCGGCTCCCGTTGTGCAAAGGCCGAAGAGCGCGAAGGCTCTGAAGGGTTTGGCGGGTTCCGTGAAGAAAAAGCAACCGGCGGTTCAACGCTTGAAGCGGAGGTAGCGAGGACCTATGTGTGGCATCGTTGGTTACGTGGGACATCAAGACGCGGTTCCAATCCTATTAAATGGGCTGTCAAAGCTGGAGTACCGGGGCTATGACTCATCCGGGGTCGCGATCCAGGAGGGAGCCAAGATCGAAATTCGCCGGAGTGTCGGTAAATTGGTCAATCTCCAAAAATCGCTGGCGCAGAAACACCTCGGTGGAATGTGTGGAATTGGACATACGCGCTGGGCGACCCATGGTAAACCCTCCGAGCAGAACGCTCACCCGCATCGGTCCGAGAGCTGCGTCCTCGTGCATAACGGGATTATCGAAAACTATGTTGAACTTAAGCAGCGTCTGGTCAAAGACGGGTACAAGTTTCAGTCTGAAACCGACACCGAAGTGGTCGCGCATTTGATCGACACCCATATGAAGAAGCATGGCCTTCGCCTGGCTGACGCGGTGCGCGCAACAGCCAAGGAAGTTCGGGGAAGTTATGCCCTCGCGGTAATTTCTGATCGCGAACCTGGTCTGTTGGTGGCTGCCCGGTCCGGCTGTCCGCTGGTGATCGGTCAGACTGCCGATGCGGCTTTTGTAGGCTCCGACGTCATGGCGATGCTTTCCTACACACGGGACGTGACGTTTCTTGAAGAAGGCGACGTCGTCGAGGTGACGGCGAATGAGAGCGTCTTTACCGATCTCGATGGAAAAGCCGTGAAGCGCAAAAAGACGACCGTAACCTGGGATGCGTCGGCCGCTGAGAAAAGCGGCTATCCGCACTTCATGTTGAAGGAAATTCATGAACAGCCGCAGACGATTCTCGATACCATCCGCGGCCGCTATTCCTATGAGAGCGGGGAAGCCGACTTGCCCGATATCGGACTGACGCCACAACAGTTCGCCGAAGTCGGTCACATCTGGATTGTGGCCTGCGGCACGAGTTGGCATGCGGGACTGGTCGGCAAGTATCTTTTCGAAGAGATGGTCCGAACGCCGGTGCAAGTCGATATCGGCAGCGAGTTTCGGTATCGCAGATCCACTGGTTCAAAAGAACGACTTGTTCATCACCATTTCGCAGTCAGGCGAAACCGCTGATACCTTGGCCGCGGCTCGTGAAGCCAAGCAAAAGGGCGCGCGCGTCGTGTCGATCGTGAATGTCGTGGGCAGCACCCTGGCGCGTGAGTCGGATGGTGTGCTCTATACGCATTGCGGGCCGGAGATCGGCGTGGCTTCGACCAAAGCCTTCACCAGTCAGCTGGCGGCGCTGTACATGCTCGCGTTGCATTTGGGGCGCGTGCGCGGCGTGCTCAGCGCGGCAGACGGGAAGGCCTGGCTGGACCGATTAGTCACGCTGCCGGCCCTGGTGAAACATGTGCTCGGGCGAGAGGCGGAGATTCTGGCGATTGCCAAGCGCTATTACAAGAAGCCGGATTTCCTCTATCTGGCGCGCGGGATCAATTACCCGATCGCGCTGGAAGGCGCGCTCAAGCTCAAGGAGATTTCATATATCCATGCGGAGGGATATGCCGCGGGTGAGATGAAGCATGGCCCTATCGCGCTTATCGACAAGGATATGCCCGTGGTGGTCTTAGCGCCTCGGGATCGCTTGTATGAGAAGACGGTCAGCAATCTTATGGAGGTCAAAGCGCGCCGGGCCCCGGTGATTGCATTTGTGGCGGAAGGGGAACGCGAGTTGGGCAATATTGCGGATGCCGTGTTCACGATTCCCGACGTGCATCCGTTGCTGTCGCCGATTCTGTTTACCATCCCGCTACAGTTACTGGCGTATCACATTGCAGTGCTGCGCGGGGAAGATGTGGATCAGCCGCGCAACCTCGCAAAGAGCGTGACGGTAGAATAGTCGGATGCGGAACATGGCTTCCAACTGCGTTCTCGGTCGCTCGGCATCCTGCAATGTACCTTCGGGTACGCCTGTCGCCGAGCTTCCTGCGGCCTTGCTGAAGACCATTCTGAATATCCTTAAAGAAACGAGGGAAGTGTGATGGAGATCACGAAGCAGGAAGTCGAGAAGGTAGCGAAGCTGGCGAGGCTGGCGATGACCGAGGATGAGACGGCAGCGTTTGCGCAACAGTTGAATCAGATCGTCGCGTATGTGCAAAAGCTCAAGACGTTTCCCACGGAAGGCGTGGAACCCACGTCGACCGTGCTAGGACAGACCAACGTGTTTCGTCCGGACCAGACGCAGCCGTCCCTTTCGCACGAACAGGCGTTGAGGAACGCTCCCGACGCAGAAGCCCATTGTTTCCGAGTGCCGAAGATTATCCAAGAGTCGTAGATAGGTAAGGAGATAAGATAACGTTATGTTTCGACAAATGTTGCGGGCAAAAATCCATCGTGCGACCGTCACCGAAGCCTGTCTCGAGTATGAAGGCAGTCTCACCGTGGATGAAGACCTTTTGGATGCGGCAGGCATTCTGCCCTACGAAGCCATCGTCTGTTCCAATCTCAACAACGGCGAGCGGTTTATGACTTACGCCATGAAGGGCAAAGCGAGGGCGAGGTGAAATCGTACTGAACGGACCGACGGCCCGGAAGGCTGCAGTAGGGGATCAGATCATTATTTTCTGTTACGAGTATTATGGGGACGAGGAGATCAAGCGGCATAAGCCGAAGATCATCCTGGTCGATGCCAAAAATCGAATTGCTCGCAAGGTGACGAAACGCTGATGTCTTTGACGTTATTACATAAGTTCACGCTGTCGGAATTGCAGCGGAAATTTACGGCCGGAGATGTGACGGCCACCGAAATTGTCCGCGCCTACTTCTTGCGCGTGACGCAGGTCGAACCCAAGGTGAAGGCCTACCTCACGCAATGCCAGGAAGCCGCCATTGCACAGGCGGAGGGGCTGGATCGAGCCTTGAAGGGGTGGCGGAAGACGACTCCCATGATGGCCATGCCCCTGGCCGTGAAGGACAATATCTGCACTGAAGGTGTGCGGACGACCTGCGCCTCCCGCATGCTCGAGACCTTCGTTCCGCCCTATGACGCGACCGTCGTCGCCAAACTGCGCGCGCAGAATTATCTATTGCTGGGCAAAACGAATCTGGACGAATTTGCGATGGGATCATCCACCGAAAACTCGGCCTTCGGCGCCAGCCGTAATCCGTGGAATCTCCAGACCGTTCCGGGAGGATCGAGTGGCGGATCGGCTGCGGCCGTAGCGGCTGATGAATGTGTCGCAGCATTGGGGTCGGATACCGGAGGCTCTATTCGCCAGCCCGCGGCCTTCTGCGGTGTGGTAGGACTCAAGCCGACATACGGCCGTGTCTCGCGATATGGATTGGTGGCGTTTGCCTCATCGCTGGATCAAATCGGCCCCATTACTAAAGACGTGACCGATGCCGCCATTTTGCTGGGGGTTATTGCGGGACATGACCCGCGTGACTCCACGTCGGCCAATGTGCCGGTGCCGGATTATCTCAAGGCGCTAAAAAGAAAAGACTTGAGAAGGCTCAAGGTCGGTGTCCCCGCCGAGTACTTCATCGATGGGCTCGATCCCGAAGTTGAACAAGCCGTTCGTACGGCGATTGAAACCCTTCGTGAACTCGGCGCCGACATTCGGGAGATCAAGTTACCGACGACGGATGCAGCCGTGGCGACCTACTATGTAATTGCTACTGCCGAGGCCAGTTCAAACTTGGCACGATACGACGGAGTGAAGTACGGTATGCGGGCGAGGGAGAGTAAAGATCTGCTCGATATGTACCTCAAGACCCGAGCGGAGGGATTCGGCGCCGAAGTCAAACGTCGAATCATGCTGGGCACCTACGTTCTCAGCGCGGGTTACTACGATGCGTATTATGGAAAGGCGCAAGCCGTGCGGACCTTGATTCGCCGGGAATTCGACGAGGCGTTTCAAACGGTGGACTTGATCGTCACTCCGGTGACACCCACGCCGGCCTTCCAATTTGGGGAGAAGGCCAAGGATCCGTTGCAGATGTACTTATCCGATATCTTCACCATTTCGGCAAATCTGGCTGGGCTTCCCGCGATTGCGCTCCCCTGCGGCTTTTCTCAGGCGGGGCTTCCCATCGGTCTGCAGTTGATCGGCCGGCCGTTTGGGGAAGAGACCCTGTTGCGAGGAGCGCACGCCTATGAGCAGGCGACGATGTGGCGTACCAAGAAGCCGGCGGTTCGATGAGTTGGACTGTGGGGTATCTATGATTGTTGATGTGGCCGCCATTTTGGTTGCAGTCGCCTTTGCGATTCTGGTCGGCTATCTCGTCCCGCTCTTGGTTCAAATTCGAAAAACGGCCGCGGAGGCGGAACAACTTGTGACGAAGCTGAATCGCGAGTTGCCCACGCTGGTCGGTGAGTTGCGAACGATGAGTCACAGCCTGAATGACGTGGCGGAGCAAGCACGTGATGGTGTCGACCATGCCGCGGTCTTACTGCATGCTTTGGGAGAGGTGGGCGATTCGGTGAATCAGGTCCATCAGCTTGTGAGGGGGTCGGGAGGTTCGCTTTTGGCTCATGTGGTCAGTGTGTTTGCAGGTTTGAAAGCGGCGAAACATGTGGTTACCGAACGATCTAAAGAGGGAGGGCATTACCATGGCGGAGCATGAAGGTTCCTCGTCAGCGGCCCTGTTGTTGGGTTTTTTGAGCGGGGCGGCACTGGGCGCTGTCACGGCGATTTTGTTGACACCCCGAACCGGACAAGAATCGCGTGAAATGTTACGCGGCTATGCACGGCGCGCCGAGGATGGGTTGCGGGATTTGGTCGGGGAAGCTGGGCAGAAGTTTGAGGGCGCCGTCGAAGAAGGCCGTGAGTTTATCGAGTCCAAAAAAACCGTCTTGCGGGACGCATTCGATGCCGGGCGGGAGGCGATGAAGCGGGAGCGCGAGCACTTCACCAAGGGAGAGCAGGGATAACTGTGGCGTACGAAGTCGTCATCGGCGTAGAGGTGCACGCGCAACTCCGGACACAGTCAAAACTGTTTTGCGCCTGCGGAACTACATTCGGTCTTACGGCCAATTCCCAGACCTGCCCGGTGTGTCTCGGCCTGCCGGGAACGCTTCCGGTCATCAATGAGAAGGCGGTAGAAATGGCGGTGCGTACCGGGTTGGCCTTGAACAGCACGATTGGAGTACGCAATCGATTCGCCCGCAAGAACTATTTTTACCCCGACTTGCCAAAGGGCTATCAGATTTCACAATACGAAGCGCCGATTTGTGAACAGGGCTGGATCGACATCACGGTCGCGGGAAATCGGAAGCGCGTGCGTATCACGCGGGCGCATTTGGAAGAGGATGCGGGAAAGAATCTGCATGAGGCCGGCAGCGGAATGAGCCTGGTCGATCTTAATCGTGCCGGGACTCCACTGCTTGAAATTGTCACCGAACCGGACCTGAGCTCCTCTGAAGAGGTGGTCGCCTATCTCAAGACCTTGCGAGACCTCTTGATGTATCTCGACGTCTGCGACGGTAACATGGAAGAGGGAAGCTTTCGTTGTGAACCGAATCTCTCGTTACGACCGACTGGTCAGGCAGCCTATGGGACGAAGGTCGAGCTGAAGAACATCAATTCATTCAAGTTCGTCAAGGACGCCGTAGATTATGAAATAAAGAGGCAAACTAAGGTGCTGAACGAAGGCGGGAAGATTTGCCAAGAAACGCGGCTTTGGAACCACGATCGCGGTGAGACGGCGGTGATGCGTAGTAAAGAAGAGGCGCACGACTATCGGTATTTCCCGGATCCCGACCTGGTTCCGTTGGACATTTCCGCTGCCTGGATCGAGGAGCTTCGTCAGGGGTTGCCCGAGCTCGCCACGACCAAACAACAGCGGTTTATCTCGGAGTACGGCGTGCCGGAGTACGATGCGGGAATTCTCACCTCCAGCAAGGCGTTGTCACTGTACTTCGAAGCCTGCGTCAAGCTGTATCCGCATCCCAAGACGGTGAGCAATTGGGTGATGGGGGAATTACTGCGCGAGTTGAATCACGCCGGGATCGAGGCAGATTCCTCACCGGTGACGCCTGAGCGCTTGGTCGCTTTGCTGATGCTCGTGGATCAGGGCGTGGTTAGTCTCAAAGTGGCGCGGGAGATTTTCCCGGACATGTATGCCTCGGGAAAGGCACCGGCTCAGATCGTTCAGGAGAAGGGGCTCAGTCAGGTCTCGGATGAAGGCGCTCTCGTGACCATCATTCAGGAAGTGTTGACGAAAAATCCGGCTCAGGTGGCGCAATTTAAGGAAGGCAAACAGCAGGTGTTAGGGTTCCTCGTCGGGCAGGTGATGAAGGCATCCGGTGGGAAAGCGAATCCGGGGAAGGTGAATGAGCTGCTGAAGAGCCAACTCCACGGATGAGCCGGGATTGCGCATGTGTTCGCGGGACGCGTGGGCCTCAGAAGCGTCTCAGCGGGCGAAGTTTGTAAAATGCCCATCCCCTCCAGAAGGCCGATAAAGAGGTCATCGCAAGAGTTCACAAGCCAGCAAGGTCAGTTCCAGACCGAAACGGAACTGGCTGAACAGAATTCGCAGGATCTGGTTGATCATGTCATCGTTTTCTAACGGGAGTTGGTTGCGGAGGAGAGGACAAGCATGAGTGGAATCAGGAACGTGAAGGCTCGGCAGATCATTGATTCACGCGGCAATCCCACAGTGGAAGTCGAAGTGCTCCTGGAGAGCGGCGCGCATGGGCGTGCGGCGGTGCCTTCGGGCGCCTCGACCGGTGAAAAAGAGGCCATCGAGTTGCGGGATGGCGACAAAAAGCGCTGGATGGGAAAGGGTGTGTCCAAGGCAGTCGCGAATGTGAGCAAGGCCATTGCGCCCGAAACTGCTTGGGATGGAAGCCTTGGATCAGGTCGCGGTCGATCACGCGATGATTGCGCTGGATGGCACCAAGACCAAAGGCAAGCTCGGCGCCAATGCCATCCTCGGCGTCTCGCTGGCCGTCGCCAAGGCCGCGGCGAATGAGACGGGCCAACCACTGTATCGTTATCTCGGTGGAACGAATGCGCGGGTACTGCCGGTGCCGCTCATGAATATTATCAACGGCGGGGCTCATGCGGATAACCGTCTCGACCTGCAAGAATTCATGATCATGCCGGTCGGCGCGCCACGATTCAGCGAAGCCCTGCGCATGGCGACGGAAGTCTTTCATACGTTGAAGGCGCTTCTGAAGAAGAAGGGGTTGAATACGGCTGTCGGTGATGAGGGTGGCTTCGCCCCGGATCTGCAATCGAATGAAGAGGCGCTTGCTTTGATCATGGAGGCGATTGAGGAGGCCGGGTATCGTCCCGGCCAAGACATCGCGTTGGCCTTGGATTGTGCCGCCAGCGAGCTGTATCAAAAGGGACGCTATCGGTTGGAAGCGGAAAAAAATCCAGAACGTTCCTCCGAGGAAATGGTCGCCTATTACGGCAAGCTGTTGGATCGGTATCCAATACTGTCAATCGAGGACGGCTTGAGCGAGCTGGATTGGAAGGGCTGGAAAATCCTGACTGAAAAGCTTGGGAAGCGAGTACAATTGGTCGGCGACGATATTTTTGTGACCAATGTCGAGATCTTCGCCAAAGGCATTGCCGAGGGAATCGGGAATTCGATTCTGATCAAGCTCAATCAGATCGGCACGCTGACGGAAACGCTCGATGCGATTGAGCTTGCCAAGCGCTCTGGTTATACCGCGATTATTTCGCATCGCTCCGGCGAAACCGAAGACACGACGATTGCGGATGTGGCCGTGGCAACGAACAGCGGGTTGATCAAGACGGGTTCCTTGTCTCGAACTGATCGCGTGGCGAAATACAATCAGCTTCTTCGAATTGAAGACGAATTGGGCTCGGCTGCGGAGTACCGTGGTCGCTCGGCTGTTCCATCGAGGACGTAATTCATTGTGATCATCAAGCCAAACCGTGGTCGCGATTGGTTGGATTGGCAACGAAAGCTCTGTGCCGCCGGCAGGTGGGTAGGGCTTGGGGCACTGGTGCTGATGATAGGAACGCTGCTGTTCGGTGAGATGGGGATTTCGCGCTATTTGCATCTGCGCGAGCATGCGGAACAGCTCGATCAAGAGCTGTCGGATCTGCAGCGGTTGAACAGCGCGTTACGAACCGATCTAGATCGCGTTCAATACGATACGACTCGCATTGAAGAATTGGCTCGGGAACGACTAGGCTATGTGCGGAAAGGAGAGACGGTGTATCAACTGGCTCCGGTCGGAGAAAAGGAACGGTTCCCATCGGTGAAGACACCATGAAATTTGGAAGCGTGGCCATCATAGGGCGATCGAATGTCGGAAAATCGACGCTCTTGAATCGCCTCCTGAAGGAAAAGATTGCGATTGTCTCGGATAAGCCGCAAACGACCAGGACACGGATTTTGGGGGTGGCGCATGTGGAGGGAGCTCAAATCGTGTTCCTCGACACACCGGGGTTCCACGAGCCGCATCACCTGCTGAACCGCCGCATGGTGCGTACGACGCTGGATACGTTTGATGATGCGGATGTGCTGTACGTCGTGGTTGAGGCGACGTCCCAACCGGGGCCGGGAGATTTGGCCGTGATCGACCATGTGCGCCAAGCCGTGGCGAAGCAGCCGCGTCCGGTTGTGTTGGTGATTAATAAAGTCGATCTGGTGAACAAGTCTCGCATTCTTCCCTTGATGGACCAGTATCTACGGATCTTTCCGTGGACGGAACTCGTGCCGGTGTCGGCGGAAACGGCGGATAATGTCGATCGCCTGTTGACCGTGACCGTTTCGCTCTTGGAGGAAGGTGAAGCCACCTACAGTGAAGACGTGGTGACAGATCAGTCGATGCGAACCCTGGCGGCCGAATTGATCCGCGAGAAAATTCTTCAACAGACCTATGAAGAGGTGCCCCATTCGGTGGCGGTCGAGATCGAAGAGTTTCGTAGAGACGAAGAAGTTGACCAAGATCGGCGCCGTCGTGCTGGTCGAAAGAGAATCACAAAAAGGTATTCTGATCGGGAAGCACGGAGAGCGTCTCAAGATCGTGGGAACGGCGGCACGGGAAGAGATGGAACGGCTGTTTGGCATGAAGGTTTATTTGAAATTGTGGGTGAAAGTTCGGGAATCGTGGCGAGAGGACGAAGAAACCCTCGCGGAGTTAGGTTATTAATCACGTCAGCATCCAGCCGTCGGATCCTACCCGACTTCCTGATAAGGAGCCGCTGGGGAAAGATGCGTCCCGCGAGCCTGCCGTCGGCGGCCAGGCGAAGTCCGACGTGCGATTGGTATCCATCCAGAGACTTTTACGTCGCGGCGCCATCACTAACTTGGCGAAAATGCTGGCGCGCATGCACCCGGCGGATATCGCCAATGTGGTTGATCATCTGTCCTCTTTAAAAGAGAAACGCGAAATTTTTGAGTTGGTCCGCGGAGATGTCAAGCGCGGGCAAGTACTCAGCGAACTCGAACGGCGACAGCATTGCCCTGGTGCTGTCCGATATGCTGCCCTCTGATGCCGCCTGGTTGTTGAAAGACCTAGGATCGGATGACATTGCCTACATCTTGAGTGTGATTCCGACTGACCGCGCGAAGGATATCCTCGCGCTGATGCGCACGGAGGACTCCACCGAAATCGCCGACCTGTTGAAGTATCCCAAAGGTACGGCCGGCGCTATCATGACGACGGAATTTTTTGCGCTTTCCGAGGACGCCACGGCGCAGGAAGCCATTCGCCGCTTGCAGCAGGCCACCGATGCGGAAATGGTGTTCTACATCTACGTCACGGATAAAGAAGACCGGCTCGTGGGCGTGTTATCTCTTCGTCAATTGCTGACCGTTCCTCCGGCGACTCCCCTGAAGAACATAATGACGCGTGATCTGATCAGTGTGGCTGTGGACATGGACCAGGAAGAAGTGTCGCGTCAGGTCGCAAGTTATAATTTGCTGGCTATTCCAGTAGTGGAGAAAGACGGGAAACTCGTCGGCATCATTACCGTGGACGACGTGGTGGACGTTATTCGTGAAGAAGCGACCGAGGACATGCTGAAGATGGCCGGGGCCATCGAAGAAGATTCGATGTTCAAGTCATCGAGTATTGTCGCCGCGCGAGTGCGATTGCCCTGGTTGTTCACCAATCTCGTGGGCAGCCTGCTGTCCGGGATGTTGTTGTGGATGTTTCGGTACACGATTCAGGAAGTGGTCGCCATCGTCAGTTTTATCCCTGTCATCGCTGCCATGGGCGGTAACGTCGGACTCCAGTCATCCACGCTGATCATCCGAGGACTCGCCACGGGAATGGTAGAACTCACAGACGTCTGGAAGATTTTCTTTCGCGAGCTCAAGATTGCGTTCCTGATGGGGATTGTGTGTAGTCTCATGTTGACCATTGTCGGCTGGTTATGGCATCAGGTGTTTCTGGGCATGGTGGTGGGGATGTCGCTCATTACAGCCTTTCTCGTCTCGACTAGTATGGCCACGGTGATGCCGATTATCTTGAAACGGATGGGCGTGGACCCCGCGGTCGCCGCCGGCCCATTTGTGACGACAGCCAATGATATTACCGGCATTGCCATTTACCTCACGCTGGCGACGGTATTCCTTGAACAAATTCGATAGTGTTGCGGAGCCTACGTTTTTCCTCCAATGCACTTTTGGGCCCAGGGTGCTCAGATGCCGCTGGTGAAGACTGCTGCGATTGTGCTGCATAGTCGGAAATGGGGCGATGCAGACCGTCTTGTGACGTTCTACACGATGCGCTTGGGAAAATTGCGTGGGGTAGCGCGGGGGGCGCGCCGATTGAAGAGCCGCTTGGGCGGTATGATCGAACCCTTTGCCCTGTGCCATCTCGATCTGTTCGAGAAACCCGGCGATTCACTCTATCGAATTTCACAAGTGGCGCAAGAGGAGCCTTTTGCACGTTTTCGTAGTAATCTGACGCTCATGGCGGCGGCGGGACGGATGGTTAATTTGGTGAGTGCGGTCATGGCCGAAGGTGATGCCGAGCCGCGTGTGTTCGACATGTTAGAGGAAGGCTTGCGCACGCTGTTGGAGAGCCGGGATGCAGCATGGACTACATTACTGTTCCAGATTCGTTTGTTGGGAGTTGCCGGATTTCGACCTCAAGTCCAGCTATGTGCGACCTGCGGTCAACGGCCGCGGAGCCCGCTCCCTCAGTTTTCGCCGATTGCTGGTGGGATGGTCTGTGAGCGGTGTGCGAGTCGCCAACCCTTTCGGTGTACGGTCTTGTCCCGCGGAAGCGTCGCGTTTCTCCAGCAGGCCGTACACATGCCGCCGTCATTGCTGAATCGATTGCATGCCGTCGGTCAGGTGCGGGCTGAGGTTGAGTCAGCCATTGAGAGTTATGTCACAGTGGTCGCTGGGCGGCGACTTCCACCGGTGGATTTTCTGACCCACGGAAGCCCTGCGTAAATGCAGTAGGCGATCCGAGGGATGGAGTGGTGTCTTTATGACTGATGTTGTGCTCGAGCCCACCGATATGGAGTGGTTAGAGAAAGGCGTATTGGGCATCACGTGGAGTGATGGCCATAAGGCCATCTATCCCGTCCGGTATCTCCGGCAACGGTGTCCCTGCGCCGCCTGCACGGATGAGTGGACGGGTGAGCTTCGCCTGAAACCTGATGATGTGCCTATTGTGATCATGCTCCAGGACGTAGAACCGGTTGGACGGTACGCATTCCAATTCACGTGGAGCGATGGGCATGATACCGGCCTCTACTCGTATGCCTTCTTGCGGCGGTTGTGCCAGTGTGATGTGTGTCAACCGGTGAAACCGGTGGAGCCAAAGTCCAGGCGTTTGCTCTGACCGATAGAAGTGTGCGCGGTGTGGAGGGGGGAGAGGCGTGACCCGATGAAATTTGGTCAATGCATGGACGCCGCATGGTGGATAATCGTTGGGGCCCTTTGTACGGCCTGCTCGGGACTACCCTCATTTGAGCAGCAGAAACGTCTGGTAGCAGCGGGTGACTTCAGAATACATCAATTGACACCGAAGGCTTTTGTGGAAACCTGGGGTCCGCCGACCTACGCGCATCAACAGTTTACGCATTTTTTTGCCATGCAAGATGGACGCTTGATTCCCCAGGCACGAATGGCGCTCGGAGAATCGCCGCAGGGGTGGGAGACAGGATTGGCGGCCGGAGATGCCTTGTTTCTCGGCTACGCGGATCGAGGCCAGTATCTCGTATTTCTTGATGAGGCGCTGGTGTACCAAGAAACGATGGCGGCGGAGAAGATTCATGCTGTCGGCAAGACGTGGAAGTACGAATCGCAGTTCAAGACGCGCCTCGAATCGTCACCAGCCTTGAAGTAAGTAGTGGTCATCCTTTCATACCTATGAAACCGACTCAGGCCAAACGTCCGCTTAAGATTTGCATGGTGGCGTCGGAGGTCGTGCCTTATGCAAAAACGGGCGGGCTGGCCGATGTGGTCGGTGCATTGGCCATCGAGTTTGCTAAGCTCGGACACGATGTCTGTGTCATTCTTCCGTGCTACCGACAGATCGAGGCGCGAGGCTATCAGATGACCGACTATGCCCGGCTGTCCGTTCCGACAGGTGAAGGCTCGGTCGAGGCTCGAATTCACGAACTCACCGGCTCGTCGACTGGAGTGACGGGACCCGGACGCCTACGCGTATTTGTCGTTCGCCACGATCCGTATTTTTCTCGGACGGGGCTCTATCAGGAGGCCGGTCTCGATTATCCTGACAATCTAGACCGGTTCGTGTTTTTCTGTCGAGCGGTGATGGAATTACTGGGGCATTTCGAGAATGAAGACCAGTGGCAAACTAATATTCTTCATCTGCACGATTGGCAAAGCGCTCTATGCGCAGTGTATCTACGTGCAATCTACCAATCGAAGGCGTGGTTCAGCAAAATTCGCAGCGTCTTAACGATTCACAATCTCGGCTATCAGGGATTATTTCCAGCTGAGAATTTTGTTCGAACTGGGCTCCCCACGCAATTATTAACGCCTGCTGCGCTTGAGTTTTATGGGGCTGTCAATCTGTTGAAGGGGGGCATAATCTTTGCGGACCTTCTGACCACGGTCAGTCCGACCTATAGTCAGGAGATCCAAACAGTCGAATATGGGTGTGGCCTTGATGGTGTCATTCGCGAGCGCAAGCATGTCCTCCATGGCATTGTGAATGGGATTGATGTCGAGACCTGGGATCCTGCCAATGACGCGCATCTCGCAGCTCCCTATTCCCTGTCCGACATGGCTGGGAAGGCACGCTGTAAAAAAGCGTTACAACAGGAACTTGGGCTTCATCCACGGAAGGTTCCGCTTCTGGGAATTATTGCTCGTCTGGCGCATCAAAAAGGAATTGATCTGGTGATCGAGGTGATTCCGGAGCTCATGGAACTCGATGTTCAAATTGCTTTTCTCGGGACAGGAGATGTCCAATATGAAGCGCAAGTGCGCGAGTTAGCAGACCGTTATCAGTCGAGAGTCGCGTTACGTAATGCCTTTGATGAGGGATTGGCACATCGTATTGAAGCCGGGGCAGATCTGTTTCTCATGCCGTCCCGCTATGAACCTTGCGGACTCAGCCAGTTGTATAGCTTGAGGTATGGGACTGTTCCCGTTGTGAGAAAGACCGGAGGATTGGCAGATACGGTCGTCAACTATACCCCCCGCGCCTTTAAGGAATCGCGTGTCTCTGGGTTTAGCTTCGCTGATCCCAGTGCGCCCGCACTATTGACCTGCTTACTGTTCGCCTTGTCGGTGTATCGGAAAAAGTCGGACTGGCAGCGCATCGTCAAGGCTGGCATGGGGCAGGATCTCTCCTGGGCTCGTTCCGCCGAGATCTATATCCAGCTATTTGAGGATGTTCTACGCTCAGAAAATACGCAGTAATTTTGAGGCCGAACGATCCAGTGAGAGCCGCTATATTATCGTAGCGCAGCTTGAAGCGTCTGTTCGAGGAAAGACAGCCGATTCTGCGCTTGCGCGGCATAGTATGAATAGTCAGCCTGGACGGGGTTATCCAAGATCTGTCGGAATTGGTTCCGTGCAAGATCGTGTTCTCCCACTGACTGGGCCAGGGCACCAGTGTAAAGACTACATGAAGCTGCCATAGCATGGACATCGACGGCGAGTCTGGAAGAGGGTGGAACTACGAGGTTTTTGAAGTGGCGCGGGAGAAAGGCATCTTGCGATGTTCTGCGCACTTGATTTTGACTCATCGTCTGCAGCTTGGTTGAGTCCAGCAAAGAAGTCTGAACCTCAGTACTGGACAAACAATGGGTGTAGGTGGTCCAAACGTCCATAAACCTGACATTATCATATCGGACAGAAGTGCTAGGAGGACCTGATTGGCAACCAACAGCAGCGAGGCTGGCAATTAGGATCGTACAAAACCCGAATGTTTGTTTTCTCATGACGCCCATCTGGACCAATCCTCCAATGTCTCCTAACCGGAGATATCTGTCTGAATGAGCAAGTGTCGGGCCCCATTTAATATCCATGTAACTCATTGAAATAATTACTAGGATTTTTTTGCCATAGGACAGAATGTCTCAAAAATCTCTCAGTGTGGTGTATAGCATACGAAAGGTTAGAAGCCGGACTCGAAGCTCTTTAGGAGCCGGTATGTGAGGGGTGCGACTGTGGAAGTGCTTGAGTCGGGTTGATCATCACCGAGAACATCGGGACGAATATTCCAAAACACAGTTACCTGAATGCAGACAGGCTTATTCGCCCTTCCTCAAATGTATTGCAATGGCGTAGGGGACGTGTGTACACCCATTCCTTCACGTATCCACATTGTGTGTAGTTTCCCCCAACGCCATGTTGTTTCGCGAAAAACGAAGGCGCCGCCTGTCAGGCGGTACCAGACTGTGATTAACCCTCTGAGAGAGGCTTTCGACGACCTATGCGCTAGCGAATCGATGTCGGCAACTGATATTCTTCCGGGCCGGTGGCGTCCCGATGATCGGTCTGTTACAGAGATATACCGCCATCTGTACAGTGAACGAAAATGGTCTAAACATAGGGTCCGGCAATATTTTCTATTGGCGGTGACGACGGACCGACCGACAGGTCAAGAGTATGTCCGCAGATGCTGAACGCAAGATGTAATCTTTTTGGCGAAGGGTTCTTTGCCCATGAATTCCAGACCAGTTCTGACCAAAGCCCGTCAGCTTAGAAATCTCTTGCTGTCCAAGCAGCTGGAATTCATCTGCGAGGCGCACAATGGCCTCAGCGCAAAAATCGTGGAGGAGGCAGGTTTTCGCGGCATTTGGGCGAGCGGTCTCTCCATCTCTGCGCAATTTGGAGTTCGGGACAATAACGAAGCTAGCTGGACCCAGGTGTTGGAAAACCTTGAATTTATGTCCGATGCCACCCGCGTTCCCATCCTTCTCGACGGTGACACGGGATACGGCAATTTCAACAACATGCAGCGGCTGATCCGCAAGCTCGAACAGCGCAACATCGCCGCGGTCTGCATCGAAGATAAACTGTTTCCGAAAACCAACAGTTTTCTAAAGGGCGACGCGCAGCCCCTGGCGGATATGCATGAATTTTGCGGAAAAATTAAGGCGGGAAAAGACGCACAAACCGATGGCGACTTTAGCATTATTGCCAGGGTCGAAGCATTCATCTGCGGCTGGGGATTGGCGGAAGCATTACGTAGGGCAGAAGCTTATCATCAAGCGGGCGCCGACGGTATTCTCATTCACAGCGCTCTTTCAGTTCCTGACGAGATTCTTGCTTTCAAGCGAGAGTGGGCGGATCGCTGTCCGGTTGTGATTGTTCCCACTAAATATTATTCCACGCCGACTGAGGTGTTCCGGCAGCAGGGTTTTTCGATGGTGATTTGGGCAAATCATATGCTGCGAGCAGCCGTGGCCGCCATGCAAAAAACCGCGCGAGCGCTGAAGGAGAGCGAACATCTCCTGACCATTGAAGACAAAGTGGTTCCGGTCACGGAAATATTCCGATTGCAGAATGCGGCAGAACTGATGGAGGCGGAAGAACGCTATCTTCCTCGTGGCGCCGAAGGCACATTAGCGATGGTGCTGGCGGCCTCGCGAGGCGATGAACTGGGCGAGCTCACCGAAACGCAACCCAAGACGATGGTCAAAATTCAGGGTGCTCCCATCCTCAGCCACATTGTTGATGCTTACCATGCGGTCGGTATCAAGGATGTCCTAGTTGTTCGCGGGTATAAGAAGGAGGCCGTCAATCTTCCTAACTTGACGTACATCGATAATAATGAATTTCGTGAGACCGGTGAATTGGTTTCCCTACTGAAGGCGCTGCAGTCTCGGGCAGGCCATTTTCAGCCCACAATTATTTCCTATGGCGACGTACTGTTCAATAAGTATATCCCTCAGGCCTTATCGCAAGAGCAAGACGATTGCGTGATATTCGTGGACAGCAACTGGCAGGATCGGATCAGTTATGCCCGTCTTGATGGTTTTGTGGAATGTACCGTTCCGAATTCGCGAAAGGCCTTTAATGCTAAAGTGTATCTCAAGCAACTGGGAAATCATATTCCCAGCACAGCCACCCACGGGGTCTGGATGGGTTTTCTTAAGCTCTCTTCCACCGCAACCAGCCAAATCAATGGGATTCTATTAGAGATTCTCGCTGATCCGATAAATCGAAAAGCGGGCATTCCGCATTTATTACAGGAATTGCTTAAGCGACAACATCCTGTTCGAGTCTTGTATACGGTGGGGCATTGGTTGGATATCAATAGCCTTGATGATGTCGTTCAGGCAGGGAACTTTTGATGCTCGGTATCGTGCGCGTGACAACAGCCATGCAGTCAGCGAGTGAACCGTTCCCTCTCTCCTGAGGGTCCTGCTCAGTGTTTGGAGCTACGAGGACATGATTGACCCACAGGAATTCGTCGAACATCTGCAGTTCAATGCGGTAGAGTTTTTTACGGGAGTGCCGGATTCTCTGCTCAAGGATTTGTGCGGCTGCCTCGAACATCTATCTCGGCGGACAAACATATCGTGGCGGCTAACGAAGGGGGGGCCGTTGCACTGGCATTGGGATATTATCTGGCGACCCGAAAGATCCCTCTCGTCTATTTGCAGAACTCGGGATTGGGCAACATCATCAATCCGCTATTGTCCTTGGTTGATGAGGAGGTCTATTCGATCCCCATGCTGCTTGTCATCGGCTGGCGAGGAGAGCCTGGCATTCATGATGAGCCGCAGCACAAGAAGCAGGGGCGGGTGATGTTGCCCATGCTTAAGGCCATGGAAATTCCCTATTCCGATTCTTGGGCCGGATATAGACCATGCCGATGCGATTGTGGCAGATGCACTGGCCTATGTTCGAAAGGCCAGCGCGCCTTTTGCCCTCGTCATTAAGAAGGGAACCTTTAAAACTTTTACGGGTTCGCGTATTGATCCTCAAGAATTTCTGCTTTCTCGGGAAGCGGCCATTCAGCAGGTCCTCGAAGCTATGAACCAGAACGACATAGTCATCGCGACCACAGGTATGCCTTCTAGAGAGGTGTATGAATGCCGGGCCAATAAAGGCGAGGGGCATCAACGAGATCTTTTAACAGTTGGTGGGATGGGGCATGCGTCCCAAATCGCACTTGGCATTGCACTCCAAAAGCCTGAGCGTAGCATCTATTGTCTCGATGGAGACGGCGCTTTATTAATGCACATGGGAGCACTTGCCATCAACGGAACTTCCAAGGCACGAAACCTAAAACACATTATATTGAACAATGGCGCTCACGACTCAGTCGGAGGTCAACCGACGGTAGGACTGTCCATTGACCTCCTCAGCGTTGCCCATGCGGTGGGTTACAAGTATGCTGTTCGCGCCCAAACCAGAACGGAACTTCATTCGTCGCTACGGATTCTGAAAGATTCAATCGGGCCAAGCCTGCTGGAGATTCGTGTTCGTCGTGGGGCGAGAAAAGAATTGGGTCGCCCGGCAACTACGCCGGCGCAGAACAAAACCGTGTTCATGGATTTTGTGGAGTAGGGCGAGGATGTCTTTTCGTGCCACGCGGTCGATGAAAATGTGTCCGTCCACCGCTCCTTTGCGCAACGGCAATTCACACTCAGACTTCATCGCATGACGAAAGAGAGTAGGTAGAGTCAAATCGACCCGATAAAGGAGCTCTGGACCGTTCAAGAACGGAAAACCTGAACTAGGACTCCTGTTCGAGTTGTAGAGTTTGTTTTTCGCATGATGTGTTTAATATGTTCTTTAACTGTTTGCTCGGTGATTGTTAAGTGCATTGGCTATTTCTTTATTGGTCCAGCCTTTCGCAAGGTTTTCAACAACAGACTGTTCTCGATTTGTGAGTTGAAACCGTTCCTTGGCTTGATCAGTATTAAGCTGTTGCCGACGCCCAAGCTCTTCTAGTGTTATGACAAGTCTTGCATGCTGCACCCCTCCCCGGTCGGGAAGTCCAAAGCCACGAAGCAACACAGGTTGATTTGGATTTCCGGCTATTCGTTTAACCTCAAATTGTTCCCAATCCTTAGCCTCGGTACGAACTTGAAGGGCCTTGATTAGTTCCGCACAAAGTTCTGTAAGTGCTGAGGGAAGTACTCCATGCGCCGCTTTGGCCGGGGTCCGCCGTTTTCCGTCATATTGATAAGTTTGGAAAGTTCAGCAGCCTGCCGATTCATATGCAATAGCTGCATGGAAGAAGATAGGACGACGATTCCAGCCCCTGCACGTTGATCTGCATAAATTATCTGCGGGCTCCTGAGTGGTCAACTGCATTTTGAGCCACGGCGATACTCCGTAAGGATCGTTGATCTATCTAGACATTGGGTTGATTTCTGGTAACCTAAAGTATCCGATCACTAGTAATGCTACATAATACTTTCGAGGTAGTCAAATTATACTTCCGAGTAAACGCTGGTACATGCTTGGTATTGTTCGTTCATTCTATTACTTCTATACTCTATGTTTATGAAAGCGGTTGTGGATTTAGAGACTCGGTGAACGATGAGTTGCAGAAAATATTCGGGATCGAGAGTTATGTCGTGTGCAAGATGACGGATTTACATCCCTTGCACGAATTTGACCTAGGCACGGTGAGATGGCAATGTGCCTCATTAGTGGATCTAATAAGCTGAGCTGCCTTCGACGAAATGTTGCCAGTGAGTGTTAAATAGGGGATCAGAACGCATTCTGTCACTGACCCTGAACTAGGGCATTCAATGTAGATTCTATGGTGCGATGATCATGTCAAATCGGACGAGTACCATTAGCTGGCCAAGGAATAGAAAGTGCGGGTGAGTTATGTAAGATTCAAGACTCACCTCATCTCGGTCTCAAAGTCTGAAGATTTAAATCAATGGTTGCAGTTGGCGTGCTTGGAATTATCAGGAGAATTAGTATGAATGTTAAGGTCATTCTATGCGTGAGCATTTATTTGGTGGAACCTTAGTTAATGCGGCATTTGCGAATTCTTCAGCTCAGTCGCCGAACCTGATGCTGTGTGGCAGCGAGCACCCCAAGGCAGCAGTTCCTCCGGCAGTACGGCCCGGAGGAGAGGGCGCCGAGAAGTCTTCTCTCACGGTAACGCCTGATTATATTATGGGGCCAGAAGATGTTCTCGAAATCACAGTGTGGAAAAATGCGGATCTTTCTAAGCAGGTTCAGGTTCGGCCTGATGGAAGAATCTCTCTTCCACTAATTGGTGATGTCTCAGCAGTGGGTCGTACAGCGGCGCAGTTAACGGAAGAGATCTCGGCACGTTTAAAGTCATATATGGAGAATCCAACTGTTTCGATACTAGTTAAAGAAGTGAACAGTTATCAAATTTATGTTCTTGGCGAAGTCAATGCTCCTGGTAAATATCCTTTGAAGAGTAAAACAACTTTGCTGCAAGCAATCACGATCGCACATGGTTTCACGCAGGTGGCCGCCCGCAATAAAATTGTGGTGTTTCGATTCGGGAAAGATGGTGAAGGGCTAAATAAGATCAAGGCAAGTTATGACGACATTGTGCTGAGGGATGGCTCCGACCAGAATATTGAGTTGAAGCCGGGAGATCAAATTGTTGTGCCTTCCGAAACTATGGTGGTGTTGCCATCTAGATAGTAGAGACTATTCAGCTTGTTCTGTACGTCTCTTGAGGTGGAATCAAAGGAGTTAGGGAAAATTGAAAACTTTCGGTTGCAGAAGGTTCGAGGGGGGGTATGTATTGTTTTCAGCGTGCTCCTGGCGCTCCCAGGGTGCTGGATTGGTAACGAGCAGATAGATTTTAATGTCACATATATCCCTCCGAATGAATTTTTGCTCGGGCCTGAAGATGTCTTGGTTGTGAATGTATGGCGGAATCAAGAACTGTCTCGGGAGGTAATCATTCGCCCCGATGGGAAGATATCAATGCCGTTGATAGGTGATGTTCAGGCGGCAGGAATGACGTCCAATGTATTGGCGAAAAGAATTGCGGACGGGCTGGCTGAATTCATGTCCAATCCGACGGTATCGGTTCAAGTAAAAGAGGTGAATAGTTACTATGTCTACGTATTAGGTGAGGTGTCAAAGCCTGGCAAAGTTCCACTAAAGTCATATGCAACAGTCTTGCAAGGGATTTCGTTGGCAGGAGGCTTTACGACATTTGCATCGAGAAATAAAATCCATGTGCTCCGGGTAGTTCCTAATGGCCAAGGACAGCCAAAGCAGGTTCAGATTCCCGTTCCCTACGAAGATATTCTCCAAGGTAAGAATTCGGAGGGTAATTTCTTCCTTAAGGCTGGTGATGTCATTGTCGTGCCATGACCGGTATCTTGAAGGTTTTCCGCATAAGTCTGTGGATTTTTGGCGCTCCTCTTACATCCTATGTTGGCGGGCACCTGAATGTTCTGCGCAGCAGATCCGTGTTGTGCCGTCAATCTCTGTCATAGAGCAATACGACACGAATGTCTTTTTTGCTCCAGAATCACAGCTTCCAGTTGGGAAAAAAGCCGACGACCTCATTTCGATATTCACTCCTCAGCTAAATTTCATGCAAGGCAATACCCTTGTAAAGACAAATCTATCAGTTGGGGCGATATTCAGAAATTTGTTCGAAACTCCGAGCTTGATAACGTGGGATTTAATGCGTCCGCCGGTATGGATCTTTCGCAAGCGGCCAATAGGGTTTTGCCAAGAATGAAGATGTTGCGCGTATTTGGAACGTTTAGTTACAGCCCCTCCGCTTCTGCGTTCGGTGCCGGAGGCCTCGGCGGAGGTGTCGGGCGGTGGGTTTCGGGGAGTCGGCGGCGGTGTGGGGATTTCTGGACCTATCGATTCAGGCCTTCTTACCCAGCGCATCAGGACTACGATGTATAATGTTGGATTTGCCGACTCTTATTCGCTCTCACCGACCACGGACTTTCAAACTTCCTATACCTACTCTCAGCTTAGTTTTGGTGGTGCATACACTCCAACTGCTACAACTCCCGGACAAACGCTTAATACGGTATTTGATACTGCCACGCATTCTATTAGCGCAGGCCCAACTTCAAAGATCTCTGCCACTGATACGTTGAACGTTAAGTACACGTTCAATCAAACATCCCAACCGCAATTTGGAGATTATACGACGCACGCTGGTACCCTTGGATGGGGCAGAAGTTGGTCCAGGGAATGGAGCTCGAGTCTCAATGGAGGATTAACACTCATTGAACCAATTCCCGATTCGTCCAGCCCAAGGCGCGCAGCGAAGAATACCCGCTACCATTTTCCCGACCGGAGGGTTTTCCATCAACTATGCATCAGGTTCATCTTTTCTCCGGAATCTTGGAAGCGATATTAGGGAGGCTACAGGTAGTGGTGGAGGCACTGGAGGTGGTGGAGGCTTTCTTCCACTTCTCCCGGGGATGAATATGCCGGGTGGTATTGCCACTCCAGGATCCTATCGAATCTCTCTCGTTTATAATCTTGGTGTCTTTCCAAGCTTTGTTCAAACTGCTGGACCAATTTATACGCATACCGTTTTATTGGGAAGCACTGCTGGAATTACAGACAAGCTGACAGTCCAGGGGAATTTCAACTACGCACGAAGTAGTTTCACTTCGGATACCATCGGTACCACTTTCAGTACATATGGCACGACGGTATCACTGAATTACCTCATTACTCCTACATTCACCGCAAGGTTAAGTCATCAGTGGTTGAATTTTGATAATCAAACAAATATAGCGAGTGCAGGTGATTTAGGATTTTCTAAGCAAGATAATCCTGCTCGCATTTACATACGCGTACGCGCCGCGTGGTGATTTCTTCCGGTCTGGTGCATTTTGGGAAAGTCCATCCGGAGGATCATCCTCGGATGCAGGCAAAACTGGGTCAGGAGGGGTTGAGATAAAGAAATGAACACGCGCACGTTGTCTCCAGAGGATTATTGGCGGGCCGTTGTCAGCAGGAAATGGTTGGTTATTTCTGCGGTTCTTGTCTCACTCAGCCTTGCTGGGGTGATATGTGCCCTCATGGCGAAAGTCTACCAGTCTGTCAACGAAAATGTGGTTTGAGGGCGCAAAGATAGAAGAATCTATTGTGAGCGGCCCTAGTCCTGGAGGGGCTTATGCACCTACTCTCGAAGATCGGGTGATGGAAGTTCGACAGTTTGTGATGGGTCGAAAGACGCTTGGGCAGATTGCCGGAGAATTTGGACTATTTGGATATGAAAAAGACCATCCAGATGCCGCAGGGTCAGAGAACGCCATTCGTGCGATGCGAGGGTCCGTTAAGGTTGAACCTACAAAGGACAAGCTGTTTATCACCTTGTCATTTATGAATGAGGATCCGATTATTGCCAGGGATGTAACCTCAAGACTTAGCGATCTCTTCATTGAGGAGACGCTGAAGGATCGGGAACGAGGGGTAGAAGCCGCGGAGGATTTTCTGGGGTTGGAGCTTAAGCATGCGAAGGCAGAGCTGGAGGTAAAGGAAAAAATTATTTCCGAATTCAAACAGCAGCATTTGGGTGAACTGCCACAACAAATAGATGCGAATCTACGCAAATTGGACCGGCTTCAGGATGACATGCGGTCTCAAAGTGAGCAGGCCCAAAATCTGGTCAACCGTTTAGGTCAAATAGATAAATCAATAAAAGATTACGAAGAAACCGGGGAAGTCAGTGATTCTCCCACGGGCGGAAGCCTTAAACGGAATAAAGATCCTCGTCTTGGGCGAATTAAGGAATTAGAACGACGGCTAGTGGAACTTTCCTCAATGTATAAGGAAACGTATCCCGACCTTGTTCAAGTTAAAGAGGAGATCAAAAAACTCAGAGAAATGACCTCCGCCCAATATCGTGACTTATTGCCAGATAGTGAGGGAACGGAGGAGCCTTCCACCACGAAACGATCTAAGCGAAGGGCCATCGATCCGTATCATGCTGAACTGCTGAAACAGAGAGAGGACATTATTCTCGAACTGGATTCAGTGAAGCGTCGGCAAGCACACATTTCTGTAGAAATATCTCAGTACGAACGGAGAGTAGAGCATACTCCCGAACGCGAACAACGATTGAAAACCCTCGAACGCGACTATGAGAATCTTCAAAAGAACTATCAATCCCTATTAGACAAGAAGCTGAGCGCAGGCATGCAAAAGAGCCTGGCGCAGGGTCGCAAAGGTGCCAAATTCAGCATCGTGGATCCTGCCTATACCCCGCTTGTCCCTGTCGTACCCAACATTCCACTGATCATGGTGGCTGGGCTTGCGTTGGGCTGTGCATTAGGTTTTGGGGGTGCGGTCGGTCTAGAACTTATGGGGCGAGGATTCCGGTCCGCTGAGGAAGTTGAGATCACATTAGGCCTTCCCGTCATCGCTTCGATTCCGCTGTATGAAAGTGCATTCGGTGGGACTATGCAGACGGTTAGAGCACTATCTGGTAAAAGTCGTGCATCCACGCTATTGCTTCCGGGCCAGGAGAAACCAGACGAGGATCGGAGGATGGTTGGTGGTCTTCCTGTCACAGCGGCGACAAAACACAGACTTCAAAATGGTCAACTCCATAACCCAACGCCTGGTCTTGAATTGGTCTCAATGTGGCGACCGCTCTCGTTCGTAGCGGAACAGTACCGTGTGGCAGCCACTCGACTCGAATTGATGACCGGCGATCGAAAGAGTACAGCGATCGTCGTAACAAGTGCCGTAATGGGAGAGGGAAAATCATCTACGGCTCTTAATCTGGGGTATGTTTTGGCTAAAGATCTCGATCGTAGAACTATTATTATCGATTGTGATCTTAAGCGACCCATGCAGCATATTTATGCGGGGGTGTGGCAGCAACCTGGACTGGCGGAAGTACTTCGCGGGACGAAAGTCATTGAGGATTGTTTGCAGCGACTGGGTGATGTGGGGCCATGGATTCTCACTGCAGGGGAAGTGGGAGATAATCCTCTGGCCTTGTCAAAAATGCACCAATTGGCTACTTTGATCACAGAGCTGAAAGAGAAATTTGACTACGTCATTATTGATGCTCCGCCGGTACTGCCGCTCGCAGACATGCAAGTGCTGGCAAGTATGGCGGATCTTCTTGCCTATGTCGTGAAGGCAAGTATGACCGGTAGAGATGTTGTCCAAAAAGCACTGAAAGCCATTGGTGATACCACTAATGTTGGAATCATTTTGAACGGTCTAGATGCCCATACCACACCTTACTATATGCAACAGGAATACTACCGCGAAGCTCACCATGAACAGCTCAAGTAAGCCTGAACAGGATATTCGCCTAGAGAGCGCTGCCGTTTCGCAACCTCTTGTTTCAGTCTCGGTGAGCTTCCCTAAATTTACACGTCGAGTGTTGATCCTTGGGGTTGGGCCTCTCGCGCGAGATCTTTGTCAGACCCTGTTGTCGAAACGGACAGGCTTTACGGAAGTCGTTGGTTTTCTCGATAAGGATGCGAGTCGCGTCGGCGAACGCTTGGTAAATCCGAGTATTATCGGCACATATGATCAATTATTTGAGATTGCCGAACGGTACCAAGTCCATACTGTGGCCGTGTGTTTGGAGGACCGTAGAGCGGTTCTGCCCGTTCAAACTCTCTTAGACATGAAAGCCATGGGCCGCGACGTTGTGGACGGTCACTACTTGTATGAAGAAGAATCTGGCCGGCTTTCGATTGACCATCTCAAGCCGAGCGCCCTTATTTTTTCGACTGGTTTTCGTCGTCGACTGATCACCATGCTATTGAAGCGATTTTTAGATCTATTGATTGCGGCAATGGGGATAGTCACGCTCTTGCCTCTTGTATTTTTTCTGGCCATCATTATTAAGCTCGATTCATCCGGTTCTGTGTTTTATCGACAAATGCGGGTCGGATTGCGCGGCCGTCCATATATGATTTGGAAGTTTAGGTCCATGCGTCAGGATGCTGAACAGAGTGGTGCCAGGTGGGCCTCAAGTGAGGATCCTCGCATAAGCAGAGTTGGTAGGTCGATCAGAAAGTGGAGATTGGATGAACTCCCGCAGTTGATCAATGTTTTGAAGGGCGAAATGAGTTTGGTCGGTCCCAGGCCAGAACGGCCTGTTTTTGTGCAAGAGTTGAGGAACACCATACCCTACTACGATCTAAGGCATACTGTTCGTCCTGGAATAACCGGTTGGGCACAAACGCGCTTTCGATATGGGGCATCAAAGGAAGACTCTCATGTCAAACTTCAGTACGACCTTTTCTATGTGAAGAATCTGTCATTGATTTTGGATTTTCGCATCGTCATTCACACCGTAAGAGTCATGCTAATGGGCGAAGGTGCGCGCTAGTGGAGCATATGGCTGGCGTTAATCCGAGACATTGTCTGTCCTTTGATGTCGAGGAGCATTTTCAAGTCTCAGCGTTTGAGTCCCCAATGCGCAGGCGGCATTGGGAGCAATATGAAAGCCGAGTCGAAGGGAACACCGAAAAGCTGCTTGGATTGCTGGCCCAAAAGGGGGTACGAGCGACGTTTTTTGTTCTTGGATGGTTGGCAGAACGGTATCCCTCATTGGTCCGTAGAATTGCAGCAAGCGGACATGAGGTTGCCTCGCATGGGTATGGACATGAACTCATTACAGGTCAAGCACCCATTGTTTTTCGGGAGGATATTCGGAAGGCCAAAGCAATCCTTGAGAGCATTCTTTCGCAGCCGGTGCTTGGCTATCGCGCTCCCAGTTTTTCTATTACAAAGGACACGATGTGGGCGACTCAGATCCTTGTTGAGGAAGGTTACACATACGACTCCAGCATTTTTCCGATACTTCATGACCGATACGGCGTGCCCTCTGCAAATCCCGCAGTGCACAAGCTTGTGACCCCCTCAGGTCCTTTGTGGGAGGTACCTCCCTCCACCGTTAAATATTGGGGGGTGCGATTGCCTGTCGCGGGTGGGGGATATTTTCGTCTGTATCCGTACGTGTTTCTGCGAGCGCTCCTTCGTAAACTAGAAAGCGAAGGCTCTCCATTAGTGATGTATATACATCCGTGGGAATTTGATCCAGACCAACCGAGAATGGAAGGGTCGTGGGTATCGCGCGTGCGACACTATCTCAATCTTGATAAAACGGAAGGTCGATTGCTCACGCTCTTACAGGATTTTTCCTTTGGGCCCATTCGAGAGGTGTTCCTACCTATTGACCAGATCTACGGCCAACGCTTGCATTCTTGGTCCGTTGCGGGGGAGTCTCCTTCGGCCACGGGCGCATACGGTACCATGCCCAGTTGCTAGTATTCATAGCGTATTCTCACAATCAATGGATCCGATGCTGTGGCGGTGTGTAGATTTAGCGAGAATAACATGCACATCCGTTCTTACTCAGACTATGACTGTGACGTCATTGAGTGGGGAGCGGTGATCAGCTCAAAGCGACGCCGTTTCGTTAGGCTAAAAACCTAGCCACCTACCGGATCTCATTTGTTGCAATTCCTTAGAACAAGGGAGGGTGTGCATGCGAGGACGTTCTTTTTTGCATGCTGTGCTACTCTTGTGGTGTGGGCAATCCAGCTCCTTATGCCTGCGGTACATCACACAGGCAGTCGAGAGGGTATACCACCAGCCCTTCTGTTGTTGTGATCGATCCGGAAACTAGGTGTCGCGATGGAATATGCCATAGCTCAAAATGATACTTCCTCGATAGTGATTGAACCTCGCAAAGGATATGTCCAAGTAGGATGGCGAGAGTTGTGGGCCGCGCGCGAATTGTTTTATTTTCTGGCGTGGCGAGATCTCAAAACGCGGTACGCGCAGACGGCCATCGGGGCTGGCTGGGCACTCATGCAACCGCTGCTCAGCACACTTATTTTCACTCTCGTGTTCAGTTATTTAGCTAAGGTGCCATCGGATGGCCTGCCTTACCCCCTGTTTGCGTTTGCCGCCATTCTGCCATGGTCCCTGTTTGCGCGTAGTCTCGAACGCAGCACGCTGAGTGTAGTAACGGAAGGCGGCCTGATCAAGAAGGTCTACTTCCCTCGGCTTATCATTCCGATTGCCGCCACCTTCGTCAATCTGGTTGATTTTGCGGTCGGCCTGGTTATCCTGGTCGGGATGATGCTGTGGTATCAAATCGTACCGCCGTGGACTCTAGTGTTCCTGCCGTTATTTGTAGGGCTTGCGCTTATGACCGCCCTGTCGGTGAGCTTGTGGTTGTCTGCCCTCAATGTCAAATACCGAGACGTGGCCTCAGTGGTCCCTTTGATGACGCAGTTATGGATGTTTGCGTCTCCCGTGTTGTATCCCGCTTCTCTCGTGCCGGAATCCATGCGGTTCTACTATGGCCTAAACCCTATGGCTGGGGTGATTGAAGGGTTTCGCTGGGCAGTGCTGGGGAAGGCCGCACCTGATTGGGGCATGGTGGGTGTGAGTCTTGGCGTGGTTGCCGTTTTACTGGTGGGCGGGGTGATGTTTTTCAGGAGGGTGGAGCGTACCTTCGCCGATCTGATTTAAATGGGTGACATCGCGGTTCGAGTCGACAGTTTAGCGAAGCGCTATCGCCTGGGGGCGACCCATGCCCACGACGGGTCCCTGGCCAGCGCGTTGACCCGCGGAGTGCGCAATATACTCGGCCGGCGGGCAGGGCCCTCGGCTGCCAGCGAGGTCCTGTGGGCGCTCCGCGACGTGTCCTTCGAGATCAAAAAAGGCGAAGTGTTCGGGGTCATCGGCACGAATGGGTCAGGGAAAAGTACGCTCCTCAAGATCCTCTCGCGGGTGACGGAACCCACGCGGGGCCGCGCGGTGATCAACGGGCGCTTCTGCGGCCTGCTGGAAGTGGGGACGGGCTTCCATCCGGAGTTGACCGGCCGCGATAACGTGTACATGAGCGGGGCCATTCTCGGCATGAAGCGCCAGGAAATAGCCCGGAAGTTCGACGAAATCGTGGCGTTCGCCGAAGTGGAGCAGTTTATCGACACGCCGGTGAAGCATTATTCCAGCGGGATGTATGTGCGATTGGGATTCTCGGTCTTGGCCCACATGGACCCGGACATTCTCATCGTCGATGAGGTGCTGGCCGTGGGGGATGTGCGTTTCCAGAAGAAGTGCATGGGCAAGATGGAGGACGTGGGGCAGCAGGGGCGGACGGTGATCTTGGTGTCGCACGACATGCCGGCGATCACGCGGATGTGCAAGCGCGCGATGCTCCTGAATAAGGGCCAAGTCGTGCGGGAAGGTTCGGCGCATGAGGTCGTCAATCACTACCTTCATGCCGGCCATATCCTGTCCTGTCAGGAATGGACGGATTCCACTCAGGCTCCGGGCAGTGACGTAGTGCGCCTCCGGGCCGTACGGGTGAAATCTGAATCCGGGCAAGTCACAGACGTTGCGGACATTCGGAAACCTCTGCGGGTTGAGATCGAGTATGACATTTTGAAGCCAGGGCATACGATCGTCGCGCAGTTCGGTTTCAATACGGAAGAAGATGTCATTGCCTTTATCGTCAATGACCGGGATCCGGCATGGTACAGACGTCCTCGACCGGTGGGCCGATATATCAGTACAGCTTGGATACCGGGAAATTTTCTGTCTGAAGGCACAATGGTGGTCGGAGGCGGGCTCATTTCAGAGGATCCGTGGCATACGCACTGCGATATTTCCCGTGCTGTGGGTTTTCGAGTGATAGACCCCGGGACGGGAGACACGGCACGCGGTGATGTATCTGGCCATTGGGAAGGAGTCGTAAGACCTCTGCTCAAATGGAGTACCGAGCATAGCTCTTTTTAGCACCACTGGTGCGTTCTGGGCGGTAGAACGATGACGATGAGAGATGAATTAGTCTCGACTATCGCGTGGCCTTTTAAAATGTTCGCGAGAAAGCTGCTTGGTGAGGAACTTTATCAGCAAATGCGAACGACGTTTCTGCATCAGCAGGGCGGGCTAGGGCTTGACTGGAAATGGGGAAACTCTTTGCGAGGTGTGCGTCCCATTCGGAGAGATTTTGGTTGGCGTGAGGGGCAGCCAATCGATCGCTATTACACCGAAAAACAATTTCTAGCAGAATATAAAAATGACATTCGGGGGCACGTACTAGAGATTGGAGATAACCGCTATACTCTCAAATTTGGTGGAAATAGGGTAACTCAATCGGATGTGCTCGGTTTTCCCGGCAGCGCAGGGCCCACTATTCATGCTGACCTTACCAAGGCGGACCACATCCCATCTGCTTCGTTCGATTGTGTCATTCTCACCTTTACACTTCAGTTTATTTTTGATGTGCGTGCGGCCATCAAGACATTGGCGCGCATCACGAAACCGGATGGAGTCGTGCTCATTGTGGTTCCCGGAATCAGTCAATTGTCGAGATACGATATGGATACTTGGGGTGAGTACTGGCGGTTTACCTCTTTGTCCATGAGACTGCTGATGGAAGAGGTGTTTCGTCCGGAAGATATAATGGTGAAAAGCTATGGCAATGTCTTGGCAGCGACGGCGAGTTTGCAGGGGCTTATTTCGACTGAATTACGGAGGGATGAACTCGATTATTGGGATCGCGACTATGAGCTAGTAATTGGGGTACGCGCCAAGAAGTGCAGCAATCGATCGTGAAAACCGCTTTTGATGGATTGGCAAGTGCCATCGTGCGTCGGCAAGAAGTCGTATAGGCTTGACGAGATGTTTCGTTCATGTTGACGTAGATGGTAGAGCTTTTGATTCTTGGAGGTAAGTACATGAAAGCGGTGATTTTGGCGGGTGGATTGGGAACTCGACTGTCAGAGGAAACCGTACTTCGTCCAAAGCCGATGGTGGAAATTGGTGGCAAGCCAATCCTCTGGCATATCATGCAGATTCATGCTGTGTACGGCATCACAGAGTTTATTGTTGCTCTGGGATACAAAGGGGAAATGATCAAAGAGTATTTTCTCAATTTCTTTGCCATCAACAATGATCTGTCCGTTGATCTGTCTACGGGGAAAACGACCATCCATGATGGCAATCAACCCAAATGGACGGTTCATTTAGCCGATACCGGGTTGACGACGCAGACGGGAGGACGTGTGAAACGTCTCAAAAAATGGCTGGGGGATGATGAGACATTCATGTTGACGTACGGGGACGGAGTTGCTGATCTGAACATGGACAAGCTGTTGGAGTTTCATCGTGCACACGGCAAGCTTGCCACAATGACATCGGTTCGTTCTCCCGCCCGTTTCGGTCGGATTGGCTTCGATGGTGATCGGGTGACTGAGTTTTTCGAGAAGCCGGAATCGGGTGAGGGTTGGATTAATGGAGGGTTTTTTGTTCTAAGTGCCAAGGCATTAGATTACATTGAAGGCGATCATACGATCTGGGAACGTGATCCCGTTGAAAGATTAGCGTATGCCGGGCAAATGATGGGATTTAAACACTATGGATTCTGGTCCTGTATGGATACCCTCAAAGAGAAAAGCTACCTTGAGGAACTATGGAATACGGGTAAAGCTCCTTGGAAGGTTTGGTAGACGGTTCTAAGCTAGCTACATCGACAAATATGCAAGGCCTTTCGGACCCTAGCTCGGTGAGTTGATCGTGTTGATCAGTGAAAGGCCGCAGGCTTGAGCCGTTTCCAATGACCCGATTCATTGGAAGGAAAGAGAGGGTGCAGATGACAGTGGAGGCAACGTTGTTCGCGCAGGCACAGGAGTGGCTAGATGAAGACTGGGCGCGAATGGAGACGACGCTGGGGAAGCACCTGGAAGCATTCCGTGGGAAACGCATTCTGGTTACCGGAGCTGCAGGCTTTCTGGGGTTTGGATTTCTTCACTTCTTCTCCTACCTCAATCGGAATCTGTTGAAGGATCGGCGTCTTTCCGTCATCGCTGCGGACAATTATATTCGTGGCCGACCACGTTGGCTCGTCGACCTGGCCTCTGCGAGTCCAGACATGAGGATAATAAAGCAAGATATTACGCAGCCGTGGCCAGATTCAGGTGCGGAGAGATTTGACTTCATCATCCATGGTGCATCCATTGCTAGTCCGAAGGTCTATCGACAGTACCCATTGGAAACCTTGGACACCAACATTTCCGGCTTGCGACATATGCTTGAGCTAGCCAAGCGCCATCAGAGTGAAAGCATTCTTTATTTCAGCTCAAGTGAGATTTATGGTGATCCTCCAGCCGATGAAATTCCCACGAGAGAAACCTATCGGGGGAATGTGTCCTGCATCGGCCCTCGTGCCTGTTATGACGAATCAAAACGATTAGGTGAGACGTTGTGTTATTTGTATTTCCATCAACACGGTGTGCCCGCAAAGATCGTTAGACCGTTTAATAATTATGGACCTGGGCTGCGCATGGCCGATGGTCGAGTTTTGCCTGATTTTTGCCGTGACGTCCTTGCGGATCGCGATATTGTACTTCTCTCGAACGGGAGTCCCACACGCACGTTTTGCTACGTTTCTGATGCGTTGACGGGGTACCTGCTTGCGCTGCTCTCCTCCCACCATGCCGAACCATTTAATGTAGGCACAGAGTCTCCAGAAATTTCGATGCGAGAACTTGGCCAAATGTTGCTTGGTGTGGCAGGCAGTCAGGGACGAGTGATTCACAAGCCCAGTGATGAGGCAGATTATTTAACGGACAATCCTAATCGGCGCTGCCCCAATATTGCCAAGGCGCGCTCATTATTGAAATACACGCCTCTTGTTGATCTCAAGTCTGGCCTGGGCAGAATGTTGCAGTGGTACAAGAGGTTCGCGGCATTGGAAGAATTGGATAGAACCGAACCAGGCAAATAGGCAGAGGGCCAATCATCCATGAAAATATCAGTAATTGGAACGGGCTATGTGGGGCTGGTGTCAGGGACATGCCTGGCTGAGCTGGGCCATTGCGTGACCTGTGTCGACATTAGGCCAGAGGTGGTGCAAGAGATTAATGCCGGTCATCCACCTATTCATGAAATGGGTCTGGAGGAACTGCTGCACACAGCGCGCTCAAAGAACCTGCTATCTGCCACCACTGACGCGAGGTGTGCCATTCGCGATTCTGACGTGACCTTAATTTGCGTCGGCACGCCTACAATTGACGGACAGATGGATATGTCGCAGATTCTGGCTGCCGCAAAGGAAATCGGAGCAGCGCTGGTTGACAAAATTGGCTATCATGTCGTGGCAGTGAAAAGTACGGTGTTGCCCGGGACCACGGAGGGTCCGGTCAAAACAGCAATCGAGTCCCAGTCCGGCAGACAGGTAGGGGACGGTTGGGGCTTATGTATGAACCCTGAGTTTTTGCGCGAGGGCCGGGCGGTGGAAGATTTTAGAGTCCCGGACCGTATCGTTGTTGGAGCCACGGACGCTAGAACAGCGGAGGTGTTTCTCAAGGTCTACGAGGAGTTCACCTGTCCTAAACTAGTTACGACACCGCGTACGGCTGAGATGATCAAATATGTATCCAATTCATTGCTTGCCACGATGATTTCTTTCTCGAATGAAATCGGCAACATGTGTTCGGCACTTCCCGGTGTTGATGCGCGGTCGGTGTGGAAAGGAGTGCATTTGGATAGGCGACTCACGCCTGTCAATGGACAGGCCAGCGGGGCGGCAGGAGTGACCGAGTATCTCTGGCATGGATTGGGGTTCGGCGGTAGTTGTTTTCCCAAAGATGTGGCGGCTCTACGCAGCTTTGGACGGACAGTGGGTGAGCAGACTCGGATTTTGGATGCCGTGTTGCAAATCAATGCCGACCAACCTATCCGTATGGTATCGCTGCTGGAGAAAGAGATGAGTGTCTCCGGAAAGAACGTCGTAGTTCTCGGGTTGGCATTCAAACCGGGAACGGATGATTTGCGAGAATCACCGGCACTGCCGTTGGTTGCAGAGCTTCAGAGAAAAGGCGCCCGAGTCATTGTCCATGATCCTATCGCAATGCCGCAGGCAAAGAAACGATCGGAATTTCTGAAGGTCGCTTTCGCCGATAACTGGTCAAGCGCCCTTGAAAATAGCGATGCCTGCTGTCTGGTCACGGCCTGGCCAGAATATCGAGCCATTCAGCCCGATGAGTTCGTCAGATTAATGAAGCGTCCACTCGTCATTGATGGGCGAGGAATTTTTGAGCCCGTAAATATGGCAGCCTCCGGCGTGATCTGGCGAGGCGTCGGCTATACGCCAGAATGTGTATAGCGGAAGAGTTCGTGGAGTGACTGTCCGCTGGCATCTGACATTGCCTGGAAGGAGAACAGCTCATGCATCGTGATGGATGTCGGTTTTGTGGAATGGTACTGAAGCATGTCTTTCTCGATCTTGGCATGTCTCCCCTCGCCAACTCCTATTTGAAGGCTGATCAGTTGAACCAGATGGAGCCGTTTTATCCATTGCGGGCGTTTGTTTGTGAGCGCTGTTTGTTAGTCCAGCTCCAGGAGTTCGAGAGCCCGGACCACATCTTCTCTGATTATGCGTATTTTTCCTCGTATTCCGACATGTTCCTCCAACATGCCAAGGAGTACGTCGATATGGCTGTGGATCGATTCTCGCTGGGAACACAGAGTTATGTAGTGGAGATTGCCAGTAATGACGGCTATCTGCTTCAGAATTTTGTTAAGCGAGGAATTCGCGTGCTGGGGATCGAGCCTGCGAAAAATGTGGCTGAGGTGGCCGTAAAGAAAGGCATCCCCTCACGTGTGAAATTCTTTGGGATGCAGACAGCGCACGAATTGGTTGCCGAAGAACGACGCCCCGACTTGATTATTGGTAACAACGTCTTGGCGCATGTCCCAGATCTAAATGATTTTGTTGGAGGGCTCAAGGTTCTTTTAGGAATTGGGGGTATCATCACTATCGAGTTTCCTCATTTGATGCGTTTGATGGCGATGAATCAGTTCGATACGATTTACCACGAGCATTTTTCCTATTTTTCTCTCACGACGGTGAATCAGGTATTTGCCAAGCACGGTCTGACCATTTTTGACGTTGAAGAAATATCCACGCATGGCGGGTCCTTACGAATCTATGCCCGACATTCGGATGACCCTACGCAATCCAGTGACTGCGCGATTGTCGGCGCTAAGTATGAAGGAAAGTACACAAGGGTTTTCTACTCTCGATCATTATCTGTCTTTTTCAGAGAAAGCGCGGGAAACAAAACGAGCGCTCTTGGAGTTCCTGATTCGAGCCAAGCGCGAAGGAAAGTCGGTTGTCGCGTATGGTGCGGCGGCGAAGGCCAGTACACTGCTCAATTATTGCGGTGTGCGGTGTGATTTTGTTGACTACTTGGTCGATAGGAGTCCTTACAAGAAAGGGCACTGGTTGCCCGGGGTACACATTCCTATTCATGATCCAGAGCATGTCAAGGAGACGAAGCCGGACTACGTGTTGATCCTCGCCTGGAATCTCAAGGAGGAAATCATAAAGCAGATGAGTTACATCCGTAGTTGGGGCGGCCAATTCATTGTGCCGATTCCGGAAGTGCAGATATGTCCCTAATCATTCTTTGATGAAAGTCTCCTAGGCTCCGTGAGTGTTTGGTTCGGCATACTTGAAAGGCCTGGTTTACGTGGAAAGTTCTGATCCAGCGGTCTTTCTGGCGGATGGGTGTGGCAAGGACATGCATCAGTTCATTGCCGAACTTTATCCGATCTGCAGAAGTATTACGGGAGAAGGAATTAGGGAGACCTTCCGATCCATCCAGCGACACATTCCATTAAAGATATTTGACGTGCCAAGTGGCACTCAGGTGTTTGATTGGACTGTTCCCCGAGAGTGGAACATTCGGGATGCGTATGTGGCGAATCAGCATGGCGTCAGAATTATTGATTTCCAGCAGTCCAACTTACACGTGGTCAGCTACAGTGCTCCCGTTCGAGCAAGGATGTCGCTTCGTGAGTTGAAGGAGCACCTCTTCACGATACCTGATCATCCGGATTGGATTCCCTACCGGACCTCATACTACAAAGAGTCCTGGGGGTTTTGCCTGAGTCATCGGCAGTATCAAGACCTTCGCGATGAGGAGTACGATGTCGTCATTGATTCATCCTTCACTGATGGCCATCTCTCCTATGCCGAATACTACTTGCCGGGAGAAATCTCTGATGAGGTGCTCGTTTCATGTCACGCATGCCATCCATCGCTCTGCAATGACAACCTGTCAGGGATTGCAGTTGCGACATATCTTGCTAAATTGCTGCAGGCTCAGTCGCGTCGATACTCCTACCGCTTCCTCTTTCTTCCGGTGACCATCGGTGCCATCACATGGCTCGCGTTGAATAGGCAGAATGTAGCCAGGATCAAACATGGTTTTGTGATGACTGGGGTTGGTGATGAGGGGGCCTTCACCTACAAGAGAACGCGAAGAGGCAATGCGGAGATTGATGCTGTGTTTGCGCACGTCCTGCAACACTCGGGAGACTTATATGAGCTGACAGATTTTATTCCCTATGGGTACGACGAACGGCAATATGGATCGCCAGGTTTCAATCTTCCTATCGGATGTTTCATGCGGAGAGCGAATGGACGGTATCCGGAATATCACACTTCTGCAGACAATCTCGATTTTGTGAAACCGGCGTCGCTGGTACGGTCGCTTGAAGTCGCTCATTCGGTCATAGCGGTGCTGGAGTCGAATAGGAGGTATCTCAACACGACCCCATACTGCGAACCACAATTAGGCAAGCGCGGTCTCTATCGTACGATCGGAGGGACCGTCACAGGACGCAGCGCGGAAATGGCGCTCCTCTGGGTCTTAAATCTTTCCGATGGAGCGCACACCCTATTGCAAGTTGCCGAGCGTGCTGCACTGCCGTTTTCAACCATTAAATTAGCCGCCGATGCATTGGCTGCTCAGGGGCTCCTGCGTCTCGAAGGGAACAGTCCCGAGTACATAGGCGTAAATCGATGAACCATGGGATCTGGTCATTGACGCGAGATTAAGAAGTCACGTAATCCAAATCAAGTGGTCCAGTACTGGCTGCAAAGCACCTGGCGTATTGCGTGATGCCCGAGGAGGTACCGTATGAACAACACCATTTATTATGATGCGCAATTGACTGATGATGAAAGAAGAAGGCTTGTTTTTGAAGGCCAGTTGATTGCGTATTCGCCTCGGAAGCATTCACTCGCATTGGTGGAGCACGCTCGTGAGCTTATAAGAGAGGCGTTTACACCCCATGATCCAGAGACGGCTCAATTCCACATGTCGGTTGAGCAATACGCTGAAGTGTTGGGAAAATTAAAACCACAGTTTATTCATCATCCTGAATCCAAGAAGCACCTTAAGGCTTTGTTGTCGGAGATGGGCGCCGATCTCGAGAAGACGTATTTCGATGTTCCCAAAATGCGGAGTTCCACAAGCGATAACTATCTCACCACCGGTATCGCCTATGCGTGGCACCCACATAGGGATACGTGGTATTCAGCTCCTCCCTGCCAAATTAACTGGTGGATTCCTATCTATGACTTTCGCTCAGACAACGCGATGGCCTTTCACCCAAACTATTGGAATCGGGCAGTTAAGAACGATTCTCGCGATCACAATTACTATGAGTGGAATAAACAGCATCGTGGTGGGCATGTCTCTCAATTTCTCAAGGCTGACCCGCGTCCACTTTCCAAGCCCATCGAAACGATTGCGATAGACCCTCAAATTCGCATCATTATTCCAGCGGGTGGTGTCATTCTATTCTCAGCTGCTCAACTACACTCAAGTGTGCCGAATACGTCCGGCAAGACGCGTTTCAGTATCGATTTCCGTGTGGTAAATGTGGATGATGCGGCCGCTCGACGAGGGGCACCTCATGTCGATGAAGAGTGTACGGGGACTACTATGCGCGATTACCTGCGTGGTACCGATCTGTCTCAAATACCGCCTGAGATCGTCGCACTGTATGATGATGGAGCGACGACAGATGGGGAGCTAGAGTATAAGCCAAAGGATGTCTCCACTTCGTCTCTTTAGTGTGTTGCTGTATGTCAGTTCCTGATATCTGGCAAGGTTATAAGGTTCTTATAACAGGTGGGAGTGGGTTCCTAGGGTCCCATCTTTGCGGACGATTGATCAAACTGGGAGCAGAAGTGCATGCAACATCTCGTGCGTATCGAGTAGCTGAAACTGGTGGACCAATCTGGTGGCAAACGGATCTGGCGTCTATTCAGCATGTCCGAAAACTTATGACCGACCTCAAGCCTATGGCGGTGTTTCACCTGGCCGGGGCAGCTGGGGCACAGCCCGACCTTCAACTGGTTCTCCCAACGATGGAAGGCCTCATAGTAAGCGCCGTCAATATTTTAGTGGCCGGGACAGAGTCAGGATGTGGACGCATCGTGATGACCGGCTCTCTCACGGAGCCGGCTAGGGGCGAGCCCGCGCCAATTCCCAGCTCTCCCTATGCAGCGGCCAAGTGGACGTCGAGTGCCTACGCACGGATGTTCCACTCCCTGTATAAAACACCCACCGTCGTGCTGACGCCATTCATGACATTCGGGCCCTGCCAGGACCAGAGTAAACTCATACCGTCCGTCATCCTTGCACTTCTTCGGGGAGAATCCCCAAGGCTTTCCTCTGGCCTGTGGGAAGTCGATTGGATCTTTGTGGAGGATATCATCGATGCCTTTCTCGCAGTCTTGAGGACTCCCGATCTAGAGGGCGGGTGCTTTGATTTGGGGACGGGAATCAGGCGGACAGTACGGTCGGTTGTAGAACAAATTGCATTACTTATGAACGTTCAGGCGCAGCCTTTGTTTGGCGTGGTGCCCGACCGACCGTCGGAACCCGTTCGAAGTGCCGACACGGGGCAGGCCTACCAGCGTCTAAAGTGGCGGGCGCAGACCTCTCTTGAGGAAGGATTGCAGCAGACGATTGCATGGTATGCCACCCGTGCTCGCGCAGGTTATGAATGACCGGAACAGGAATCCAGCAGATTTTAAAGTGGTACATTAAGCGAAAAGTTCGTGAAATTTGTCCTCCGCACATTGCAAATCAATTGCTCGGTGAGCAGGGGGCTATCCACCAACAGTGGTCGATAGGAATTGTTTCCGGGTCATCACCATTGCGGTTACGCCATGCCCGTGGGGAGGCCAATCCGGTTCTGACTCGGGAAGACGTTTCTGATGTGCGTGCTTTGTTCGTCGCCGATCCCTTTCTGCTTAGAGTGGGAAAGGTGTGGCACATGTTTTTTGAAGTCTATAACTTTGATACAGATCGTGGAGAGATTGCATGGGCCACAAGTCCAGACGGGTTTGTCTGGGAGTATCAGAAGATTGTACTGCATGAGTCTTTCCACCTCTCGTATCCGTATGTGTTTGAGTGGCAGGGGGAATACTATATGATTCCAGAAACCCATCAGGCGGAGAGTGTGCGGCTCTATCACGCGGAATCATTTCCATCTGATTGGGTGTGTCATGATATTCTGCTACAGGGACACCGTTTTAATGATAGCTCGATCTTTTTTTTCCGAGGCCATTGGTGGTTATTGTCTGAAACCAATCCGGCCCTGATGCACGATACGCTTCGGCTCTACCATGCGCCAGACTTACGCGGTCCGTGGCAGGAGCATCCGAGATCCCCGATTATTAATGGGAACCCACATATTGCACGGCCAGCAGGGCGAGTAGTTGTCTCCGAGGATCGGATCTTCAGGTTCGCGCAAGATTGCTCTCCGATCTACGGGACTAAGGTACGGGCGTTTGAGATTACGGAACTCAGCCTCACTGCGTATCGTGAAAAGCCGGCTTCACGTCATCCATTGTTTGGTCCCAGTTGGCGGCGCTGGACACAGGGCGGAATGCATCATATCGACCCACACATTCTAGCCGCCAATCGATGGATTGCGGCGGTTGACGGCTGGCGACAGGTGGGTTGGCCGGTACCAGATGGATGGAAGCGACCACATTGCTGAAGCGATCACGACGTTATTTCCAACGGTATCAAATCTATTTTTTGTTGCGCGAATTGATAAGTATGATTCGCACTCTCCCCCGACAATTTCATGGAGGTGTCATTTCGCTTCATACTCCAGGAAGGCCCAAAGGCAACGTACTCGTTTCCTATGACAATCAGGGGTTGATCTGCAAGATGCGAGGGGAAGCGATTCCCACCAGTCACCCACAGTTTTTTAAAACCATTGCTATGGCTCAGACTTTTGTCGATTTGGGGTATGACGTTGACGTGATCCATGCAGAAAATCAGAAATTTATTCCATGGAAGTCTTACGATGTGATGGTTGATACTCGGTTCAATTTGCAACGGCTGCAACCGTATCTGCCATCAGACTGTATCAAAATTTTTCATTGTGATACCGCTCAGCTAGTCTTTCAGAACAAGGCCGAGATGGGGCGCATGTTGGCGCTTCAAAATCGCAAAGGTGTGACAGTCCCTCCGAACCGATTAGAGACACCTCATTTGGGAGTCGAACACGCAGACTACCTCACAACTTGCGGCAATGAATTTACGACGAACACATACGCCTATTCAGGCAAGCCGATTTTTCGATTGCCCATGGTCGTCCAGAAGATGTGGCCTTGGCCGGAGGCTAAAGATTTTGAAGCATCTCGCCATCGATTTCTCTGGTTTGGAAGCCGCGGGATGGTTCATAAGGGGCTCGATCTTGTACTGGAGGCATTTGTGCAAATGCCGAATTATCAACTTACGATCGTGGGGCCGGTGCTCGATGAGCCGGAATTCGTGAACGTCTATCGGAAGGAACTGTTTCACACGCCTAATATCACCTTCCTGGGATGGCTCGACAAATTCAGTGATGAGTTTCATGTACTTCTGGGGCAATCCGTGGCCCACGTCTTTCCCTCTTGTTCTGAAGCGGGGGCGGCGGCCGTGGTGGAAACGATGGCCGCGGGAGTAATACCAATGGTGACCTATGAAGCGTCAATAGATGTGGAGAATTTTGGTGTTTTGTTTCAGGACTACTCTGTTGAGACGATCATGCGCCAGGTGCGTGAGGTCGCCTCGATGTCTGCGGATGAGTTGTGTCACAGAGCAAAAAAAGCGTGGGAGACTGCGCACAGAAACAACACACCGGAAAAATTCGAGCGTGCGTATCGCGACACCGTAGGGATGATGCTGGCTAAGCATGGCAAACGATAACGCAACCTGCATGCTCTCTTCGATGGGCGACGCATGAAGGTGATGAAACGCAAGTCTATCTTGCTCTGAGCGTGGGACAGATGGGAAAGGTTAACGTGCTACAACGTCTGGGAAAAGTGTCGAACCTCGTGCTTTTATTGAGTGCCATGGCCTCGTTAATGATATTCGGATTGTTGGTATGGCGCCACGGCTACACACTTAGCTATTTAGTCTTCCTGGGGCTTGCGGTTATGTTGGCGTTGGGGATGCGGCTTCCAGAATCGATTAGAGTTAACAGTACGCTCTGCATGATCTCAATAGTGCTTGCGGTGTACTCCACTGAGTTGATCCTGGCATATTCCGGTTCCTCGATCACGGCATTAGGCGCTCAAGCGTGGTTAAGCTTTCCACAAGATGCCAACGTGCAAGTCGCCGCTGAGCGGATGAAGACAGTCCAGAAGTCTCAACAGAAGTTCGACGTGCGTACGCGGTTGGAGGTGGTGGGCGATATGCGGGCACGAGGCATCGAGGCCTATCCAGATGTATTCCCTTTGGTGCTTTTTGAGCCGTCATCCGGCACGACCATTCAGTCTGTTCTTGCCAGCAATAATGAGGAATTCTTGCCTGTGGGAGGAATGTCCACAACTACGACGGTGTTTTGCAATGAGAGCGGAGAGTACGTCGTGTACGAAAGTGATGAGCACGGTTTTCACAATCCGCGCGGAATGTGGGAGAAAAGACCGGTGGAGATTCTTGCCCTTGGCGATTCCTACACTCATGGTGTATGCGTGTCGTCCGACAAAGGGTTTGTGGCCGTTGTCCGATCACAGCATCCGAACACGATCAATCTAGGCGTCAATAGCCATGGGCCGCTGACGAGTTTGGCTACGCTCAAGGAATATGGGCCTATTCTAAAGCCCAAGTTAGTGCTTTGGTTTTACTATGAAGGTAATGACCTCAGGGACCTTGATGGATGGGAAAAGAATTCCCCGCTGTTGATGAAGTATCTTGCGACCTCGTTTTCCCAGCGGCTGTTCGAACGACAAGATGATATTGACCGTGCATTGAGGAGCTACCTGGACACCGCGATGGTGAAGGCACAGGCTTCGGCCTCATTGGAACAAATCCTAAAATTGCACCATCTTCGTCATACAATGCAGTCGTTCTATGATCAGCGTTCAACTGAGCAGGGGTTGCCGGTTGAGCTGCTCGATTACCTTCGTCACACCGGAGCTCCGGCTGCTCCATCCGATCTTCGACTATTCGAACAGATCCTCGCTGAGGCGCAAGCGACGACGAAGACCTGGCAAGGGCGAATGGTATTTGTCTATTTGCCCACGTGGGAGCGATATCGCATGCCTGAACTGGCCAGTAAGGATCGTAACAATGTGCTGGGCATCACCAGGCGGTTGAATCTTCAGGTAGTGGACATGCATACGGTCTTTTCCGCACATCCGGATCCCTTGTCATTATTCCCGTTTCGAAAATATGCCCACTACAATGAGGCAGGGCATAGGGTGGTTGGCGAGGAAGTATTGCGGCAATTACAACAACTGTAGTCGTAGACCGATCGCAAAGTTCCAGCGAGTGGATCTGGTCAGGTTGGCTTATTTCCCAATAAGACGAGGCGCAATGTTGAAAGAGCCCAGACGGAAAGTCGCTGTAGTCGTGCCGATGCACAATCGAAAGGAGCTCACGTGTGATGAGCAGATATCGTTCTCGCACCTGGCTCACTATTTGAAGCCGTATGACAAGTACCTGGTGGTTCCGGAGTCGCTCGATATCAGTTTGCCAGGATGTGCCTTGAAGCGATTTAAAAACGAGTATTTCGGAAGTGTCGCTGCGAATACGCAACTGCTGCTCTCCGAGGCCTTTTACGCTTCTTTTAGCGACTATCAATATATTCTGATCTACCACCTAGACGCGTTGGTGTTCTCAGACCAGCTTTTGCATTGGTGTGAGATGGGCCTCGACTATATCGGTCCTCCTTGGATTCACTGTGCCGACAGTCCGTGGGTGACGGAGTCGCGAGTGGGAAATGGTGGACTTTCACTGCGACGGATAGACAGTTTCCTCAAGGTATTCCATTCCGACGTTCATTGGATTGAGCCCGAAGTATACTGGCAGGACAGGTTTGCTGGAATGCCAGCCTATCTTCGCGTGTTGAATCTGCCGAGAAAGTTTGCAAAGCGACTGACCTGCCTCAATAACGCGCGTAGAGAGATGGCGCAGTGGCATCTGCGTCCTGATGGAACCAAGAACGAAGACCATTTTTGGTCTGATCGTGCGAGGCACTATGTACCGGAGTTCAAGGTGGCATCTGTAGAGGTAGGACTGCGCTTTGCTTTCGAAGTGGCTCCGAGACTGTGCTATGACATGAATCAGAGCCAGTTGCCGTTTGGGTGTCATGCTTGGCCACGCTACGATCGGGCCTTCTGGGAGCCGCATTTACTCCAGAATCAGGCGGCGTAACAGTACGCTTTCAGCGATTAGACAATGTTCAAGAAGGTTATGATGGTCGCGGCGTCGAGCGTGGTGACGCTAGCATGTGCGATCCTCGTTCTTTGTATCGGCGAAATTGCAATTCGGTCAGTTCACCTTCTCAGAGACGGAATACCTTTTTTTGAGAGGGTGACGGGCGGCCGCGTTGGTCCGATTACCTTGGACTCAGAGCTCGGCTGGAGAGCCACCGAGTATTATGAGGAAGCCTTAGTGGAGAGAACAAAAAGGGGAGTCCCCTACGCGGTCCGGCGGTCTCAGAAGCAGTACGGCTTTCGTCAATTCGGTGATCCGAATTCAACCAAGGTAAAGATGCTCGTCATAGGCGACTCGTTTACGCATGCGACTGCGGTCTCGGACGATCGTACGTACCACGCTTTGCTGTCCAAGCTCCTAGATGCCGAAGTCTTTGCGTATGGAGCAGGTGGCTACGGCACGTTGCAAGAATACCTTATATTGGATCGATATGTGGATCTGATCAGGCCTAACATGGTCCTGTGGCAATTTTGTATAAACGATTTCATTAATAACGACAATGAGCTTGAATTGCTCAGCCGGGTCAATAACAACGGCTGGCAGAGGCCCTATTGGTTGAATGGAACCGTTGTGCATTTGTCTCCCAACAAAAGCGGAAAAGAATTCAGAGAGTGGATTAACCGCCATAGCCGATTTTTATATTTCATTGTGAGCCGCATTGACAAGTTCAGGGCAATCACCTCGGATTATACGATTGAAACCGATATCGAGGCGCAAGGGTTCGAGCATAAGGGTTTCGTTCGTTCCGTTCAGGTAACAGACGAACTGATAGGACGTGTTCGATCACGTGTGGGAACTCTGCCAATCGTCGCATTTTCCTGTGCCAGCAGTATGCCATATAACGAGGGCTTCGAGCGCGTCACATCTCATCATGGAATTGAGTACTGGGATGATGTAGCCGATGTGGTGCTGAAAGCAGAACAACACGGGGAAGATGTCCTGAGTTCGGATGAACACTGGAATGAATCTGGGCACAAATTGATCGCGCTACAACTTGCGAAACATCTCAAGCAAACTCCGCTATTTACGACCAGGCGTTGAGGCAGCATGACCTAACCGGACGATGAGTAGGAATAAGGAGAACAGCGATATGAGGCGGATGCTGGTGACGGGATCATCTGGACTTATCGGGTCCGAGGTCTGTGGATATTTTCATGGTCAAGGCTGGTTTATTCACGGGGCTGATAACAATAGTCGTGCAATGTTTTTCGGCCCAAGTGGGGACACGCGCTGGAATCAACGACGGTTACAGGCAGACCTGAAAAATTTTCAACACCATGAGCTTGACATTCGAGATCGAAAAGGGGCGCTGTCGCTCATCGAGGAGCTGAGACCTGACGTCATCGTCCATACGGCTGCACAACCTTCGCATGATCTGGCAGCAAAAATTCCTTTCGATGACTTCGATACAAATGCGGTGGGGACATTGAACCTACTTGAGGCTACAAGGTTGCATACGCCGGGGACAATATTCGTCCATATGTCGACTAATAAGGTATACGGGGATGCTCCGAACGAATTGCCCCTCGTCGAGCAGGCCAAGCGGTGGGACTATGCTTCACCCAACGATTATAACGGGATCACCGAGCACATGCGCATCGATCAATCAAAGCATTCTCTCTTCGGGGCCTCGAAGGTCGCCGCGGATGTCATGGTGCAGGAGTATGGCCGCTACTTTGGTATGAAGACCTGTTGTCTCCGTGGAGGTTGCCTCACCGGCCCGAATCATTCCGGGGTGGAACTTGCATGGATTTCTCAGCTATCTCGTCAAATGCAATCTAGAGGGGAAGAAATACAGCGTCTTTGGATATAAAGGGAAGCAGGTGCGAGACAACATCCACTCTCTCGATGTGGCACGATTTATTCACGCGTTCATCGATAATCCACGAAGCGGGGAAGTCTACAATTTGGGAGGAGGCCGCGGGAATAGCTGCTCGATTTATGAGGCGTTCGACATGATTGAGGCGATTTCTGGAAAGAAAATGTTGCATGAATATGTGGAGAAAAATCGCGAAGGGGACCATATTTGCTACATCAGCAACTTGAAGAAAATGACCACGCATTACCCCGGGTGGGGCATTACGAAAAGTTTGAAGAATATTTTTGAGGAGATTCATGAGTCGTGGTTGCGGCGAAGTGCATCGGCCAATGTGACGGCATAGGTAATGTGACAAAAAGGTCGGCAAGAATCTCTGGATGATGAAAATATTAGTGATCTCAGCAGCCTATCCTCCCATGCATGCCGGAGAGGCAACCAATACCTATCATTTGTGCCGGCAATTGGCAGCACGCGACGTGCAGGTGCACGTTCTCACATCAATCGGTAATCTTGGCAATGATGATATCGGAGTGACAGTACATCCGCTGATGCAGAACTGGAATTGGTCAGAGCTAATCCGGGTTCGGTCCTTTCTCAAAGATGTGCGCTCCGGACGCCGTGTTCCTGATGTACATCGGCCTTATGTACAAATTTCACCCCATGGTCACCTTCCTGCCAACTCTATGCAAGCGGCTCCTCCCACGCGTTCCTTTTGTCACACGATATGAAAGTGCGTTTGTCGGGGCTGATCCTTCTAAGACCGGCTCTGGTGTCTCGTGCCTTTCGGAAATTGATGGTGCGATGGGCGGGCACAACACACGTGGCGTACAGCTCCGGAACCTTGCTGCGCGACAGCGATGCCGTCATCGCGCTGTGCGAACGCCATCGCGCCATGCTGGTCAACGAATGGCCTCCTGCCGCCGAGAAAATAAAACTCATTCCTCCACCGCCTAATTTGTTCATTGCATCAAATGAAGGGGGCATTGCCCGTGCACGTGGTCGCAAGAGATTGGGCCTCGCAACTGACGAGTTTGTGGTGACATTTTTCGGGTACCTCTATCCGATCAAAGGAGTGGACACACTGTTGCGCGCGTTTGCCCTTGTTTCTGCACAGCGGCCTGAGGCGAGGCTTTTGTTCATCGGAGGAAAGGTGGGTTTGGATGTTGAAGGCGGTGCATCCTATTTTGACGAAATGCAAGCGCTCGCGAAGGAATTACGCATAGATGGGAAGACGATCTGGACCGGTGCATTCAAATCCGAAGAAGAGGAAGCTTCCCTGTACCTCCATGCCTCTGATGTCTGCGTGCTGCCGTTTCTCGAAGGCGTGCAACTGAACAATAGCTCGTTCGCGTCAATGGTCGCGCACGGACTACCCATCATTGTGACTCGTGGACCGATGATGGACAAGCCATTTGCCCACGGCGAAAACGTTCTCACTTGCGAGCCGAGAGATCCTCATGCGGTGGCAAATCTTCTGCTGGAAGTCATGGACCATGCCGATCTGCGCCATCGTCTGCAAGCCGGAGCGTTGAGGCTTGCGGATGAGTGGTTCTCCTGGGAGACGGCCATTGAGCGAACGCTCGCAGCATTGCAACCTGGAGTTGTCGAGCAAGGGTGTGTAGGTTGCTTTTCTGTGAGTATGGGTCCCCATGCCTCGCGTATCAGTCATAATTCCGACCTACAACTGCGCACGATTTCTTGGGCGAACGATCGATTCGGCCTTGAAGCAAACATATCGTGATTTTGAAGTGATTGTCGTAGATGATGGATCGACCGATGAGACGCAGACATTGATGGCAGGTTATGGTGACGAGGTGCGGTGCATATGCCAGTCTAATCAGGGTGTATCAGCCGCGCGCAATCTTGCCATTGGACAATCCAATGGTGAGTTTATCGCATATCTTGACGCAGACGATTTATGGAACCCCGAGAAGCTGGCTCGGCAGGTCGAATATCTCGACGCGCACCCTACCTGTGGTTTTGTTCACACTGAGGTATCCGTTATAGATGAACAGGATCAGATCCTGCACTCTCTCTTTAATCAGGAAACCGGCAGGGCAGTCCCTCAGGGGTTATGCATACGAGATGTGCTGTTGCGTTCCCATATTCAGACCTTGACGGTAATGGAGCGACGTAGCGCATTTGACCTGGCCGGGGGGTTCGATCTGCGATTGCCAGTTGCCCAGGATTATCTGCATTGGATTCTCGTCGTCCTGGCTGGGTATGAGGTCGGCTACCTACCGGAGCCGTTAGGGCAATATCGATGGAGGGCGGGGAGTCTCATGTCCAGTCAGAGGCGCCTCCTGGATGATTTTGTCAAAATCTATGAGGCTCTGTTGACCGAACAGCATATTGAACAGAGGCATGGTGTCGAGATGGGAGCGAATTGTCGAAGAACAGCTATATGCCACGCAAAGACATCTGGCTTATCTTGAGCGGCGTGAATGTTCGGCGGTAGAGGCCCGTCGACGAATTCTGGGTCTTATTCGAAAATGGCCACTACAGGCTGAGTTGTATGTGGATTTGCTCAAAACGTATATCATCTTAGGCAGGTCTTACCAGCGCGGGAATTCATTATGACTCAGAATCGGATACATTCGGTTCGCATCGGGAATCAGGATCATTCTTAGCCATGAATATTCTGCTCGTTACGCCATGGCGACCTTCCTTGACCGGCGGCATCAGCACGGTCGTCACTCGCTTGACCGGCGAATTTAAGAAAAATGGCCACCATATTACAATCTTTGTTGCTGATCACGAAAATTGTCTCCGTCAAATTGAATCGCTCGATATCACGCCTGTGTACGGCATGTATCTCCGATCGCCGGTATCTTCCCAGTTTCCCATCCGTGCGCTTGTCATGTGGGGCGCCTGGTTCCCCTTGACTATGCTGCAGCTCGTCTGGCTGGGAAGGCGGAAGCGGTTAGACGCGATTATTATCCAATATCCGCTGGCTGGTATGTTCTATTTCGGTATTTTAAAGCGCTTAATCGGATGCGTGCTTCTCGTCACATATCAAGGAAATGATGCGCACGATTTGCCTCTTTGGGACCGTCGAGAGCAGCGCTTAGTGAAATTCCTATTGGAGAAGGCAGATATGGTTCTGGCGGTCTCGCGAACTCTTTTGCGGAAAGTTCAAGACGTCTTGCCCAATCTGCATCTTGTGCGCAGTGGGCTTCTTCCGAATGGCGCGCCATTAGACAGTATTCTGGCGAGCGAGAAATATCAGAATGACGCAGGTCTTTCCCCAGACTTTGTATTGACCGTAGGGCATCTAATCCACCGGAAGGGGATCGATGTTGTGATTGCCGCGTTAAGACGCGGCGAAGGATCGTGGGGTAAGACTGCATCTCGTAATCGCGGGAGAGGGACCGGAACGCGAAAACTTAATGCAGCAATCACGCGAGCATGGTATCTCGGATCAGGTTTGCTTTCTGGGCAATCAATCGCATCAACAGATACTAAGCCTTATGAAATCATGCTTATTGTTTGTACTTGCGTCGCGCGCCGAGGGGATGCCTTTGGTCATCGCTGAAGCAATGGCCTGCGGAAGAGCTGTCGTGGCCAGTAATGTGGACGGTATACCGGAAATTGTGCAGGATGGCACGACGGGTCTCTTGGTCCCGGTTGAAGACCCAACTGCTCTGGCGTCGGCCTTGATTAAGTTGTATTCCGATAGAGGTTTCCGAGATGCCTTGGCCGAGAAGGGGAAGGAGTGGGCATTTCGAGAGTACAACTGGGCGGGCATTGCCAATCGCTATCTTGGCATCATTGAGGAATGCAAGGCACGCACCTTAGAACGATTGGTTTAGGCGTCTATCGACCAAACAATAAGCCCTCGGCCTCCGGCGCGAGGCTTTTTGAAACACTGCTAGGTTACCCGATCGGCAAATGCCTTCTATCGATAAGGGGCAACTATGAATATAGTAGGAATTTCTGCATTTTATCATGACAGTGCCGCATGTTTAGTCAGTGATGGAGAGATAGTGGCGGCGGCCCAGGAGGAGCGCTTTACTCGGAAGAAGCATGATCCAGGGTTTCCCCATAAGGCTCTCGAATACTGTCTTCGTGAAGGTGCAGATTGACCTCAAGGACGTCCAGCACCTGGTGTTTTATGACAAGCCGCTGGTCAAGTTCGAGCGATTGCTGGAGACCTATCTCGCGTTCGCGCCTCGAGGAGTGCAATCTTTCTTGGCGGCTATGCCGGTTTGGTTGAAAGAGAAGCTTCTCCTGAAAAGTCTTCTTCAGAAGGAGTTCCTCATTCATGCTCCGGACATGACACCGGAGACCTTGCCTAAGATTTTGTTCTCAGAGCATCACGAATCCCATGCAGCCTCGGCATTTTTCCCTTCTCCCTACGAGCAAGCCGTGGTCCTGTGCATGGATGGCGTAGGGGAGTGGGCCACGACCTCAGCTTGGCTCGGGCAGGGGAACACCCTCTCTCCATTGTGGGAAATTCCGTTTCCCCATTCAATTGGACTGCTCTACTCGGCCTTCACCTACTACACCGGTTTTAAAGTGAATAGCGGTGAATACAAGGTGATGGGACTTGCTCCGTATGGGGAGCCAACATATGTGAAGGCGATCTATGAACACTTGTTGGATCTGAAGCCTGACGGGACGTTTCGTTTGAACATGGATTACTTTAATTATTGTACCGGCCTCACCATGACCGGTGGCAAGTTTGATGAAGTCTTTGGAGGCCCACCGAGGAAGCCTGAGTCTAAATTGACGCAGCGTGAAATGAACTTAGCACGCTCCGTTCAAGAAGTGACCGAAGAGGTCATGTTGCGTCTGTCGCGAACGCTTCATCGTGAGACTGGCGTGGACTATCTGTGTATGGCCGGGGGAGTGGCTCTGAACTGCGTCGGCAATGGGCGGATATTGCGAGAAGGGCCATTCAAAGGGTTATGGATACAACCAGCGGCAGGAGATGCGGGCGGTGCATTGGGAGCCGCATTGACGGCGTGGCATCAGTTTGAACAACAACCACGCAAGGTGATGCCCGGAAAGGACAGCCTCAAGGGATCCTATCTAGGTCCTGCGCATACCAATGCAGAAATAGAAACATATCTCAAAAATGCTGATGCTCCATATGTTCATCTCAGTGAGGACCAACTATATACCCGTGTGGCTGAAGAACTTGCGGCAGGGAAGGTTGTGGGGTGGCTACAGGGACGTATGGAATTTGGCCCTCGTGCGCTGGGTGGTCGCAGCATTTTGGGCGATGCCCGCAATCGGGACATGCAGTCGGTGATGAACCTGAAAATTAAGTATCGAGAATCATTTCGACCCTTTGCGCCCTCTGTGTTGCGAGAACGGGCGTCCGACTATTTTGTCCTGGATGCTGACAGCCCGTACATGCTCCTGGTAGCTCCTGTCGCGGAAAAGCGGCGGCTCCCATTGAGTGCAACTCAGGAAGGTTTGTGGGGTATTGAATTGCTGAATGTCCCGCGGTCTGACATTCCCGCAGTCACCCATCTTGACTATTCGGCACGAGTTCAAACGGTTCATCAGGACACGAATCCTCGATACTATGCTTTATTGAAAGCATTTGAAGCAAAAACTGGGCATGCGGTGCTGGTGAACACCTCATTCAATGTTCGCGGAGAGCCCATAGTGAGTACGCCGGAGGATGCCTATCGGTGCTTTATGCGAACCGAAATGGATGTGCTCGTTCTTGAAAATTGCGTCTTGTTGAAGACCGACCAGAAACCGCTAGAAGGCGATTCTGACTGGCAGCAGGAGTTCGCTCTCGATTAGGGGTTGGGATTTCGAACACGAAGGAGGACACGAGTTATGCGAGTGCTTATTACGGGCGGGGCAGGGTTTCTCGGTAGCCACTTATCGGAATTGCTGATTGGTCAGGGGCATGATGTGATCGCGCTCGACAATTTGATCACCGGCCGCGCCGAGAACATCGCTCACCTCATCGGAAACCCGAAGTTCAGCTTCGTGAAATACAACGTCTGTGACTATCTGCATGTTGACGGACAATTAGACGCCGTTATGCATTTTGCCTCTCCGGCCAGTCCCCAAGACTACCTCGAAATGCCTATTGCCACATTAAAGGTAGGCGCACTCGGAACGCACAAAGCGTTGGGTCTGGCAAAAGCCAAAGGGGCACGCTTTCTTTTGGCAAGCACTTCCGAAGTCTACGGAGACCCATTGCTCAATCCTCAGCCTGAAACCTATTGGGGAAATGTGAATCCCATCGGTGCCCGAGGTGTTTATGATGAGGCCAAAAGATTTGCTGAGGCTATGACGATGGCCTATCATCGGTACCATGCCGTGGATACACGAATTGTGAGGATTTTCAATACCTACGGTCCAAGAATGAGACCGAAAGATGGTCGCGTTGTGTCGAACTTTATCGTGCAGGCGCTGCAAGGAAAACCTCTGACGGTTTTCGGTGATGGTTCCCAAACCCGCAGCTTTTGCTATGTCGATGATTTGGTTCGTGGTATCGTGGCATTATTGATGGTCAAGTCTGACAAGTCTGTCGCAGAACGCACAGATCGCACGAAATTTCTCACAAAGAAGCCGGACGAAAATTTTGACAGCATCCATGATCCCGTCAATATCGGCAACCCGCGCGAACTCACCGTGCGTGGGATAGCGGAGATTATCTTGAAATTGACCGGCTCAAAAAGTGTCATTGAGGAGCGTCCTCTTCCTGCTGATGATCCCAAGGTGCGTCGACCTGATATTTCGAGAGCCAAGAGCTTGTTGGGATGGGAACCGAAAGTCGAGCTGGAGGATGGCATTAAGAAGGCTACAGAGTATTTCCGGCAGGTAGTAGCGAAGTAAGGTGCCATTGCTGACGATCTGTCACGAGGAATTCCAATTGGTTTTATGTGTGGTATAGCAGTTGCCATAGGGTTGAACGGAACGCCAATAGAGCGAATCGCTGTCGAGCGGATGGCCAAGAGCTTGTTTCATCGGGGTCCCGACGACGGCGGAGTTTATGTGGATGGATCCGTGGGAATGGGGTTTCGTCGTCTTTCGATTCTTGATTTGTCCGATACAGGCCATCAGCCGATGGTTAGCCAGGATGGTCAGTTCGTACTCGTGTTTAACGGTGAAATCTTCAATTACATTGAACTCCGTTCAGAGCTTCGACAATTGGGGCATCAGTTTCGTTCGAGCGGGGACAGTGAGGTACTGCTTGCGGCCTATCGCCAATGGGGCCGTGACTGCTTGCCCAAGCTGAATGGGATGTGGGCATTTGTGATCTACGACCGCCGGCATCGCCTCATGTTTGGTTCACGCGACCGATTCGGCGTCAAACCGCTCTATTACAGCCGCAGCTCAACGGTCATACAGTTCGCGTCCGAGATCAAGGCATTACGAGCTTCCGGACACCACCAGGGCGAAGTCAATTGGCGGACTTCCGCCAAGTTTCTTCTGGAGGGACGTTTAGATAGTCAGGGTGAGACCTTCTATGAGGGCATTCAGCAAATTGCTCCAGGCAGTGGATTTGAGCTGACGCTGGATGGCGCTTGGCACGAATGGTCCTTCTGGTCGCTCGATGGCCTACCGTCGGCTGTTTCTGACAACCCTGCCGAGATGTTTGCGGAATTGTTTGAAGACTCGGTGCGAATTCGCATGCGTAGCGATGTGCCGGTAGGAGTGTGCTTATCCGGCGGGCTGGATTCGACGGCTATTATTTGTGCCGCTGCCCGTCAACGTGGCGATCGAGCCGGAGCCAACACGGAGTCTCTCCAAGCGTTTTGTTATATGGCAAAGGAGTTTGATGAGTCGAAATACATTGCCGATACGTTGACGCAAACCGGTGCTCAATTGAGGCAGCTCGAAACCAGTGCCGCTGAGTTATGGCACGATCTGCACAAGCTCCTATGGTTCCAGGACGAGCCGGTGCACACCATGACAGCCGTGGTTGGATATCAACTGATGCGCCTTGCCGCTTCACAAGGGATTCGTGTGGTGCTGAATGGGCAAGGGGCCGACGAAACGATCGGCGGGTATTCGAGCTATTTCCAAGATTATTGGGTGGCCCTCATTCGACAGGGACGAATGAGGGAGGCGTGGCAGGCCGTGACATCTTATACCGCGGCGCATGGTGGAAGTTCACGCGCACGTTTTACGGACGCGGCGAGCCGATGCCTCTCGTGGGAAATGTATAGAATCGATGCGTATCGGGTATGGGCTCAGGCAAGGCGGCAGGCGCGGCTTCGCCAGAATCCATGGTATTCAACGGATCTGACCCAGTATTTCATCAATGAAGAGATGCCGCCGAGCACTCACACATTGTCGAATTCGCTCAAACAGTCAGTCATTTCAGCTCCGTTGCCATTATATCTCCGAATCGAGGATCGCAACTCTATGGCCAATTCGGTCGAGGCGCGGCTTCCATTTCTTGACTATCGCGTGGTGTCCTTCGTCTCCGGGCTCTCTGATGAATGGAAAGTACGAGGGCCGTGGAATAAATATGTGCTTCGAGAAGGAATGAGGGGACGAATTCCCGAGTCCGTGCGAGCACGTGTGGACAAGATGGGGTTTCCTACCGCAAGTAAGAAGTGGTTTGCCCATGATCTCTATGAACCTCTTCGAGACATTCTTGGGAGTCGAGCTGCACGTGAACGGGGTATCTATAATATTGACGCTTTGCTGACAGACTTAGATCGCCATCGTCGGGGAGAGATTGACGTCGCCAACAAACTGTTTCATGTCGCGGAGTTTGAGATCATTTCAGACCTGATTCGCCAAGACCCCATTCTGACCTCCTAACATCCTGCCGAGCATGAGGACGTGTACGCAAGACCGAGGCGCTGACGGCCGGATAAAGGCGATCACTGGTAACACTATATAAAAGGGATGCTTGATGAAAGTACTGAACATTGTTGGGGCCCGCCCGAACTTTATGAAGATTGCTCCCTTGATGCGGGAAATGCGCAAGCATTCCGATATAGCGCCTCTGCTGGTTCATACGGGACAACATTATGATGTCAAGATGGCTGGGCAGTTCTTTGAGGACTTGCAAATTCCATTGCCGAATGTCTCGCTCGATGTAGGATCCGGCACACACGCCGTTCAAACGGCCGAAGTTATGAAGAGGCTGGAACCGATCGTGGAGAAAGAACATCCAGACGTGGTGCTGGTGGTCGGTGACGTAAATTCTACAATGGCGGCGGCGCTCACGTCTGTGAAGATGCATGTGCCGGTTGCACATGTTGAAGCAGGGCTGCGGAGTGGTGATCGGTCTATGCCCGAGGAAATTAACCGCATTGTCACAGATGCCATATCCGATTTCCTTTTCGTCACCGAGGAAAGCGGGAAGAAGAACCTTCTGGCCGAAGGCGTATCAGAGAAGAAAATTTTTTTCGTCGGGAATGTGATGATTGATTCTCTCGAGGCGTCGCGTCGATTGTGGGCTAATTCGACAATCCTCGAACGACTGCAGTTAGCCAATGCGCCCTATGCCGTGGCGACACTGCATCGGCCGTCCAACGTTGACGATATTAGGGTCCTGAGAGGATTAATCGATACATTGCTGCAAATATCTGAGCGTATGCCGATTGTTTTTCCCATCCATCCAAGAACGAAGAAAGCGCTCCAGGCGATCGAGAGCTTTGGTCCTGGGTTGTACTTCGGTCCTGCGCCAACTCCGCCCCATGGCGTGCACTGCATGGACCCGATCGGGTATCTCGATTTCATGTCACTGATTGCCAATGCCCGGCTTGTGTTGACCGATTCCGGAGGCATTCAGGAAGAAACGACCGTGCTAGGAATCCCTTGCTTGACACTTCGAGAAAATACTGAACGTCCGATCACGGTGACGCATGGAACCAATCGAGTGATTGGGGCGGTACCCGCGCGAATTCTAAGTGAAGCCATGAAGACGCTGGACAGTCCTCGTATCCCGCTCATGCCTCCGCCACTCTGGGATGGACATGCTTCCGAACGGATTGTCCAGGTGCTGCGTGATCACATTCATTCTCCACAGGTTAACTCCTCGGGGCGCTCGGCTTCTTAGAGATAGTCGGTGAGCCTTTGAAGCGTGTACTCATAGTGGCCTACTATTTCCCCCCAGTCGCTGCGAGCGGCGCGATGCGGCCGCTTGGCTTCTGTCGAAATTTACCTGCCTGCGGGTGGCAGCCTCGGGTACTCACGACGACGCCCGAGTGCGTGTATCCGGCACACCAGGTTGATGAGAAACTCGGTGAACGAGTGCCGACCACAGTCGATGTGATGCGAGTGCCCTATAAGGATCGGTTTCAGCAGATTCTGCAGAGCCGTGAGCGACTTCGAAGACTATTCGGAAAGTTTGCCGGTCGGGACTTGGAGCGACGGCAGCTGAAGGATCAGATTGTTTCCTCAGCAGCCTCGCCAGCAGTGTCGCGCACGAACTTAAAAGAGTTTTTACTGGATTGGGCATTTGCCTTTCCAGACCGGCAATGTGGATGGTATGCCCCGGCTATACGGCAGGTGAAACAAATCCACGAGAAAGAGATTCCAGACGTTATATTGGCCACCGGCGGTCCTTGGACTAGCTTCTTAGTGGGATGCACTCTTGCGAGGAGTCTTAATCGACCACTGGTGCTGGATTATAGGGATCCATGGAATTGTAATCCCTATTATTCATTCAACTCTCAAGTGTTGGTCAGGAAGTCACAACAGGCCGAAGCGCAAGCCTGTCGCTTTGCCAGTCATGTCATCGCAAATACTGAAGAGCTCCGTGAACGGCTCATTGCGGAGTATGGAGACCTTCAAGACCGCTGTACCTGGATTTCAAACGGGTTTGATCGAGACGTATTCCCGGCTGAAGAGCCTGCTTTTGAAAATACCCGATGCCGGCACAGACCTCTGGGGGTTATGAGTTATGCCACTTCGGAACAGTCTATGGGAAACGGACACCACGAGTCTTATTGCAAGCAATCTCTGAGATGTTTCGAGATGGTCGTCTAAAGCCTGATGCCATCCGCCTGCGTTTTGTAGGCGGGTGGGATACGACTGACCAGGAATGTGAGCGATTGGCAGTCGATCTTGAGCAACATGGTTTTCTCCGGAGGGAACCAGCAATCTCCCACAGTTTGTGCCTGGCAGAGATGAAACGATCCAGCGTGTTGCTAGTACTTCAGCCAGACTCGCCTTTGCAGGTGCCGGCGAAAATATATGAATATGTGGCGACTGGTCGTCCCCTTCTGCTAATCGGCGGGGAGGGCGCGACCGCCAATTTGGTCAATCGTCATGCTTTGGGTGTAAGTAGCCCCAACCAGGTCGAGAGCATCAAAGTATTGTTACAGGAGCTTGCGACCGGAAAGCAGAAGCTTGTGCCGCCCGATCCAGCGCGTGTGAATCGGTTTGAATATCGATCGCTGACAGGAGAATTATCAGCAGTCCTTGATGCCGCGGTGCGTGAAAGTAAGCGCCGGTAGACTGTCCTAATGGATGCATGAATGCCTTCTATATTGGGTCGGACAGATGCTGAGATTCTGGCGTGGGACACCTATGTGCTGAGGTCGCCATTGTCCAACGGATATCATCTTTCCGGTTGGCGTCGTGTGATCGAGGAAGCATTCGGACATCGGACGTATTATTTTCTTGTCCAGGGCCCGGAAGGAACTGTTCAGGGTATTGCTCCGCTGGTCCTTCTGGCCAGTCGCGGGTTTGGGCGATTCCTAGTGTCTTTGCCGTTCGTGAATTACGGTGGTGTGATTGCCGAGGCTCACGAAGTGCGATCGCGGTTGGAGGAACGAATCATTGAACAGGCCAGAGCGGTGAATGCAGACCATGTCGAGCTCCGGCATGAGGAGGTGACGAACACCTCATGGGTTGTCTACTGAACGAAAAGTTTCCATGCGTCTTTCATTGCCGAATTCCTATGAGAAGTTGCTCCAAGGGTTTCCTTCAAAGCTGCGAAGCCAAGTTCGCCGAGCGCAAAAGGAAGGCATGACGGTACGTGTGGGCGGGAGCGACTGTCTCGACGAGTTTTATGCAGTGTTTTCACGCTGCATGCGAGATCTGGGGACGCCAGTATATGCAAAGGGATTCTTTGGAAAGATTCTGCAGGTGTTTCCGAAAGAGACACGCATCTGTGTCGTCTCCCACGGTGAAACGCCGGTTGCCGCAGGCTTTCTCTATGGATTTCGCTCCTCACTGGAGATTCCTTGGGCGGCTTCAGACAAGCGGTTTAACAAGCTTTCCCCGAACATGCTGCTCTATGGCACCGTGCTGGAATATGCTTGCCAACAAGGGTTCGAGGTCTTCGATTTTGGACGCTCAACACCGGATAGCGGAACCTATCGCTTCAAGGCGCAATGGGGGGCCCAGCCGAAACAACTTCACTGGTACTATTGGATGAGAGACGAGAATCCGGTGCCTCAACTCAATCCGCAGAATCCGAAATATGCCCTAGCCATTCGTCTGTGGCAGAAACTCCCCGTAGCGGTCGCAAATATTCTCGGGCCTCACATTGTGAAGCACCTCCCATGAAAGTGCAACGAACGCTGGCGCCATCTGCGGCACCGATCAACTGGCGGGACCTCGTACATGGTTTGGTGGGTCTCCTGCGTCCGCAAACGACGATGCGTCGGCTCGAAGCGGAGTTTCGCGAGTACTTTGGTGTGAAGCATGTATGGTTTGTATCATCCGGGAAAGCCGCCCTCAGCCTTATCCTTCATGCCCTACATAGTTTGTCTGGGCGGCAAAAGGTGGTCGTGCCAGGATACACCTGTTTCTCTGTGCCGTCGGCCGTCGTTCGTGCTCGATTGTCAGTCATGCTGTGTGATGTGGACCCAAAATCATTTGATCTCGATCATGCTCAGTTGACACAGATGGCGGACTCCACAGTGTTGTGCGTGCTGGCGACACATTTGTTAGGGATAGCGGCTGATGTACCACAGATCGTCGAAATTTGCCGTCAGCGAGGAATTTTCGTAGTGGAAGATGTGGCACAGGCCTTCGGCGGCGATTATGAGGGAAAGCCGTTCGGAACCATGAGCGATGTCGCGTTTCTAAGTTTTGGGAGAGGTAAAAATATTAGCTGTGGATCCGGAGGGGCTATTCTTTCGAATGATGATCGGATAGGAGAAGCCATTACTCACGAGTATGCTCGGCTCCCTGAGGAATCGATGCTCGGCATGCTGAAGAATTGGTTGGAAGTGGCGGCTACGCAACTGTTAATCACGCCTTCATGCTATTGGTTGCCCGCAGGCCTTCCATTTTTGAAACTTGGAGAAACGAGGTTCGAAACGGATTTCGCGGTGGCACGCCTGGATTCAGTTCGCGCAGGCTTGTTGCGAGGTTGGAAGGAACGGCTTGTTCATGCGACCAGGACTCGGGTCACACATGCGGAACAGCTGTTGCGCCTTCTCGCCTCCAGCCCTATTCAAGCAATTAAAGCATCTGGACAAAATCACTCGGTCTATCTACGGTTGCCTCTTCTACTGCGGTCTCGGCAGGAGAAGGAAGCACTTTGTAGAGCATCGGTAGAGCAGGGGCTCGGCGTGAGTTCCATGTATCCGTCGTCGGTTCGCGATATTCCCGAACTTCGCCCGGAACTCGAGTCCCAAGCTGTCCCTCAAGCGACGATGATGGCTGAGCGACTTGTTACGCTCCCGACACATGAATTCGTCTCTGCGCATGATCTCGAGAGAATTTGTCGTGCCATTCAGGAAATTCAGCAGGCTGAGGGGGTAGGACCTGCACATTCATCACTCATCCACGGCCTCCAATGATCGCCGCACAATTTCTGAAATGCCTCGAGTCAGTTAAAGCCTGATGAGATGAAGGACTGTTCTACCCAAGGCGAGTCATAAACGTAGGATACCGGACAATGTGGTTTGCTGAAGTGATGTTTTGGGGCTCGGTGGTATTTATATTTTATGCCTATGCAGGTTATTTGCTCGCCTTGGTGGTCCTTTCCTTATTTCGTAATAGAACGGTGCTGGTCGGTGACATCCAGCCGACGGTCTCATTTGTGATTACGGCTTATAACGAGGAAGCGCGCATCAAGGAGAAGATTGAGAATACACTCAAGCAACAGTACCCTCAGGGACGACTTGAAATAGTAGTGGCGTCAGATTGCTCGTCTGACAGCACCGACGAGATCGTACGATCCTATGCGTCTTCAGGTGTGCGGCTCATACGTGCGCCTGAACGAAGAGGAAAGGAAGCTGCGCAGAAGTTGGCGGTCAGCCAAACAAGCGGAGAAGTCTTGGTCTTCTCGGATGTGGCGACGACGTTACCTCCGCAAGGTATTGCCAATATTGTCAAATCATTCAACGATCCAACGGTGGGCTGCGTGAGCAGTGTGGATAGATTTGTGGATGCTCAAGGAAACCTGAGCGGGGAAGGCGCGTATGTGCAGTATGAAATGCTGCTGCGTCGGCTGGAAACAAAGGTGAATACGTTGGTCGGCCTCAGCGGGTCCTTCTTTGCTGCGCGGAGGACGGTCTGTAGTCCCTGGGCGGATGATCTGCAAAGCGATTTCAATACATTGCTCAACTCGATGAAGGCCGGCCTTCGTGGCGTCTCGGATTCTGACAGCGTCGGATACTATAGGAATTTGACGGATGAGAAGAAGGAATACCAGCGGAAGGTTCGGACCGTTTTAAGAGGGATCGCCGTCCTGATGCGAAGCCTGCCGATGTTGAATCCGTTTCAGTATGGGTTATTTTCCTGGCAGTTGTTCAGTCATAAGCTGTGCCGGTGGCTTGTGCCTTTTGCCATGATCGTAGCGCTCGCGTCTAATGTAGCGTTGGCGACGCAGTCTACATGGTATCGGGTGTTACTGGTGGCACAAACCAGTTTTTATGTCCTGGCAGCTGCCTATGCAAGCTGTCACTGGATGCCCAAGAGTAACCTGTTCCGACTGCCCTCGTTTTTCGTTTTGGTTAATCTTTCAATTCTAGATGCGTGGATTCGGTACGTGAGGGGAGATCGGGTTTTTCGCTGGGAGCCCTCCAAGCGCTGAGGCATGAACCGATTCCAAGTCGCGGCAGCCGAGAGGCATATTCGTCGTGGACACGGCGATGCGACCGTTCGAAGACAGAAAGAGGTGTTGAATGGATGGGATGGTTGGAAAAAAAGAACTGCGGAATTTTGGGTTAATGGTCGGAGGCGTCTTCTGCCTGATCGGGCTCTGGCCGATGATCAGGTACGGGGAAGGATTGCGACTGTGGGCGATCATCCCTGGAGCTCTTCTGGTTTCACTAGGTCTTATTGCGCCGATGGTCCTGGGTCCCGTTTTCAAAGTCTGGATGAAAATAGGACATGTCATGGGGTGGATCAATACCAGGATTATCCTGGGAGTGCTCTATTTCGGACTCATCACTCCGATGGGCATGGTCATGAGGCTGTTCGGTTGGGACTCGATGCGAAGAGCGCTAAGCAAAGAGTCGGAGAGTTATCGTGTCGTACGGACAGCCAGGCCCCGGAATCACATGACAAGGCAATTTTAAAAGCGGGGAGGCAGCATGGGCGAATTCTTAACAGAGCTGTGGGCGTTCATGAAAGAGCGGAAGAAATTTTGGTTGCTGCCGATTATTGTGATGCTTGTGCTTCTGGGGAGCTTGATCGTCCTGACACAAGGCTCGGCGGTCGCGCCGTTTATTTACACGCTGTTCTAAGTTTGACGTTGCAGTGGTTCATATGAACACGGCCATTGGATGGTTAAAGGCAAAAATGCGGACTGCGGTGGCGTGGACATTTCACGCCTCATCGCTTCACCGCTGGCGGCATCGGGGGAAGGTTATCGTGCTAATGTATCATCGTGTATTGACCTGCGAAGAAGTAGTTCGACAGTCCGTACAGCCGGGCATGTATGTATTCGACACTGTATTTTTTGAGCATATGTGGTTCCTGAAGAGACAATTTCATCGTCCTATCTTTTCAAGAACTTCTGGAGCTGTGGCGAACGGAGCTTGGAAAGCAGGCTCGATATTGTGTGATTACCTTCGATGACGGATGGTTGGACAATTACTTACATGCATATCCTATTCTACAACGATTGGGCTTCCCGCTACAATTTTCCTCCCTACAGACTATGTTGGAACCGATCAATGGTTCTGGCCTGACCAACTGTCATTTTTATTGAAGTGATAACTGAGCCGACTTACAATAAACAGACCTAAATAAGATTAAAGGCGCTCTCTCCTTATTTGACCCGAGATGCTCACGTGTTTTCTCAAGCGTTGGCTCGCCATGAACCCATAATGGATCGGATGATTGAGCGCTGCAAAGCGTATGCCTATAGAACAAATCAGAACATTGATTGAATCGCTGGCGTCAGAGCTGGACATTATCTTACCAAAGGATCGAGTAATCGTGAATTGGGATGAGGTACGAGAAATGTCCCTGAATGGACTTTCGTTTGGATCTCATTCCTGCTCCCATCGTATTCTCACCACCATTTCCGCGGACGAGGTGTCGGAAGAGCTCAGAAGATCCAAGGAAGTGCTTCTGGACTCAGGGCGTGAATTACGTGCCGGTCTTTTGTTATCCCAACGGGAATAGCGATGCTCGCATTCAAAGGTAGGTTGAGGTCTAGCGGGTACGAGGCTGCGGTAACGGTACAGATGGGTGTTGAAGGCCTTAAGCCGAGAAAATCAATTCGCCATCCATCGAGTGGGAATTCACAACGACGTAACGAGCACCATTCCTTTGTTCTCATTCCGATTATTCGGTCCGATGCCGGTTTCGGCGTAGGTAAGCGAGTGGCAAGCTTAGCGATGGCCATTCCGGTCCAGGGAGCAAAGCCGTGAGAGTCATAGTCACCGACGGAAACGAGCGGGCGAGCGCTGGCAGTCACAAGAGCGCTGGGGCGGGAACATGTCGAAATGATCGTCGGCGCCGAGTCTCCTCGATCCCTTGCGGGCTCCTCGCGTTATTGCCGGCATAGTATTCGTCTATCCTTCTCCCCATCAAGAGCCCGAACAATATCATCGCCACGCTGATTGGAGCCGCTCATGAATACCAGGCAGATGCGCTGTTTCCCGGTGTCCGATATTGCCATGCATGTAATCGGGCCGGAAAAGGCACGGTTTGAATCGCGTCTACACGCATTCCGACTCCTAGCGCCGAAGGTGTTCCAGGAAATTTCCGATAAGTATCGGTTGATGCGCCAGGCCGTATTGAAGCGGGGTTCCGATACCCGAAACCATCTTTGTTCCTGATGGTCGGCTTGATGCAGTCGATCGAGCGAATTACGGAGTTCCCGGTCGTGGTAAAGCCTGGATGTTCATTGGTAAAGGAGCGGGCGGTGGATGAAAACCAGTGTCTGTTACGCGCAATTCAAAGGAGGAACTTGAACGTCTTTATCGGACCGGCCGTATTTGCGTCAGCCGTCATTGATTCAGCGTAGGGTCATTGGAGAAGGCCAAGGATTGTTCGTCCTGATGCAGGAAGGGAAGCCGCTGGGCATGTTCGCTCACCGGCGAGTACGTGAGCGCCCACCGTCGGGCGGGGTCAGTGTGTTACGCGAGAGTATTGCCTTGCCCAAAGACATGGTTGAGGCTACTCTCAAACTGTTGCAGCCCGTGAAGTGGCATGGAGTGGCGATGGTGGAGTTTAAAGTGGATGCGACCACCCAACGCCCCTTGCTCATGGAAATTAATGGACGATTTTGGGGGTCGCTGCAGCTGGCAGTGGACGCCGGGGTGAATTTTCCACTTCTCCTGCTGAATATGGCGATGGGGAGAACCTGAGGCCGTGCCTGAAAATGGGTATCGCGTTGGAGTGAAATCCAGATGGTTGTTGGGCGATTTGGATCAGTTGATGATGCGCATGAGAAGAGTGAGATGCTCTCTTATCTTCCTCCGGGCGCTCCTTCGAAATTTCAATCTTGTATCATTTTGTCGGTTTTTTGAGCGAGACTGTTTTATGAAGTTGAAGATCAGACGATCTCGGCCCCAGTAAATTTGAAATCATGCAGTACGTCAAGTTGGCATAAGGAGTTTCGATGTCGCAGAATTATCTCTCGGTCACGAAGTGCAAGTAGACGGCGCCGCCTTGCTCAACGTTGCCCGCTCGGCCAAGCGATCCCTGGTCACGGTCGTTAAATAGTGGCGTTATCGCATGCTTGTCAATCGTCAGGCGTTTCCGAAGCAGCGCGCGTCCATCCTGGTAGTGTGCAAAGGCAACATCTGTCGAAGTCCGCTTGGCCGAGGCCTATCTTAAATATCTCGTTGAAAAGCATGGCTTTTACGGCCTGTTCAATCGGCTGGTCTTGAAACTTCATTCGGAAAACCTGCACATCACTTCGCACAGGCCGTCGGCACCAGGAAGGCGGTTGTGATGGGCACACATGCGACTCAGCCTTTACATAAAGATCAGGTGGAGCGGGCAGATATGATTCTCGTCATGGAGTGGCGGCAGCGAAGCCGGGTGATCAAATTATATCCTCAAGCTAGGCACAAGGTGTTCTTGCTCCGACAATTTTACGACCAATCCGTAAGGGAAGTGGCTGATCCGTATAGCGGAACGCTGGAAGATTTTCAGACATGTTTTCCATGATCAAGCGTGCCTGTGATGTACTGGTCGCCGAATGTTGCCTGCGAGTCAGCAAGCATGAGAGCCAAGCAATTGAAAATAAAGCGGCAGATGGGCATCGATTAAGGGAGGCCCGGCATCGACATGAGCGTACGGACAAGACTGTTCAATATCTATTGGACGCTGCGAGGACCATCGCGCCGACCCTCAGATACTCTCAGTCCTGGTATGAGGAGGCCCTGAAGCGGTATGTCACGCCATCGGTTGAGTGGGTGGAAATCGGCTGCGGACATTCCATACTTCCAAGTTGGCGAATCAACGAAGAACGTCAACTCGTGAAAACGTGCAAGGCCATATTTGGAATCGACTATGACCTGCCATCATTGAAAGCGCATCCGAATATCTACGAAGAAACTGCGAGGAGATGTCACCAAGTTGCCTTTCAGGAGTGAAGCGTTCGACCTGGTTACTGCAAATATGGTGGTAGAGCACTTGAACAATCCCGATGAGCAATTCAGAGAAATAAGCCGGATCCTTAAGCCCAAAGGGGTGTTTCTGTTCCACACGCCGAACGCCTATGGGTATGGGGTCATTTTGTCTAAATTAGTTCCTGAAGGGCTCAAGGGCAAGCTGATACACCTGCTGGAGGGACGGCACGAGCATGATATCTTTCCCACTCATTACAAGGCCAACACGGAGGCCCAGGTAAAGGCCCTCGCTCAAGCGAATGGCTTCGAAGTATTGCAGTTGGATCTGATTGCGACTGATGCCATCTTTGCCATGCTCCCGCCTCTTGCGGCGTTAGAATTGTTATGGATTCGAATGCTCATGACTCAACCATTCCGTTCCCTCAGAACGAACATGATTGTTGCGCTAAGAAGAGCGTCCTAGAGCGGATCGAAAATACTGACCAGACAATAACTCACTTATCTAGGTGAGAAAGTACTCTAAACATTTGTGCAGGCAGTCAGTGGAAAGGTCTGAGCTGACGGTTGGGCCAAAATCAAGAATGTGCCATGGGCGGCAGGGAACCTCGCCTGCAGCGCGACATCAGCCGGCACCTCGAGAATCGAATATTGGATTTTACCTGGTCATGCTGGCCATGCTGTTTGAGTTTGGCCGCCCGCAGGATCTTTTTGCCTCCCCTAAAGATCATCCCCATTCCGACTCTCCTCGATGTGTCCTTGGCGATTGCGGTATTTTGTCAGGCAAAGCCAAGTTTTGCGAATAAGCAAACCAAGCTATGGATGGACTGTTGGTATTCATGGCCCTGTGGGTGCCATTTGCGAACAATAATTTTAATGCCTTCATGACTCTTAAGGATATGACGTTGTATTTCTTCCTTTATCTAGGAATTGTCGACATTCGTCAATACCACCGATCGCATGCAAAACTCATTCTCATGTGGCTGGGGGTGCATGCGCTTCTTGGCATCAATGGGGTGCTACACCACGGCCAAGGAGTCGGAGGGTGGCTGGGAGACGAGAATGATTTTGGGATGGAGATGAATGTGGCCATTCCGGTGGCATTTTTCATGTATCAGGCGGCAAAGAGCCAGCGAACCAAGTTCTGTACATTGGATTGTTAGGTCTCTTTGTCTGTCGTTAGTGTCCACCTCCTCACGAGGAGCATTTCTTGGGTTACTTGCGGTGGGAGTATATTGTTGGTTTTATTCGCCCAGAAAAATCATGTCCCTTCTGGTTGGTATTTGTCTGCATGGTCTTGTACTTATCGCTGCTCCACAGGAATATTGGGATCGAATTACCACCATCACGGACGATAGCACGATGGAGATCAGGGACGGCTGGGCAGAGAATGTTTACATGGGGAATAGGCTGGGAAATGTTTCTGGCAAATCCTGTTCTTGGTGTGGGGCAAGCGAACTTTCCTTGGACATCTGGAGAATATATGGGAGGAAGGACTTGGCAAACAAAGTCTTTGTCCGGTCGCCAAGCGCACTCGCTCTACTTCACTCTGTTGCCGGAACTCGGGCTGGTAGGAGTGATGATTTTCGGCTCGATGGTCTATTTTAATTATAGGGATACGAGAATCAAACAATTGACCCAGCATACGTTACTTGGAAGTAGGGAAGCATTTAGAAAAGGAATCGATAGCCAGCTTTCTCTGGCTGCTCTACATGGTAATGCGATTTTAGGTGGCATGATCGGCTATCTTGCCACGAGTACCTTCATTTCCACGCTCTATTACCCCACCTTCTGGATTATGATGGCGCTTGCTGTGGCGCTCAGGAATACCACTAATGCTTATACTGCGCGTCAGGCTGAAATAATGCCTGCTCAGATGCCATTGAAGGTTTCACCTTGGATGCGCCCTCGACCCGCTAGATAACGGCGGGGTGCCTCAGACGAATCGAAAGAAATTGGGTTTTAGCATCTACCTTCCCGATGAAATAATGATGCTAGAGTGTGGGAGTATTTATGCAAACGAATCGTCGCGATTTGAAAAGGGCATTGACTGACGGTGTAAGGTACAATGCCACCTGAGAAGCCCTCTCAAACCATCCTCTACCTTTCTACTAGCAGTGGCCCTGGAGGTGCCGAACGGGTGATTAGCAATTTGGCTGCCTCGCTAGATCCAGAGAGATATCGAGCGATTTTATGTTTATTTCGTCCGGGGTGGATTCAGGAGCGCAGTGAGAGTCGCGGCGTGCGTACTTACGTTATTCCAACGCATGGCATAGCAGATTGGAGATGGGCCCTTCAATTCAGACAGCTTCTCTGACAAGAGCGCGTAGATTTAGTTCATGCCCATGAATTCGATGCAAATGTGCAAGGGGCTTTTGTTGCGACCCTATCCGGAATTCCTCTTGTTGCAACAGTTCACGGGAAAAACTACTTTTGGGAGAAACTAAGACGTCGTTTGGCCTATCGATTGGTGTGCCGGCGGGCAACCATGGTGGCCGTGTCCCAGAACCTGAAGCAATTCATCGTTGAGAAAGTCGGAGTTTCTCCAAATCGAATCAAGGTGGTCTATAACGGTGTGGATGTCTGCCACACTGTGAAGCGTCTGATGTGAGCCAGTGTAAAAGGAGTTAGGTATTCCCGAGGGTGATCACATCGTAGGCGTCGTGGGCAATCTGTATCCCGTGAAGGGGCATCAGTACTTGATCGAAGGTATTCCAGCCGTTCTGCAGAATGTCCCAATACGTCATTTGTGTTCGCTGGGAGAGGCGAACTGGAAACACAGTTGAAGGAGCAAGTACATCGCCTTGGATTGGACGAACGAGTGCACTTTCTCGGCTTGAGGCAAGACATTCCGAGGATTCTTGCACTGCTCGACGTATTCGTACTTCCCTCGCTGTCAGAGGGGCTTTCGATGGCAATACTCGAGGCGATGATTGCCGGGAAACCAGTGGTGGCGACGCAAGTGGGCGGGAATCCTGAGCTTGTACTTGAGGGAGAAACGGGATTTCTAGTCCCACCTCAAGACAGCCAAGCCTTGGCATCGAGGGTGGCGGCATTATTGACGAACAAGCAGCAAGCAATTCAGTTTGCGGAGCAGGGGCGACGCCGCGCAGAGGGCCAGTTCAGTTTGGGGACCATGGTTCGGCCTACCAAGTGCTGTACGAGCAGTGCCTTCAATCAAGGCATTGATCTTCTCGTAGGGTTCAACCGCAGGCGAACCTACCATCTTCGAAGTAGTGAAATGTAGGATCCCGGAACAGTTTCCGACCATCAAAGTGTGTCATGTGGCGATGGGGGACCTGTGGGCGGGAGCAGAAGTTCAACTGCTCGCCCTCATGAAGTATCTAATCCGCATAGCTGGATTCGAATGGTCGGTGATTTTGTTCAATGAGGGGAAGCTCGCCGATGAGCTTCGGAACTTAATGTTTCTCTTACCGTCATTCCTGAGAATGAGCATGCCCCGTTAACCATTGCCTATCACCTCGGCAAACTCTTAAAGGAAGATTCGGCCGGATATTGTACATACACATAAGTACAAAGATTCCATTATCGGGTCCCTCGTCGCGCGTTGCCTGCGGATACCCCATGGTTCGAGTGGTGCATGGGATGCCTGAACCATTCACGGGTTTTAAGAACTTGAAAATGGCTGGTTATGGTTTGCAGATTGGTTCGTAACTAGTCGCTTCACCGATAGGTTGTCGCTGTGTCCTCCGAGCTTGAGAGAGACTCTAGCTCACATGTATGGGGCAGATCGTGTTGTATGTATTCATAATGGAATCGATCTCGAAACCGTCACGCTACAACCTCAAGTTCAGTGAAACGGAAGGAGTGGCGAGTCAACGAAAAAGAGATCTTAATAGGGACAGTGGGGCGATTGGTTCCAGTTAAGGGGCATGCCATTCTAATTGAAGCGTTGATTATACTTCACAAGTCGAATCCCGATGTGATGTTGCTTGTCGTTGGAGACGGTCCATTTCGTCATTATCTTGAAGCATTGGTCGAACGGCTGGGTCTAGAACATGCTGTATTATTCGCGGGCACCAAGATCAGTCTTATGATTTATCAACATGATGGATATCTTCGTGCTGTCCTCTTTGCATGAGGGAATCCCGATGGTGTTGTTAGAGGCACTCGCCTTCAAGCGGCCCGTAATTGCGAGAGAGGTAGGGGGAATTCCTGAGGTAGTGGCGCATGGAATTTCAGGGCTCCTGGTTCGGCCTGGAAAATGCTCTGAACTTGCGGCAGCCCTCAAGGAGTATGGTGGAAATCGAGTTGAAAGCGGTGGCGTTCGGTGCGGCGGGACGGAAACAAGTTGAAGATGAATTCAGTGCGAGCCTGATGGCCAACCGGACGACAGACCTGTATCGAACCCTCACTACGGCGGTAAACGTGATCGCTCCACGATTATAGTGACCCTGAAAATCGTTTAGTGTGATGTGGCCACTGATAACGTAGTGAAACCGATAAGAGGAGAATGCCCATTGTCTAGACATCTGTTGAGACTTCTTGCGGCCAAAAGTTTGCCTAGCACCAATATTGACATGGGTAAAGACCCAATACTATGTGCGCTCTGTGGAAAAATTCTGGGAGGCAGACATGGAGCCAATAAAGTTGCTTGTAAAATCCGGAGACTTTGTCATCGATTTAGGCGCAAATTTTGGATGGTATACGAACATTTTATCGTCCATGGTGCGGGATACGGAGGAAAGTATATAGTGTTGAACCTATACCCGACACGTTTAGCGTATTCAGTGGGATTGTGCAAAAACTTGGGCTGGAAAATGTTGAGCGTTTCAATGTTGCAATGTCTGTGGTGGATGGTTCAACGGTGATGCGGTGCCACAACATGAGTATGGCGGAAGTAACTTTTACCGAGCGCAGATTGACCGAAAACCTGGTGATGCATCCAGCCCTGTGCGAGAATATACTGTAGCCATGCGCTCCCTTGACTCTCTGTTCTTAAGCGTGGCTGAAAAAGTGACCTTTATTAAGTGCGATGTGGAAGGGCACGAATTATCGGTTGTAAAGGGTGGTGCAAAATTCGAGAAGTACTAGGCCGGCGTGGCTCATGGAAGTCGGCGGAAATCCCGACGAGGAAGGCACATCGCCATATGAACTGTTTCGAATCATGAAAGCGTATGGGTACAAAGTCTATTTTTTCGATGGAAAGGTCTAGACGAGAGAGACCAGTCGGCCATTGGTCCGTGAACTACCTGTTCTGCAACCCATGGCACTGTCAGCAGCTTTCCTCGCATGATTGCAAAAGGCCGATTTCGGTATGTCCAGACCAGGTGAATTAGGGGTTGCCCGAGAGTGAAAAGTGGATACTACGAAATTGGTTTGTTTTTGACAAAACATGAAATTCTCTGGTTGGGACACAATCTCGCTTATCCGCCAAAGGGTGGACCCCTTCAACGCAATTAGCAACCTGATTCGAGAAGCCGCAAAACAAAATGAAGTGCATGCACTGGTTTTTGATCAGCCTGGCATCCAGACGTTGAGGGAGTAACACCAGAAGACTGTGCGAGGCTTGAGGAAATTTTGTGTCAGTGTCGAATGGGTACCGCTTTCGAAAGATCCGATCGGTATCGAGTCGCTATGGCGGGCTTCAAGCGGAATGGTGACAGGAGAGCCGTATGAATTTCAGCTGGTTACGTTCCAAGGATATGGTGGAAACGTGTTCAGAGACTGGCTTGCTCGCGTTACGTTTTGATGTCGTACATGCCGACACATTAGGTTTGGCGCCGTACGTCACATTCGTTCCAAATGCTGGAACGGTACTAAATCATCATGATATTGAGTCGGCGCTTGTTAACGAAGAGCGTGAAAACGAAGCGAAATACGGTCTGGCGGACATTTTGGGCACGTGAAGCTAGACACTTGCTTGCCGCAGAGCGCCGGTGGTGTCCCTCATTTCACGTCAACATGGTCGTATCCGATGATGAGGGGCAGTCGATAGCAAACCATCGTGCGGACAAAGCAAGATCTCGCGTGGTTCCCAACGGGGTCGACATCGGGTATTTCACGCCGAGGCCATGACCCGGGAGGGAAGCAGATTATTATTTTGTGGTCGTCTCGATCAGACTCGCGAACAGAGGCGCGATAACCTATTTTTTCTAAATCCATCTGGCCTCAGTACTGGCTAGCAAGTGCGAGCATGTGGAAATTGATGTAGTGGGTAAAAATCCTCCGGCATGGTTGGTGGATTTGAGTCCATGTGATCAGCGCGTGCAGGTGCCTGGTTTTGTGGACGACATACGTCCATATTTCCAAATGGCCACGGTATTCGTGTGTCCCATTACAGAGGGGGGCGGAACACGTTTGAAAATTCTAGATGCATTGGCTATGGGCATGCCCGTGTTGAGTACGACGTTTGCCGCGTCAGGGCTTTAGTTGCAGGATGGTCAACATCTGCTGATCGCGGACACGCCAAGGACGTTTGTCGAAAGAACGATGCAACTCTGTCTGATTCGCCCTTACGCTTGCGCTTGGCTCGAGGGGGTATTGATGTTGTAAGGCGAACGTACTCCTGGGACACCATCGGACATAGCCTTGTGAGCGCATATGAAGAAGCAGCTGCTAAAAAACAAGGATCGTGTTAATCCCCATCTGGGGTCTCGTTCTCTGTAGAAGGGCGAGAGTCCAGAAGGGCCCCACAGTAACCTAAGATCAGAACATCCACCTCCTGGTCGCCCGGATCCGGCTTCTCCACCACTGACCTCAGCCGTCAACTGGACGGGCAGTGATGCGACCTTGAATGCTTAGAAAATACAACATGCCTTTTCAGGATGAGAAACTGTTCTTTGCCAACAGCAAATACACTGCTGGCATCTAGCAGCTCAGCTGCTCTCTCAGTCGTTGAATTACACCGAACAGCTGATCAGCCTTCCTCTCGTCGGGGCAGAGGATGACCACCAAAATTAACGCAGAGAGAAGCACGACGTGTTGGAGATGGCGAAACAGCTCGGCCATGTGTCGAGAATCTATCAGTTCACGAGCTATAGCCGAAACAATGTGTGGTTGATCGATCTACGCGGCCATCATCAATGGCTCTCCTGTCAAAAACCGCTGGTTAATAGTATTAGGATTAGAGAACATTGAGTGGTAGCCTGTTCGTGCTAACCCGGGGTAAATGTCAACCGCGAAAGCACTCCTATTCGATGCTCTCCTAGCAGGGAGCCTGAATGATGCTGGCTGATAACGAAAAGTTTGACGATAAGCCTCATGCACTGAGGATTGCGTTCCTTGATGGCTTTCGCGGTTATGCCATTGTCATGGTTGTTGCTACTCATGCAATGGCCTACGCTATTTAGAGCCATCAATAGTTAGCGTCATATCTTTCTGGGTTCAGGCTGTAGCAGTCCCGCCATTTTTTTTGGCGGATGGATTTTTGTTTGTGCAGAGATTCCAAAAGAATCCTCACTTGCTGTATGCAGCTTATTGCATTCGCAGTGCGAGGCGGTTACTCATCCCCTGGATATGTTTCAGTTCGTTGTATTTGGTTCTTCGAGCCGGATTCGAATTCGTGGGGCATCCGCCTATTACTTTCGTGCTTGGTCATAACCTTGGAGAGATATTAGAAGCAGTGTACTACTCTTCCATTTCAGCTCAACTGTACTTTCTCCCTGCACTGTTCATGATTCGACTACTATCCTTTGCGACTAGATATCTAATAGTGCTTCCTTCTGCAGGTCTGATTTTCTTTTGGTTGGCATACGTCTATCTCTGGCAGGCCATGCCGATAGGGGACGAGTCGAGTGATCGGATTGATCCTGTGATCAATGCACTGTGGGGAATGCAGTTTTATCTTCTTGGAATGATACTGTCGGTTTACAAGGCAAGAGTTGGCCAGAGCCCGTTTTACTATGCAGCCGTGTGCTTGATCTGTTTGCTTGTCGTTAAGATAAGTGCTCTGCCTGGGCTGTATTGGCACAATATGCTTACCTTTGCTGTTTGTTTTTTTTATTTCTCGGGCTTGCAGACAAGGGATACCCCTTCACCATGTTGGGTGGCCTCACCATGGGCATCTACCTTATTCATGCGCCAATAATTTTGAAATCTGTTGCTTATGCTGCCGCAAAGATGTTTGATCAGTCTGGCGTCGCTAGTTATTTGGTGATTTCTGGTGGAGCGCTACTGGCCTCAGTGTTCGTAGTCAAGCTTTGTGCTAGAGCTTCCTGGTGGACGTATGTGCTGGGTGAGGAAGTGAAAGAGACAGGTACTTCAGCAGAACAGAGGACGGTTTAGCCTGTAGGAAGACTTTGCTGGTTTTGACCTTCCCCCAAAACTAGACCATTGGCTTGGAAGTTCCACTGTGCCTTGACGTCTCCCCGGAAAACGACGGCAGGTTAAAACGAGAGTAAGATGACGGCTTCGGCGGTCCTCGACGAAAGGAGTGGATCGATGAAGCGGTCAAAATTCTCCGAAGAGCAGATCGTCTATGCCATCCGCCAAGCCGAAAGCGGGACCCCGGTCGGCGACCTCTGCCGGCAGCTCGGCGTCAGTCGAGCGCCACGTTCTATGCCTGGAAGAAGAAGTACGCCCATCTCGGCGTGAGTGAACTCCGCCGGTTGCGGCAGGTGGAAGAGGAGAACAGCCCGGTTGAAACGGCTGGTGGCCGATCTCTCGCTCGACAAGCACATGCTGTCGGAGGCCCTGCGAAAAAAAGTCTAAGGCCCGCCCGCCGTCGAGAACTGGCCCAGTGGTTTCACGGGACGTTTCAGGTGAGTTGTGCTGCGGGCCTGTCGCTTGGCGCAGTTCGGTCGCGCCTCCTGGTATCGACGGAGTCGCGCGAAAGATCAGTCGGCCTTGCGGCTGCGCATTCGCGATCTGGCTCATGCGCGGCCTCGGTTTGGCTACCTGCGGATCTGGGTCTTGCTGCGGCGCGAAGGCTGGCTGGTGAATCGGAAGCGCGTCCGCCGCTCTATCGACTCGAAGGGTTGCAGCTGCGCATGCGGGTGCGGAGACGAAAGCATATCGCATTGCATCGTGGCCCGGCCCCGATCCCGAGTGGGCCCGACCGAGCGCTGGAGCATGGATTTCGTGCATGATACCCTGGCGGACGGGCGCCCGTTTCGGATCTTCACGGTCGTCGATAACTGGAGTCGGCAGAGTCCGGTGCTAGAGGCAGGGTTTCGGATGTCGGGAGAGATTGTCGGGCAGGTGCTTGATCGCGCACTGAACGGGAGACCGCGGCCCACGGTCGATTACGGTGGATCATGGCACCGAATTCCAATCGCGCGCGCTGGAAGATTGGGCCTATCGGCGAGGCGTCCAACTCGACTTCATTCGACCGGGAAAACCTGTGGAAAATGCCTTTATTGAATCATTTAACGGGCGCCTGCGAGACGAGTGTTTGAACGTGCATCAGTTCGCCTCGCTCGCCGAGGCCCAAGCCATCATCGAAGCGTGGCGTGTGGACTATAATCAACGTCGCCCTCATAGCTCACTCGGGCACCTGACCCCGAACGAGTTTGTCAGCCAACGTCAGGAAGAATGGATCGTCGAAGAAGTCGTCTGCTCTGGTTAAGAACTGTCTCAGAACGGGGCCAACGTTAGCATGATTGCGCGGATCTACGGAACTAAAACGCCTCTGAGCGTGGGAGCCGACGGAGGGCCTGCAGGACTATCAGCACTAGCTCCACCGTTTGGAATACTGACGTGCAAGTGATCGATCCAATGCTCCCAGTTAACCGTATTTGATTTTCCCATATCCTGGGCTCCGTCCCAGGTATTGTTCCACTGCCATTCATTTAGTCCACCTGGAGAATAGTTCAAACCACTATATGAACCGGCTAAGACGCCATTGACCCACCAACGCAAGGCGCCATCGCGAGATGTGGCTGTCGTGCTGGCCTTTTGATAGACCTCGATCTTTGCCCATTGTCCCATTGTAATTACGCTTGGACCAGCGTTGGGATAACACCAGAGTCCAAGATCCATTGCGCATACATGGCTGTTATCTAGTCCTGTGGTATTGTGGCCCCATCCCAAGACCATGGTACGACTGCCTGGAGGTGCAAACATACCAAAGTAGCCATTTCCTAGGACCTGCCCTCGGATAAACCACAGCTTATTATTGACAATTCGACCCTGGAACTGAGGGTTTGTCCGCCAGGTGAATCCCACAAACATCTCGCGGACGGGATTTGGCGTGGTATAGATTAACTGCATTCCTCCTTGCCCTTCTCCCGCATACAGAACGGCTTTGGCGGAATTGTTCGGTGAGACGGGCGCTGTTGAATCAACCCCGAGCTGAGCGGAGTTATACACATCAAGAATTCCGCATGCACTGACACTGTTGAATGGGCAGTCTATGAGGACCTTAGCGCCTGACGGCTCATTCGTCCATACGCCTCCGCCATGGCTATAAGGCGTATCGACAGACACTAGCCAAAATAGAAGCAGAATCAGAATTTTAACCCGTCTTTTGCAGGCGTGCAATTCTCTGGTGCCGTTCATGGTTTTCCTCTTAAAGGTGGTCAAAATCCTATCGTTTTGGAATGTGGTCACTTGACTCAATCGTCCGGCTATCTCTGCATAGATGGAAGTGGTTTGCTCTTATGCCAAGTCCACCCGTAGTTGAGCAAAATCAATGCCCGAATGTTTAGAATTACTGTACCTTACAATAGAGCGTGCAACCTGGCAATTGTTTCATGATTATTATTCGCTCATGCGTCGTCGATAGGTTCTGCGCAAGACCTTTGTTCAGTCGTACTGTCTGTGTTAGAGGTCACACTCGATCAAAATTGTTCCTATCCTTCGAAATTGACTGAGTGTCTTACTCGCGTCAATCGATCAGGTGTATTGGTTTGCGAGAGTCTGGCTTAGGCATGTATTTAGTCGGTGATGCCTGATGTGCTTGTGGAGAAGCGGGAGCACATGCGGTGGTTAATGAGAACAGGAATCTACGATGTCTTCGCTCCACTGGTGAGAAATCGTTGACGGACTAGACGTTATTCTGCCATTCTTTTTCACGGCACCAAGCTGGTGGAGAAGTTTACTGACGAGGGGAGCGACATGGCGAAGAAGATGCAGCGGCAGATTGCGGTGGTGGGCCTAGGATACGTCGGATTGCCTATCGCGGTGGCATTCGGGAAATATGCCCCAGTGATTGGATTTGACATTAATAAGACGAAGGTTGATGAACTGCGCAAAGGTGTGGATCGGACTGGAGAGGTTTCCTCGCAGGACCTCAAAGCCAGTCGTGTTCGCTATACATCTGAGCCAAGCGATCTCAAAACGGCCGATTTTATCATCGTCGCGGTGCCGACGCCCATCAATGACGCGCTTCAACCCGATCTCACAGCGCTGAAGAAAGCTTCGGAGCTGATTGGTTCTAACCTGTGTCCCGGCGCCATCGTCGTCTATGAATCGACGGTCTATCCAGGCGCTACCGAGGAGGATTGTCTTCCCATTCTCGAAAAGGCGTCTGGCCTCAAGAGTGGGATCGATTTTAAGATCGGCTATTCGCCTGAGCGTATCAATCCTGGCGACAAGGAACATACTCTCGAAAAAATTATCAAAGTCGTATCCGCGCAAGATGAAGAGTCGCTGGAAGTTGTCGCCCAGACCTACGCCATCGTGGTGAAAGCCGGTATCCATCGGGCGTCCAGCATCAAAGTGGCCGAGGCGGCGAAGGTCATTGAGAACACTCAACGCGACCTCAATATCGCCCTCATGAACGAGTTGGCGTTGATCTTCCATCGTCTGGGTATCGATACGAGGTCGGTCCTTGAGGCTGCCGGCACAAAGTGGAATTTTCTCAAGTTCAACCCTGGTTTGGTCGGGGGACATTGCATCGGGGTGGATCCCTACTACTTGACAGCCAAAGCCGAGTCCGTTGGATATCACCCTGAGGTCATTCTGGCGGGACGGCGGATCAACAACAGCATGGGCAAATATGTGGCTGAGCAGACCATGAAACTGTTGAGCCAAGTTGAACGACCGGTCAGCGATCTGCGAGTTGGCGTACTTGGCCTGACGTTTAAGGAGAATGTGCCGGATTTGCGAAATAGCCGAGTTCCGGATATCGTCAATGAACTCAAAGAGTATGGAATCCAGGTCGTGGTGCATGATCCACTCGCGGAGCCTGAAGAAGCGGTCGGGGAGTATGGTTTGCGGCTGTCACCGTGGGAACAGCTGAAACAATTGGATGGGATCATATTGGCGGTCGCGCATCGAGAGTATATGCAAATGGGGCTGCCTGATTTGCTCAAACCACTGCGCAAGCAGCGCAACAATGTCGTCGTGGATGTGAAGAGCGTATTGAGCCCAGACGCATTGCCGGGCTCGGTTAAATATTGGAGGTTGTAGACTGTAGTCAGTGTGAGACGTGATGTTCTACTGAGCCGCTCGTTCCCATTGTTCTGCCGGAGTCTATTCGATTCGATTTATCTCTCACGGTCCGCAGGTTCTGTCCCGTTGCTCGCCTTTCTATACAGCAGTCATGCCGGAAGGCATTAATGCCTCGTCTCGTATCTGCCGAAAGAGGTACGAGACGATGGCACGGCGCCGCCTGTGCAAAGCGAGAAACTGATTGTCGCCTATGATTCAGTTTGATATACCAAAGAGGTTGTGACCTTGTTGATCCGATTTATACGCTCATCCCTCCGCGCGACACACGTCGACATCACACGTTTTTCGATGCTCCGTCGGCTCCTCCCGGCAGTCTGCGTCTCATGCTGTGTCATCACGACAGCGTGCGGCACATTGACGTCTCCTGACGTCAAACGAGGCGATCAGCATCTCGCTGCGGGGAATTGGGAAGAAGCCAGCGTGGCGTATCGTCAGGCTCTCAAGGACGATCCGTTCGAACCCTCTCTCCAGAATAAGTATGCGATTGCGCGGGAACGGGCGGCCGCCATGCATGAGGAGCGAGGCCGGCAGCTCTTGAAGGATCGCCAATTGGATCAGGCTGCCGAAGAGTTTAAGCGCGCGTTGACGATCGAGCCGACGAGTAAAGACCACGAATCTGGTCTGACCGAAGCATTTCGGCTCAAGGAAGCTCGCGATCGTTTCCGGGAAGCGGAGCGCCTCGTGCAGCTTGGTCGAGTGGCTGAGGCCATGGAAGTGTACCAGCGAGCGGTGGAACTCGATCCCTCGCATAAGGAAGCACTGGAGGGCGTGGCCCGGCTTTCGGAAGAACAACATGCCGTAGGCCGCGATGATCGACAGAAACAACCGGTGACATTGCAGTTCCGCAATGCCGGATTGAAGGAAGTGTTGGAAGCTTTGGGCAAGGCCGCCCGAGTCAATTTTGTGTTTGATAAAGATGTGCGCAATGACCCCGTGACCGTCTCATTGGAAGATAAACCGTTCGACGAAGCGCTGACGTTGGTGTTGAACAGCAATAGCCTGTTCGCGCAGAAGGCCGGTCCATCGTCTGTTCATTATCAGCCCGAACACAAAACAGAAGCAGGAACAGTATCAAGACCTGATCATTCGAACTTTTTATCTGTCCACTGCCAAGGCAAAGGACATGGTTGCGTTGCTCAAGACCATGCTGGACGTGAAACACATTCATGGCAATGAGCCGCTGAATACCATTGTCATTCGTGATCAGCCTGAGAAAGTGGAATTGGCGGAAAAAATCATTCAAGCCAATGATCGAGAAGATTCCGAGGTTCTGTTCGATGTCGAAGTCCTGGAGGTCAATCGGACGGTCGATCAGCAGTATGGACTGAATTATCCGAAACAAATCGGCGCCTCGCTGGTCCCGCCGGGATTCACGGGGGCAATCGCGGGAGACATTGCCCAGCAGTTTACCTATCGAAACCTTGCGGGCTTGGGGCAGGACAGTTATCTGTTCAAGATTCCGACGAATGTGCAGCTGGATTTCTTCAAACAGATCACTGATGCGAAGACCCTGGCAGCACCTAAGGTGAGGGTCCTCAACAATAAAAAAGCCGAGGTCAACATCGGCGACAAACAGCCGATCTTGTTGTCTACGACCAACGTATTGCCGGGACAGGCGGCCACCGGCGCCGTTCCGACCACCTCTACGGTGACGTCCATCGAATTTCGCGATACCGGCGTCAAGCTGACCGTGGAACCCAACATTCATCTTGGAAGCGAGCTCTCCCTCAAGATGAAGATCGAGGTCATTCGCCTGGGTGACACCGTCTTGCTGCAGCAGTCTCCGCCGATTACGCAGTTCAAGTTCGGCAACCGGTCGGCCGAAACGATGTTAAGCGTGCGTGACGGGGAAACCATTGTGTTGGGAGGGCTCTTGCAGGAAGAAGATCGTCGGACGAAAGTCACGATTCCCTGGATCGGCGACATTCCCTTCTTGGGCAATCTTCTCAGTTCCTTCAAGACTCAGCGCGTCACGACAGAGGTCATTCTCACGATCACGCCGCACATCATGAATGCGATCCGGCTGCCCGGCCCACAGGGGCAGGCCTTCTGGTCGGGAACGGAGTCTGTGTATTCCACATCGCCCCTGTTCGCATCTCAACCGAAGAAAGTGGCGGCCCGAGTGTCGACTTCCGCTGAGCCGTCTCCGATGTATCAAAAGAGTTCGGGAAAGAAAGGCAAGGGGGAAGCCTCGGTCACGGAAGTCATCCCGACCGAGCTGCAATTGTCCATACAGCCCGCAGATACTGTTGTCCAGGTGGGAAAGGAATTTCGCGTGGATGTCATGGGAAAGCATGCCCTGGGGCCTGGAATCGGAGTCATTTATATTAGACTTCGATCCGCAAGTGGTGGAGTTCCGGGATGCCACTCAGGGAGAAGTCTTGGGCACTGAATCGGGCAAGGCCGCGGTCGTGGTGGCCCCGCACTCGACTGACGGGGTTGTTGAGTTGCGCCTACATCGATCCACGAGTGCGACCAAGGACGAAGGGCGTCTGTTACGACTGACGTTCCTCGCAAAAGCTCCAGGTGTGTCCGGCGTGCACTTATTGGGAGCGACGCATGCGGGCGCCGAGGGTTCGGAGGAGGCGACTGAAGCCAAGGGAGTGGTGAGAGTGCGGTGAAGCAGTCCGGTGTCACGTTACTCGAGTTGCTTGTTACCCTGACTATTCTCACTATTTTAGCTTCGGTGGCGCTGCCGTTCACGAAGGTGTCGTCCAAACGCACAAAAGAAATTGAACTACGGCAGAATCTGCGGGTGGTTCGAGCAGCCATTGACGCCTTTCGTCTCGAATGGTCGCGTGACGGCGATACTCTCACCGGCCCCGCCTGCGTGAAGAATCGGTTAAGCTGTAAAGATGTGACCGGCCCTTTTGGTTATCCGAAGTCACTGGATGTCTTGCTGGGGGTGAAGCTGACAGGCGAGCAGGCCAACGTGCGTGGAACGGCGATCAAGCGGTACTTGCGATCCATTCCACCGGATCCCATGACCGGAACCATCGAATGGCGCTTGCGCTGTTATCGAGATCCCCCCAGCGTCAAAGATTGGTGTGGAGAAGACGTGTACGATGTCACGAGTCAGAGTCAAGAACTTGCGCTGGATGGGACGAAATACCGGGAATGGTAGCGATGTATGCCCCGTTTCATCATCGCAGGGTTTTACCATTATCGAATTGATGATCGTGGTGACGATCGTCGGCATCCTTGCGACTTTGGCAGTTCCCTCTTATCATGCCGCCATCATCAAGGCGAAGGAAGGGGCGTTGCGCCAGGACTTGTTTTCCCTGCGCGATGTCATTGATCAGCATCGGGCCGATAAGGGGAAGTATCCAGAGACGATTCAGTCCCTGATCTCGGCCGGTTATCTCCGTCGTGTTCCGACCGATCCCATCACCGGAGCCACCTCCACATGGCAAGAAATGGTCGATCAAGGGGAAGGCGGCATGGTCGACGTGTTTTCCGGCTCCGAGCTCGTCGGGAGCAACGGCGTGCCCTACAACCAATGGTAATGGTATGAAGACTCCAATTTCTCGGTTTATTCCCGCACGCCGGATGCTCTCTGTTATAAGGGTCGGGTGTTGGGTAGCGAGTATGTGGATTCTCTCACTATCGAGCGGATGTGCGCGACTGACACCAAGCTCCGAATCTGGCCACTCCGAATTGCAGATGGCGGCAGATTCTCTCAAATTGGCGGTACGCGAGGCGCAGCGTACGGCGGGCGATCTGCGAGCAGAGCTCGAAGAGCAGCGGAAAGACCTGGCGGAAGCTCAAGTCGCACGAGCGCAACTTCAAGGTATGCTGCGAGAGACCGAGCGACGATTGGAGGAAGCTCGACAAATCATTGAGTTGCAGCGAGAGGAATTAGCGTCCGCTCATGTCGAACGAGAACGGATGGCTCAGACGCTTCGCCCACTGCACAGCCGTGTTCGGCAATCAGCGTCCGTGGTGCCCTATCAGGGGAAAGTGGCCATACCTGGCGCAGAGGTGGTCGGTGCCGGTTTCAAGGGGTCCGCGAGAAAAGAAGGCAGTGTGGCCACCATCTCGCGAAGGGGAGTTCGATCCCCCCGCTGAACCTCGTTGAGGGCGACCCGGTACCGACTACAGAAGACCCAAGGGCCACCCCATCATTGCTGCCGTCGGTCGTCCCCGTAGTCGGGACTCGAACAGTCGTCATTCAGGATGGCGATACCTTATGGCGCCTGTCTCGCCGTCATAAGGTCAGCCTTGAGGAACTTCGATCCCTCAACGGTTTGCCCAGCAATCTCATTGTGACAGGTCGAACGCTCCGGCTGCCGGAGCCTCGGTTACACCAGACGGAGTCACAAGCGTCCGTCGGCGCGCCCATTCGATAAGCGTCGTGGACTGCTGCGTGATATGTCGCCCCTAACGATATCATGGCTGTGTTTGCTTACAGAGCGGCTCGCGCGGATGGAACCACCTTCGAGGGGCATATCGAAGGCGAGGACGAAAAGCTCGTACGCGCCAGGCTTGAGTCCGACGGCCTCTTGGTGTTTCGTCTCGTCAAGCGAGGCGCAGGCTTTGGCGTACCCGGGCTTACAGCAGGTCGGTGGGGCAAACTTCCGCTTCAGGACTTCCTCGTTTTCAATCAAGAGCTGTTGGCATTGATCAAGGCCGGCTTGCCGGTCTTGCGGGTCTGGGATCTTCTTATCGATCGCACACAGCGCGCCCCCTTTCGAGAAGCGCTGAAGGCCGTTCGCCAGGACATTCGTGGAGGGGCTTCGGCATCGGAAGCCTTGGCCAAGCACTCTACATACTTTTCGGACCTCTATCTCGCCACGATTCGTGCAGGGGAGCAGTCAGGGAATTTGTCAGAGGTTTTGCAACGGTACATCGCGTATCTGAAGTTGATGATCGCGCTACGACAGAAAGTCACCAAGGCGCTGGCCTATCCGGCCTTCCTGGTGGTTGTGGGCATCGCGGTGGTTGGATTTCTGTTGAGTTATGTGATGCCGACCTTCATTTCGGTGTACGGCGAATCTTCGGCCAAATTGCCCACTCCGACCCGTGTGTTGATGGCGGCGATCAACATCGGAGAGTCGCTACTGGTTCCCCTGGGGATCGCGCTCGCGGTGGCGACCATCATGAGCCGGACCTGGTATCAAACTTCGTCCGGCCGATTGTCCGTGGACCGGCAGGTGCTACGGCTGCCGCTTCTTGGGGTGATCTTGGTGCAACACCATACGATCCAGCTCACTCGCACGCTGGCAACCGTGCTGGCCGGCGGGACCCCATTGGTAGAGGCGCTGGAAATCGCCCGCGGCGCCGTTTCCAATCGATTCGTATCGCGCGGGTTGGTTTCGGCGGTGAACGAAATTCGGGAGGGCAGCACGTTGGCCGCTGCCATCGAACGCCCACAAATCTTGCCGAAGCTCGCCATTGAAATGTTGTCGGTCGGAGAGGAGACGGGATCCTTGGAACCGATGCTTCGGGATGTAGCCGAGTTTTACGAAGGCGATTTGGATGTGCGGCTCAGTCAGTTGACCACCTGGATCGAGCCTGTTCTGTTACTGGTCATGGGCCTCTTGGTCGGAGGCATCGTCATTATCATGTATTTGCCGATTTTCCAAATGGCCGGGACCGTTCAATAACCCTACGGCGCGGTGGGTGGCGAGCCTACGAGGTGTCGCGACTTACGCGTAGTTCGGAGGAACCCAGCATGCTCATGCAACGTCATCTCACTCGCCCGTCGCTCGCCGACGTCATGGTGCGCGAGGGGATTTTGCCGAGGAAGACTGTCGATCAAGTCGTGGCTCGCCTGGGAGGCAACAGCGCCGCGTTAGGCCAGACGCTCGTCGAAGAAGGCACGATTTCAGAAGCCCAATTGGCGCAGGCCTTGGCGGCCCAATACGTACTTCCGTATGACGCGCTGACCGCGTTCCGCGTGGACTCGGAGTTTTATCAGACGATTTCGGTGAAGTTGATGCGGCGTCACCCTTTCGTGCCGGTAAAGGATGAGGCAGGCGTGCTGACCATCGCGATTTCAGACCCCCAAAACCTGTTGGCATTGGATGAATTGGAAATTCTGCTGAATCGCACCCTCCACTATGTGGTCAGTTCACGATCGGCCATTCAGTCTGCCCTGGAGCGTAGCGAAGGTTCGAGTCAAGCCCTGCGCGAGCTGGAGGCCGAGTATCGCTCCGTGCTGGTGAAGGAGGATGAGCGGGGCGAAGAAGTCCTGACCGTCGATCATTTCGGCGAAGATCAGAACCCTGTGGTCAAGTTGCTCGACACGATTCTCTTAAGTGCGATGCAACGCCGGGCCAGTGACATTCATATTGAAGCGACGGACCGGGCCACTACCGTCAAGTTTCGTGTGGACGGCATTCTCGTCTCGGCTATGGATCCGCTCGATGTGAAATTGCATCCGCCCCTCGTGTCTCGCCTGAAAGTCATGTCCGACCTCGACATCGCCGAGCGCCGGGTGCCGCAAGATGGGAGTTTCAGGATGCGGCTCGATCGCAAAACCGTGGATTTTCGTGTCTCGATTCTGCCGAGCGTGTTTGGCGAATCCGTGGTCATCAGAATTCTGGACCGCGAAGCGATTACCACGGGGGTCTCCACTCTGCGTCTCGATCGGCTAGGGTTTAATCCCGAAGATCTCAAGCGGTTTCGCCGCGCCATAACGAGACCCTATGGGATGGTGCTCGTCACCGGCCCCACTGGTAGCGGAAAAACCACGACGCTCTACGCGGCGATCAGTGAAATGAACATTCAGGAAGACAAGTTGATCACCATCGAAGATCCGGTCGAATATCAACTGCCGGGGGTAGTACAAATTCCGGTCAACGAAAAGAAGGGTCTCACGTTTGCGCGAGGATTACGGTCGATTCTTCGTCACGATCCGGACAAGATCATGGTAGGTGAGATTCGAGATGCCGAAACCGCGCAGATTGCCATTCAATCAGCCCTGACCGGCCATTTGGTGCTCACGACGGTGCATGCCAATAACGTGTTCGATGTGATCGGGCGGTTTGCCTCGATGGGCATCGATTCCTATAATTTTCTGGCGGCATTGACCTGCGTGTTGGCGCAACGGTTGATCCGGATGATCTGCCCTAATTGCCGGCACCAAGTCGTCCTTGATCCTGCCCTGGCCGAGGAATCAGGCCTCGACTACGATCAATACAAAACTGCGACCGTTTTTTGAGGCGAAGGGATGTTCCGAATGCCATGAGACGGGTTATCGGGGCAGGAAGTGCATCACCGAATTTTTGGACCTGACGGATGAAATCAAAGAAATGATTCTGGCCGATCGGGCGCTATCCGAAATTCGGTACCGTGCGGTGACGGACGGCATGATCACACTGCGGCAGTCCGCGGTGAAGAAGGTGCTGGCAGGCGAGACAACGCTCCGGGAGATCAACCGCGTGACCTTTAGCGAAGAGCGATAACCGATGTGGGATTGGATCACCAGTCGGCCGCAGTACTGTCTGAAAATCGGCTCGCACGATCTTGCCTGGGCTGAGGTGCACCGGAACTGGCGTGGGCGGCCACGCTACCAGTGCGTGGTGTCGGCCCTTCCAGAAGGCGTCATGCGATTGTCACCATTGGAACCGAACATTGTTTTGCCGCATGAATTGGAATCTCATATCCGTGTCATTGCCGCCTCCTCCAGCTCTCAGGGTAGTGATCGATCTTCTGCGGCTGGGGTGCCGAGGGCTGCCACCGTGGTCTTACCCGATCTTGCAGTCCGCCTCGCCGTGCTGCGTCTCCAAGATCTGCCATGGAGTTCGGAGGAACGTGAGGCGTTAGTGCGCTGGCGGTTGGGACAGGAGCAATTGTTATCGCTCAGTGGCGCGAAGGTCTTTTCTCACGTGTTATCTGATCCAGGCGGATCCGGCGATGGTCCTTGCACGGTACTCGCCGTCGTCGTGCAGGAAGCGGTGCTGGCGCAATATGAATCTGTCTGCGAAGCGGCGGGATTGATTCCCCAAGAAGTGGATGTGTCGAGCTTGCGCCTTTTCAATCTCTGGGGGCAGGGATTGTGGGGTACAGGACGGCTGACGGCGGATTTTTTATGGGTGAATGCGACGGACGGCGGGGTGACGGCGTTTATCTTTCATCGGGGCACACTGGTGTTTCTTCGCTCCAAGCTGCAAGGCGGAGTCGGGTTCGGAGGACCGGTAGCTCCGGGCTCTGAGCAGGCCGCACTCGATCGTATCGTCCAGGAATGTGCTGACTCGATTTATGCGTGCCAGCAACAAACGCCTGAATTAGCCATTAGCCAGACAATTCTGATTGCCGATGAAGCGATGGAACCTCGGCTCCACCAGCAATTGGAAAAGGGATTGGGAGTTCCCGTGAAGGGGTTGGATTGGGAACGCATACGGCAGTACGGAGGCGGGATTATCACGGGACCCCAGACGAGTGCCGCGTTACAGGCGATCGCAGGAGTGGTGTAGGCCATGTCCATGGGCAATCTGTTGTCGGCACTGCGTGACCTGGTAGCCCATCTCGGGCAGCCCTCTGCTCGCACTGGGGCGTTTGCCATTAATCTGAGCAGTCGCTATCGTTGGTACCTTGCTCCAGCTCGTGTTGTCATTATGTTGGTGGCGGGCGTGATCGGGTTGGCGATGCTCTGGGATATCTCTCGCGCATGGCTGGCCTGGCAAGATGTGGAATCCATGGAATCGGCGCTGAAACAGGTTCAGGATCGAGACCGTGAATTACTGAACGATGCGCAACGAGAAGGGATCAATTTGTCGGAAGCAGCGTTGCTGGTACTGCCGAAAGAGATCGAATTTGCCAATCAATTGATCGAAAAACGTAGCTTCTCCTGGACTCGATTCCTCACCGAATTGGAGCGAGCTATTCCCCAGCGGATTGCAGTCAACAGCATCCGGCTGGATCCGACAAACTCGACGATCATGCTGACCGGGTCCGCCAGGGCCCTCGAAGATATCACGACCTTGACGGTAACCTTTCAGGATCATCCCCAATTTAAGGAGCCCGTGTTGGGGCAGCATCGCGATACGGGGAACGGGTTGGTGGAGTTCGATCTTTCGATTAAGTACCGGAATCGTAACCCATGATGTTTCCTGGACTGGACCGCCTCCAACATGCTCTGCGCCAACCGTACGCGCCCATCCTTCCGTGGGTGGCATGCGTGGCGACATTGTTTGTAATAAGCTACGGGATTCATGTTCTGGTGTTGGGTGCCGCCGAGCAGGAACAGGTCCGGCTCGAAGCCGAATCGGTCAAGGCGCGGCAACAACTTAGTCGACACAAGGATGCGAAGAAAGCCAAAGCTGATCTGCAGCGCGTATGGGCGGTGCTGCCGTTGTTTCGCGATTTTGCGCCGCTCGCGCTCGGCGTGACGGAAGAAGCGAAGCGGGATCAGGTCACCCTGCCGGCGCTCTCCTATAAGACGGAGAAGACGGCGGTGTCCGATGCGACCAAGGCGGTCCTGCAAGGAACGGTGACGGGCCGCTATGAGGATTTGAGGCGATTTCTTTATAACTTAGAATCAGCGGAGGAATTGCTGTTCATCGAAGATTTGAACCTGATCCGTTCGGGCAGTGTTCAGGATCAGCAGTTGACCTTCAACATTCGGATCTCGACTTATCTGCGAGGCGAACATCTTCAGACCCCGGCGCCGTAATTCGTATGAATCGAATCAGTAAGAATCAAATCCTGTTGCTGGCAAGCCTCGTGACTCTTTGGATCGGATTGCTCATTTGGCAATTTGGCCATTCCACCGAGCAGGAGCGAGTTCCCCTGACGCATGTCAGCGGACCGAAAGTGGACGGTCGAACGCCTGCCATTCCTGCCAATAGCGGCTTACAGGTGCACCTGGAACGGCTTGCCGCGATCAAAGGGCAGCGGCAGGCGACGTTTTCCACCCCGCGCAACATTTTCGCGAGTCTCTTGCCACCGGTGGAACCGATACCTGCGCCGGAGACCGCTCCGCGTCGTGGCCGTTCACGAACGGCGCCCAAATCAGCACAGCCCCCGGATACAACAACGCCGGAAGTGGAAGAGGAAAAGGGCCCATCGGCCGAGGATATTGAACGGCTGCGGATCGCGACCGAACTCAATCTCTTCAGGTATGTAGGGTTCATGGCCGTTGGGAATGGCCCACAAAAGAAAAAGACCATGGCAGTCGTGGTCAAGGACGAAGAAATGCATTTACTCCAAATCGGAGATACCATTGCCGGAGAAGTGATGGTCAAGGCCATGTCACCCACCGAAATCACGTTGCAGCATCTCGCATCAAAAATTACGCAGGTGATTCCAGCTACGGATGAGCCCGAACCGGTGGGTGAGCCCAATTAGCAAGGTACTGGAATTGCCTCGGCCTATCACGAATAACCAGGGTGTCACCTATTTGGCCTTGATGTTTTCTATCGTCTTGATCGGCATCTCGGCATCCGCAACGGCCCGACAATGGGTATTCATGGTTCAGCGAGAAAAAGAGGCCGATCTTGTTGCGAAGGGAATCGAGATTCAAAATGCACTGTCGCTCTATTCAGCCACGATGAAGATTGGGCGGATCATGAGCACCGAAGTCTACCCCCAATCGTTGGCAGAGCTGACCAGGGCCCCCAAGCCGTACCTGCGCAAAGTCTATGCAGATCCGGTGAGCGGGGGCGAGTGGGAATACATGCGCGCGCCGACCGGAGGCATCATGGGCGTGCGGAGCAAGAGTAAAGCCAGGCCTATTAAAACGGGTGATTTCCCACTTGCGGTTCGACATTTCGAAGGTCGGAAGTCCTATTATGATTGGATGTTTCAGCATCCCAATCCCTCCTCTACGTCTCTGTTGATGCCGCCGATGATGGGTATGACTCCTGGCATTGCCCCTTCGCAGCCGGGAATGCCAGATGCCGTCCCCGGCGTGCCCATGCCTGGTAGTCCCGCAATGCCAGGCCCTGCTCCCAACCCTTGACCCGACTCCGAATCCCACAGTATCCTGTCTGGCTATAGATCGCCGCGCCCACGTCCACCATCTTGAATCGGACGATGCGTCAGGGCTCCCAGCCCGGCTTGTCGCCTGGCAACAGGAACTCATCACATGGAACAAGATCTCACTGAATCCCCGGCCACGGAGCAGGAGGCTCCCGCTGAAATACTCTCCCCGGAAGACTATGTGGCGGCCTTAGTCGGTAAAGCTAAGAGGGCGGCAGGCCGACTTTCGACGCTCCCCACGGCGGTGAAAAACCAGGCATTACTGTCCATGGCCGATGGTCTTGAGGAGCAGGCGACCGAATTGCTGGCTGAAAATGAAAAAGATTTGGAACAGTTTGATGCGACGCCGGAACGTCAGGCCATGGCTGACCGGCTGCGACTGACGACGGAGCGGATCCACGACATGGCTGCGGGCATACGCGATATCGCCCGGTTGCCCGATCCGCTCGGGGACATGCCGAAGATGTGGACCAGGCCGAATGGCATGCAGGTCGGGAGGGTGCGAGTGCCCATCGGAGTGATCGGTATCATTTACGAATCTCGCCCCAATGTCACGGCAGACTCAGCGGCCCTCTGCCTCAAGTCGGGGAATGTGTGTATCCTGCGTGGAGGATCGGAAGCGATTCATTCAAATACGGCCATCGCCAAGGTACTGTGCGAATGTGCTGAGAAGGCTGGTGTGCCGGCGGGAGCCATTACTTTCGTCGATCGCACGGAACGGGACATCGTTCAGCTGTTGCTCAAACAAGACCGATTCATCGACCTCATCATTCCCCGCGGAGGCGAGTCGCTGATGCAGACGATCGCTGAATATGCCACGATTCCAGTGCTCAAGCACGACAAGGGGGTCTGCCATATCTATGTTGATGCAGAGGCCGACCCTCAGCTCGCGGAGAGGATCTCTCTCAACGCAAAGGTACAACGCCCCTCCACATGCAATGCCATGGAGACGTTGTTGGTCCATCAAAGTCTCGCGAGGACCTGGCTTCCCCATCTGATCAAGCAACTGGCTGCCGCTCATGTGGAAGTGCGAGGATGTGCCAAGACCTGTCAGTTGTGTCCCGAGGTCAAGCCAGCCGCCGAGGAAGATTTTGGCAAGGAATTCCTAGACCTTATCCTGGCGGTCAAAGTGGTGAAGCACATGGATGAAGCCCTGGAACATATTGCCACCTATGGGTCTCGCCATACGGAGGCAATTGTCACCAAAGATTATTCCCATGCTATGCGGTTCCTGCGCGAGGTGGATGCCGGCGCCGTGCTGGTGAATGCTTCGACCCGTCTCAATGACGGCTACCAGTTTGGCTTGGGGGCAGAAATCGGTATTAGCACGTCACGACTGCATGCACGAGGCCCGATGGGGCTTGAGGAATTAACCTGCTCAAAGTTTGTGGTGCTCGGGAGCGGCCAGATCCGCGAATAGATGCTGCCCGACCCCGTGATAGAGGAGATCATCAGGCGTCCTGGTACGCTCGTTTTTCCTTCCAACCTCTCAGCCCTGTCACTTCTGCCGACGAACTCTGCTGCTGCCATCCGGCTGCCAAGCGGCCATCTCGTGGTGTATGGAGACCATGGCCGTCGGCTGCTCGCGACCGATCCTGACGGTCATCCGTTGCATGAATGTGAATGGCGGGTAGTTGATGGAGCCTTACGACTGCTGCGTGCTCGTCTGCATCTGGACTGGGGCGCCTGGGTCGGGTTAGCGCCCGGCGGCCTGGTCAACACAATGACTTTGGATCTTTCACGAAAACCTGGATGGGAACGTCTACGTGCGGACGACCTGCGAGGCATGGCGGCGCAGGCCATGCAAGTGCCGCTGGATGAAGTCCGTTTCTTTTACAACGATCAGGATATGACGATTGATGCGAAGGGCGCCGCCACGATCAGGCATCGCAAGGACGCTCATCTATGTGCTGCCGGACGGCGCCTTTGATCACAAGCAATTCATGGCCTGCATGGGCGCGATGCATTGGGAAGATATCGATTTCCTTCCGGTCGTGGAGTTATTCCTTTCGCTGCTGCCGGGCACGGGCTCGGCGATGTTTGAGTTGATTCGCGGTCTGTACGATGATCAAAATCAGGACAGGCCTGCGCCGCGGCCTTTGCGTTATCGGGGCATTCCTACCTATCCCTCCGAAGCAGCCTATCGGCTTTTTAGCGGCTTTTTCGATCCACAGGTATCCGGCGGCGGCGATCCATTCCCGGTCTTCATGGATCCACCGCGATCTCACCTTGTCAGCTGGCTGCCCGCGGCTCATCCGCCAAGACGCTATTTCGATCCAACGCATCAACTCTGCCTCACGATTCGGGGGCCGCAAATCGTCAAGGCGACTCTGCGCGAATGATTCGGCAGGGTTGTCCTATCAACCGTTCGATCAACGAGGGACGGCGCCTTGCCAGCGTGGCTTGGCTGTCGATCAGGAACATCTTGTCTTGATGGATCGAGAGAGTAGGCAGGCCATTCCGCTTAGGCACAATTGGGGTAAAGTCACGGAACCTCAATCGGTTGGGACAGGAACGAGGTGCTTTTGATTGGACGTCTGTGTTTGGAGGGGATCCACCTTCAGTCAGCCCTGAAGAGGCGTTTGGCGCGGTGCTCTTGTATCCCGAGGATGATCGAGAGATCGGGGAATTGGCGACGCAACCTTTCGTGGCCGACTACCTCCAGGACCTCATCGAGCAGGACCGTCCATTGGCCGTGCAGGTGGGACGGGCTGGTTCGCTTTTAATTAGCGGTTTCGATGTCGCGATCACTGCATGCATCGGCAGCGATCGTCCTCGTGCCTGTTCCGTGATCTATGATCATCCGGCTTTTGCCCAGCGGCAGGCGCAATTGCTATGGAACGCGTGGGCTCGCGCTCAACGCTTAGATTGGTTACCTCACGTGCGGATGAGGTCTCGTCTAGAGCAAAGTATCACGGAAAGCACTCAAAGGTACGATCTCGTCTACGAGTGGGTGCCATTCAGTCTGTATGATCAGCCAGATGCGGCAAACGAACGAGTGCGATGGCTGGCTCAGCAATTGGCGCCCGGAGCAATCGCATTCGTCGTTGGACCAACAACGGTCGCCGACGGGTGCAGATCGGTCGGGATGCGCGTGCAGGCCATTACTCCGGTGGCGAAGCTGCCAACCTTCCGCATGCATCAGACGATCCTGCCTCGATCACAGCTGAAGAAGAATCTGATGCTCTATCAGATTGCTCAGCATTGACAGCCGTGATGGGACAATGACGGATTACTTGCACGAGTAATGATCCACATCGACTGCGTGACAAGGGATCTGCGTTAGGTATCGTGGCCATGGTGATTTGAGTAACGCAGGAAATTGACCCCCGCCTGCTCGAAGAGTCTGTTACAATCCATGGTCAACCTGGACGTTCAGGCATCGGTATGATACCCAGAGAAGGAGTACCAAGGGCATGAGTTGGCGAGAATATCGAAAGCTTCCCGTCGGCCACGACAACATGGGGAAGAGAGTGAGGAATCTGTCATCGCGCATCGATCGCTTGCAAGACTTCAAGGGATTCTCCTTCATTGAGGTCATGATCGTTGTGGTGATTTTGGCGATTCTGGCCACTCTCCTTATTCCTCGGGTCATGGGTCGAACTGAAGATGCCAAGCGGGCTGCGACTAAAGCCCAAATCGCCAATATGGAAAGCGCATTGCAACTCTATAGGCTCGACAATGGCAATGTGCCTTCGACCGAGCAAGGATTGAAGGCCCTCGTCGAGCGTCCGTCGTCCGGCCCCGCGGCACCGAATTGGAAGGCTGGGGGCTATCTTCCCAAGGTACCTGTCGACCCCTGGGGCTTTCCCTACAAGTACACGACCCCCTCGACCCAAGGCGGGGAGTTTGAAATCATCTCCTTCGGGGCCGATGGTACGCCCGGGGGCGAGGGGAAAAACGCCGACATCGTCAGCTGGGATCTGGACCGCAACTGAACTCTCCGCATTCGCTTTCTCATCCTCTTCCATTCGCTCGTCACGGGTCTCATCCGGGATCATTTCCTCCTGATCTGTTCTGAATCGACTCAAGAAGACTCGGTTGGCGACCGATGAGGAGAAGGGACGGTCCTGTCGAGAGGGGGAGTCAATGCGACGTGTGATCTTCGTCGACGATGCGCCGGAGGTTTTACAGCACCTGCGCCGGCTGCTGGCCCCCATGCAAACCGAGTGGGAGATGCAGTTTTTTCCTCGGCCACCGAAGCGTTGACCAAGATTCAGAATGCGCCGTGCGATGTGGTCGTGTCGGACATGACCATGCCCGGAATGGATGGCGCCAAATTCTTGGGAGAAGTGTGCAAGATGTGCCCTCAGACCATCCGTATCATCCTCTCCGGGGACCAGAGCCCTTATAACTACGTGCGCTCCGCTTCCGTCGCCCATCGATTTTTGCAAAAGCCGTTTGACGTGACGACGCTGAAATCAACCATTCAGCAGGCCGAGGCCTTGCGGAGCGTGCTGGGCAATCCGGCGCTTCGAGGCCTGGTCAATGAAATTAAAACGCTACCGAGTCTTCCCTCCATCTATCAAGACCTCATGCAGGAAATGCAGGCGCCGCATGCGTCGCTGAAGAAAGCGGCCCGCATCGTCGCGAAGGATCTCGGAATGGTGACGAAGATTCTTCAGCTGGTGAACTCCGCCTTCTTCGGCCTCCGTGCCCACGTGTCTGACCCGGAGCAGGCCGTGGCACTCCTCGGCTTTGATACTATCAAGTCATTGGTGCTCTCCAGCCAGGTATTTGCGCAGTTCGATCAGTCTAAGTTGCCCAGGTTTTCGCTGGATGAATTGTGGCGGCATGCCATGCTCTCCGGTACCTACGCGCGGAGGATCGCACAGGAGGAAGGGGCGAGCCAGCAGGTGATGGATGAAGCCTTCACCGCCGCGCTCCTGCATGACGTCGGCGTGCTGGTCCTGGTGGCCAATCGGCCTGATGAGTACGGGCGTGTGTTGGAATTGGTGCGCAGCACCCAGGTGCCCGATTGGTCGGCAGAGCGAGATGTGTTCGGAGCCGATCATGCCCACGTCGGCGCCTACTTACTCGGGATTTGGGGGCTGAGTGATGGGATCGCGGAAGCGGTGGCTTTTCATCACCATCCTGGGGACTCTCTTGCATCGGGTTTTTGTGCCGTCACGGCTGTGCATGTAGGAAACGCTTTAGCCGAGCTACAGATGCGAACTGGTGATGGGCTTGGTGAAGTCACAGGACTCGATCAGGCTTACATCGCGCGAGAGAATCTGCTTCCTCGGCTCAGCCGTTGGCGCGAACTCGGTGTCGCGGCATAAGCTTTCTCCTGTCTTGACCGTCACTTTCCTCCCGCAGTACAACCACCTTGTCTGGACTCACAGAGAGATGGGGCTTATGGAAAGGCTGTTAACAGCCAGATTTGTTCGCGTCCTTTGCACCAGTTAGTCCTGTTGGCATTCGTCATGCTCCTGTGGTGTTCACCATTGAGCTGGGCCGGCACCATCACCGTCGATCTCGGCGTTGAACAAGGCGCAATGAACCATCGGGCTAATGGCTATTTGGTCAGCATCGAGCCGTCGCAGCCGTCCATGGACCTGATCCTGCCCTTGAGACCGACTAGCTTTCGAGGCAATGCGGGCTATATCTTTCACAACTATGATCGTTTAAAGGCAGGCCGGGGTTACGGAGTTTCAGCTCACCCTGGGATTGGTATTCCACCATCTCGCCTTGCAGATTTTTGATATCAACCAGATCGGGCTCGATGGCAATTTTTCGCCCTGGTTGGCTCATGTCGATCACATCGTCGATCAGGTCATCGCACGGAAGCTCTCTGTCCTTTGGGATATCTATAATGAGCCTGATCTCGCAACTCTGCCGATCATCGACAATGACCGGCTGAAGGAAGGCTGGCGATTGGCCTATCAGCGGATCAAGCAGCGCATTCCTGGCGCCGTCATTGTCGGACCCAGCGTGAGCCGGTACAGACTGCTTAAGCCGTTCTTGGAGTGGAGTTTAGAAGGGGGAGTATTCCCCGATGTTGTGGCCTATCACGAATATGGAGATCCTGCCGGGGCCCTCGCGTACGTGAGCGATCTGCGGGCCTACCTCAAGGCGCAAAACCTCGAGCGTCCGATTTCTGTCAACGAAGTGCTAGGGCAAGAATCCTGGACCAAAGCAGGTTATACGGCAGGGGTGATTGTCGCCTACGAACGGGCCGACATTCTGAGCGCGATGCGCGCCTGTTGGCCCGATCCGCAGGACACGAGTCGAGACTGGGTCGAGAATACGTGCGACAATCCCACGCTGGGCGGGTTACTCTATGTGGACCGGCAGTCGAAACGGCCGAGCTGGCACATCTATAAGACATATGCCGACATGGAGGGGATGCGTCTTTACACGATGACCGACAATCCAGGCCTGCATGCTCTCGCGGCATTCGACAAGGGGTCAGGCACCCTCCGGATGTTGCTCGGAAAGTATGAAGACTATTCGACGGAGGACACCACGGTCATTCTCAAGAATGTCGGGCGTCTAGTCTCTCTGCGGCAAGAAGAAAGCGTGCGCCTGTGTGCCGAACAAATCCCCGACGTGGGGTCAGGACCGCTCGATGCGCCCGTTGTCACGATTGATCATGACCTATCGATCCTGACTGAGGAACTCACGTTTACGCTGCCGCAATTTTATCATTCCGATGCCTACCGAGTCGCCCTGGGGCCAGCGGTGCGTTGTCTGACGCATTGAAGGTGTCCAGGTCCATTCCCTGAGACCAAGTGTGGACAGGTCCGACCGAAGGGCTTCCCTCTATGCCTGTATGTAGCACCGCTAACGCCTTGACCGTACTTCCCTACGTTCGGCGCTTCCTGTTTCTCCACTAAGCGAGACACTCAAGGCCTGGCTCGTGATCGCGAAGCTGCAGGCGTAGCAAGTCCAAAAAGCTCCGGTGGATATCAACATATTTTGATGACATTCGGGACAGATTCTGATTTTCATTCCCTGCTCTCCTCTACATTGGCTTCATGGTAGCGGCCCGTAGCATCGGCGAGTTCCCTTGTAGTTTCTCATTGGGCCTCTCTGCCCACAAACATTGTGTGGGCACTATCGCCTACCGAAGCTAGGGCCCCTACCGTAGTCTCTGCTGCTTCCTGAGGTGGCTCCAACGCACTATAACGATTCCTTCTCAGGAGCCCACGAAGGCCATCCAGATCCCACAGGGCAAGATCATGCGCAATCTGAGAGCGGAGCACTCGGAGTGGATCGATAAGGAAGGTGACGGCAGTCGATGAAGGTGCGTTGACAGGGACACCGAAGGAACGATGCATACGATTTAAGGGATCAGTGAGGAGCGGCACAGTGAACGCCTGTATGCCTTCATGTTGGGCGAATCGAAGTAGGGAGATGTCAGTGAGCACCACCAAGAGCGCTGCACCGTCACGTGAAAAGGCCTCGGCTTGCGCATTGAGGTACGTCATATTGGAAGCGGTCGGGGATGAAAGGAAGCATAAGGCTAGCCAGCGCTCGGGCAGCGCTGTGGGATCCAAGTATGTCAAGCGTCCTCCGACAAGAGCCATGAGGCCGATTCGCGGTACCGATTGACCAATGGTGATGCGCGAATGAGCTGACTGGTGTGGACTGAGCGGGTGGTCTGTGCCGCGATATCCAGAGTCATTGGCGGTAATTCGAAGTGATGATCTCATTGGTAGCCCCTTTCGTGTGTATCTGTTACGCGGAATTCAAGTGCTCATTCATTGCACATTACTGATATCAATTCTCAAAATCATAATAGGATATCAGGCGACATTCTGTCAAGCCTGATGCTTTGCCGCGTTCTCGGAGCAGGCTTCATTCCCAATAGGTGGAACATAAACCGTCCCGCGTCCAGCAGGCCGCACATGAGGAGCCGTTCGCGCCAGCTGTATTCTTCGTCTATTGAGATCCGATAGGGTGAAACTAAGAGACGTTTGAAAGCGGAGACCTAAAAGCGCTATGCATGTCAGCGAGAACTTAGATTAAACACGTCTTTTTCTCTTACGGTTAGCCTTAGAGAGAACCGGTTCTGTGGGACCTATTGGGACTCGGCCAAACTCACATGGCGCGAGGACTTTGTTTGGGATAAGAGAGAATAGGAGACGGGGACGAGAAAAAGCGTGAGGAGGGTTGAGATCGACCAGGCCACCGATCACTACCAGGCCGATGTGTCTGCGTCCGGCAGCTCCTGCGCCCGTGGCGAGCGCCAAGGGCAGCGCTGCAAGAATTGTTGCGACGGTCGTCATGAGAATGGGGCGGAGTCGAAGCACTGAGGCCTCAATAATGGCAGCTCCCGCTGCCATGCCCTGCTGGCGAAGCTGATTGGCAAATTCCACGATGAGAATAGCGTTCTTCGTCACCAATCCGATCAGGATCATCATCCCGATTTGACTGTAAATATTCAGGGTGCCTTGCCACAAGCTCAGCGCAAGCAGGGCGCCGGCTATCGCCGGAGGAACCGACAACAGAATTGTCACCGGATGCACAAAGCTTTCGAACTGCGCGGCTAATACGAGATAGATGACCAGCAGCGCAAGGAGGAACGTTATATAGAGGTGCCCTGAGGATTCCTTGAATTCCTTTGATTCCCCTGAGTAACTGATGCTGGCGCCGGGAGGCAGATGTTTTCTAGCCAGCTCCTCCAAGGAGGCGAGTGATTGGCTGAGGGTTGAACCGGAGTCCACGCTAGCGCTGATGGTCACGGCTCTCAGTTTCTCGTAGTGATTCAGCTGCTTCGCGGCGACGGCCTCGCGCACGGTGACCAAGTTGCTGAGAGGGATCAAGTCGCCTTGGGTGCCTCGCACCTGAAGCTGCTCGATGTCGGAGCGCGTCCCGCGGTGTTGAGCCTGCGTCTGCACAATGACGGGATATTCCTTTCCCTCCCGCATGAACATGGTTGTTCGACGGCCACCTAGCAATGCCTCCAGCGTCCTTCCGATGGTTTCGATCGGAATGCCCAGATCTGCTGCTTTGTCACGATTGACCTCTATCCGCAACTCGGGTTTGTTGAGGTCCAGATCACTTTCGAAATTGGTCACCATTGGATGATTGACCAAGTCTGCGCGGATTTTTGACACCGTTCCATCCAGCACCTCATACGATGGGCCACGGATGACGACTTGAACCGGCGTTTTGCTTTCTTCTTGATTGAACGGAGGTGGGGTAAATGCGAAGGCCGTGGCTCCCGGTATTTCGGAAAGATCCGGCTGGACGTCCGCGACGATCTCTTGCTGCGGCCGTCGGCGTTCGGACCAATCTTTCAACGTCACCCAAGTGACGGCGTGATTGACGAGCGTCGGCCGCCACCCTCTGGCGACGACACTATAGTAGGAATCCAACTCGGGAATCTCAGACAGAATGCGTTCTGACTCTTTTGTATAGTGATCCGTGTAGTCCAGGGTGGATCCTTCAGGGGCATTGACATGGGTGGTAAACCATCCCGTGTCCTCCAGCGGGGCGAGTTCGCTCGGCAGCCACAAGAGCAGCAGCGCACTCATGAGAACCGAAGCGACGGCAAAGCCGAATACGGCCCCCCGCGCTCCGAGTGCGAATTGCAAGGCAGTTCGATAATGGTGGATCGTCCATTGGAGCCAGCCTGCTGCATCTAAGCCGGACAATTTTCCTGAAGGGGTCGGATCCACTGCCGACCCTAGGAGCCGAGCGCACATGGCCGGGGTAAGGGTCAAGGCGATAAACCCGGACAGCAGCACAGACCCGGCTACAGCGATGCCCAATTCGGTGAAGAGTCGGCCGACGACGCCGGGAAGAAACGCAATCGGCAGGAACACGACTGCCAACGACACAGTGGTCGAAATCACTGCAAATCCGATCTCGCGGCTGCCCTCTATGGACGCTTGCATAGGACCCAACCCGCGCTCGATTCGCCGATAGACATTTTCCACCACGACGATAGCGTCGTCGACGACCAGTCCGATGGCAAGAACGAATCCGAGCAGCGTGATCGTATTGATCGAACAGGAGGTCACGTGCATGATCACGAACGTTCCCAGTATGGACCCAGGAATGGCCACTGTCGGAATTAACGTGGCCCGGAAACTCCGCAAGAAGAAAAACACTACCAATACGACCAAAGTTAGGGAGAGACCGACGGCCAGATACACCTCGTGGAGGGAATGTTCGATATAGACAGAGCTGTCGAAGGCGGTGACTAGTTTCATGCCATCAGGCAGCAATGCTTCCAAGGCGGGGAGTTGTTGCTTGACGGCACGCGCCGCCTCCAGGGTATTAGCCTTGGACTGTTTCATAATCCCGAGGCCGACGGCGGAACGGCCGTTGACTCGTACCAATTTTCGGTCGTCTTCGGCGCCGATTTCGGCGGAGCCGACATCCTGCAGTCGAATCGGATATCCATCGCGGTAGGCGAGGATGACCTGGTTAAACTGGGCCGCCTTCTCCAGTCCTCCGCCCATTCTGACGCTGAACTCGCGCTGAGTACTCTCGATCCGACCCGTCGGGATGGAGACGTTCTGGGTCATCAGGGCATCCTCGACATCCTCGACGGTCAGCAACCGTGAGGCCAGCCGATCCGGATGGAGCCACACTCGCATGGCATACCGTCTTCCTCCATCGAGCATGACGCTGGAGACGCCGGGCAAGGAAGAGAGCCGATCTTTGATCTGACGTTCCGCAAAATCCGTAATCTCAAGTTCGGAATGACGATCACTGATCAAGGCCAACCACATGATTCCATCCGCCTCGCTGTCCGATTTCATCACCAAAGGAGGTTCGATCCCCCGAGGGAGTAACGTCAGCACGCGGGCCACGCGGTCTCGGACGTCGTTGGTGGCGGCATCCAGATTGCGCGTGAGGGTGAACTCGATGGCGATGGTGGACAGGCCTTCCCGGCTACTGGATCGCAAGGTGCGGAGCCCTTCGATTCCGCTGAGGGCGTCTTCGAGAATGGCCGTGATATCCGTTTCGACCAACTGCGCATCGGCGCTCTGATAGACCGTTAGTACCGATACGACCGGGAAAGTGATATCCGGATATTCGCGGACAGGGAGGCGTGAATAGCTGAGGAGGCCAAAGAGCATCAGCAAAAGCGTCATGACCGTTGCCAGGACAGGACGCCGAATAGACAATTCCGACAAGCGCATAAGAAATTTCCGGACGCGAGGGATTAGCGAGGGGGTGTCGGCGAGATGGCCCGGATTTTTGCGCCATCCTGCAGCTTGTGATGCCCGACCCGAACAATAACGTCCTGTTCATGGAGTCCACTGAGAACCTGCACATATCCTCTCGTGCGTGTTCCAAGCTCAACGGCGGTTCGATGCGCCGTCCCGTCCTGGGTTCGATACACGAATGCCTGATCTTTAGTGGGAATAACGGCTTCTTCAGGAATCAACATGGCACGTTCCTGCTGGCCCAAATGCAGAGTCACCTGGGCGAACATGCCGGAGCGTAAACGCTGTTCCACATTGGGAATATGGGCCCGCACCTGAACGGCTCTGGTCGTCATGTCAACTCGGGAATCGACGACATAGACCGTACCGCGAAACGTCTCCCCCAGATAGGCATCCGTGGTGAGTTCGAGGGACTGACCGGGAGCAAGGTGACGGAGGAGCGTCTCAGGAACTTTGAAGTCGATCTTCAGCGTCCGAACATCCTCGAGGTTCACCAAATCCTGGCCGGTCGAGACAAAGTCGCCGGGCGACACGCGACGGATTCCCAAGATGCCATCGAATGGGGCGCGAATTTTTGTCTTGGCGAGACGGGTGCTGTACAAGACGTAGTTGGCCTGCGCGACCTGGAGAGATCCGGCGACTTCGTCCAGTTGTTGTTTGGTGACGTATCGCTTTCCCTCCAAATCAAGTGGCTTCAGGCGTTCATAAGTCAGTCGTGAGACCTTGAGCTGGGCCGTGGCCTGCGACAGTTCGGCCTGAAGCTCGGAATCATCCAACTCTATCAGGAGAGCGTCCTTCGCAACGGCCTGGCCCTCCTGGAAAAGGATTTGACGAATCCGGCCGGCCATCTCGGGGCGAATCACGATGGACTCGTTAGCGCGAAGGGTCCCGACGGCTCGAATGCTTTGCTGGACAGATTGAATGTTGACCGGTGACAGGACGACGGCCGTCTCATTTTCAACGGCGTCGATCGGTTCCGATCCTCGGCTTGCCGTCGAACCGGTCCATTTGAGCGCCACAAGTGTGAGGATCGCCAGAAGACCGAAAAGAACCCCATACGTTCTGCGAGGAGCGTTCATGTGTGATGTGATCGCTGCGAAATGCTCGCGCTGGTGGAAAGACGGTCTGCATGCCGATTGAGTTCAGGAGTACGAAGGCCTGCGGACTATTTGAACTCGAGTTTTTTCAACCCATGCACGGGCATTTCCACCTGTCCGAAATCTGAGTCGCCCTTGAAGCTTCCATCGATCGCGAGGGGGAATTCTCCAGTCTTGCCATTCGTCAACGTAATAGTCAGCGTCGGAGGAGTTTTCTCGGCCCTGGTTTCACATCAATGTGCTTGATGCCGTCAAATTTGATATTGACCGTCGCGGTGCCGCGCTTCACAGGCAGATGTTTCAATTCGTGGGGAATGAAAGCCGTTTCGCTGACCTTTTCTTCCCAGTAAAACAGCACATTTTTCAAATCGGTCTGCATGTCTTTGGTATCGGTCACCATAGCATGAAAGGGCTTGTCGCCATTGTGTTGGGCCCAAGCTGGAGTTCCCGCCAGACAGAGGAATGCCCCAACGGCTGCGAGGCTGGCGAGGTACCGCCGGATGTGTTGTGTGCGATGTGTCATAATCCCTCCGTTTTTAAATAAATCAGATACATGGTTATTCCATCCGATACGAAAACGGCAGATGGAGTTGAATTTGCCGCTGAGCCAGGACATGTTTCACGTCGAGCGGAAATGCTTTTCGCACCATGTCCAGCGTGTGACGGTCCAGCAGGCTATGCCCGGAACTTTCTTCGAGGGACACATCAAGCAGATGGATGGCCGCACCTCGCTGTTCGATGGTCAACCTCAGAATGACTTTTCCTTCCCAATGATTCCGTCTGGCTTCCTGCGGATACCGCTTTCGCTGTTCAACAGTGGACCAAAGCGCCTGGGACAGCCATCCATAATCGGGCTTGGTTGCCGGTCTCGATCGCACAGACAGATGCCGAACTTCCGCGCGCTGCTGAACTTCCGGCGCAACTCTGGCCGTGACGGTCTGCTCGACCTCGTGAGGAGTCTCAACAGGTGCCTGCGAGTCTTCGACCACACTCCGCTCTGTGACAGGGGAGACCGTTTGAGTCACGGCGGCTGTGACGATGGGCTGAGCCGTGACCGTTGGCGCTTCAACAGCTTCTGTTGTCTCCACCGGTGTTTCCGTTCGGTTGACCATCTGAGTCACTTCCGGCGCTGGCTGGTGCTCTTCCTGCACTGGACGTGTTACGGTTTCAACCTGTTGTTGCACTTGCTGGATCGGTTCTGCGGTTTGCAGTGGAACGGTGTCCTGCACCGGCTGTATTTCCTGCACAGGTTGCGGTGTCTGCATGACCGGCTCGGTCTTGACCGGTTCAATTTTCTTGGGTGTCGGCGCCCGAATGGCTTGCGGCACGGGAGGAGGCGGCTGCAACGGGAGGAGGCGGTGTTTCGATTGGTTCCTCCGGTGGCGTGGGCGCTTGCACCATGCGCCACATCCCACTTGAATGGTTCCGGGGGAGGCGCTATGGTCATCTCCGCCACCAGCGCCAACGCCGCGCTCACCAGCACGCCATGCGTGGCCATCGAAAAGACCCAACATAACGTCGAGCGGCGGCGGTGCGACTGGTCCATGCTCATGACCGCACGACTTCCAGATTGACCTGTTGGAAGCCCAAGCCCCTGCACTTCATCCACGACCAGGACAAAGCGTTCGAGAATCGTCACCTTGTCGGCTCGCACGAGCACCGAGGATTCACGAGGATGGGGGGCCATGCGCGTTTTTCAGGCCGTTGGGAGGGATTGGCGTATCGTTGATGAATAAATTCCCTTCCGAGGTCATCGTGATTACGAGAGGAACATCCTTCCGATCACCAGCTTCCTTGGCCTTGGCCAGTTGGACGGGAACCTGGCCCGTCGTGATAAAGGTGGCGGTCGTCAGGACGATCACGAGCAAGACAAGCATCACATCCACCAGCGGAATGACATTGATCTGGTGAATTTCACGTTCCATGTTGAACCTTGAAGGTCGTGAGGAGTTCGGTCACGCGACGGCGGAGCACGTTATTCATGACGACGCAGGGGATGGCGACTAATAAACCGACCGCTGTCGCTTTCAGGGCGAGGCTGAGGCCGACCATAATCGATTGGACCGCCATTGTGCCGGAAGTGCCCATGGAGTGAAAGGTCAGCATAATGCCAAGTACTGTGCCGAGCAATCCGATATAAGGAGCATTGGCGGCTACGGTGCCGATGATGACCAGGCGCTTGGTCAAGGCGATTTCACACTCTTGCTCGCTGCGAAATCGGCTGACATCCACGCTCCGGAAAAACCGCCAGCGTTCCATTGCTACACCGATCGACCACAGACTCAAGGCGATTAAAAGGCCGATAATTCCAAAGTCGATTAAGTGTTTCAGTCCTTCCATTCAAGGGATCCTTTCTTGTAACTCCGCGAAAAAACTTTGCAAGCGCTGATAGAACAATATTGCTGTGTTGGCGCGTAGCGCCTCATTAGTAATGACGTACAGCGACAGGCATTCCACACCCTCACTGAAGAAAAAATTTCAAAGTTATTCGAGTTTAATAGACATTTCTCCAGTCAACTTATTCGACTAGGCCGGTTGTGTGGAGAGAAAGCGAGTCATGGGGTGTCTCGGATCTGCACCCATGGATGGAATGACCTTTCGATATGGCAGACATAGAGGACGCGTTGGCCCCAGTGACTGTTCTACAGCTCTTTTAATCGTTTTCTGGACCGCTTTCCAGTCGTTTTTTACACGCCTACAGTGCATCATCAAAACGCTTGACTTCTATGCAGATGACGTCGGCGATGATCTCTGAAAAACCCCGACCGGCGATTGTCTCAAGGAGACGACGCAGCGCCATATAACCAATGTTGATAGTCAATGTTGGAATATCGACACTCCGTTCCCGGTTCAAACAGTGATTGATTTGCATTGGTCCGATTCAAGAATTCATCGAATGTCCAGGGACGGTCTCCTCGACGCACAGCCTCATGATAACTTTTAAGCGGACCATAGTTCGGAAGTCCGCTCGTGTGTTGCAGACATTGACGAACGGTGATGCGTGAAGCAGAGGGAACCATCGCCATCCATCGCGGCAGTGGACCGTCCAATTCGATCTGACCGGCTTCGACCAACCGAAGCACAGCGACGGCCGTGAAGCTTTTCGTAATGCTCATCGCGAGGAAGCGCGAGGCGGAAGTACCTGCGGCGTCCCGGGGGTTCCGCTCCTGGCTGATCATGCCGGTATGGATCTCATTGCCGCAATGATAGGCAACCGACGCCACCGCATTCGGGTGTTTCAGCGCCTCGCGGCGAAACTGAGTCTCTAGGCGTTCGGCAATGTCGGGAGCCGCCGGTATCGTAGACTCAAGTCCATCGTATGAGCAGGTTCACGCGTTCCTTCGTTCAGGCACCTTCTGCAATGTCAGGCGGTAGTATCAATCCTTTGTCTATAGCCACCGCATGATGAGCATCGTGGCTATCGGGCGGAAGTTCGCCCGTCAAAGTGATGATCGTGGTCCGCGTCGGCTTCCCGCTTGGTTTTGTGAATGGTGCCATCTTTATGCTCTGGTGGGCTGTAGAGGCTGTAGAGCCGGAGATCTGCCGTTCGGCTGCTATTCACCACGTTGTGCCGGGTTCCGGCGGGAACTACGACTGCGAACCCGTCGCTTACAGGGTGTCGCTCCCCATCCAAAATGACGGTTCCCTCCCCCTGCTCGAAGCGAAGAAACTGGTCCAGTTCGTGGACTTCTTCTCCAATTTCCTCACCGGGCTTGAGGTTCATCAGCACCAATTGAGAGTGTTGTGCCGTAAAAAGCACCTGACGGTAATGCTGATTTTTTCGGGTGGCGTCCTCGATCTGAATGATGTAGCCCTTCATTGCAATATCTCCTTCATAAGATGGCACGTGAGAAAGTCGGCGGTGCACAGAATAGGCATAATAAGAACAACTAGCGAGCGCTGCAGCCCTGACATGCTGGCGCATGCCGCCACGTGTCTTGCGGGCTCGCGTTAGGCATGGAGAGAATGCTGGCTGAATATTCGATGGGTGTCAATATTGCCCTGAACGCTCTCGCAGGTTTCCGATAGCAGCTGCCGCGCATAGACAGTAATTATTTTCGTTCTGCGTGGTATTGCCTGGCCGGGGGCGCCGGTACGATTTTCTGTGCAGAATCGGTTTCAGGGAAGAGTTGTTCGGCGGGGACCTGGCATTTTTTCAACCAGAGAGACAAGCCGCTGACTAGGACAACGATCGTGAATGTCCAGCAACGCGCGTCCTCGTCCGAGAAAACGAATTGAATCTGGTACCCCCGGTATCGGGGACGGTACCATTTGGATTCCAGGTACAACGCCTGCGGAATCACTGCTCGGGAAAGCAGCGTTGGGATCGGCGCAGCCTCCGGCCAGAAACCGGTAGTCCGGTTCACCACTGCTTATCGCCCTTGAACGCCGCTTACGTTGCGGAGGGCATCGCCGAGAGTCAAAGCTTTCTGATCGTCAATGACAGGCCGTGTTATGACCTGCGTGGATGACGGAACATCAAGAATGGGAGTATCCGGCTGGCGGGAGGTGCTCGATACGCAGGCGGCCACATAGCTATGTTCGCGAACCGGTTGATCGCAAACCTTCTCCAAGGACGTTTCGGATACCGAGAGCTGCCGGTCGGGGGGGACATGGGCACAACCTATGAGGCCGGCAGTCATGAGTACTAGCAAGGCGATGGAGATGTTGGCCAGGCGCCACCGGTTGTGGAAGGTATTGAATATCTTAACGTTGCCACCCGGTGGACTGGAGAGTCAAGCGACACCATTAAGCTGAGAGGCGTAGGGAGCCGAGCGGGGGCAAACCAATCGGCTCCCTCTACGCTGCCCGGCGCCTTGCAGAAGGGGCGGGGCACTCTGTCGCACGGTTTATCGTGACAGAGGTTCTAGATATAAGACGCACGATGTGGATGAAACCTCACCGTGCAATACAGATCGCGTTCATCGATTGACTGCAGTCTCCCCATAGCTCAGATGTTGGACTCGACTCAAAAGAAATGCCGCTCGGCATTTGGGAGGCAGTTCCGAAATTGCAGTTTCAAGAATCGCCAGCTCCTGTTTCGCGGCCAATTCCCGATCGGGCAGGGGTGCCGATCCCGCCATATCATCAGATGGAGCGCCGACGTAGCGCTGCTGAAACCGGGTGCGTGATCGAAGATGATCGACAGCCAAATTGTCGGCAATCTGGAAAATGAAGCCGCGAAAGTTCTTTACGTGGCTGAATGACTTGAGTCGCGAGAGCCGGAGATACGTTTCTCGCGACAAGTCGGCCGCACCCTCTTCGCACCGGACGCGTTTGGTTAAAAAACGCCGAAGGTCCAGCGCGCAGGACTGAAACAAATCGAGAAGTTCGCTGTGCATGATGAGCAACGAGCGGCCGGGAGAGGATCGACCCAATGTCGGGCCGATGGACGACTATGTCCATCGGTTTTGCGCGGTCTATGGTAACGATTTGTGGAGTGGAAGGGAATGTTCGATTTTCAGGTCAGGATCGCAGGACACAAGGCCACGGATCTAACGCTCGCCTTGAACGCCGCTCACAGTACGCAACGCGTCACCGACAGTTAGAGCTGTCTGATCATCGATGGCCCGGCCGTGTGATGACCTGCGTGGCGTAGAGAACATGTCGAATTAGGGTATCCGGATTCCGAGAAGTAGTTGAGACCATCAATGGAAATTGATGGCGATTTTAAAGAGACCTAGCATTAGCAAACTTGAATTGTGCCTGGAATAACGACTATGACAATACGGTAAGATCGTGGAATGGACTTAATTGGGTGGATGCGATCAGGTACGAGCTGTTCTCAGTGGAATGCGAAAATTTAGTTCACCACACCAGACAAGCGAATTTACAAAGAATGAATATAGATCGAAGGCTACCACGTGCCAGGCCTGGTGGCTGCGCCTGGTTAGGCGAGAACGATACCCTTAAACTCTCAAGCAAATAAATGAGAAACCGGCATCGGCAGACCGAGCGCCGGTCTCTCATACAAATAAAAACGGACCGGAAATATCCTATTTTTTGCTGCTGGGGTTTCCGCCCTCAAACTGAGGTGCTTTCCCCGGAGGCACCCCGCTCGTGCCGCTTGGTCCGCCGCCACCGACGGAATCCTCTCCCATCGATCCTGTTGCTCCAGGACCCTTTTGCCCCGGGACGCCGGGGTTGCCAGGGGTCGTCGGAGCAGTCTGGGCTTTCCCCATTTTGTCCTTATACTGCTGCATATCCGGAGATTTATCCTTGCTGCTGTCAGGAGTTACTGATTGAGAGGGATGACTGCCACCGGATCCGCTTGAACCAGATGAAGGACCGCTCCATGCCTGCCCACTCGCCATGAATAACAACGCGATCGTTCCTGCATATGTGACAATCTGACGCGTCATGGATTCCCCTCCCTTGTTGTGATGAGAACCTATTCTCATACGCTGCCATCTATATAGTGACGACACTACGCAGTCCTTTCTATCCTGAGAACACTATAGCTATCACTAGGGATAGCCATAGTTCTTCGCTTTCACTGAACTAGGCGTTCGGGCCCTCATGCCTCCATCAAGGCACTCCAGGTGATGCAACGCCAAAAGAAGTCGTAAACGAGGCTTTGCGACCCAGGTAACAGGGCCAAGACGAGCTCGATCAAAGGATTAACTATCCATTTTCTCGGAGCGTTCCCGCAGGAAGACGGCCCGTGAGGAGGATGGCATGAAGCAGAGCACCGCGCCTTTGCCATCTTGTGTAGCCAGACCGCGCTGACTGTATTCCAGCAGTGCATCGGCGGCTTTAATCGATGCGGCTTGCAGTCTTTATAGCGAAGAATTTACGGCGATGACTGTCCAGACTACTATCGATGGGCAGCTTTGGGAGATTGGCTGCGATGGTGTGATCGAAGGGTGTGCCAGACGATGACCGTCACCGGAATGACAAGGGCAATCCACGACAACATATCCCAGACGCCGTCGCCCAAGAGGGCGGAGAGCAAACCCACGGCGCTCAAGATCCCCATGAGTACCGGCATCCCCCAAATCTGGCTAATGCTTAATTGAGTCGTCGTCATCGCCGCTTCTCCTGATGGTACGTCGTCACCGGGTCGGCAACGACGATGGCTCGGTTAAGATAGATAGCGCGTTGGCGATGCCTGTTTCAAGCCATTGCGTCAGAATTGGAAAAGCAAGGCCCGTCCTGCTCATGGTGTACTCAGCCATCGAAGAGTTTTTTGTGAGGACCGGAGCCGTAGAGGCGATTTGAGATGACCAAGGCCTTGCCGTTGTGGGATGCCTGTTGAATCATGGTTTTGATTTCGGCCACCGTCTTGTCGCGCTGCTCCGGCCAGTCTTCCCAAACTGTGGCGCGCGTAACGCCTTGAGCGGTGCACAGTGCGGATCACGCTTTGATCGGTCGAGATGCGCATTGATCACCAACAACCACGAGGCGTTGCCCTCATCCGTCTTGGTCGTGTCATAGAAATTCCAGGAGTGAGGTGTAATCGGTGTCCACGCATGTATCGTTACGTTCACATAACAGAGGGCAACGAGGATGGGAATGTTTCTCCTCCAGGTCAAAGATAATTTTTCTGGAGTCTTTCACTTTTTTCGTCTGTGTCCTATGCTCAGTCGGGACTCGGCACGGTCATTCACTGTAAAGCGAGAGGTGTTTACATGAACAACGGACGCTACTTTCTCTTTGCCATGGGCATGCTTTTGTTGTGCACAGGCTGCACCTCGCTGGTTACTATTGAGGCCAAGGGTACGCTGAAGAGTGAAGAGACGATCCCTGCGCATGTGACGTACGCGGTCATTCCTGCGAAAGAGGTTGAAAAGGATCCGGCATTTCCCACCTATGCGCGTCTCGTGGCTAAAAAAATGGACGAGCGTGGATTCAAAGAGACCGATGTCAAAAGCGCGAAGCTCGGCATCTATGTCGCGTATGGAGTGACCGAGTCCACGACCGTTATCCCGTCTGGCGGTGTCACACCGCCGATGGGTAATGCCGGCAAAATGGGCTCAGGAGGAATGGGCTCAGGAGTGGTGGTGGATATGGGAGCGGCGGGTATGGAGGCGGCGTGCCCTCCCAATCTTCGAACCCGGTGCAACAGGTCATCAGTCAGGTTGCGGTAGTCGTCGGGGACTTGCCGAAATCGCGGGCAGCCGGATCCTTGGTTGAGCTGTGGCGCGGCGAAACGCTGCACCGAGGCTCCACCAACGATCTGCCCGCTTTGGCCCCCTTGTTAGTGGATGCGAGTTTTCGTCATTTCGGCGAAACGACCTCCTCTGCCGTGACACATAGTTTTGGAGAGGAAGACGTGAAGAAATTACGAGAGGGACAGGGAGTCAGATAGACAAGACAGTTCTCAAGATGTTTGGTCGTGGTGATCGCAGCGTGCTTTGCTCCAAAGGTCAGAGTGTCCAAACGCCTCTGCCAATCTTGCGCGCGCTATTTGCTGTTTAATCCGGAAGACGGCAATCGAGCATGCCGCAAAAGTTGATCCTGCTCCGATCCTTCATTGAAGAGAGGCACAGCACGCCAGTGCTTACCAGAATGCCAATGCCTACCAGTAACAGGTGACGCTGCCGATCACGCTACGGCGTTCGCCGAATGCACAGGTGAAGCCATCTTCGAAACAGATTCAGACCTCTCGTGTGGGCCGATGGAGTTGGCTGACGAACGCTTCCGCTTTAGAATAGGCGCATCGGTGCGCATCGCTGGTGGCGTTACGAGACAACCCCCGCGCAATCTGCCTCGGTGGCATTTTGAGCCTGCAGGCGGACCAGCCACGCGATGGCTTGGTCAGAGACGGAACACTGAGGAGTCGTTAGGGTCCTATTATGTGAATGCAGATGATGAAAAATTGTCGAGAGTGTCGATACGCCTCGTAGCCTCGGTCAGTGGCTGGGGGTGATGGGAGGGAAGGAACATCCGAATGGCGCTAGATCAATTTCATGGCCTGCAAATACAGCAGGATCTTGTTGAGGCTCTGGTCAGGGGACTCTCCGTGTCGACCCCCACATCGGGACGGATCGGCTCTTCGTAGGGATCTGACACACCGGTCATATTGAGGAGTTCACCTCGATGGGCTTTCGCATAGAGTCCTTTGGGGACGCGTGATATGCACGTGGTAAGCGGGCATCGGACGAATACCTCCACAAACATATCGATTTCCAGACGGGCCGCATTGCGGGCGGCTGAATAGGGAGAGACCGCGGCGACGATCGCGACTGCGCCGACGCGAGACAGAAGCTTCGCGACATAGGCAATGCGGCGAATATTCTCATCGCGATCTTCCCTCGTGAAACCCAATCCTTTCGTCAGGCGCTGCCGAACCTCATCGCCATCCAACGTTTCTACTCGCAGACCACACTGCCCCAATTGGTGTGCGAGCAACCGCGCGAGGGTCGTCTTCCCTGCGCCAGGCAGACCCGTGAACCACACTGTAAACCCCGAGGAGACGTCATGTCACCAACTTCCATCATGATTCTGGCGCATTCCCGATTCCTGGCACAGAGGAATGTATCGTGAGCAGTACTTCATGCCGCCGTCATGGCAGATTCATGTTCGCTTGCCGTTGCTCACGTCTAGCATAGGCGGCCCGCTTTCTCCACCAGATGACGATACCGGTGATGGATAGGATGGCCGTGCCGAGTCCCATCAGGGAGATGAGAATCCGTCCCGGTAAACCTAGGATTCTCCCGGAATGCAGTGGAAATTGAGCCTGCACGAAGAGATCGGCGGCAGTCCCTTTCCACGGTTGATGGTCTCCCAGGTAATGTCCGTCGCTGCTATCAAAATACAATACCCGCGGGTCGAACGCCGCTCGCGCCGTGATCATCTCCTGGATAAGAAAACCGGGCGCCATAGGTCAATGTTCAGATTCTGGAAGTCGCGGGAAGCAGTAAAAAAATCTTACACATGCGAGCGTAGCAAGGTCGTTTGCAGCTCACAAATCCTTCAGGGCAGTTTCCAGTTCAGGCAGGTATGGAGCATAGGCCTTCCAACGGCCAACGGAGCGGTTGTAGATCGGTTGACGCACCTGCCAGCGGCTGGGGGTCTGGACAGCGCGCTCTTGCTGATAAAATTCCAAACATCGCGCGTCCCAGGGAACGTTCAGGAACGTCATCATCCGTTTCGCTTGCCCCTCCACATCCGCCACCGTGTCCTCATAGGGCATATCCAGGATCTGCAAGGGCAAGACCGCCTGCCAATGCGCCATCAAGCGGCGGTATTGCGCGATGAAGTGCGCCAGATCGCTAAAATCGGTCGCATACTGTTGATCGGGATTGAAGTTCTCCATCCAGATCGAGAGAGCATTGTCTCGGGCATCACGCCGGCAGTGGATCACGCGCGCATTGGGGAACAACAGGGCGGCAAAAGCCAGGTGAAAAAAGTTGAGCGGCTGCTTATCGCTGATACGCCGGCAGTCCGCCGGGGCGCCGTGCCGGAGAGCCATTAAGTAGTCATGGGCCACCCGATGCCCGGTCATCTCATCGACAAGGTGCGCGGCAGCTTGCCATGGACGAGCCTGGTCTTGATCCAGCGACTTGCTCGCCAACCTGGCCAAATCCGGTAACTCGCCTGCGCCGTGCAGCAGCGGATGGGCCGAGAGAATTTGCTCCGTGAGCGTGGTTCCCGAACGCGGCAAACCAACGATGAATACCGGTTGATCCGTGCCGATTCCGATATGGCGGCGGGCCGTGAAAAACTCGGTGGTATAGGTTTCGATGATGGCGTCGATCCGCGCAGTCAGGACGCCCTGATCCATCGGGCCGGCGAACTTCCGTCGTGCGGCATTGGCTCTCGTTCCGGCCGAAGCAGCCTCGCAAAACCGTCCGCGCCGGTCATACCACTTGGCCAAGCCGTAACCCATGAGTGCTTTGGGTTCCGCCGGGCCATCGATCCGATCGAGCGCCGGCTCCAATTGGACGAGCCAGTCCTGTCCTTCATCCTCTTTGGCCAACGCGAAGTATTGTCCAAGCGCCAATGCATGGCCCGGTTGCCGTTGCAGGACATTCCGGTAACAGCTCAACGCGGACTCGGCTTGGCCCAAATCCTCCAATGCGCGGCCCAACCCGAACCAACTTGCCACATCGTTGGCATCCAATGAGAGCGCATGTCGAAACAACGACCCGGCTCGTTCCACTTCTCCCACCTGAGAAAGCTCCTGGGCCAGACGAGTGTGCGCTTTGGCCAACGTCGGGTCGTGCGCCGCAGCCCGCTCGAAACAGCCGATGGCGTCCTCGAGTTGTTCTGCGTCGATGAGGAGGTTGCCGAGGCTCAGATAACTCTCGGCCCTGGTCGGATCGAGCAAGAGAGCCTGCTTGAGCGCATCGAAGGCCCGCTGGATGTGGCCCTGTTGCTTGCAGGCGAGGCCGAGATTGTGCCAGCCGTCTGCGTGGCGAGGATCTATGTCAATGGCCTGTTCAAAGCAGGGGATCGCTCGCTCCGCATCTCCGAGCAAGGCGTGCAACCGGCCGAGATCGGACCAGCTGCGGGGATCAGCGGGCGCCAACTCCGTGGCCTTAGTCCCGACTGCAATGGCCTGCTCATCTTCTCCTGCAAGCAAATGCACATGGGCCAGATAACGGTACGCGCTGGAATCATCAGGGACGGTTTGAAGGTGTTCCTCACAGAGACGTTTTGCCGCGGCCGGATCGTCGGCCTGCAACGCCTCCTGGACGCTCATGAAAAGAGATGTGCTGCTTCCCTTGCCTCCGTCATGTTCAGAATGAGCCTGTGTAGATGGATCCATAAAACCTTTTTATCAGATCTTCCGGTTCATTGTATCGCGAGATATATGGTGCCTCTCGCAGTGTCCATAAGGAATCCAGTTAAAGTCATTACCACTGAACCGCGGACCGTACTCAGGAAGTGAATGTGCCTCGATGTCGGTTCTTTCTTCTCCAAATCCAGAGTCTCGACGGCTGACATTCCCAACGATACCTGTAGCCGATGTTAACCGCCATGTTCATTTTCCGGAAAACTGCACCGCCTGATGAGAATACGGCAGATAAAATATGGACGAGAGACATGTGGAGCAATAAGTCACAGAGGGATAAATGATCTGCATTCTCAGTGGCATGGCCCTCACGTCGCATTCTTCATTCAGAAGTACGTGGTAATACTTTCTGGATGGATGAGCGAAGATCACAAATATTTTTTCAAGAAGAGAACGTGAGGGGGTGACCATCAGGCTTCGTCTACCGAGTAATGAGAAAGCGCATACGTACCAGGTGTATTGATCTGCGACAGAAGACGTCATCCGCTATCGCGTGTCCCTTTCAACTGTCGGATCACTTTCAGAATCGACCGGTGAGCGCAGCGGTCGGTAAAAAGAAGTACTGATGAGCCTTATTAAAGTTTTACTGCGTAATTCTTGGCGGCTCGTGGTGCTGTCCATTGTCGTCGGAGTCCTTAGCGGACTGGCGAGCGCCGGGATCATTGCGTTCATCAATATCGGAATGACACCTGGGGAGCAGAGCCCGACGCTCGCCTGGAGCTTCCTTGGATTAGGCATCGTCGTCGTCATTTCCAAGGTGTATTCGGAAGTGCTGCTGACGAGGCTTGGACAAGAATCAATTGCTGAGCTGCGCATGCATTTGAGTCGAGAGATACTGAACGCGCCGTTGCGCCATGTCGAGGAGCTTGGTCATCACCGTCTCATGGCGGCACTCAACGACGACGCAGCGGTGATCGCGAATGCCTATGCGCAGTTGCCGCTAATCTGTATCAATGCGGCAACCGTCCTTGGGTGTTTGGTTTATTTGGGCTGGCTTTCTTGGCCACTCTTCTTGGCTGCCATGGCGTTCATGGGCATCGGGGCGGTGACGTTTCAAGCCTATGAACGCAAAGCGCTGCGATCCTTCAAAGGCGCCCGTGAAACGAACGATGCGCTCTATCATAACTTTCGTTCGATCATGCAAGGACTGCGAGAGTTGAAACTGCATCGGGAACGTCGTCAGGCATTTTTGACGACGGTGCTGCAGCCGACGGTGACCGCGTACAAGCGTGATTTCGTAGTCGGCATGACCATGTACTCGGTTGCGTCGAGCTGGGGAATGTTTCTGTTTTATGGGGTGATAGGAGGTGTGCTGTTCGTCCTCTCTCCAGTGCTGAATCTGCCTGCGAGCACGGTGACGGGTGCCACGCTGATTTTTCTCTATATGATTGGGCCTTTTTCTCAAATCATGGACATGCTGCAGAGCGTCGGACGTGCCGATGTGGCATTAGAAAAAATCCATGAGTTGGGACTGTCTCTCACTTCGACGACCGAGGCCATCGCTTCGAAGAGAGACAGTGCAGCTGCTGGCGGTTACCTCCTCGACAACACCTGGGAACATCTGCATCTCGAGGGCGTGACGCATCGGTACTATCGTGAGCAGGAAGAACGAAGTTTTCAGCTTGGACCGATTGATTTGACGGTATCGCGTGGCGAAACCCTGTTCCTTATCGGTGGCAACGGGAGCGGTAAAACATCGCTTGTGTTGTTGTTGATGGGACTCTACGCGCCTGAGTCGGGAAAGGTTCGGCTCGATGGAACAACGATAACCGATAGGAATCGAGAGCAGTACCGGCAACTGTTTTCCGTTGTGTTCTCCGACTTTTATCTCTTCGATGCCCTATTGGGTCTCTCGCAACAAGACCTTGACGGTCGGGCGCGAGGCTATTTGGAGCGGCTTCAACTGGACTCCAAGGTCTCGACAAAGAACGGAGTGCTGTCCACGCTCGCCCTCTCCCAAGGACAGCGGAAGCGGCTGGCGCTGTTAACGGCCTATCTCGAAGATCGGCCCTTCTATGTATTTGACGAATGGGCGGCCGATCAGGATCCGCTGTTCCGCAAAGTGTTTTACCGCGAGTTGTTGCCGGAGCTGAAGGCTCGCGGGAAGACGGTTCTCGTGATCACGCATGATGACCAATACTTCTTCATGGCGGACCGTTGCGTTCGGATGGAATTCGGCAAAGTCGTGAGTACATCGGATCATGGGTCCGAAGGGATGAATTCCTATATTGAAGGAACGCCTTCGGTGAGCAGTGAAGCCTAATGTTGTTGCGCAGAACGCACTGAAAAGGAACATTTCAATGGCCGTACAGCTCGATGAAACATGGCAACCATCGCTTGCCGGATTTCAGCGCCCAGGTCTGAGGGGGATCAGCAATCCTTATCTTGGAACGACAAGCTGCGCGTGAATCCAATGCGCGGAGCTATCCACGGCGCCTGCCGGTGGCGCTAAAGAAGGCCAAAGGGATTTACGTGCAGGATACGGACGGACACACCTATATCGATTGCCTGGCCGGGGCTGGTGCTCTGGCTCTGGGGCATCATCATCCGATAATTGTCTCGGCGATCCAGCGCGCGCTTCAGGAAGGGTTGCCGTTTCAGACCCTGGATTTGACGACACCCGTCAAAGACCGTTTCGTTGAACTGCTCATGGCACAACTGCCGGAGAGCTTTGCCTCCGACGCCAGAATCCAATTCTGTGGACCCTCCGGTGCCGATGCGGTCGAAGCTGCCGTGAAGCTGGTCAAAACAGCCACATCGCGGCGCGTCATTCTGTCATTCCATGGAGGATACCATGGCATGACTCACGGAGCCTTGAGCCTGACCGGTTGCCTCTCGCCGAAAGAACCGATCGCGAATCTCATGCCGGACGTTCACTTTCTGCCGTTTCCGGCCGGCTATCGTTGTCCCTTCGGTCTGGGTGGCGACGCAGGACATCGCATGTCCAGCCAGTATATCGAGCGGTTACTCGACGATGCGAATAGCGGCATCGTCTCGCCGGCAGGGGTGATCCTCGAAGTGGTGCAAGGGGAAGGGGGAGTGCTCCCTGCTCCCGATGAGTGGTTGCGAGAAATCCGGCGCATCACGAGCGAGCGGCAAATTCCATTGATCATTGACGAAGTGCAAACGGGACTGGGGCGAACCGGGACGCTCTTCGCCTTCGAGCGGGCCGGTATTGTTCCGGATGTCGTCGTGTTGTCAAAGGCCGTCGGCGGGGGGCTGCCGTTAAGTGCGGTGCTGTACAAGTCGGAACTGGATCGATGGTCGGCCGGTGCCCATGCGGGCACATTTCGCGGCAATCAATTAGCCATGGCGACGGGCATCGCAACCATGGAATTTATCCGTGACCATCGCGTCGAACTCCATGCCGCTGCGATGGGCGGCCGGTTGGTCACCCATCTTCGGCGGACCCAAAGCGAATCGTCCATTCTTGGGGATATCCGGGGACGCGGGCTCATGCTCGGGGTCGAAATCGTGAATCCAGCCGCATCACCGGATGCCAGAGGCATGTATCCCGCGAATGCGGAGATGGCTCGTCGCATCCAGATACACGCGTTGCGTCGTGGACTCATCGTTGAATTGGGAGGGCGGAATGACGTCGTCGTGCGCTTTCTTCCACCTTTGATAGTTACAGCGGAAGAAATCGACACCATCGCCGGTATTTTTTCGGATGCCGTGAAGTCGGCGGAACGCGAACTCGCATGAAACTGGCGACCCGAATCCTGATCGTCGCGGCGGCGATCGTGACCATTGGTGGCGTGGGAGCCCTAATGACGCTTCGAGCGTCATTGCCCATGTTGGATGGCACAGCGGCAGTGGAGGGATTGGCCGCCTCCGTCTCGATCACGTCAGACGAATATGGGGTGCCGACTATCATGGCGGATTCTCGCTCGGATGCCTTCCGGGCGCTGGGATATGTCACCGCGCGTGATCGCCTGTTTCAAATGGATCTGATGCGAAGAAGCACGGCAGGCACTTTGGCGGAAGTGGTGGGGCAGGGAGGGGTCGAGAACGACATCAAACAGCGGAAGCTCGGGTTGCATCATGTGGCGAGAAAGATCCTCGCTCAGTTGCCTCCTGAGCAACGTGACGCATTGAATGCCTATACCGAAGGCGTCAACAGCTTCCTTGCGCAGAGAACGACGTTACCCTTCGAGTTCCTCATGTTGGGCTACAAACCGGAATCCTGGCGCGCGGAGGATTCGCTGCTCGTCGTCCTCGCGATGTTTCAGATGCTGAATTTGTATGAGGATGATGAACGGATGCGTACGGTGATGGCACAAACATTACCTCCCCAGGTGATGTCGTTTCTGCTGCCGAATCTAGATCTCTATACGCACGCGGTCTTGCGAGGGTCCCCTCCGGAAGCGTTTCAGGTGCCCATCCCGGTCGATGAGTTGCTCGCGGTTCGGCGATTGATCGCTTCGGAGTCCGAACGCCATCCGGAATTCATTCAATCGGGGAAGCCGGTCATCGGATCCAATGGGTGGGTCCTCGCCGGCTTTCGAAGCGCTGATGGACGAGCCATGCTTGCCAACGACATGCACTTGGATATGACGGTTCCAAACACATGGTATCGCGTGCGCCTCCGATATGAGCAGGTCGACATGATGGGGCTGGTCATTCCGGGTGATTCCAGTGGTGATCGTGGGAACGAACGGCCATGTAGCCTGGGGAGTGACCAATATTGAAGGGGATTTCGTCGACCTGGTGCGTCTCGATCTCAATCGTTCCGACGCACATGAATATAAGACGCCCGCTGGATGGCGTCGCTTCGGGATGAGGCATGAGGTGATCAAGGTCAAAGATGCAGCGGATATGACCATCGACTGCCTGGATACCATCTGGGGACCTGTGGCCGAGCAACATCTCCTCGGGCAGCCTGTAGCCGTTCGCTGGATCGGCCTGGATCCTGAGGCGGTGGACATCGGGTTGGTCCACATGGACCGGGTGCAACAGGTGAGGGAAGCCGTTGACGTGTTGAACCGTGCCAAGGGGCCGGCGAACAACGTGTTGATCGCCGATGATAACGGCCATATTGCCTGGACCTACACCGGACGCATTCCACGACGTCGCGGATTCGACGGGTCAGTGAGTGTGTCATGGGCTGATGGAAGGACCGGGTGGGACGGATATGTTCCGGCCAAAGACCTGCCGCATGTGATCGATCCGCCGTCCGGATTCATTGTCAGCGCCAATCAGCGCATGGTCGAACAGTATCCCCACACTGTCGGGCACTCATTCGTCGGTGGCTACAGGGCCTACCGCATTGCTGAGCAACTGCGAGACATCAAGGACGCGAGGGAACCGGATTTCCTCCACATACAACTGGATACAAAGAGTGAGTTTTATGAGTTTTACCGGCGCATCGCCCGGGAGGTACTGACGGATGACGTGGTCCGAGACAACCCCTCCTTGGCAACATTGCGTCGGGCCATAGAGGCTTGGAACGGGCGAGCCGACGTCGAAAGTGTAGGGTACGGCGTCCTGATTCAGTTCAGGGACGTATTGGCCAAATCTGTCTTTGCCCCATTCCTCGTCCATTGTTTTGAGCAAGAGAAGCGGTTTCGCTACAGCGGCAATATCGAAACGCCCTTGCGCATGTTACTGACCGCTCGAGTACCGAAATTGTTGCCACAAGGTCAGGACTCGACTGACTGGCACGCATTTCTCCGTGATGCATTGCTGCGCAGCTGGCGTGAGGTGCAAGACGAATATCGTCGTGTTCCACCGGAACAGTTGACCTGGGGAAAAATGAATCATGCCCATGTTCAGCACCCGTTAAGCGGGGCCCTACCCGGTTTCTCACTGCTGCTCGACATGCCGGAGAGTGAAGCGCCTGGCTGTGAAGATTGTGTGCGGGTGATGAGCGGCAACGTTTCGGCAAGCGAGCGCCTTGTCGTGTCGCCGGGGCTTCCGGAGCAGGGCATTTTGCACATGCCGGGCGGCCAGTCCGGACATCCGTTGTCCCCTCACTACCGTGATCAGTATCGAGCGTGGAGGGATGGAACGGCACTTCCATTCGCAGGGTCTGAATCCCGCCATACCTTGACGCTTGTGCCTGCAGCGCATCTCAGTTCCACGGGTCGCGTGGATTTTCAGGCAACGTAGTGTGTACGGCCTCACCACTAACAAGGAGGATGTATGAGCCGCGATGAACAGGAAGATACGACAGTCTACAAAGTGGTTGTGAACCATGAAGAACAATATTCCATTTGGCCGGAATATAAGCCCAACCCCCTGGGATGGCGCGACGTTGGCAAATCGGGCCTCAAACCGGAGTGTCTGGATTACATCAAGGAAGTCTGGACGGATATGCGTCCTTTGAGCTTGAGAAAGTGGATGGAAGAACAGGCTAAAGAGAAACAGGCGGCGGTGTAAGCATGAGCGCGTTCCGTGCGTCGCGATGGATTGTACCGGTTCGAACTGCCGAGAGCGGGATGCGCCTGTTTTGTGTGCCCTACGCCGGAGGCGGACCGTCCATATTTCGGAGCTGGTCTCAGGAGTTGCCGAGGACTGTGGAGCTCTGTGCCGTGCATCTGCCGGGAAGAGAGACGCGGGTCAACGAGCCAGCCATCGGTGAGCTCACGCGCCTTGTCCAGGAATTGAGTGATGCGATGGAGTCCTATCTCGATCGTCCCTATGCGTTATTCGGCCACAGTATTGGCGCCCTGATCAGTTTCGAATTGGCGCGTGAACTGCGACGTAGACATGGAACGGAGCCTCTGCACTTGTTCCTCTCCGGATGTCCGGCGCCTCAACTGCGAGATCCGGCTCCGATGTTCGATTTGCCGGAGAATGAATTCATCGCCCGGTTGCGACAGCTGAAAGGGACACCACCGGAGGTCATGAACCACCCTGAGCTTATGGCGCTTATGGTGCCGACGTTACGCGCGGACTTCGCGCTCCGCGACACCTATCAGTACCGCAAGGATTTGTTATTACACTGTCCGATGTCGGTGTTCGGGGGGATGCAGGACAACGACGTGCCATACGAAAAATTGGAAGGCTGGCGTGACCATACGGCCGGGCGTTTTCATGTCTGTCTGTTCCAGGGAGACCATTTTTTTTTGCGCACGGCACAGGAACCGCTCATGGATGCCATCAGCGCGTCGTTAGATGTGGCCTGTCGACACGAAGAACAGTTGTCTGCCGTCCCCTCGAGTCCGCCCATGCCGGCCAGTCCGGTGGTTTGATCACTGAAGTCTCTTTACGTGAGGTGTACACATGACACGACAAGACGTCATTGACGGTATCGATTCACTCTGTTCGATCCAAAGCCTTTCCAATGATGGGCGGTTGCCGCTCGTGGTCACGCCGACCGCTGAACGTCCTCTGTCGGAGTTTGTGCCCGTGGTTCGCGAATGGATTCCCGCTCAATTGCGTGAGGTCGGCGGAATACTCTTTCGTGGCTTTCCGATCGCCGCCGCCGCCGATTTTGAAGGATTTGTCAAAGCGATCACGCCCGATCTCGTCACCTATGAGTTCGGGTCTACGCCGCGGTCGCAAGTGCATAACCTTGTCTATACGTCGACGGAGTACCCCCCGCATCAACATATTCCGCTGCATAACGAGCAGGCCTATACCGTCGAGTGGCCGATGAAGATTTGGTTCTGCTGCATCCAGACGGCTTCGGAGGGAGGCATCACGCCGATAGCCGATAGCCGACGCGTCTTTGACAAGATTCCCGAGACCATCAAGGACCGATTTACAAGACAGCGTGTGAGGTACGTCAGGAATTACGGCAATGGCCTCGACGTGCCGTGGCAGAAGGTCTTCAATACGACCGATCGAGCGACCGTGGAGAGCTATTGTCGGCAAGGGGGAATTATCTGTGAATGGAAGGCGGACGGAGAACTTCGTACCACGCAGATTTGCCAGGCGGTAGCGACTCATCCTCGAACCAAGGAGTCCGTCTGGTTTAACCAGGCCCATTTGTTTCATGTCACGAATCTCGAACCGGCAGTCCGTGAGGCATTGTTAGCGGTGGTTGATGAGAAGGATCTTCCTCGGCAGACATACTATGGGGACGGAACGCCGATCGAACAGTCGGTGTTGGATGAAATTCGCGGGGTGTATGCCAGCGTTTCGGTGCAATTTCCCTGGCAAAACGGCGATGTGCTGTTGCTGGACAATATGTTGGCTGCCCATGGAAGGACCCCTTTCAAGGGGCCTCGCAAAATATTGGTCGCGATGGCGGAACCTTACTCCCCGCTGCGTGGTCTGCCTGCGTGACGACGGATGCGCATAGGTCGTGCGGCCCGTCATAGTCAGCAACCTCGATATACGAGTAGTGACAGTTAATCGGTCAGCCGATGCGGCTGATCCGGAGAAAGTATCGACATGAGCACACCAAATGGACTCACCAAGCAGCCTTATACGTTGCTCACGCTCCTTCAGGAACGTGCAGCGCTCGCTTCCCAAGGGCAGGCGTACCGCTTTCTGTCGGATGGCGAAACTGCAAGCGAATGCATGACCTATGCGGAACTGAACGAGAAAGCTCGGGCCATTGCCGCGTGGTTGCAATCCCATGGGGCTGCCGGTGAGCGCGCGCTGTTACTGTATCCCCCCGGCTTGGACTATATCGCCGCCTTCTTCGGCTGTTTGTATGCGGGCGTAATTGCGGTGCCTGCCTATCCGCCTCAACGCAAGCGAGGGTTGCCACGGGTGCAATCCATCGCCCTGGATTCACAAGCTGCATTTCTGCTGACAACCACCGCGGTACAGAAAACGATTCAACGGCTTGCTGAGTCGGAAGACGACACCTGTGCCAATCTCAAGAGGCTGCGATGGCTCACGACCGATTCATTGGCGGCCGGCATGGAGCATGGCTGGCGTGAACCAAATATTCATGCCGACACGCTAGCTTTTCTCCAATACACCTCGGGTTCGACCGGCCTTCCCAAAGGAGTGATGGTTAGCCACGGCAATCTGCTGCACAACGAGCAGATGATTCAACACGCATTCGGACATACCCAGGACGCTTTGATCGTTGGGTGGTTACCGCTGTATCACGACATGGGCTTGATCGGAAACGTACTCCAGCCTCTCTATCTCGGCGTGCCTTGTGTGTTGATGTCACCGATTCATTTTCTCCAAAAACCGATCCGGTGGCTCTCGGCCATTTCACGATTTCGCGCAACGACAAGCGGCGGACCAAATTTTGCCTATGACTTGTGTACTCGGCAGATCACCGTCGCGCAGCGAGCGTCGTTGGATTTGAGCAGCTGGACCGTGGCATTCAACGGAGCTGAACCCATTCGCCCAGGCACCCTCGAACGATTTGCTGACTCATTTGCATCCTGCGGCTTCAATCGACGAGCCTTCTATCCCTGCTACGGGCTCGCTGAAGCGACGCTCCTGGTGACCGGCGGGAACACTGATGCCGAGCCGGTAACATGTCCCGCTGACGCATCGGTGCCGAATTCCTCTCCAGCCGACGCCTCATCCACATCCTCAGAACAGACTCGCACGCTCGTCGGCTGCGGAATCAGCCGCTTCCCACAGGAGGTGCGAATTATCGAGCCGGCTTCCAGGACGCACTGCGCCGACCGGCAGGTGGGGGAAATCTGGGTCATGGGGCAAAGCGTCGCGCAAGGCTACTGGCAGCGTCAGGACGAGACGGACGAGACGTTCCATGCCTATACCGCCGATACGAATGAAGGCCCATTCCTACGCACTGGCGATTTGGGATTCCTGGCAGAGGCCGAACTCTTTCTGACTGGGCGCCTGAAGGATCTCATTATTATTCGAGGCCGCAACCACTACCCTCATGACATCGAGCAGACAGTCGAAGAGAGTCATGCATCACTCAAAATTGGAGGCGGGGCAGTCTTTTCGGTGCCGGGAGAAGACGAAGAACAATTGGTTGTCGTGCAGGAAGTGGACGCGCGGGCGAAAAACCTCGACGTCGCTGCGGTAGTGGAAACGGTGCGCCAATGCGTTGCCGAGCAACACGAAATACAAGTGTCGACCGTTGTACTGATCAAGGCAGGGACACTTTCAAAAACGTCCAGTGGAAAAGTTCAACGCAGGCTGTGTCGGGACAAGTTCTTGACCCGAGCATTGAGCGTGATCGCTGAATCGATCGCCTCCATCCCCCTCTCATTGGATCACGTCGGCCTGGAGGTCGACGTCTCTGAAGCAGCCTCAGGTTCTATGCCGCAAGAACTCGAACAGGGAATCTCCGTTCTGTGGGCCCGAGTACTCGAACGCCCATCCGTAATGGTACACGATGACTTTTTCGCATTGGGAGGAGACTCGCTGAAGGGGATGCAGGTCGTAGGGGCGATCCGGGAGCAGTACCATATTCGAGGTGCCCCTCGAGACCCTCTTCGATCATCCTACTTTGGGAGCATTCCTCGCGTATCTTCAGACGGCACCCCGGGCGGAATCATCTGCACCGGATGAGCCGGTTCACTCGCCGATTCGGGACACGTCGGCTCCTCTCTCGCCGGCGCAGGAGCGGTTTTGGTTCCTGGAGCAGCTGTCACATGGAAGTGCGATCAACCATGTGCCGGTGGCCTTGCGATTACAGGGCGTACTTCACATCGAAGCCCTCAGCCTGGCTGTGAACGAAATTATTCGCCGTCATGAGGTGTTACGTTCCCGCTTTGTCCTCCACCACAGCCATCCGGTGCAGATCACCGATTCGTGTGTGAATTGTCCCTTGCCTGTCGATGATTTGCATTCAATCCCTACAAGCAGCCGGGAAGAAGACCTTCGCCGACGTATCAACGAGGACGCGCATCGACCATTCGATTTAATTGCCGGGCCTTTGGTGCGTGCCCGCTTGTTTCGCATGGATGAGCAGGACCATGTGTTGTCAGTGACATGCCATCACATCGTGACGGATGGATGGTCTATGGGCATCTTGAAAAATGAATTGGCCGCCCTGTATCAGGCGTTCAAGAATGGGCAGAGTTCACCTTTGCCGGCGCTTCCCTGCCAATACTCCGATGTGGCCTGTTCTCCGAGGTCGACTGCTGCCGAGGCAGAGTGGCAACGGCAGATCGCCTATTGGCGGAAGCGTTTGGAGGAGGTTCCAGCCTTGCTGACCTTGCCCAACGACTATCCTCGTCCCGACGTGCAGGGCTATCGGGGGGCACGGCATGGATGGACTCTGCCAGCCGACCTCGTGCATCAACTGAAAGCCGTCGGCGTCAAAGAACGAAGCACCTTGTTCATGACGCTGCTAGCCGCCTTCAATCTGCTGGTGTCCCGTTACAGCACTCAGACCGATTTTTGTATAGGTACCCCGGTCGCCAATCGTCATCAGCGACAATCGGAACAGCTCATTGGCTGCTTCGTCAACACGGTGGCATTGCGCGCCGATCTGTCCGGAAATCCCACCCTGTCGGAACTGTTTACACGAGTCAAAACAACGGTGCTCGAAGCCCACGCGCATCAAACGGTTCCTTTCGAGCGATTGATCGATGAACTTGGTATTGCGAAAAACTTGGGGCATACGCCGTTGTTCCAGGTCATGTTCGTCCTGGAGGACTCGTCTTCCGATATTCGCCAGCTGGCAGATCTCGAGGCCTCCCGAATGGATCTGAGCACGGGAACATCGGTCTGTGATTTGACGCTGGAGATGGCTCAGCGTGCCGATGGCACCATTGCTGCCTGGTTCGAATACAGCACTGATTTGTTCGCAGCGTCAACTATTGTTCGAATGGCCCATCATTTCCAGGAATTACTGCAGCGAATGGTCACTTTCCCCGATGGACCGCTCAGCGAAATGAGCATGCTCTCTCCGAGCGAGCGGCAGTTCGTCTTGATCGATTGCAATCAGACTCAACATCCCTATCCGGACACCGCCTGTTTACACGAGCTCTTCGAAACTCAGGTGAGGCAGACACCCAACGCTCCGGCATTGATCGACGAAAATCAGGTGTACACGTACGCGACGCTGAATGCACATGCGAATCGATGTGCCAGGTTGATGCAGCAGGAAGGCATTGGTCCCGAGGCGAGGGTTGGCCTCTGCCTGTATCGGTCGTTCGAGATGGCTGTAGGCATGCTGGCTTGTTTAAAGGCGGGAGCGACCTATGTTCCGATCGATCCGCAGTATCCGGATGAGCGGAAGATCACGATTCTTCAGGACGCCAAGCCAGGCATGATTTTGACCCACAGCAGTTTGCTGGATCTGTTGCCCCAACAATCGGCTCCGGTGGTGTCGCTGGACAATCAGTGGAATGAGACAGCCGAACTTGTAGACGAAAATCTGCTGTCTGGCACGCATCCTGAGAACGCGGCGTATCTCTTGTACACGTCCGGCACGACTGGGCGTCCCAAAGGTACGGCTGTGACCCATCGCGCATTGGTGAATCACGCGACGGCGATGGTGCAACGATATGAGCTGACTCCGACGGATCGGGTGCTGCAATTCGCCTCCGTCAGTTTCGATGTGGCGGTCGAGGAATGTTTTCCGACCTGGCTTGCCGGAGGCACGGTCGTGTTGCGGCCACATGAACCGGTTCCGGCTTTTTCTGACTTTCATGTCTTTATCCATGCGCATCGTCTCACGGTGCTGAATTTGCCGACTCCCTATTGGGCAGGATGGACGGAAGAATTCGAACAGGCGTGCCTGGTGCTGTCGCCATCCCTCAGGTTGGTCATTGTCGGAAGCGAAAACGCCCTGCCCGATGATCTGCGTCGGTGGCAACGGATCGCGGGAAGCCGCGTGGGCTGGTGCAACTCGTACGGACCGACTGAAGCAACGATTACCGCGAGCGTGTATGTCCCTGACGCGAACGTCGATTGGTCGGGGATGCGGACGGTTCCCATCGGTCGGCCCATAGCGAATGTCGAGCTGTACGTCCTGGACGGACATCTTCAACCGGTCCCGGTGGGAGTGACGGGTGATCTCTACATTGGCGGACTTGGCCTCGCCCGCGGCTACCACCACGTACCCGCGTTGACTGCCGACCTGTTCATTCCTCATCCCTTCGCGGAACGGATCGGAGCACGCTTGTATCGCACGGGAGATCGGGTCCGCCGACGCGGAGATGGCAATCTGGAGTTCTGGGGGCGATCTGACGACCAAATCAAGATCCGTGGTTTTCGAATCGAACTGGCCGATATCGAGTCGCATCTACGCCAGCATCCGCAGGTGAAACAGGCACGCGTGTTCTTTGAGTCAGGAGCGCCGACCGATTGGACGTCGGGTCTGAACCGTCTAAGCGATGGTGAGCAGGGCGCATTGCTGGAAGAAATCGAAGCCATTCCTGCGACGGAAGCGCAATGGCTCTACGACATGGAATCAGACGCTGAGGAACGGAGGAAAACGGTGATCCAACGGAAGCCGGAATTCGATGTGTATCTGAAGATCAACAAAGGCGAGTTTCTAACTCCTCCAAAGCCCAATCAACGCAACTGGCTGTTGCGGCGGGCGCTGGATGAATTCTCGGACGATTTGCTGGCGCTGGATGACCTGGCCAAGCGTTCGTGTCGGGATCGGAACGCGTCAGTATCGAAGAAGGATGGACGGAGAGCCGGGCGGAATACTCGTCCTCCGAGTTGATCATCGAGGGGCAACAGGTGATGCAGGATTGGGAGACCCCCTTGATGAAAGCGATGGCGCGCATCGCCACGGAGTCCCAAGGGGATGTCCTCGAGGTAGGGTTTGGAATGGGGATCTCGGCGTCCTACATTCAGGAACGACATGCCAGATCGCATACGATCATCGAGTGCAATCAGCGAAGTCATGAAAGTATTTGCCAATGGCGTCAACGGTTTCCGGACGTGATATTCGTCTTGTGGAAGGCCGATGGCAGGACGTGGCGGACACCCTCGGAAGTCGACAGCGTGTTCTTCGACACGTATCCCGCCAGCGAGGCGGAGTTCGAGGAATCGGTCGTGAACAGTATCACCTTTGCTGAAGCATTCATTCCCGTGGCCGCCAAACTTCTTCGACCCGGCGGCTGTCTTCACGTACTACTCGAATGAGATCGATTCCTTCAGCCGGCGCCACCAACGATTTTCTCTTCAAGCATTTCGGTCCTTCACCCTCAGTGTCGTGCGATCCCTGCGGCCGCCGGAGGATTGCCATTATTGGTGGGCGGATTCCATGGTCGTCGTCAAAGCGGTGAAATGAGATGGCGGACGTGCAGCACCGCGTCCATCGGTTGACGGACTCGCAGCGCCGCTTGCTCGCGTCTGGGGTTACCTCGCATGGGAGGGGATTCGGCGGCCGCGATTCGGTGGTCGCTACGTGGTGCCCGAAACAGCCGGATCACTACACGGCAGGAGCTGCGAGATTCCTGGCCAGCGGCTGCCCGGGTATATGGTCCCCAGCCACCTGGGTGTTCCTCGATGCGTTTCCCCTGACGTCTCGTGGGAAAGTGGATCGCAAGCGCTGAGAACCGTGACGGTCGGATTCAGCAGACGGAATCGGTGTCCATGCCGGCCAGAAACGACTACGAGCGGGCCATTGCCGACATATGGAAGGACGTGCTGGGCCTTCAGCGCGGTCGGTCGGCAGGACAATTTTTTTGATCTCGGAGGACATTCCCTGCTCCTGAGCAAAAGTGTTGACCCAGATCCGCCCATTAGGCAGCCGCCATGGGCATGGTGGATTTATTCCAGTATCCCACCGTGCAGACGCTTGCCGCATACGTCGCTGCGGAAGGGTCTCCCGCGGACGGTCGGGAGCGCCGGGTCGCTCGAACAAACGACAAGTGAAGGAACGACGGACCGCAGGCACGAAACAGTTGAAGCGGCAACGGGAACAACTGACGGACAAGACCACATGAATTGAGATGGATCGACACGATCGGAGATCACACCAGCGAGCACGACGGATTAGACATTGCTGTCATCGGCTGGCCTGTCGATTTCCCGGCAGCCATGACAGCACCGCGTTCTGGGACCAATCTGCGCAACGGAGTGGAATCCATTTCCACACTCAGCGAGGACGACCTGCGATCAGTCCGGTGTGCCGGAGCTCTGCGCCAGGATCCCAACTATGTCCGGATGAGAGGCCTCATCGAGGAGATCGATCTGTTCGATGCCGATTTTTCGGCGATGCCGCCCAAAGAAGCCGAATTGATGGACCCGCAACACCGGCTGTTTCTCGAATGCGCATGGGAACGTTCGAACATGCGGGCTATGATCCGGAGCGTTCCGGCGGACCGATCGGCGTCTACGCCGGTTCAAGTTCGAGCGGCTATCTCTTCAATTTGTTTCCGCGTGGGTGTGCTTACTTCAGTCGGCTCGGATATGGCGCGACTTTTAGGCGTAGAAAAAGATTCTCTCTCGACCCGTGTGTCCTACAAGTTGAATCTCGAAGGACCGAGCCTGGCAGTACAGACCGCCTGCTCCACGTCCCTGGTTGCGGTACATCTGGCGTGCCAGGGGCTGTTCGCTGGGGAATGTGATATGGCCTTAGCCGGCGGGATTTCCATTACCGTTCCGCAAAACGTGGGCTATCTGTATCAGAAAGGCGGGATTGCCTCACCCGATGGACATTGTCGCGCCTTCGACGCTCAGGCACAGGGAACGGTCGGGGGAAGCGGGGTCGGTCTCGTTCTTCTGAAGCGGCTGCAGGATGCTCAGGATGCCGAAGACCATATTCTCGCCGTCATCAGAGGTTCCGCCATCAACAACGACGGCGCTCGCAAGGTGGGCTACACCGCTCCGCGCGTCGAAGGCCAGGCGAAAGTCATTCGTGCCGCGCACATTGCAGCCGAGGTGGATCCGCGATCGATCGGGTACATCGAAGCGCATGGCACCGGCACGCCAATGGGAGATCCCATCGAAATGGCTGCGCTCACGCAGGCGTTTCGCGCTCAGACGGATCACAACAATTTTTGTGCGATCGGGTCCGTCAAAACCAATATCGGGCATCTCGATGCGGCTGCCGGTGTGGCCGGGCTCATGAAGGCCGTTCTGGCGCTCTCCCATCAGCAAATTCCTGCCAGCCTGCACTTTACGAAACCCAATCCGGAGATCAATTTTTCTGCCACGCCATTCTTTGTGAACACGGCGTTACGAGAATGGAAAAGAAATGGGACGCCACGCCGAGCGGGCGTCAGTTCGTTCGGCTTGGGAGGAACCAACGCCCATGTCGTGCTGGAGGAAGCTCCTCCGCAGAGCAGGACTGAATCGTCGCGGGCATGGCACTTGTTGCCGATATCGGCCAGATCGTCGGCGGCGCTGGAAGTTGCCACGGCTCGTCTGCGCGCTCATCTCGCGCAGGACGAGCGAGACGCAGTCGCGGATATCGCCTATACCTTGCAAGTGGGCCGGAGGCATTTTCCTCACAGGCGGATACTGTGGTGCAGGGATCGGCAGGATGCTTCTCGTGTTCTCGACGGGCATGAGCCGAGTCGTCTCCTGACTTCTCAGCCGGTTCCGTCAGATTGCACGGTCGCATTTCTCTTTCCGGGACAAGGCGCCCAACATATCGATATGGCCTCCGAGCTCTACCGGGAAGAACCGCGATTCAAAGAAGAGATCGATCGATGCGTAAAAATTGTACGCCCGTTTCTCGGTTGCGATCTGCGGGACATTTTGTACCCTGAGCGCACCGCCGCGGAGGCCATGTCGGCACGCCTCAATCAGACATCCGTGACTCAGCCCGCGCTATTCATTATTGAGTATACCTTGGCCAAGTTATGGATGACCTGGGGAGTCAAGCCTGACGCCATGATCGGTCACAGCATCGGCGAGTATGTGGCTGCCTGTCTGGCCGGTGTCTTTTCTCTCGAACAGGCTCTTCGACTGGTCGTCGAACGAGGGCGTTTGATCCAGGGTCTCCCGCCGGGATCCATGCTGGCGGTCGGGCTCTCAGAGAAAGAAATCGCCGCGTTCCAAGGCCGTTGCAGCCTGGCGGCTGTCAATGGTCCTCAATCGTCGGTCTTGTCCGGAACGCACGATGAGATCGACGCAGCCGCCGATCATTTGACTGAAAAGGGGATCGCCGTCCGCCGGCTTCATGTCTCTCATGCCTTCCATTCCTCCATGATGGATCCGATTCTTCCAGCCTTTAAACGGGCGCTCGAGCGAGGTCACCTTCCGAACGCCAACGATTCCATTTTTATCCAACGTCAGCGGTCGGTGGATTTCCCCGGCAGAAGCGACCGACCCGAATTATTGGGTACGGCACCTTCGGCAGACCGTCCGTTTCTCAAACGGGTTGCAAGAACTGATGACTCAGTCGAATCGTATTCTGCTCGAGGTTGGCCCGGGTGAAACATTGTCCCTCCTCGCGCGGCGTCATTCCGCGGAGTCTTCCGCTTCGGATCCCAGCGAGAGTTCCAATACCCGGTCGATCTTGTCCTCGCTCCCGCATCCTCGGAAGCGGCAGCCCGGGCAGGCGCATGTGTGGGAAAGCCTGGGAAAACTGTGGCTGGCTGGTGTAGCGGTCGATTGGACCCATATTCATGGGGAGGAACGCCGTGGACGGGTTCCTCTTCCGACCTATCCATTCGAACGGCAGCGGTATTGGGTTGATGCCGGGCGTGACCATTCATTTTCGACCAGCCCAATGGGAGAATCAGTGGAGCCGGCGCAGACCGTCCCGTCCATCGATGCCCGGACGAACCAAGGTCACGAGCGGCCTTCGCTTCCCACGCCCTACTGCGCGCCGCAAAACGAGTTGGAACGACAGCTCGTCACGATGTGGCAAGACTTACTCAGAATCGATCACATCGGTATTCAGGATTCTTTCTTTGAATTGGGTGGGGAATCCTTAATCGCCGTTCAACTCCTGTCCCAAATTCGTACGGTATTCAAGCGAGAGGTATCACCGGCCGAGTTCTTCGCGATTCCTACCGTCGCGGGATTGTCCAATATTTTACATGACCCTGAGTCAGGAGACGTGTTGGTATCGGATACGCCACCCGCCGTCACCGCTCGCGCCCGGTCAGCCGAGACGCCGCTTTCCTATGCGCAGGAGCGTCTGTGGTTTTTAGATCAGTTGGAGGCGGGGAGCTCCTTCTATCACCTGTCGGTCGCATTACAGATTCGCGGATCGTTGGATACGAAGGCAGTCACCATGGCCTTCGACCAGATCGTGAAGCGACATGAGATCTTGCGTACGGCTTTTATCATGCGTGATGGCCGCCCCGTTCAAGTCATTGAATCAGAGGGACGCATTCCAGTCACGATCAAACACCTGGATGAGGGGCAGGGCCAGGATACGATCGCACGGCTGGCGAAGGAAGAGGCGCGTACAGCGTTTCAACTGACCCAGAGTCCGCTCATGCGAATCACTCTAATACAGCTGCGCGATCACGAGCATGTGTTGCTGATTACGATGCACCACATCATCTCGGATGGATGGTCGTTGGGCGTGCTGATGCGTGAATTTGCTGCTCAGTATGCGGGGTTCCTGGGTGGCGATGCCGTGATGCTGCCTTCTCTCCCCATTCAATATGCCGACTATGCCGGGTGGCAACGCCAATGGTGTTCCGGCCCATCCTTGAAACGGTCTTTGGAGTATTGGACGACCAAGCTGGAAGGGCGCCAGCCAACGTTGGCGCTTCCGACGGATCGCCCAAGGCCTTCGGCACAATCCTACCGTGGTGCCACCTACCGGATGGCGTTGTCTCCCTCCTTGACTGAATCGATCAAGACGCTCAGCCATCGGAACAACACCACGCTGTTCACCACCTTGCTCGCCGGATTTCAGATTCTGTTGAACCGGTACAGCGGACAAGCTGATTTTTGCCTTGGCACGCCGATGGCGAATCGGCCTCGAGCCGAAATGGAACCGCTCATCGGTTTTTTTGTCAATACCGTGGTGCTCCGATCCGATCTCTCGGCAGCCTCCTCATTCCTCGACCTGCTCGCGCGCGTTCGGGAGACGGTTCTCGGCGCACAGTCCCATCAGGATGTTCCCTTCGAGAAACTGGTCGAGGCGCTTCAACCGGTTCGAGATCTCAGTTACAGCCCAATTTTCCAGGTGATGTTTTCACTGGATCGGGACCATTTGGAACGCGTGACGGTGCCGGGATTGGAGTTCAGTTCACTCCCGATCGAGACTCAACACACACGGTTCGATCTCACGCTCGATATGACCGAAAGCAACGGAGCCGTAGCCGGAGTCTGGGAATACAGCACCGATTTGTTCGATCGGGACACCATCGAGCGGATGGCCGGACATTATCAGCGACTCCTCGAATGCATCGTCGCCGATCCCGCTCTCCCTCTTTGTGAGTTTCCGATGTTGAGCGAACGCGAGCGGCATTTGGCCCTCATCGAGTGGAACGCGACGAAGTGCGAGGACGTCCCGAATCGTTGCCTTCATCAGTTGGTTGAAGATCAGGCACGTCGCACCCCGGACGCCATTGCCATACGATTTCTGGATCAGACGGTCACGTATCAGGACGTCAACGAGCGGGCAGACCACCTCGCCGGCATTCTACGAGCGATGGGTGCAGGCCCGGACATGATGGTAGGGGTCTGCGTGGAGCGGTCGCCGGCGACGATCATCGGCATGCTGGGGATTCTGAAGTCAGGGGCTGCCTATGTGCCGATCGATCCGGAGTATCCGGAAGCGCGGATACAGTTGATGGTGAATGATGCCGACATGACGGTGCTTCTGACCCAACCGCATCTGCTCCGATCTCTTCCACCAACTCACGCGTCGATGCTTCATGTGGACCATCAGGGCAGACCCTTCTCGGACAATTTTCCGAAATTGGACGGGCAGCCGGATCCAGTCGGATCAGGCCGAGCGATCTGATCAGCTGGCCTATGTCATCTACACATCAGGATCCACCGGGCGGCCCAAAGGCGTGATGGTCACCCATCGCAACGCCGTGAATTTTCTGCATGCCATGCGCATGTCCTTGTCGTTCGACGCACAGGACACGGTGTTGGCGGTCACGTCAATCTCGTTCGACATTGCCGTTTTGGAGTTGTTCCTCCCGCTGACGACGGGAGCCACGATCCAATTGGTCGACCGCGAAACGAGCCATGACGGTGAACAGCTCCTTGCACTCCTCAACACCCGTCGCGCAACGGTCATGCAAGCGACACCGGCTACCTGGCGCATGCTTCTAAAAGCTGGATGGACAGGGACGGCTGGATTGAAGGTTCTTTGTGGAGGTGAAGCGCTCGCTCTCGATTTGGCCGATCGGTTATTGCAGTTCGGCAAGGCACTGTGGAACTTGTACGGCCCCACCGAGACGACCGTGTGGTCTGCAGCACATCGGGTGCCCAGTGCGGCGACGCCAATCCTGATCGGCCGGCCGATCGCGAATACGGAAATCTATATCGTCGATCCCGCGCTCGAACCGGTACCGGTCGGTGTGGCGGGAGAAATTTATATCGGTGGCATAGGGGTGGCACGGGGTTATTGGAGTAGGCCGGACCTCACCAGCGAACGGTTTATACCCGATCCCTTCAGCTCGCGAGCAGGAGGACGGCTCTATCGGACTGGGGATCTCGGTCGTTGGAAGTCGGATGGCACCATCGAGTGCTTGGGCCGGATCGATCATCAAGTCAAGGTTCGCGGCTATCGTATCGAACCCGGTGAAATCGAGGCGCGTCTGGTCGAGCATCCTCGTATCACACAGGCCGTGGTCACCATTCACGATGACGGTCGCGGGGAAAAGCGGTTGGTCGGGTATGTCGTGTCCGCAGAGCCGGTTGCCTCAGGAGATCTGCGCGACTTTCTCCGAGACCGGTTGCCCGAGTACATGGTGCCCTCCACATACCTGTGCCTCGATCAGTTTCCGCTCACGCCGAATGGAAAGATCGATCGGAAATCCCTTCCTCCTCCGGATGATGTGAACCAATCCGGCCGGACGTATGACGCCCCGCGAACAGCAACTGAGGCGGTTTTAGCAGACATTTGGCGTGAGGTGCTAGGCGTCGAGCGGGTCGGCATTCACGATAATTTTTTCGAACTGGGTGGTGATTCCATCCTCAGCATTCAGGTCATTTCAAGAGTGAGGCAACGAGGAATCAGCATCACGCCGCGTCAACTATTTCAACAACAGACCATCGCGGAGTTGGCGGGCGTGGTCAGTCACATGCCGCAGACAGGGGAGGAAGCAGGAGCGGGCACAGAAGAATTTGTGCTGACGCCTATTCAGGAATGGTACTTCGAACTTGGTGCGCCGAATGTCCACCAATGGAATCAATCTTTGCTGTTGGACTTGAAGCGGACGCTGGATCCCTCGATCATCGCCGCGGTGATGGACCATTTGTTAGTGCATCACGATGCACTGCGTTTGCGTTTCAAGCAACGGAATGGCCGCTGGGTGCAGCAGTACGCGGAAAAGTCGGATCAAACCATCGTACATGTTGTCGATCTCTCATCCATTCCACCCGAAGAACAGCGCGCTGCCCTGAATCGAGAAATCGACGTGTGGGAGACCAGCCTCAACATTATCGATGGCCCGCAATTACGCGTGGTGTATCTGAAAATGGGCGAAGCTCAGCCCGACAAATTGCTCTTGATCATGCATCATCTCGTCACGGACGGGATTTCCTGGCGGATACTAATGGAAGACTTTCACCGGGTCTACGCGCAACTAGTTGCGAAGGATCCGGTCAGGCTTCCGGGAAAGAGCACATCGTACGCCCGCTGGGCTACACGGCTGTCGGATCACCTCCAATCGGGAGCCGTGGATCAGGAGAGCGACTACTGGCTGGATCCTGCCCGGCTTCAGGTGTCCCCGATACCGGTCGACCATCCGGAGGGAGACCGTACAGAGATCGCCTCCGAAACCATTCATTTCTGGATGGATGAGGCTGAAACCCACGCGTTGCTTCACGAGGTCCCATCCGTCTATCGCACCCACATCAATGATGTGCTGTTGACGGCACTCGTACGATCCCTCGGTGCCTGGAGTTCCAGACAGGAGATCCTTGTCGATCTCGAAGGTCACGGCCGAGAAGATATGTTTTCGGACATCGACCTTTCCAGAACCATTGGCTGGTTTGCCGGGGTGTCCCCCATCCTCTTGTCCTATTCGCCGGATGAGACGCTTCTCGAATCCTTAACATCCATCAAAGAGCAATTGCGCCGTTTCCCTCAGGGGGGCATCGGCCATGGGCTCCTGCGCTACCTGAGTCCAGCGGGCGGCATCGGGGAACGTCTCGCGGCCTATCCGGCCTCCCAAATCCGGTTCAATTATTTGGGACAAATGGATCACGTGTTGCCGGAGGATTCGCCATTTGTCCCGTCGATCGATGCCGCCGGAATCGATCGGGATCCCCAGGCCAGACTGCCGTACGAACTCGACATTAACAGCGATGTGCTCGGCAAACGGTTGCACATGTCATGGACCTACAGCCGTGCCCGCTTTCAGCAATCCACGATCAACGGACTGGCAGAGGCCTATCTCGACACGCTCAAGAGTCTGATTGGGCACTGTCAACTACAGGAAGCCGGTGGGTACGCGCCATCTGATTTTCCTCTAAGCGGACTTGATCAAGGTGAAATCGATCGCCTGTTTGGGAACCGTCGAGGAATTGAAGACGTCTACCCCCTGACACCGCTTCAACAGGGTTTGCTTGTTCATTGCCTGGATGCGCCGGATGCGGGGCTGTATCTTGAGCAACTCAGTTGCACGCTGACAGGATCGTGCGATCACGCTCTCTTCCAACAAGCGGTTCAGGAGACCGTCGCCCGCCATGCCGCTCTCAGGACCGCCTTCGTCTGGGAAGCGGTCAAGGAGCCGTTGCAAATCGTTCATGCGAAGACTGCGCTCCCAATTCGAATGGAGGATTGGCGAGGTCTCGGTTCTGACGCGCAGCACCGGCGTCTGGGACAGCTTCTGGCACGTCATCGAGCGGAGGGATTTCAGCTCGATTCGCCGCCGCTGATACGGCCGCTCTTGATCCGGACATCAGACGACGCCACATGCTTCATATGGACGCATCACCACCTCTTAATGGATGGCTGGTGTATCGCGCTCATTTTTGAGGAAGTCTTTACCCGCTATAGGGATTTACGGGGGAACAGGCAGTCCATGTATTCGCCTGCGCGTCCCTATCGGAACTATCTGGCCTGGTTGCGAGAGCAGGATCTCGACGCCGCCGCGCAATATTGGCGGACAGCGCTTGCGGGCTTCACCGATCCGACTCCGCTCCCGGTCAGTCAACCGTCTTCGGGTGGAGAGTCTGCCGATGCGATGGATTTCGGCAAGCAGTCAATCCAGCTTTCGGCCTCACTCACTGCGACTCTCGTGGACCTCACGCAGCGGTGGCAAGTGACCCTCAATACCCTCATGCAGGGAGCGTGGGCACTCCTGTTGAGTGGATACAGTGGGGAACGGGACGTGCTGTTCGGGATCACCGTGTCGGGACGGCCAGCTGACCTTCCGGATGTAGAACGCACGGTGGGACTCTTCCTCAATACCTTGCCGCTCCGCGTGCAGCTACCCTCCGACATCCCAGTGAAGACATGGCTGCAGCAGCTCATGGCGCAGAACCTTGAGATGCGCGAGTACGAATACACGCCATTGTCGCAGGTTCACGGGTGGAGCGAGGTCGCCAAAGGCAGGGCGCTCTTCGAAAGCCTTCTCGTATTCGAAAACTATCCCAAAGGTCAGGGGCTGTCCGGTGCGCATGACGAATTGACGGTGTCCGACGTGACAATCGACAGCCGGACGCACTATCCACTCACCGTGGACGTGACGCCGGGGACGACGGTAGGCATCGGCCTTTCGTTCGACCGCTCGCGCGTTCACCTCTCGACGATCGAAGGGATGCTAGGTCACTTCGCCCAGCTTCTCACGAGTCTTGCCCGCGATCCCGAACAACACCTGTCACATGTGAGCATGATGACCGAAGCTGAGCGCCGGCAAGTGGTCGTCGAGTGGAACGTAACGGATGCCGAGTATCCACGGGACCTTTGTCTGCATCAGCTCGTTGATGCTCAGGCCAGGCGGACGCCGGATAGCGTTGCGTTGCGTTGCGATGATGAATGGATCAGCTATCGTGACCTCCAGGAACGATCCGATCGGCTGGGTCGTATTCTGCGTAGCATGGGCGTCGGTCCGGAAATGTTCGTCGGCGTATTTCTGGAACGGTCGATCGATATGGTGATCGGGATTCTTGGCATCCTCAAGGCCGGTGGAGCCTATGTGCCGATCGATCCCAAATACCCGGCCGAACGGATCGCGTTCCTGCTTCACGATGCGGCCCCGGTCCTACTTCTGACCCAACAGGCGCTCGTCGAGCAGGTGTCAGGAAAAGCAGACCGAATCATGTGTCTCGATCTGGCCTGGCCGGATGTGACCACAGGCGCGGAGCGTGACGAATCGCATTCGTTGAACGTGGAACAACCTGCCTATCTGATCTACACGTCAGGCTCCACAGGAAAACCGAAAGGCGTGGCCATCACCCATCGCAGCGCGGTCGTTTTTATCCAGTGGGCTCTTACGGTCTACAGTCCGAAAGATTTGGAGGGAGTCCTGGCATCGACCTCGTTATGTTTCGACCTCTCTATCTTCGAGCTGTTCTCGCCATTGAGTTGCGGTGGACGTGTCGTGATCGCCGATCATGCGCTCGCGATCTCGACGTTGCCCGGCCGGGATCAGGTCACGCTGATCAATACGGTTCCTTCGGCGATCAGCGAGCTCTTGCGTCAGGGGAACATTCCCCCGTCTGTGCGCACCGTCAACCTTGCCGGGGAACCGCTTCCTGCCGCCATCGTGGATCGATTGTACGCGACCAACCATATCGATCGAGTCTTCGATTTATATGGCCCCTCGGAAGACACGACCTATTCAACATGTGCGCTGCGCCGCGCTTCCGGCCCCGTGACCATCGGTCGTCCCATCGCCAATACGCAGATCTATCTGTTGGATCGCTTTCATCATCCCGTTCCAGTCGGAGTACCCGGCGAACTTTACATCGGCGGATCAGGACTGGCGCGTGGATATCACAATCGTCCGGATCTCACGGCAGACCGATTCATCCCCGATTCACTCGGTGCACGGCCGGGAGGGCGCCTATATCGGACCGGGGATCTCGCACGTTTTGGTCCGGATGGGACCATTGAGTATCTCGGTCGACTGGATCACCAGGTGAAAATTCGTGGCTTTCGGATCGAGTTGGGAGAAATCGAGGCTCAATTGACGGCCTGCCCCGCTGTGCGCGATGCGGTGCTCCTCGCCCGCGAAGATCAACCGGGGCACAAGCGATTGGTGGCCTATGTCACCCCGGCATCGGCTCCGGGACTGTCCGACGAAACCCTGCGCGCGTTTCTCAAGCAGCACCTGCCTGAGCATATGGTGCCTTCCAGCTTCATTTTCCTCGAACAACTCCCGTTGACCCCCAACGGTAAAGTCGATCGCAAGCGGCTTCCGGCGCCCGATGTCGAGGAGCAGTTGACAGAGCAGTATGTCGCGCCACAAACCCAGACCGAGCAATTGTTGGCTGGAATTTGGGAAGGAGTGTTGAATATCAAGCGCGTCGGCCTGCATGACAATTTCTTTCAGCTTGGAGGCGATTCCATTCTCAGCCTCCAAATCGTAGCGCGAGCAAAACACGTCGGATTGACGCTGAAGCCGAAACATATCTTTCAACGGCAGACCGTCGCGGAATTGAGCGAGGTGGTCGGTTATGAGCCTGAGGTCCATGCGACACAAGGCGACGTCACAGGCGATGTGCCATTGCTCCCCATTCAACGGTGGTTCTTCGATCAACCGCTGACCAATCCTCATCATTGGAATGTATCAGTCATGGCGGAACTGCGGGAGCCCCTGAACATGGGCGCCATGGAAGAGGCGATTCGATTCCTGTCGTCGCATCACGATGCCCTCCGTTCTCGATTCGTCAAGGAGGAAGATGGATGGCGGCAATATATCGACGAACCATCTCCGTCGGCGATCGTGCATCAGGTGGAATTGTCGGAGCTTACCGAGGAGATCCGGCAGAGCACGTTGGCCGATTTGGCGACGGAATGGCAGGCCTCACTGGATCTTTCGGAAGGGCCGCTCTTTCGTGTGGTGTGGTTCAAGATGGAGGGTCAGCAACAGCGCGATCGATTGTTGTTCATATTCCATCACCTCGTGGTCGATGGCGTCTCGTGCCGAATCCTGATGGAAGATCTGCACAACGCGTATCAGCAGTCGATTCAAGGACAGCCGATCACGCTTCCGGCAAAAACCACCTCGTTTCAGCAGTGGGCGGAGCGATTACAGGGTTTCGGACAGTCAGATCGTGTGCAACAGGAAGCGCTCCACTGGAAGGCAAATCAGCCAAGCGCGGGGGCTGAGTTACCGGTCGACAACCAGACTGGAGAGCGAACTGTCGCAGCCTCGATGGTCTGGACAGGCTTCCTGGACCAGAGCACGACGCATGCCTTGTTACATGACATTCCAGCGGCGTCGCGCACGCACATCCACGAGGTGTTGCTGGCGGCTTTGGCGAAGACATTGTCGGGCTGGACGGGACAGTCAGCATTGTCCATCGACGTGGAAGGACATGGACGGGAAGACCTCTTCCCTGACCTCGATCTCTCCCGCACTGTGGGATGGTGCACGAGTCTGTTTCCGGTCACATTGAATATTCCGCCTGCCTCTGCTGCCGGAGCCTGTATCAAGACCGTAAAGGAACAGTGGCGAACCATTCCTCAGGGAGGAATCGGGTACGGACTGCTGCGTTATGCCAATCATTCCACGTCTGAGTCGATGCAACGAACGGCGCAGCCTGCGTCAGAAGTGAGTTTCAATTATCTGGGGCAGTTTGACACAGGCCAGTGAGAAGGATTCGCTCTGGACCATAAAAACGGAATCATTGGGATTCGAACGTGATCCTTCGAATCGGCAACCATACGAATTGGATATCACGGCTATGGTTGTCGAAGGGCGTCTGCGGATTGCTTGGACCTATAGTTGCGCCCGGTTTCAACAAACGACGATCGACCATCTTGCTCGAACCTTTCTCCAGGCGGTCCAAGACATGAGTGCGCAGTGTCTTGTTTCGCCCGGACACAGCTATACGCCGTCCGATTTTCCTTTGGCCCGATTGGATCACGCGGCCGTTGAAGCGATCTCGGCAGAACATCCCGACATGGAGGACGTCTATGTTCTCAGCCCGCTCCAAGACGGGTTGCTGTTTCATCATGTGGCGGAGGCGGATCAGGATCCGTATTGCGACCAAGCCGTATGTGTGTTGGAAGGTCGGGTCGAACGATCGGCATTTGAGGTGGCATGGCGCAGGGTCGCGGAACGGCACCCGGCGCTCCGCACCGCATTTTTGTGGGAGAACCTGGCGCGCCCGGTTCAAGTCGTACTCCGAGATGTATCGCTCGCCGTCGAATATGAAGACTGGAGGGAGCTCGACACCGCAGCGCAACAGTCGGCGCTGACGGCAATGGTTGCCGCTGATCGAAAGAAAGGTTTTATTTTTCAGCAGGCTCCGCTGGTTCGATTGCGCTTGATCCGGATTGCGGGCGAACGATGGTATCTCTTCTACAGCCACCATCACATTTTATTGGATGGATGGAGTATTCAGGTCATCCTGCGGGACGTGTTGAGCTGTTATGCGGCCGGCCTGTCAGGAAATCCGCTTTCGTTGTCTCCCGTACGACCCTATCGAGACTACATCGCATGGCTACAGCGGCAAGATTTGGTTTCAGCAGAGAAATACTGGCGGCAATACCTGTCCGGACTCACAGCTGCCACGGAGTTGGGTCTGGAAATACCTCCGGCTGACAAGGAGAGGAGCAGCGGTCCGCGGTATGCGGAGCAGGACCTTGCCTTGTCTCAAGAGGACAACAGGAACATCCAAGCCTTTGCGCGTCGTCATCGCCTGACGCTGAACACCCTGATGCAAGGGGTGTGGGCGTTGTTGCTGCACCAATATAGTGGCAGGGACGAAGTGACCTTCGGCACGACTGTCTCCGGCCGCCCACCGGAACTGACCGGAGTCGAGACGATGGTAGGTCTGTTCATTAACACCTTGCCCGTTCGGGCCAAGCTGCCGACAGGATCTTCGATCGAATCGTGGCTACAGGCCCTTCAACAGCAACAAAGCGAGGGCCGGAATTATGAATATTCGCCGCTCTCCAAAATTTACGGATGGAGTGACCTGTCTCCCGGACAAGCCCTCTTCGACACATTACTCGTGTTCGAGAACTTCCCCCTCCACGAAATGGCCGGAGGGGCGGCGATGGATCTCAAGATCAGCAGCCTTCCATTACGCACGCCTGAGTCTGGCCATTTTTTGACCCCTGGCCGGAACAATTATCCGTTGTCGATGATCGTCGAGCCTGGAACGAGCCTGCATGTGACCATTTGCTATGCCCATGCGCGGTTTTCCCATATTGCGATGGCTCGAATGCTCGGACAGTTCCGGCAGGTATTGGACTGGATCTGTGCTCATCCGAAAGCAGACATCCGAACTGTGCCCATGCTGACAGCGTCAGAGCGTCAGTGCGTGGTGGAAACGTGGAATGCGGCGGCAGTTGCGGAAACCACGTCTTCCGACGTCGTGACGTTATTTGAAACTCAGGCGCAGACTCATCCGGAGAAGGTCGCGGTCGTCTATGAAGGTGTGCGACTTACCTATCGGGAACTCAATATCAGTGCGGATCGTGTGGCTGAAGCCTTACGCCTCATGGGAGTCGGGTCAGGAACGCGCGTGGGACTGTGTCTGGAGCGGTCGGTTGAATTGGTCGTTGGCCTGTGGGGAATTCTGAAAGCCAGTGGAACCTATGTCCCCATTGAACCGACCGTACCGGGCGATCGGTTGACGTTCCTCCTGCAGAACGCATCCGTGATGATCGTGCTCACGCAAGCATCGGTTCGGATGGGCCTCGCACAGGAGGTGCAGCACGCCTTGCCTGCGGTGCAGTGGCAAGATGTCACCGCGTTACTGAGCGCGCCAAAAAACTCCCCCGCAGCCGACAGCGGGAGGCCGTTGCTGCATCCGCAACAAGCCGCCTATCTGATCTTCACGTCAGGATCGACCGGGCAGCCTAAAGGTGTTGCCATTTCACATCATGCCCTCAGGTCTTATGTGGACGGCGTGTTAGCAAGATTGGCCGTTTCTGCCAACGCGGACAACTGGGCGTTGGTGTCCACCATCGCGGCCGATCTCGGGCACACGATTTTATTTGGCGCGTTGTGCGCGGGCAGAACGCTGCATGTGGTGGCAGCCGATCGTGGGTTTCATCCCGAGCAGATGGCCGCGTATATGCGGCAAGAACGCATCGATGTCTTGAAAATCACTCCCAGCCATCTAGCGGGGTTGTTGGATGCGACGTATCCGGAGCAAGTGCTGCCGAAACACTGTTTGATTCTCGGCGGTGAGGCCTTGAACTGGCCGCTCGTGGAACGCATTCAATTGCTGGCGCCGAACTGCAGCGTGATCAACCACTACGGGCCGACTGAAACGACAGTGGGGGTCCTGACTCATAGAATTGAATTACACAAGAAACAGGGCGTGACGGTTCCGCTCGGACGACCGCTCTTGCATAGCCAGGTCTATATTCTTGACCGGTACTTGGAGCCGATGCCCATCGGAGTACCGGGGGAATTGTATCTTGGCGGAGAGAGTCTTGCGGACGGCTATCAGGACCAGCCGGCGTTGACCGCTGAGCGATTCGTTCCGCATCCATTCCTAGCAAAGCCCGGTTCACGATTTGTACCGAACCGGGGATCGAGCGCGCTTTCGAGAGGATGGCACGATCGAATTCCTGGGACGGCAGGACCGGCAGGTGAAACTGCGTGGCTATCGAATCGAGCTGGGAGAAATCGAAGCACAACTTTGCGCGCAACCGGATGTTCGCGAAGGGGTGATCCTGTTGCGCGAAGGAGCGGCCGGCGTCCAGCAACTGGTGGCGTATTTCGTTCCAGAGGACCGCACGGAACAGCGGGAGGGCGACCTGCGCGCCCGTCTGGCGCAACAGCTGCCGGAGTATATGGTGCCGGCGCGATTCGTGGAGCTGGCGGCCCTGCCGCTGACGGCGAACGGGAAACTCGACCGGGCCGCGTTGCCTGATCCGGACACGACCCGGACCGTGACCAGCGGAGACGAGCGTCCGCAGACGCTGGCGGAGGAGCAGTTAGCGGCGATCTGGTGCGACGTGTTGCAACGCGCGGCCGTCGGCCGGCACGACAACTTCTTTGAACTGGGCGGCGATTCCATCCTGAGCCTTCAGATCATTGCCCGCGCGCATCGCCAGGGTCTGAAGCTGACACCCAAACAATTGTTCGAAACGCCGACCATTGCGGCCTTGGCAGTGGCGGCAGTGCGAGCCGATGCGTCGAGGCCGGCTCGTCCCTCAGCCCCGGTGGCGGGCATCGTCCCGCTGACGCCGATCCAGCAGTGGTTCGTCGACGCCCAGCATCCCAACCCCCATCACTGGAATCAAGCCCTTCTGCTTCTCGTCCGGATGCCTCTGGATTACCCAGTGCTGGTGAAAGCCGTGGATGCATTGCTGCAGCATCATGATGCCTTGCGACTGCGGCTGCAGCACAAGGAGGGCCGGTGGGAGCAAGTCTATGCGGAGAGGGAAACCCATCCGATCTGTCGGCAGGTGCGCGTTGTCGTCGTCCGGCTGGGAGGCCGAACTCGAGGCGGTCGCCCACGAGACGCAACGGAGTCTGCACCTGACCGACGGCCCCTTGCTGCGCGTCGTGTATGTCGACCGGGGAACGGAGCCGGGCCGGCTGCTCTTAGTCGCCCACCATCTCGTCGTGGATGGCGTGTCCTGGCGCGTGCTGGTGGAAGATGTGCAGACGGCGTATCGCCAGCTGGCGGCGGGCCGGCCCTGTCAGCTGCCGGCCAAGACGACCTCGCTGAAGGACTGGCGCCACCGGGTGGGCACCTATGCCGCCAGTGCGGCGCTGGCGGCGGAGCGCCCCTATTGGGAGGCGGCGGTAGCGCGCTTCGCGACGCAGCCGGTCGTGACGCCTGCCGATCAACGGGTGGCGACGGCGACGACGGTGCGGGTGGCCTTAACGGCGGCCGAGACGCAGGCGCTGGTGCAGGACGTGCCGGCGGTGTATCGGACGGAAGTCAACGACGTGCTGCTGACGGCGTTGGCGCAGACCCTCTGTCGATGGAACGGGCAGGCGGCGGTCTGTGTGGAGCTGGAAGGGCATGGCCGGGAGGATCTCTTTGCGGACGTGGACCTGACGCGGACGGTGGGTTGGTTCACGACGCGGTTTCCGGTGTGGTTGGAGCCGGGCACGGAGGGGCCGGGGGCGGCGATTCAGAAGATCAAGGGGCAGTTGCGGCAGCTGCCGAACAAAGGGATCGGCTACGGGATCTTACGGTATCTGAGCCCCGAGGACGCGGTCCGGGCACGCCTTACGCCCCCGCACCCCCCCGCCATCAGCTTCAACTATCTCGGCCAGGTAGACTCGACCCTCAACCAGGGCTCTCTCTTTACACTGGCAACGGAGTCGATCGGAGACTCTCGAGATCCACACAGCAAGCGATTCGACTGCTTCACCGTTACCGTTCACGTTGCCGATCAGCAACTGTGGATCGATTGGACATCGCCGGCCTCGAACGGTTCGAGCGATGCACCGGAAAGTTGGGCTCATCACTATGTGGCAAGCCTACGTGCCTTGATCAATCACTGTGCCGCGCCGGATGCCGGCGAGACCGTGGCAGCTGATTTTGAAGAGGCGGGATTGACGGACGACGAGTTCAACGATTTGTTAAAGGAGATCGGGTAAAGGGTATGGGAGATCCGGGGAAGACCGCAAAGAATATTGAAAACATTTACCCGCTTTCTGCGATGCAGGAGGGACTTCTGTTCCATACCCTGCTTCATCCGGGGTCCGGCGTCTATCTCATGCAAGATCGTTATCTATTGGAAGGAACGCTAGACCGCGCGGCATTCCGGCGTGCGTGGCAGCAGGTGGTGGACCGGCATTGTGTGCTGCGCACGTCATTCGTCTGGGAAAATCAGAAACGCCCGCTGCAGGTCGTGCATAAACAGGTGGCAGCCCCCGTTGTCGAGCTCGATTGGCGAGACCGTTCCACGGCCCAGCAGGAGCGCGACTTTGATGCCCTCTTGCGGGAGGAGCTTCGAACCGGCTTCGATTTTGCACAAGTTCCGCTATTTCGCATCCGTCTGATTCAACTAACGGAGAACACCTATCGCATCACGCGAAGCTATCACCTCATCTTGATGGACGCCTGGTGCTTATCGCTGCTTATGGTCGATTTTTTTGCTTTTTATGAATCGTTGATCGGAGGAAATGAACGGCATCTCGCGAAGCCGCGCACCTACAAAGACTACATCAGCTGGCTGCAAAAACAAGATCCCGTCAAAGCCGAACGGTTTTGGCGTAAGGAATTGCGAGGCTTCGACACGCCGACGTTGTTGGCGCCCACCTATACGGCACAGAAAGAGTCGGAAGCCGGTGCTGATGTCGCCGATCAAGTCGTGTCTCTTTCTCCAGCCCTCACAGGGGCCCTCACCGATCTCTCAAAACAACATCAATTGACGCTGAACACTCTGATCCAAGGGGCCTGGGCACGCGTCGTCAGCGAGTACACCGGACACACCGATGTGGTCTTCGGCGTCACTGTGGCCGGCCGGCCGCCTGAGTTGGATGGCGTCGAATCCATCGTGGGATTGTTCATCAACAGCCTGCCGCTACGGGTGATGGTCGATCCGAAAACACCGCTACTGGGGTGGATGAAATCGCTCCTTTCACAGAACGTTCAGATGCGGCAATACGAGTATGCGCCGTTGGTGCAGATACAAGGCTGGAGTGACGTGCCACGCGGCCGCACCCTCTTTGACTCCCTGCTCGTATTTGAGAATGTTCCGGTCGATCCCCTGTTGACCAATCACGCGTTTCCATTTCGTGCTCAACAGGAAGGGAATCGAACGCATACGAATTATCCGTTAACGGTAGTGATTATTCTGGGCGCAGAGTTGGGGCTGCAACTAAGTTATAACCGGCGGGCATTTACCGACGAGACCATTGCCGGGATGTTGCAGCATTTCCACGCGATACTGGGACAGATAGTCAGACAGTCAGAAGGCCGCGTGGGAGACCTCGTGACGGTCACGGATAGTGAACGGGGAGCCAGGGAGCAGTGGAATCAAACGGGCGCACCGTATCCGGCGGAGGCGAGCGTGGCGGATCTGTTCGAGGCGCAGGTAAGCCGGACGCCCAATGCGATGGCGGCGCGCTGCGGTACGGAGGCTGTCACGTATGGCGACTTGAATCGGCGGGCGGAACAGATTGCCCAAGGCTTACTAGCGGAAGGTGTCGGGCCGGAGACAGTGGTCGCCGTATTGGCCACGCGCGGGATCGAACTATTGGCGATGATCGTGGGAGTGTTCAAGGCCGGTGGCGGGTATCTTCCGTTGGATCCGCATCATCCAGTATCGCGGTGGCGACAAATCCTATCGCAAGGGCAGGTCACACTGCTCTTGACCACGGAGGAGTTCCAGCCGCGGATAGCGGGGGTGAGGGAACCGGAAGGGACGCGGACAAATCTGCGGATCCTGACAACGGAATCATTGGCCCATGTCCGGATTGATACGCCGCGACATTCTCGTCGAACCAGTCCCAACCAGGTCGCGTATGTCATTTTTACGTCCGGGTCGACCGGTGTCCCGAAAGGCGCCATGGTCACTCAGCAAGGCATGGTCAACAATGTCTGGGGAAAAATTCCGACGTTACGATTGACCGCTGCTGACGTGGTGGCTCAGACCGCGTCGCACTGTTTTGATATCTCGGTCTGGCAGTTGCTGAGCGCGCTCTTGTGCGGGGGGCGAGTAGAAATCTTTGCTGACGACATCGTCCGCGAACCATCGCGATTACTGGCAGAGCTGGCATGGACCGGTGTGACAGTTGCGGAGCTGGTTCCTTCGTTGTTACGAGAGGTCGTCATGGTGGAGCCATCCGTGACGCTGCCGTCGTTGCGCTGGCTGTTGCCGACAGGAGAGGCCATCACTCCGGAACTCTGCCGTACCTGGTTTGCGCACTATCCGACGGTGCCGCTGTTGAATGCCTATGGTCCGGCGGAATGCGCAGACGACGTGGCGTATTTTACGTTGACGGAGGCGCAATCTGCCGACGAGTTGGTGGTTCCCATAGGGAAGCCGGCAGCCAACCTTCAACTGTATGTCCTGACTCCCGACCTCCATCACGCTCCGATCGGGGTGCCCGGTGAGATTTGTATCGGTGGCATTGGAGTAGGCCGAGGGTATTTGCAAGATCCGGCACGAACGGCCGCCTCGTTCGTGCCACATCCGTATGGCCGGACATCTGGGGAACGGCTCTATCGGACGGGCGACCTGGGGCGTTATCGAACGGATGGAATCATCGATTTTCTGGGCCGGCGCGATCAACAGGTCAAAGTGCGTGGCTTTCGAATCGAGCTCGGTGAGATTGAAGCGGCCTTCGCAGCGCAGCCGGGTGTTCGGGATCAAGTCGTCATTGTTCGTGAGGATCGCCCCGGGCTTCCGCAGTTGGTGGCGTATGTGGTGTATGACGGCGAACAACCGCTGGAGAGCCTGCGGCCGGCTCTCCGGACTTTGCTCCCCGATTACATGCTGCCAGCGACGGTGATCTCACTCGAGATGCTGCCGCTGACTCCAAACGGCAAAATCGATCGCAACGCGTTGCCGAAACCTGACATCGGTGCTCAATTGGATGAGCGATATGAGGCTCCCCGGACGCCTACGGAAGAGGTGCTGGCAGGCATATGGGCCGAACTGTTGGGGCTGCCGCGCGTTGGCCGGAACGACAAGTTTTTCGACCTCGGCGGCCATTCTCTCCTCGCCGTTCAGTTGCTCTCTCGCATGCGAAAGACGTTCAAGGTAGAGCTGACGCTGCGTGATCTGTTTGAAGTGGCCACAGTGGCAGAGGCGAGTGTCCGCATTGAAGAATATTTAATCGCGCAGCTGGAAGGGCTGTCCGAGAGCGAAGCGCAGAGTCTCTTAATAGGCCGTAGCTAACCACCTGTTCGGATCGTCAGTGATGTGCGATAGCGGGGTGCAGATGGAAAGGATGTGTCATGCACGAGAGTGAGAGATCCGCCGCCCGATCGCGGCTATCTCCCGAGAAAGCCGCGCTGTTACAAAAACTGTTGCGTGGCGAACTGGCGAACGCACCCGACAAGAATGCCATCCCTCGGCGTGCAACCCCAGAGGAGCCTGCTCCGTTGTCGTTTGCCCAGCAGCGGCTGTGGTTTCTCGATCAACTGGAGCCGAACAACCCGTTCTATAACATCCCCGCTCCACTGCGAATCTACGGCCCGGTCGACGCTGAGGCGCTGGAAAGTAGTCTGCAGGAAATTCTGCGTCGTCATGAAGTGCTCCGCACCCGCGTGATTGACGTGAACGGGCAGCCAGCGCAGGTCGTCGTGTCTGATGCAGTCTTGCCGTTTCGGGTCGTCGACTTGAGTCATCTTCCGGCAGCGAATCGAGAGACGGAGGCTCGCGGCTTGATCACGGAAGAGGTCCAGATCCCGTTTCAATTGTCGCAATGCCCGCTGCTCAGGGTCTTGCTGCTGCGCGTGGATGAGCACGAACATGTCCTGCTGATCACAGCCCATCATATCGTCTCCGATGATTGGTCGATGGGAATTCTTTTCCGCGAACTGACTGCCTGCTACACGCATTTCGTAAAAGGTGGCGGGGCTATGTCTCTCGCACTTCCTGCCATTCAATACGCTGACTATGCTCTGTGGCAACGGGGCTGGCTCACGGGGGCAGTGCTAGACGAGCAAGTGAAGTATTGGAAACGAATGCTCACGGGGGCCCCACCGCTGCTGGCGCTCCCCGTTGATCGCCCGCGACCACCGGTCCAAACCTATCGCGGCGCGGCGGTCTCCTTTTCACTCCCACAATCATTGACGGAGCAGATGACTCTCCTGGCACGTCGGCATGACGCCACGCTGTTCATGGTTCTGCTAGCGGCGTTTGAGATCTTGATTTGCCGATATACCGGCGAGACGAATTTTTGTGTGGGGACACCGGTCGCCAACCGAACGAGGCCCGAGACCGAACAGGTCATTGGATTTTTCATCAATACCCTCGTCCTGAGGGCGGACCTTTCCGGGAATCCATCCTTCGTGGAGTTGCTCCGCCGAGTACACGAGATCGCGTTAGGCGCACAGTCGCATCAAGATCTGCCCTTCGAAAAGGTGGTGGAAGAACTGCAGCCGGTCCGGGATCTCAGTCACTCTCCGCTCTTTCAGGTCATGTTTGTGCTGCACAACGTTCCATCGAGGAGCCTTAGAGGTTCCAGGATTACGATTCCGTCCTGTGGAAGTAGAGGATCGTACGGCCAAGTTTGACATGGTCCTCGATCTGACGGAACGAGACGGAGCCTTGAACGGGTTTATCGAGTACAGCACGGATCTCTTCGAGGAAACGACCATTCAACGGATGGTCACTCACTACCAGATGTTGCTGGAAAGTATTGCCGCCTGTCCCACGGCGCGAGTGGGGGAACTGACGCTACTCGGCGCAGCGGAGCGGAAGGAGAGAGAACTGTGGAACGAGACGGGAAGAGAGTTCCCAGCAGAGGCGAGCCTGGCGGATCTGTTCGAGCTGCAAGCGCGGCGGAGTCCTACTGCGGTAGCCGTGCGAGAAGGGACGGAGCGGCTGACCTATGCAGAGCTCGATGCGCGGGCTGAGGCAATCGCGTCGTCGCTGGCAGCTGAAGGAGTCGGTCCGGACGTCGTCGTAGGGGTGCTGGCGGAGCGCAGCGTGGAACTGGTGGTGCTGATCTTGGGAATCTTCAAGGCGGGCGGAGGGTATCTGCCGCTGGATCCGCAGCATCCGGAGGTAAGGTGGCAGCAAATCCTGACGCAAGGGCAGGTGTCACTCGTGGTGACCACGGCGGGATTAGCGGACCGTGCAAGCTCCGCATTGGAAGGAGACACCGGAATTCCACACCTGCGAGTCCGGTCGGCGGCAACGCTCCGGGGAACGGTTTCGCGGCCGCCTCGTCGGACCCACGCGGCACAAGTGGCCTATGTGATTTTTACATCTGGCTCTACCGGCACGCCGAAAGGAGCAGTCGTCACGCAGCAAGGGATGATCAACAATGTGTGGGGCAAATTGCCCACGCTGGGACTGACGGAATCGGATGTGGTGGCACAGACGGCATCGCAGTGTTTCGATGTTTCTGTGTGGCAATTGCTCAGTGCGCTGTTATGTGGCGCTCGGGTGGAGATATTCGGCGATGACATTGTTCGCGATCCGCCGCGTCTGCTGAAGGAATTGGCTCGAACGGGAGTGACCGTAGCAGAGTTAGTGCCCTCGTTATTGCGGGAGCTGGTAGCCGTCGAGCCAGGAGTGGCGTTGCCGCGGCTGCGATGGTTGCTGCCGACGGGCGAAGCGATAACCCCTGAGTTGTGCCGCAGTTGGTTTGCACGATATCCGCTGGTGCCGTTGCTGAATGCCTATGGCCCGGCGGAATGCGCGGACGATGTGGCCTACCATACGCTCCACGGCCCGCCAGCCATCGACGAACAGGTGGTGCCGATCGGCCGTGCGGCCGCCAATCTGCAGCTGTATGTGCTGAGTCCGGAGCTTCACCCGGTTCCTCTGGGAGTGGCCGGGGAGATCTCGGTGGGCGGGGTCGGGGTAGGTCGAGGGTATCTGCAGGAGCCTGGGCGAACGGCGGCGGCGTTTGTCCCGCATCCATTCAGTGCTGAGGCGGGAGCGAGGCTCTATCGGACAGCAGATATCGGGCGGTATCGGAGTGACGGAACAATTGAGTTTCTGGGGCGACGAGATCATCAGGTGAAGGTGCGGGGGTTTCGGATCGAACTTGGTGAGATCGAGGCGGCGTTGGCCGCGCAGCCGGGGGTCCAGGATCAAGTGGTCGTTGTACGAGAAGAGCCAGCGGGGCGCCGACGGGTGGTGGCCTATGTCGTAGGAGCGGCTGGAATTCAAACGGAGACGCTTCGAACGAGCCTGCGCGAGCGGTTACCGGACTATATGGTTCCCTCGGCGGTAGGGTCACTTGAAGCGCTGCCGTTGACCCCCAATGGAAAGGTGTGATCGGCAGGCGTTGCCTGCGCCGACGGGCGGTAGCCGGGAGGAGCGGCCGATACGAGGCGCCACAGACTCCGACAGAAGAATTGCTGGCGGGCATCTGGGCCGGAACTCTAGGAGTCCCTCCGTTGGCCGCCAAGACAACTTCTTCGACCTGGGCGGAGATTCCATCCTCAGCATTCAGGTGATCTCTCGTGCTCGACAACAGGGGGTGATGCTGGCCCCGCGGCATGTCTTTCAACATCAGACCGTCGCCGCACTCGCCCTGGCGGCTGAGAGTGAACCTCATTTTAAAGCAGAGGAGGGGCCTATCCAGGGAGACGCGCCACTCACCCCGATTCAGGAGTGGTTCTTCGAGGAGGCCTTCCCGAACCCGCATTACTACAACCAAGCGGTGCTGCTGGAGCTGACGCGCGTCATCGATCCTGCAATTCTCCGTCGGGCAATCCAAACGGTCATCGGCCATCATGACGTCTTTCGATTGCGTTTCAGGCAAGAGGGCGGGGTATGGCGGCAATCGCACCGAGCTGAGGTCCATGAGGTGATTCTGCACTGTGAGGATCTGTCGACAGTATCCGGCAGACAACAGGATGAGGCACTCGAACAAAAGGCAAATCAGTGGCAATCCCGCCTTCATTTGGAACAGGGGCCGACGGTGGAAACGGTATTGTTCGATTTAGGCCCAGACCGTTCCCCACGACTGCTGATTGTCATCCATCATTTGATCGTGGATGGTGTCTCGTGGCGGATTCTCTTGGAAGATCTCATGACGACCTGTGGGCAACTGCTCGAAGGTCATGCTGCGATGCTTCCTTCCAAGACGAGTTCCTTCCAGCGGTGGTCGGAGCGGCTACGTACCTATGCGCAATCCGTTTTGAGTAAAGAAGAAATCGACTATTGGCTCGATCCAATACGCCGCCAAATCAGCCCTCTTCCGGTGGACGATCCCGGCGGTGATCAGACTGAAGCCTCGAGTGAGATTGTCACCTTGTCGCTCGGCGCAGAGGAGACGCGCCTCCTGCTACAGGACGTTCCGGCAGTGTATCGAACTCAAATCAACGATGTCCTGTTAGGGGCGCTCGCTCAAGTGTTGGGACGTTGGAGCGGCAATTCGGCAGTACTCATCGATCTCGAGGGGCATGGACGAGAAGATCTGTTTCAGGACGTCGACGTTTCCAGGACCGTCGGCTGGTTTACGTCGGTCTTTCCTGTTGCCCTGCGGATTGCAGAGGACGCGCAGCCGGGAGACTTGATCAAATCGGTGAAAGAACAGTTACGACACATTCCGAATAAGGGAATCGGATATGGGCTGCTTCGGTATCTTAGCCCACACGATGCAGTGCGTGAACAGTTGCGCCAATTCGCAGCCTCCGAAATCAGCTTTAACTATCTCGGACAATTCGATCAAACGTTTCCCGCAGAGGCTCCCTTCCGGCCGGCCTGCGAGGCCATTGGTAAATCAAACGATGCGAGCACGCGATTGCCTTACGCGCTGGATATCAATGCAAGTTTGATTGACGGCCGGTTGGCGGTCGCGTGGGGCTACAGCAGACATCGATATAAGCGCCAGACGATCGTCGAACTGGCAGAATCGTACCTGTTGACGCTGAACGCCTGTATTCAACATTGCATCGAGCAGGAAACCGGCACTTACACCCCGTCTGATTTTCCAGACATCGACATCGATCAAGGCACGCTGGACCATATCTTTGAAGAAATCGGATGAGGCACTGATGGCATTGAAAGAGCGAAATAACGAGATCGAGGCCATGTATTACCTGTCCCCCCTGCAGGAAGGCCTCCTATTTCATCATGTCGCGGAGGGCGTGGCGGATCCCTACTGTGATCAGGCGGTGTGCGAGTTGGAAGGGACGGTCGATCGAAGCGCGTTCGAAGCGGCGTGGGGAACAGTCGTATCCCGGCATCCGGTATTGCGGACGGCGATTCTATGGGAAAAGGTGTCCCGGCCGATCCAGGTCGTGCGCCAACAGGTGCCGCTTGCCGTGGACTATGAGGATTGGCGAGCGCAAGCCCCGAAGCCCACATTGCTTCGCTCACAGCATTGGCAGCGTCGGATCGCGCGCAAGGGTTCGTGTTTCGACAAGCGCCGCTGGTGCGGTTGCGCCTCATTCAATTGGCGGACGCCCGCTGGTATTTGTTTTACAGCCATCATCATATTTTACTGGATGGCTGGAGTGTACAAATTGTATTGCGCGAGGTGCTGGCTTGTTATGAGGCCCGGATAATAGGCAGGCAGACCGACCTGCCGACGGTGCGTCCCTATCGGGACTATATCGCCTGGTTGCAACGACAGGATTTCGCGGTCGCAGAAGGTGTATTGGCGGGACTATCTCAAAGGATGACGGAGTCAACGACGGTGGAGGCGGTGACCCCCGGCTCAGATGCCGTTCAGGTGGACGAGGTCGCGTCGATATGCAGAGCAAGATCTGATACTGCCGGCTGAAGAGAGCGAGCGACTGCGAATCTTTGCTCGGCAGCAGCGCGTGACGATGAATACCCTGGTCCAAGGAGCCTGGGCATTGCTGCTGCAGCAATATAGTGGAGCAGACGACGTGGTGTTCGGAACCACAGTCTCAGGTCGGCCACCGGAACTCGACCACTCCGAGACCATGGTGGGCCTATTCATCAACACCCTTCCCGTGCGGGTCGCGATGCCGGCTGGAGCCAACGTGGCGGCATGGCTGCAGACCTTGCAACAACAGCAGAGTGAAGGGCGGCAGTACGAATATACTCCGCTCACCAAAATTCAGGGCTGGAGCGAGATGCTTCCAGGACAGGCTCTCTTCGACACGCTGGTGGTGTTCGAAAATTTTCCCACTCAGGATGCTGCTGACGGACCGGCGCCCAGTCTTCGAATTCGGAATCTCTCCCTACGGGAGCCGGCGGAAGGATTTTGGCTGACGCCGGGCCGAAACAACTATCCATTAACGTTGGTGGCGGAACCTGGGCCTACCATGCGAGTGACTCTCTGCTATGCGCGATCGCGGTATGCTCATGCGCTGATTGCACGGTTGCTCGAGCAGTATCGTCGTCTTCTCGAGTGGATGTATACGCAGCCGTCAGCACGATTGTGTGAGGCGTCGATTCTCTCACCTGAAGAAAAATCCATGATGTTGGACAGGTGGAATGCTCCGACATCCGCAGAGGCTGAGCAGCAGATTTCTGATAAGCCGTTGCATACGTTCTTCGAGGCACAGGCTATAGCGCATCCGGAGCGGATGGCAGTGGTCTATGAATCGAACCGCATGACCTATGCCGAATTGAATGCACAAGCGAATCGAGTGGCGCAGGCATTGATGAGGCGAGGCGTGAGGCCAGGGAGTCGCGTGGGAGTGTGCCTCGAGCGCTCCGTCGAACTGGTAATCGGAATCCTTGGAATTCTCAAGGCAGGTGCGGCCTATGTACCGGTTGAACCGACGCTGCCCGGCGATCGGCTCACGTTCTTGTTTCGAGATGCGGAAGTGGTTGGCGCGCTGACGCAGGCGTCCGTCCGCAAGGCTTTCTCAGCGGAGACGCTCGGCGCGCTCAAGCCACTGGCACTGTGGGATATCGACCGGCTGTTGAATGAAGGCAGATCGGATTCTGAAGCATCGCTGCCATCACTCCATCCTGACAGCCTGGCCTACCTGATTTATACCTCCGGTTCAACTGGACAACCGAAGGGAGTCGGGGTCTCCCATCGAGCAATCGGCACTTACATTCAGAACGTCTTGGCTCGAATTGATGCGCCGGCGGAGGCAACCCAATGGGCCTGGCTTTCGACCGTCGCAGCGGACCTCGGCCATACCATGCTCTTTGGCGCGCTCTGTTCGGGCCGGACGTTGCATGTGCTCGCTACCGACAGAGGGTTTCACCCCGAGCAGATGGCGGCCTACATGCATCGCGAAAGGATTGACGTCCTGAAACTGACTCCGAGCCATTTGGCGGGGTTATTGGATGCGACGGAACCAGCCCAGGTGTTACCGCGACATACGCTCTTGTTAGGTGGCGAGGCATTGAATCGGCCGCTCGTCGAGCGCATTCAACAGCTGGCTCCCGCCTGTGCGATCATTAATCACTACGGCCCCACGGAAACCACGGTGGGGATTCTGACTCATCGAATCTCCGACCGGGCGGAGCAAATCAGCGCGACGGTCCCGGTCGGGCGGCCACTTGCGCAGGGGCGTGCCTACATCCTCGACCGCAGAGGGGAACCTGTAGCTCTTGAGGTCGCCGGCGAGCTCTACCTTGGCGGTGCCGGATTGGCGGAGGGATACTATCGGCAACCGTCCCTGACCGCTGAGCGATTCATCCCGCATCCATTCAGTCAAGAACCCGGTGCACGTCTGTATCGAACCGGCGATCGTGCCAGGTATCGGCCCGATGGCACGATCGAATTCCTGGGACGGCAGGACCGGCAGGTCAAACTCCGTGGCTATCGAATCGAGCTGGAGAAATCGAAGCACAACTTTGCGCGCAGCCGGACATTCGCGAAGGGGTGATCGTGTTGCGGGAAGGAGCGGCCGGCGTCCAGCAATTGGTGGCGTACTTTCGTTCCAGAGGACCGCGCTGAAAAGCCGGACGGTGACTTGCGCGCCCGTCTGGCGCAACTAGTTGCCGGAGTATATGGTGCCGGCGCGATTCGTGGAGCTGGCGGCCCTGCCGCTGACGGCGAACGGGAAACTCGACCGGGCCGCGTTGCCTGATCCGGACACGACCCGGACCGTGACCAGCGGAGACGAGCGTCCGCAGACGCCGGCGGAGGAGCAGTTAGCGGCGATCTGGTGCGACGTGTTGCAACGCGCGGCCGTCGGCCGGCACGACAACTTCTTTGAACTGGGCGGCGATTCCATCCTGAGCCTTCAGATCATTGCCCGCGCGCATCGCCAGGGTCTGAAGCTGACACCCAAACAACTGTTCGAAACGCCGACCATTGCGGCCTTGGCAGCGGTGGCAGTCCGAGCCGATGCGTCGAGGCCGGCTCGTCCCTCAGCCCCGGTGACGGGCATCGTCCCGCTGACGCCGATCCAGCAGTGGTTCGTCGACGCCCAGCATCCCAACCCCCATCACTGGAATCAAGCTCTTCTGCTTCTCGTCCGGATGCCTCTGGATTACCCAGTGCTGGTGAAAGCCGTGGATGCATTGCTGCAGCATCATGATGCCTTGCGACTTCGGCTGCACGCACAAGGAGGGCCGGTGGGAGCAAGTCTATGCGGAGAGGGAAACCCATCCGATCTGTCGGCAGGTGCCGTTGTCGTCGCCCGGCTGGGCGGCCGAACTCGAGGCGGTCGCCCACGAGACGCAACGGAGTCTGCACCTGACCGACGGCCCCTTGCTGCGCGTCGTGTATGTCGACCGGGGAACGGAGCCGGGCCGGCTGCTCTTGGTCGCCCACCATCTCGTCGTGGATGGCGTGTCCTGGCGCGTGCTGGTGGAAGATGTGCAGACGGCGTATCGCCAGCTGGCGGCGGGCCGGCCCTGTCAGCTGCCGGCTAAGACGACCTCGCTGAAGGACTGGCGCCACCGGGTGGGCACCTATGCCGCCAGTGCGGCGCTGGCGGCGGAGCGCCCCTATTGGGAGGCGGCGGTGGCGCGCTTGGCGACGCAGCCGGGGGTGACGCCTGCCGATCAACGGTTGGCGACGGCGACGACGGTGCGGGTGGCGTTAACGGCGGCCGAGACGCAGGCGCTGGTGCAGGACGTGCCGTCGGTGTATCGGACGGAAGTCAACGATGTGCTGCTGACGGCGTTGGCGCAGACCCTCTGTCGATGGAACGGGCAGGCGGCGGTCTGTGTGGAGCTGGAAGGGCATGGCCGCGAGGATCTCTTTGCGGACGTGGACCTGACGCGGACGGTGGGCTGGTTCACGACGCGGTTTCCGGTGTGGTTGGAGCCGGGCACGGAGGGGCCGGGGGCGGCGATTCAGGCGATCAAGGGGCAGTTGCGGCAGCTGCCGAACAAAGGGATCGGCTACGGGATCTTGCGGTATCTGAGCCCCGACGACGCGGTCCGGGCACGCCTTACGCCCCCGCACCCCCCCGCCATCAGCTTCAACTATCTCGGCCAATTGGAAGCGGGAATCGAGGGGGATGCACTATTTGATTTCGCCGACGAACCGATCGGACCATCGCGCGATCCGCAGAGTATCTGGCGCGATCAATTGACGGTCAATGCTCAAGTTCTGGACCAACGGTTATGGATCGATTGGACATCACCGGCTGCGGCCGATGGTGCTGGATCAATGGCATATTGGGCATCTCAATATGTCGAAGCCCTGCGAAATTTGATCAACCACTGTGCCGCGCCCGATGCCGGTGGCGCCGTCTCGTCGGACTTCGCACTGGCCGGCCTTGACGATACCGAGCTCAGCAATCTTTTGGAAAAGATCGGATAGGGAGAAACGATGTCCGCCGCAACGAAGGCACTCAAGAACATAGCAGACATCTATCCGCTCACTCCCATGCAGGAAGGCCTGCTGTTTCACACCCTCCTTTATCCTGGGTCCGGCATGTACCTGATGCAGGACCGCTATCTACTGGAAGGAACGATTGACCACGACGCGTTTCGGCGTGCCTGGCAACAGGTGGTCGATCGGCATTGTGTGTTGCGCACGTCCTTCATTTGGGAAGATCAAAAGCGACCGCTGCAGATTGTGCACAAGCAGGTCACCGCTCCGGTGATCGAACTGGATTGGCGCGGCAAGAGCTCCGCCGATCAAAGTCAGGAATTGGATGCGCTGTTGAAACAGGAATTGCATACCGGATTCGATTTCACCAAAGCGCCGTTGCTCTGTCTTCGGCTGATTCGCATGACCGACCGAACATACCGGTTCGTTCGGAGCTATCACCATGTGCTGATGGATGCCTGGTGCTTCTCTTTGTTTATGGTCGATTTCTTTGCGTGTTATGACGCGCAGGCGCGCGGAGTACACAAGGCCATCCCACGGCCTCGCCCATACCGCGATTACATCGCATGGTTGCAGCAGCAAGATCCGCGTGCAGCGGAGATTTTTTGGCGTGCGTATTTACGGGGCTTCACCGTACCGACTCCGTTAGGAATAGGCGAAGGCGCCCAGCAGGCCGGCAAGGACGAAGATGCCATCGTTGCCGATCAGATGATCCATCTTTCGGCTGACGTCACTAACAAACTGACGGCACTGGCACAGCAGCATCAACTGACGCTCAATACCTTCGTGCAGGGGGCGTGGGCACTCATCCTCAATCGTTACAGCGGTGAGCGTGAAGTGGTCTTCGGCGTCACGGTGGCGGGCCGTCCACCCGAACTGGATGGCGTCGAATCCATGCTGGGATTGTTCATCAACAGCTTACCGTTACGGGTGTCGATCGATCCTGGCGCTCCGATACTGGCGTGGCTGAAAGAGTTGCTGGCGCAAAATGTGGGGATGCGACAGTACGAATATGCGCCACTGGTGCAGATTCAAGGTTGGAGCGAGGTTCCCCGGGGCCGCTCCCTCTTTGATTCGCTGCTCGTATTTGAAAGTGCACCGGTCGATCCGACCTTGATGGCTCAGGCGATGCCGTTCGAGATTCAGGAGGAAGGAAATCGGACGCATACCAATTATCCGCTGACGGCTGTGATTATCCTGGGCGCAGAGCTGGGGCTCCAGATCAGCTATAACCAGCAAGCGTTCGACGGAGTTACGATCGCGCGTCTGTTGGAACATTTTCAGTCCGTGCTGGAGCAGATGGCGGAGCAACCGGATCGCCGCGTGAGCGACATCACGATGTTGCGGGGGCCGGAACAGCAGCAGGTCACACGGCAGTGGAACCTGACGAAGGCTGAATATCCGGCTGGGGCAGGCATGGCAGAACTATTTGCTGCGCAAGCGGAACGAACTCCTGAGGCGGTGGCGGTGCAGTGTGGGACGGAGACGCTCACCTATGCGGAGCTGGACCGGCAGGCGACCTCTGTGGCGGCGGGCTTGGAAGCGGCAGGAGTGGGGCCCGATGACGTGGTGGGGGTGCTCGCGGAACGGAGTCCCTCGCTGGTGGCGCTGATCCTTGGGGTATTCAAGGCGGGAGCGGGCTACTTGCCATTGGATCCACAGCATCCGGCGGCACGGTGGCGGCAGATTCTCACACAGGGCGCAGTCGGAGTGTTGTTGACGCAATCAGCATTGGAAGATCAAGTACGGAAGGCCTTTCCTTCCGGCCACGAGGTGCCCCCGGTTGACGTCCATACTCTAGAGGCTTTGCTGACAGTCGAGCCGCGTGACTTGAGGGCCCCGCGCGCGACGCATCCGGATCAAGTTGCCTACGTGATATTTACGTCCGGGTCCACGGGGACTCCCAAAGGCGCGATGGTCACGCAGCAGGGGATGATCAACAATGTATGGGGGAAGGGGCCGACGCTGGGACTGACGGCGGCCGATGTGGTGGCGCAGACGGCCTCGGCCTGTTTTGACATCTCGGTCTGGCAATTGCTGAGTGCCTTGTTGTGGGGCGGTCGGGTCGAAATCATCAGCGACGAAATCGTGCGAGATCCGCCGCGCTTGCTGGCGGAGCTCGCTCGAACGGGGGCGACCGTAGCGGAGCTCGTGCCGTCGTTGTTGCGCGAAGTGGTGACGGTGGATCCGGCAGTTGAGCTGCCGCGATTGCGGTGGCTGCTACCCACGGGTGAAGCGGTCACGTCTGAGCTGTGCCGCAGTTGGTTCGTGCGATATCCGATGGTGCCGATGCTCAATGCCTATGGGCCGGCGGAATGTGCGGACGATGTAGCCTACCATATCATACAAGGACCGCCTCGGCCTGATGATCTGGTGGTACCGATCGGACGTCCGGCTGCGAATCTCCGACTGTACATTCTGACGGCGGAGCTGGATCCGGTACCGGTCGGAATCAGTGGCGAGCTCTGTGTCGGAGGCGTCGGGGTCGGGCGAGGCTATCTGCAGGAGCCGGGACGGACGGCGGAGCGGTTTGTACCGGACCCCTTTGGCGCGAAGGCTGGCGCCCGACTGTATCGGACGGGGGATATCGGGCGCCATCGAGCTGACGGAACGATCGAATTTTTGGGCCGGCGGGATCATCAGGTCAAGGTGCGGGGGTACCGGATCGAGTTGGGAGAAATCGAGGCGGCGTTGGCGCAGCAGCCGGGGGTAGAGGATCAAGTGGTGGTCGTGCGAGAGGCGCAGCCGGGGAAGGCGCACGTGGTCGCGTATGTGGTGGGTGAGGCGGGGCGGCAGCCGGAGCAGCTTCGGCGGGCGCTCAGGGAGCGACTCCCGGAGTACATGGTGCCGTCGCTCGTGGTGTCGCTTGAGGCGTTGCCGTTGACGCCGAATGGCAAGGTGGATCGGAAAGCATTACCGGCGCCGGAGGGCGGAGGCGAAGGGGCGGTGTATGTCCCACTCCAGACCCTGACAGAAGAGTTGCTCGCGGGAATCTGGGGTGAAGTATTGGGCCGCCCTCGCGTCAGCCGATCCGACAATTTTTTCGACCTTGGCGGGCATTCATTACTCGCGACTCAAATCATGTCGCGGGTTCGGAACATCTTCCAGCTCGCCCTTCCGTTACGAACGGTCTTTGACTGTCCCACCATCGTCGAATTTGCTCGCGTGATCGAGTCGGCGCGTCGAAAGGAATGTGACGCATCGGTGGCTCCATTGGTTCGAGTGGGAAGGACGCAGTGTCCGCCATTGTCTTTTGCACAAGAACGTTTGTGGCTTTTGGATCAACTGGAACCGGAAAGCTCGGCCTACAACTTATCCACGGCGGTTCGTTTGCGAGGAACGCTGAATATCACAGGATTGCGATATAGCCTGCAGGCTCTGGTCAAACGGCATGAAGCCTTACGCACGTCATTCGTGCTTGAGAACAATCTGCCTGTGCAGGTTATTGCCGAGGACATTCCGAATATTCTGACCGAGGCCGATCTGAGCGGCGGACCGCTTGAAGCACGGGACATGGAAGTCCGGCGCATTGTTGCCGAGGAAGAACGACGGCCTTTCTCCCTCTCAGCCGGAGGCCTGCTGCGTGCGAAATTGCTGAGGCTTGAGGAAGAGGACCATGTACTGCTGATCACCATGCATCACATTGTGTCCGATGGCTGGTCGATGGGTATATTCATTCGAGAAATGATTGCCGTCTACCAGGCTTTCGTGACTCATACGCCGATCACGCTGCCTGAGATGCCGATTCAATATGCGGATTTTGCAATATGGCAACGTGCATGGCTCTCGGGAACGGTGTTGAAAGATGAGATCCGCCATTGGAAGACCGTACTGGCCGGAGTGCCGCCGTTTCTTGCGTTGCCGACTGACCGGATCAGACCTGCCGTACAGACGTACCGCGGAGCCGCTCACCGCTTTACGTTGCCGACCGCATTATCAAAACAGTTGGCGAGTGTCAGTCGCACCGAAGGGGTCACGCTGTTTATGACCCTCCTGGCGGCGTTTCAGCTCTTACTCGCTCGCTATAGCGGCCAGGATGATTTCTGTATTGGCACCCCGGTTGCGAATCGAAATCGTTTGGAAACGGAAGGTCTGATTGGCTTCTTCGTCAATACGTTGGTGTTGCGCAGTTGCGTGGCAGGCGATCCGACCTGCCAAGAACTGTTGAAGCGGATTCGGGAAATGGTATTGGACGCGCAGGCGCATCAGGATGTGCCGTTCGAAAAAATCGTAGAAGAACTTCAGCCGCAGCGATCACTCAGTTATAGCCCGCTCTTCCAAACTCTCTTTGTCCTGCAGAATACGGGACGCGCATCGCTTGAGATACCGGCGCTCACCGTGGATTCCATCGACGTGGAGGAACAGAGCGCCAAGTTCGATGTGACCTTGGAATGCATCGAAACGGAGGAGGGTGTCAGCGGATCGTTCATCTATTGTTCAGATCTTTTTGATGAAGCGACTATCGTCCGGATGGCCGGACATTTTCAAACATTGCTGGAAGGGTTGGCTGCCAGCCCGAAGTCTCGCGTCTCTGAATTGACGTTGCTGACCGAGGCGGAACGCCACCGTCTGGAAACAACTGTAACCCGCGCTACGCACACCACTACCGATGGACTGTGCGTACACCAAGCAATTGAAAAGCAGGCGGAGCAGACTCCCCACGCAGTCGCGGTCACGTGCGGAGCGTCTTCCTTGACCTATGGCGAGCTGAATGCGAAGGCGAATCAATTGGCCCGTTATCTGCGCAGCCTGGGAGTCGGACCAGACGTCACGGTTGGAGTCTGTCTGGAGCGGTCGGTGGAGGTCATGGTGGGGGTGTTGGGAATTCTAAAAGCCGGTGGCGCCTATGTGGCGATGGATCCTGCCTATCCGCAACATCGACGGGATTATATGTTGAAGGATTCTCGGGCGCGATGGTTAGTGGCACAGAAATCGTTGGTCCGGGATGCAGCGAATGAGGTGCAGGTCGTGTGCCTTGACCAAGACTGGAGCCAGATCGCCGCCCTGGATAGCACCAATCTCTCATGTGTCACAGCTCAAGATAACCTGCTCTATCTGATCTATACATCCGGATCGACCGGGCTGCCGAAGGGCAGCGGGGTAACCCATCGAGGCGCGCGTAATTTACTGACATGGTATGTCAGAGAATTCGGCATGCGTGCGACAGATCGGGTGTTGGTGATGAGTGCGCTCGGCTTCGACCTGACGCAGAAAAATATGTTCGCGCCCTTGGTCTGTGGCGGTCAGGTGATCTTTCCCGATCTCGCCGGATATGACGATCAGTACCTCCGGGAGATCATTCATGAACGTGCGATTACCTGGGTCAACTGTACCCCGAGCGCGTTTTATCCATTGGTAGAAGGGGAGAAAGCCCCTCGCAAATTAAGCAGCTTACGACAGGTCTTTTTGGGAGGTGAGTCGATTGATCACGCGCGACTCGCACCGTGGATGGCTTCGTCGGACTGCGAGGTGGTCAATATGTATGGCCCCACCGAGTGCACGGACATCGCGGCTTTTTATCGTCTGAACTCGGCACGACAACCGCCTTTCGAGGCGGTCCCGATTGGCATCGCTAATGATAATGTTTTACTTCAAGTCTTGGATCGCAATCGGCAATTAGTCCCAGTGGGAGTGCCGGGAGAGCTGTATATCGGAGGGGCGGGAGTATCGAGAGGGTATCAACACCAGCCTGCCATGACGGCGGACAAGTTTGTGCCCAACCGTTTAGCTCCGATCCCGGCAGCCGGCTATACAAGACCGGGGATTTCGTCAGATCTCGAGCGGATGGCAACCTGGAATTCCTCGGACGGTTGGACCATCAAGTCAAAATACATGGCTTTAGAGTCGAGCTGGGAGAGATCGAAGCCACACTGGCCTCACAGCCAGGAGTGCGGGAAGCAGTCGTCGTGGTACGGGAGGATCACAAGCGCGCTCGTCGTTTGGTGGGATATGTCGTGGGTAATGGAACTCCGGAAAGCTGGCGGACCTCCTTGCGAACCTCACTGCCTGAATACATGGTGCCGACGGGTTTTGTTTCGCTTTCCTCACTTCCCATGACGCCAAATGGAAAAATTGACCGAGCTGCGCTGCCTTCCCCTGTCGAAACTGGAACTGATCTTCCGTATGAAGCCCCGCACAACCAGACTGAGGAAATGTTGACGGAGTTGTGGGCCGAAGTGTTGGGGATTTCACGCGTCGGCCGTCATGACAACTTCTTCGACTTGGGTGGCTACTCGTTGCTGGCGGTGACATTGATGAACCGCCTGCGTGCGACAACCGGCTCTTCGTTACCGCTTGCGTCACTGTTTCGTCATCCTACCCCTGCCGGGCTTGCGCAATTGCTGTATGGCCCCACTCCGGCGACCCCTTCGCGCCTCATACCTTTCCGGGCAACCGGCACCCGCCCTCCCTTGTACTGTTTTGATCCATCCGGCAGTCATGTCCAGGCCTATCGTCCATTGGCCGCCGCACTCTCGCTCGAGCAACCGGTATTCGGTATTGATTCGAGCGATCTCTGGAATCTAAGCCGGGATGATATCTCGATGACCGCCTTTGCCGAAGACTCTGCCGACATGCTCAACGAATTTCAGGCAGACGGTCCGTATCATTTGCTCGGATGGTCCAAAGGTGGAGTCCTCGCACTGGCAACCGCCCAGGCTTTGGAGCGGCGTGGTCGGACGGTGGGATTTTTAGGCATCCTGGATACTCAGGTTCAGATGCGAGTGGAGGGTGATGAAAGGCTTGGAAGCCTGAGCCCATATGTATTGTGTCTTCCGGAAGAGCATCAGCGGGAAATTCTCGCGCTGGATGTCCGTGAACTGCACGCGTTGCAACAGGAATTGTTTGCCTTACAGAAGGATCAGCGGTTGATCCATGCCATTCGTTGGGCGGCTGATCGAGGCTATGTGCCGAAAGATCTTTCTCTGGATGTGATCATGCGTGGCTGTGTGATTACTCGCGATACCCTCGCTATCATGGAAGCTGCGCGTTTTTCTCCTGTCGTGGCGCCGATTGCCGTCTGGTGGTGCGAGGAGACGTTGCGCAGGCATGGGGACGCTCCTATTGATTGGTCCGCCTATACGACGGGAGGCGTGGAGATGTATACGGCGAGCAGTGATCACGCGAATCTTGTAGAAGATTCACGCGTCCATGACACCCTCGATCGAATTTTGGAAGGCCTCTCGGTCGCCCGATCCGTCCCAGAGTATTCCGATAGTGTGAATGAGAAAGCCTGAAGAACATCGCCCTTTGTAGTTGAGAGGACAGCGATCATGAATTTTGAGCCTGATACCAAAGCCAAATTAAGGATCATTCTGAACCACTATCGACTTTTAGGTCTCAAGGATACGCTGAAGGAATCGGCGCTGTATCTGCTAAGCCGGGTAGGGGAAGACGATTTCGACCGGCGTTACGGAGTGTCTACAGAGGGAATCATCGAGCCCACAGAGGCGGGGATTCAAGATGAAGGGGCGCGCAACCTCGCCATCAAATACGCGCCGACCCGTGAGGCAGTCATGCGGCATATCCTGCAGCACGCGCTCATGGGACAGGAAGTGAGAAGAGTATACCTATATCGATCTCGGATGTGGAAAAGGACGGACACTGATCATGGCGGCTCAGTTTCCTTTTCGAGCCGTCGTCGGTGTCGAGCTCTCACCGATCTTTCATCAGGTCGCAGAAGACAATATCACTCGATACAGAGCCGGTCACAATGCCATACCCTGTCCAGACATCAGAGCCGTGTGCAGCAATGTTCTCGACTTTCGAATTTCCTGACTCCAACTTACTCATTTACATGTTCCGACCGTTTCTCGGTCCAGTTTTTCAGAAAGTCCTTGATCGGCTGCATCAGTTTCATGTGTCGACCGGACGCCGAGTGTTGGTCGCCTATTCCTGCCCGCTCGAACAACCGCTCTTGGAACAGCATCCTGGCTTTGCGAAACGCGACGAATACCAGGTGGTCACTCTGGAATATTCGTGGAACCTATGGGAATGTGTTGGATCAGCGAAAGCTCAGCAGGATGGCGTCAGGCCAACCGTCTCGATGGGAAGGCCACCCTCCCGCTATGCTTCTCAATAGAAGGAGGTGGAATGGGTTCGTCTGGATAGGGCCGACTCCGACACGCGATAACAACATGGGGAGATAGTGCCGGCTGTTAGAGATGGCATTGAAACGCCCCCGATCATGGCGCAACCGGCCGCCATCATCGAGGGCATGGCTCCACTGAACTAGAAAAACACCCGCACCGTGCCGATCGCGGTAATCGGCGCGCCAAAACCGTTATAGGCGGACAAGCTTCCGGGGCTCTCAATATATTTTGCGTTGAGAAGATTGCGCACGTTAAAGGTCACATCGTAGCGTTTGTTGCCCCGATAGAACAGAAGCGCATCCACCCGTTGGTAACTGTCAGTGCTGATCGCATTTGGCAGTGTCACTTCATAGCCACCCGTGAAATAGACACCGCCGCCGAAGCCAAATCCTTTCAACGGTCCGGACTGCAGTTCATAGGTCCCGAATACGCGTCCGAAATAATCCCGAGGAACCCGGAGTGGAGTGCTGCCGATAAATGTTGGATTAACGTCGTCGCCTCGTATTTCGGCATCCAGGAGGGTGAAGGCCATGTTCACATTCAGCCCTGGGATCGGTTGACCATTTACGTCAAATTCCACGCCTTGATGACGCTGCCGTCCAATTGCCAACGAGAATCGACTGTCCGTTGGATCGAAAGTCTGCGCATTCTGTCGATAGGTGCGGAACACGGCGGTCGTAATACGAAGACGATCCTCGAAAAAGTTCCACTTGGCCCCGGCTTCATAGTTAATACTTTTTTCCGGCTCCAACAATTGGTTGTCTCGCGTAAGGAAGAATGGTTGCGGAGCGAAGGCTTGTTGAATGCCGCCATAGACGTTCATCCAGCTGGTGACTTTCACGGTCGCCCCAGCTCGCCCAGTCCAGGCGGACCGCGTCTGGTCTTGTTGTTCGCCGGTTAAGGTCGCTCGGTTTGTGGAATCGGCATTGTCGTGCCGCCCCGCCAAGACGAGCGTCAACCGTTCAAAGGGACGAATGACGGTTTGTGCGAACACGCCGGTCTGCTTCAAGGTGGCGCGGTATGGGTTGGCCGCCGTGCCGGTCAAGAAGTTATTGGATGCCGCCTGGATCCCATTCCTGGGGTTGAACACATTGTCGAGAACCGCGGTTCCCCCCTCAGGCAAATAAGTGTAGCCGAGAAAGAAATTTTGCGTCATGTCGCGGTGGTCGGCGCCGGCCAAGATCTCATGTTTTTGTCCCGAACCAGGAGAATTCCTTGCTCAACGTCAATTCGCCCGCGTAGGTATCGAACCGACTATGACGAAAGCCATTATTGAGGTAGGCGTCACCGCTCGGGGGAATGCCTCCAGGACTATAGGCATATATGGTCTTATCGGTGAGATCGGACTTCGACACTTTGCCTTTGGCCGTGAGCTTGATGTCGTGGATAAATTTATGGTCGTAATGGAGCTCGCCGTTGTAACCGGTATAGCTGGTGTAGGCCCCGACTCCCGCTCCACCGCCGAAATTGCGCGTGCGCGGGACACCAAGCATTTTCCCGTCGGTCGTGAGCGGCCATCCGGGATAGCTGGCGCCTTGGAACTTTTGGTAGGTCCCAAGAATGAGCAGTTTGCCGGCGCCTTTGAAGAGATCAAATTCGACGGAGGGGGCGACGGTATATTGCCTGACCGGGGTGAAGTCGACGAAATTCCCTCCATCTTCGACCGCGAAGACCATGCGGCCACGTGCATTGTCATTGCTGGGCAAGACACCGTTCATATCGACCATCCCGCGGGCCAATCCATAGGAGCCGACATTGGATTCGATCGTCGTGAAGTTATACCGTTGGGGTGTTTTCGTAATGCGATTGACGATTCCGCCCGGATTCGCGGCTCCGCCCACGATAGACGTCGGTCCCTTCACCACTTCGTATCGTTCGACGATGCCCCAATCTGGTGCGAATACGCAGTCAGTCGGCAATCCATTAACCTTCATACCGTTGAAGTTTCCGTCAAACGTACAGGCGTCGAACCCCCTGATCGCGATTCCTTCAGTTCTGCCCATCCTGGTATTGGTGCGAGATATGCCACTGATGGCTTCGAGGGCGTCCCCCTGTGAACGGGCAAAGGTATCGCGGATGATGTCCCGGGTGACCACGCCGATGGACGTCGGGGTTTCATCGATTGAGAGATTGCTGCGGGTACTCGTGGAAGAATAGTCCGCCTTATAGCCCGCTCCAGGATCGTTGGCGGGCGTCCGATCTTGCACGTCTTGCACGACAACTTCAGGTACCTTGACCAGCTTTGATTGTGATGCCTGGGCTGCGGCTCCGGCCGCTACTCCTTCCATCACGGGCGTTTCGCTTTGCGCGACGCGTTGAAGAGTAATCGTATTCGGATTGGAGAATCGATACTGCATGCCTGTCTCGTTGAGCAGTGTGCGGAGCGCGCCTTCAGGCGTATGATCACCCTGCACGCCTCGGGTCGTAACGCCGCTGACCAACTCTGAGGAGTAGAGGAGTTGCAATCCCGATTGCCTGGAAAACGCCATCAATGCAGGATCTAACTCCCCTGAAGGAATATCAAACGGCTGTACCGGCAGTTCGTGCTGCGATTCGTCCACCGCCACTCTTAAGGGACGATTCGATTTGCGATCGTAGTCAGTCAGTCCGATGGGTTGTCCGGTCATAGACCCAGAATGTCTCATCGTAGCCTGACCGATGCCGGAGTTGAGATTTCGATCAGGATCTGGCGGGCTCAAAGGCGCATTCGGCGAATGGGCCTCGCTTGCTATGGCAGGATTGTATGCGCCTAGGGCCACCGCCGAGAGACTGACCACGAAGCCCCACGCAAATTGTTGTCGATCGTATGACCGGATCGTGTCCGAGACAGCGGAGACTGCGGATTGGATCCGTGCAAGGGCTTTGGTGTTCAGTCTCTTTTTTTGACCATGTTTGCGGTGCGCACGAAGCATTGCCCAACTCCTTCACTGTGGGAGGATTGAATGATCTGCTGTCTGCTAAATCCTTGGGGTTAGAGGTCAATTCCTACACACGGTAGCTAAGACGAACGGTTCTGCAAAAACCTGACGTTACAATCGATTTTTTTTTAGAAACTTCTCATGTGAGGAAGGTGTGGCCTGAACCGTTTGGTTTCGCGAGGCAGGGATGAAGGCCTAAGAGGGACGATTGTCGTTCACTATGTTGATGCAAACATCGATTTTGGGTGTGGTTCACGTCTTCCAGATGAAGGAAGACCAGAGCTCCACATCTCGACCTGTGATGACACGAGTTGTTTCTCTATTCCAAAGATTCAGGCGGGCGATGTGTAATCGGGTGAGAATGAACGGCAGAAACGGCTTGCTCAAAGAAACGAGCTAGCCGCAGTGTTATCGACCTGATGCCCTGGATTTCTTCGGCGCTGCAGGCGCGGGTTCCACAATGGTGAGTTGAGAATTGACGCGAGTCGCATGAATCGGCAGGGCGTCTTCTAAAGCCTGAGGAAAGCTCTCAAGATTCTTGATATCGAACGAACCGCTGACGGGGATCCCTGGCAAATTTGTATCGAGGAGACGTATTTCGTCCGATCGATAACGCGCCACCTCCGTCAACACTTCCGCGAGCGGTTGCGCCTGAAAGATCAGTTTGCCTTCTTTCCATGCACCCACCGTCGATTGGTTGAATGATCCGATGTCAGACAGATGACCATCCGGACCGTACCAGACCTGCTCCCCTTGATGCACAAGCATGGGCCGGTGCGTGTCAGCTGCGTCACCGGATTGGATCAGCCCGACTTCGACGATTCCTTCCAGCACGGAGACCTGGACCTTGTCAGCAGATTTGTTCACGATGAATTGAGTGCCGATATCGCGTATGGCGCCGTTGGCCACTTGCACGTGGAAGGGGCGTCGCTCGTCGTGAGTGACCATGAACCAGGCCTCTCCTTTATCGAGCCGGACGAAGCGTGTTCGCTCTGAAAACCGTACCGCTATCTTGGTATCCGTATTGAGCGTGACGACCGAGCCGTCGGCCAGGGCCACCTCGCGCTGCTCTCCTTTGGCTGTTTGATAAAGGATTGGCGCAGGCGGTTGCGTGAGCCACCACCAACACGTCACCAGCAGACACACTGCTAGCGCTGTCGCGGTGATGGGCAACCGGCTCCATTGCCATAGGGGAAGTCGAGACGCCGGCGAGTTGGTTGAGTGATGCTGATCCCACAGGGCTTGTGCTTCACTGAGTTCCGCTTTCAGTAGTGGCTTCGTTCCATCGAGCGTACTCCACATCCTCGCGAGGCGTTCGAATTCCTGTTTGTGGGAAGGATGTTCCGCCAGCCATAGGTCAAGTTGATATCGATCGGCGGTCGTCGCGTCCCCAGACTGGAGACATACCATCCATCGGATAGCTTGATTCCGCACTGTCGAGACGATCGAAGAAGGGTCGGAATCGCTCATAGGTATCGGCTCAATTGAAGTCGTACTCGTAGCCGGAACAACCAGTGTACTATGCCGTTAGGAACCGAAATAATGCAATGGTTGACTGCACTAATGAGACGAATCAGCTCGTCATCACCCTCACGTAGGCGCGGGGAAAAGGGAACCGATGAGCCGAAATTCTAGCGGTGAGTCAGGGGTGCGGTCTGGCGGATTTTAGGGGGTATCGCCGATTCGTTCGCGGCAATAGGCCATGGCTTTGATGATGTGCTTTTCGACCATGCTCTTAGAAATGCCGAGTTGCGAGGCAATTTCCTGGTGGGATTTTTCCTTGAATTTGTGCAGGAGAAAGACCTGACGGCACTTGGGGGGAAGCTCGTGGACTGCCTCGTACAAGCATTGCACTTGTTCCCGGACTTCCAAGCGAGTGTCCTGGTCCGCAGGCATGGTGAGGATATCGTGAAGCTCCTCCACATCCAGGGTTTCTTCGGCCTGCCGCTTCCGTTTTCGAAATAAATCGATCGAAAGATTAAAAGCGATTTTGTAAAGAAATGCCCGTGGTTGGACAATGGGCTGAGAGACTTCTTGAGTTAGTACGCGAAGATACGTTTCCTGCGCCACGTCTTCAGCATGGTCACGCGACCGCAACCTCATCGTCAGGTAGGTGACGAGCTCATCGTAATATTCTTGAAACAAGGAAAACCGCTCGGCGCTGATCAGTTCAGACATAAGGGAGAATCCAACCTCAGGAAATATCACAGGAACGACAGCTTGTTGGGCTGACTATACCCGAACAGTGAGGTAGGGGCCATGTTCGATTTCCTGGTACGAGAAACTCGATGCGGAATCGTGTGAAGGCCAGCGAGAGGGGGTGGTTGCGAACAGGCTATCGCGTTTGCCCTGACGTAGCCTGGAACCCGGGTCGGCGTACCGATCCATCAGGTGCTGCCGCGAGGCACTGAGCAAAACCCCGGCGGGCCGGGGTCGCTCACCAGCGATACCGGATCGTAGCCAGAACCGTCCGTTCTGGTCCTCGGTAGCAAAAACCAAAGGAGCAATTTGCCGTATAGTTGGTATTGAACACATTGTTGGCGTTCAGGGCATATCGCCAAGGCCCCTGTTCATCATGAACCATAGCGTCGGCTCATGTGTAGGCGGATTGGGTGGACGTGTTTTCCAGATCGTTGAAGCGCGCGCCGATATATCGCCCGCCACCGCCGAACCCGGCCAGCTTTCCGCTCGGAATGTGGTAATCGAGCCAAGCATTGGCTATGTGTTTGGGAACGATCATGGGTCAGGCCCACTCTATATCGAGTGTTTCTGGGCGACCAAGCGTGCAGAGCCGCAAGGGTCCAATGGGGTCGTACGCTAGGATGTGAATGGTCGGTTGGTAGGCAGCGAGATCGATCATGCCGCTAACAAGGTTGAACTACGTAAGCTTATTCTCAGTAAGCCTCCACGCGATCGAAACCACCGCCGCCTGAGAAACCCCTCCAGTTTTTCATGAGCGCTCAAACGGGCAAGCAAACCAATGGCCTTCAGCGAAGAAGATTGCCAAGAGGCTCCGCTGCCCTTGCTTAGCCGATACCCTCGACGCTCGCCGTGACCTCGATGCGACTCACACACTTGAGATGTTGTAGCCGAGGTGCCGCTCGACTCGCAGATGGACAGGCGCCCCATGCCGGATGGGAAAATCCGCGCCGTTCATCCCGTACGCGAGCAATGTTGCAGATGCAATGCGGTGAAAAGATCCATGGTGTTCCACCAGCCGTCCACCCAGCGGAACACAACGAACCGCGCATCGGTCTGCATGCTGACCTGTTGCAGCACATGGCGTAAGACAGCGCCGGTCCATTGTGCAATGGCCGACCAGCCTTGCTCGCAGCTATGTTGCGTGATCTGAGTCCGCGCGGGCATCGCCTTATCGCCCAGTGACAGGTGAGCCGGACGTTCGACGGGTCCGGTGACCGGTTACAAGAGGAGCCACCCCGGAGCAATGAGCAATGCGACAAGCGCGAGCCATGCAGCGAGGCGAGGGCTGTAGGACAGGAGAATGGTGAGAGCCACGCCCGTCATGGCCAGCATGCCGACCCATTCGACCGGGCCGAATGACCAGCCGTTCACCAGCACCGACGCCGCAAATGCCATGCAGATGGCGCTCCACCCGAGAGTTTGCAAGAAGAGTTGCCGTCCTTTGGACGGTGAACGTTTCCAGATTTGTTTGTGATGTTTCGGCATGCCGGCGCACAACGCGAACAGGCCGCTATAACATAAGGCGGTCTCGATCCAATGCATGTCAGGTCTGTTCCGCCTCGATGGTCGACTCGACGAGAGAAGGCGCGAGGGTCCGAACGGGCTGCGCGATGCGCCAGGCTGCCCAGGCCAACATGAGACCGGCGGCGAAACAGACCAGATCGAACGCAGCCAGGTTCCACATGCCACGTGGCACTGTCGTCAGGAGATGCGTCTCCGTCGTCGACGCATTCAGAAATGGCAGAAGGACAAAGAGCGTCGCGGTGGCGACAAGTTGCTGTCTCCAGATCGATGTCATCTCTCGATGGAAGATGCCATGCAACGCGCAGCTTCCCCATGCGAGGAAAAATGAACACATCTCCCAGAACGCCCGGTTCCGGCAATTCGATCGGCAGCAGACGATTGGCCCAAAAATAAACAGCCACCGCTACCGGTAAACCCATCACGACGATGACCGTCAAGGATTCGACGAAACGGTATCCGGACAAGGACCTGTTCGACGGATGCCGTTCGCGCCGTTTGACGGTCCAGAGCCTCAAGCCGGTGGCGATCATCGCGGTCGCGGACAGCCCCATGAGGAAATACAGCCATCGGATAATGCTCTTGTCGAACCAGATGTAGTGTAAGCCCATCATAACCGAGTAGGTAAGGAACGCTGGCTGGTCTCCCTTCCACACCTGCAGGACATCGCCGGTCGCCCCGTCGAAGGTGACGCGGTCGGACACCAGGGCCAACTGGTCATCCGGGAGACGCGTGATCTCCACAAGCGCGTGACGATCACCGGGGTGTTTGACGTCGATCCATTGCGTGGTTCCTTCTCGCCAATAGCTCTGTGCACGACGTTCAAGATCGGCCAACGGCAGCAACGGCGCAGGCACGTGTGCCGGAAAACGCTCGAGCTTTTGTTCAAGTTGAGCATAGGCCGCTGCCTCATCGCCCTTAAAGAACAGGTCTACACCGGCAGGCATGTAAATCGGCCAGAAGATGATGAGCCCTGTAAAGGTGATCATAAAATGAAAGGGCAAGACCAGCACGCCGGCGATGTTGTGAACATCCAGCCAGGCGCGGTGGGACGACGCCGTTGGCCGAAACGTAAAAAAGTCCTTAAAGATTCGGCGGTGGATGATCACGCCACTTACCAGCGCGCCTAGCATCACCATAGCCGCCGCTCCGACGATCCAAATACCCGGCCTATCTAAATGAAGCTGATAGTGGAAACGGTAAAAGAAATCGCCGCCCTGAGTCGCGCGAGGCTGTACGCGAGTGGCAGACACTGGTTCCAGCTGACGAGTTTCAGACGTTCCGGCTTGTTCCCAGTAAATTTTGATGACCGGTTCGCGTGCATGGGGCAATTCCACCCACCAGCGCTCGGCATGGGGAGCGAGACGAGCCAGCTCCTGCGTGGCCGACTCGATGTCCGGAAGACCCGGAGTAAGATGATGCAGCTCGGGCTGCATCCAATAGGTGATCTCCTTATCGAAGACTGTCAGCGTGCCGGTAAAAAAGATGACGAACAAGAGCCAGCCGAAGAGGAGGCCTCCCCAGGTATGCAGCCAATCCATTGATTGTTTGAAGCTGTCCTTCATCGCAACCAGGCTTATTCCCTGCTGTGTAGGGACATCCGTTCATCCTCCGACGGTTCGGGCTAAAGGAACAGCCACTGCTGTGCAAATCAGGGTGGGAATAATCAGCCCTAGCCAGGCTTTTTTCAGCGTAGGTGCGGCAAACGCCCACAGGATGGCACCCGTGTAGATGAGGAAGGAGAACATCGTTGCAGTCAGGGCTGCTTCATTCCTGGGGAGCGGCAAGAGCAGCATGAGGCAGGCCGTGGCGGCATAGGTCAGAGCATACCCTCCACAGGCGGCGGCCGCGACGCGCATGGCGATAGGCCCTGGGGCAAGTTGTTTCTTAGTTTTCTTGCCCATCGAGCGATCTCCTCCAAGGCAGTCGAAGTCATTCGATCCTTCTCGTGCGTCGAGCAGGGTCAACGAGGAACGGTATTGATGGGAGTGAGTGGTTGTTGGGGTTGGGCGTCGACGTAGGTATATCCTTTGGATTTCATGCAACCCGAGAGGTTGATGCCCCCCGCCATTGTGTCCTTGGCATGTTCCTGACCCGACAGCACTTCCGTTTTGCAAATCTCCCAGTCTTGTTTGGCCTGTTCTTCGGTATGGGTCCGGTGGACCCATTGTCCTTCAGCGCAGGCTGTCAGCACCGAGAGGGCTACGGACAGTCCAAGCCCGGCCACGCTCCTTCGCATCGACCCCCTATTAATCAGACGCATGAGGTCCATGAATCCACAGGTCACAACAAGTGCGATTGGCCCACAATTCTGTTTCAAGGCGAGATATGCCATGATCTCGCGACTGGAAGCAATGGAGGGGCATAGAGTTTCTAAAATCGCAGGCCCAGGCCGTCGCGTAGACGGGGAGCCAACGAGTGGCCTGTTCCGAACCGATCGGGGATATGGGCGATGTGCGGTCATGGTGTGCGTGACTGTTTGACGCCTTCAAGATTGTATGCGCAGGGTCCTTTAGGGTAGGACTGCAATCCTCTGCGGCACTGTTCCATGGCTTTCATCAGCTCCCGTTCAACATGGAAAGCGAGATACCGAGTCGCATTGCGATCTCCGCTTGCGTAACTCCCGGTAGTACGGGGCGTAGTCACCGATGCCCCATTCTGCGGAATTAGACGGCATCGAGCAGTACTCAATGTAAGTGCACGGGTCCGATGATAGGTGAGTGCACATCAGTTGGCCATGTCGGGACGCCGGATAGCCCAACCAATACACACTATGATGGGTGACGTGCGTGAGGCGAAACCCCCAACCTCGGTCTGGAAAAAAAGCTCTCGCCCCAGCCTGCGTGAGGGTCTGCGGAAAGAGGTTCTCATGGCAAGATGATAGGAGCAGACGAGGTCTTATTGGAATGTTCAAACTCCAGGTCCGTTTGGCCGGAGCTGATGTAGCAAGATCGTCCAGCTGCATCTAGGGATGGATCCCCTAGCGAGTAATGAAGCGGTGAAGGTGTGGTTCCCGCATCATCATTCGTCTTAGTTTGCATAGGGTGTGAGGCTTCAGTCACTAAGCAGGTGAATGCACGGTCGGAGCGTGATGCATGAATATGTCTCTCAGAGTTGCGAGCGGTATACAGAGGCCTCGTGCAGTCGAAGACGCCATCAGGCAACTTCGCTCAAAGCTGGTTCGCTCCCGGTTGAAATGGAGCACTCAGCGCGAGCAAATTGTGACCACATTCCTGGCTCAAAATCATGTCACGATCCGTGATCTCTATGTCTTACTCAACCGAAATGGGCAACGCACCCCGTTGGGGTCGATTTATCGCACGATGCGGGTGTTATGCGATGTCGGGTTTGCTCAAACGCGATGCTTTGGAGACAAAACGCAGTATGACAACATTTTCGTGAAGGGTGATCATGACCACCTGATCTGCACTCACTGCGGGCATATCGTCGAGTTCGAGGAGCCGACCATGGAGGAAATCCGGCAGGAGATTGCGGCGGAAAACGGGTTTAGTTTGACCGCTCGAAATGTCGAACTGTATGGCATCTGCTTCCCTTGTCAGAACAAAGGAAAGGTAGCGCAAGCTCTGTCGTCAAAGAGAAGTGCATAGGATGAATCGAGGCGGTACTTTGGGATTTAGTTCAGCACCTCTCAAAGATACGTCGTCAACGGCAGTCTCCTGCCCATGATCGTCGTCCCCATTTTCTCTCGCTCAGCATCCCCACAGTACGTAGCAAGCGCTCAAACCCTTGTGATCGGCACTCACAAGATTTGCCCCTTACTCAGCGTCCTATACATGAACGCTCTCCCCCCGTTGGCGACTATTGACAAGTCTGTGAAGCCCGCTCTGCCTCGCTTCATGATGATGGAAAATAGGCTCCGGCCACCTCTTCGCCACCCTGTTGCTTCCTGCGCCACAGATACAGCCCGCTCAGGAGGACGATGATCGTGATGACATCCAGGAATGCCCAAATGATTTTTAAGGGCAAGCCTCCATAATCGCCAAAGTGCAAAGGTTGCGAGAGCAGCAATGCCGTCAAATACCACGGCAGCGCTCTCGTGTCGCTCACCTCCGCGGTCTCTGCATCGATGAGAAACGGCTTCAGGAGACGCGCCGTCAGAGGCTCCTGACCTCGCATGAACACCATGTAATGGTGGCGACCAGCGAAAAGGGTGTCCGGGAAGGCCACGAATCGGACGAGCATGTCTGGGGCAGCCGTTTCCGCCGTCTTGACCACGTCATCCACTGCACGTATGCGTGTCGGCGCGGGCTTGTCCCTCCATGGGGCCATCATCCCGGCCAATTCTGTCTGCTGCCAGTAGGCCAGCAGTGGGCGGTCGAGGGTGCTGATGACACCGGTTGCGCCGACCACGAGCACCCACAGCACGGTTCCGATGCCCAGGAGATTGTGCAGATCCAACCACCTAAGCCTGCGGCTGCCCTCCCATCGTATTGTTCCGAAGGCCAGCTTTCGCATGAAGGGCCCATAGACAACGACACCGGAGACAGTGGAGACGACAAAGATCGCTCCCATGGCGCCCAGGAATAGGGTGCCGGGCAACCCGGTCAGGAGTTCGACATGCAATTTGAACAGAAGATTCAGCAACCCCTCATTGACGGGATTGGCTGCTACTCGGAAGGGAAATGCCCGAGGATTCTGGACGGTGACCATCTGCTCCATCCTGACCAGGTGGACATAGGTTTCCTGCGTGCAATCAGCCGCAAGGTCCCGGCACCCTAATTTGCGCGTAATGACACGCAGGAGATCATGGTGATGTTCTGAACAAGCGGACAGGCACGGGGGGGCGTGATCGGTTTCTATGTCGAGGTCCTATTCCAGGCGATAGCCGATGGGAAGTTGTACAACAATGGATGGTTGGCCCAGCGAATGCTTCAATGATATCGGGGACGTCCGCTCTAACAGTGCGATGGCTTCTTCGTCCAATGCCGAATGTCCGGAGCTTTGTATGACGGTGACATTTTCTACTCGTCCGTCTTCTCATAACGATGGCCTGCAGCACGACGCTCCCTTCCCATCGGTGGCTTTTGGCCGATTGAGGGTATCGTTTGAGTTGTTCCACCTTTGTGAACAACACCTCCGCAAGCCATCCGTAATCAGGCTGAAGTGTCTGCGATACGACCGGCTCACGATATTGAGGGAGGGGACGATTTGACACGTGCAGCGGCTGCTGAACGGAAGGCTCTGAAGCCATAAGTGAGGGATCTGCTGCGTCAACTTCAGGCGGTGGTATTTCACCTGAAACGGGCTCAGCTACTGGAAACACCGCAGCCAATTCTGGAAGCGCCAAACTTGGTTCCTCGTGCGGTGTCAACGGTTCAGGAGAAACCACCTCTGGAGGAAGTTGCATTTCATGCGTCGTCTCGCTTCTGCGCAGCGAGGTGCGCTGTGCGGTATGGGGACGTGGAAGCTCGTGCGAGGGCAGATCTGAATGCGTCGCCCCTATTGGGGAGCTGGCGGTAATCATTTTATGAGACGCCGTCTCCGGTGGATTGGGTTGCGGAGATCCAACATCCGGCGTTACTTGACGATGGGTCGATGCGGCAGGGACCGGAGTGGGGAGGTCGGAACTGAGCAGTTCGGGGTGAGAGGCGGCGATCAGGGAGACTTCCCATTGAAAAGGTTTTTCGCGAGGAAGGATGGAAAATTCTGCCGCAAGGACCATGGCAGTTCCGATGCCTAAGGCATGCAGCATGATGGACAACATCCAGCTCCCTGCGGTCGCCAGAGGATGACGATCCACTCTCATCGAAAACCTAAATGCACAATGTTCTGTTTTCGAAATTCAGATGGCGAACATCCCATGGCACGCTTGAAGAAATGACTGAATGCGAAGGAATCACTGAATCCAAGCCGCTCCGCAATATGAGAGAGCGGGAGGTCATGATCCATTAACATGCCGGTGGCCTTGGTGATGCGGAGATTCTTGACATAGTGCGAGAAACACACGCCCATTTGAAGGCGGAAGAATTCCGAACAATACTTTTGCGAATAGCCAAGGAAGGCAGAGAGATCTTTGAGCGTGACTCGCTCCCGCAGATGCTTGGATAAAAATATTTGTAAGCGATGCTGCATGGTGCCGGGCCCTGGTGTTTGAGAGTCTTGGAGCCGATGCGGCCAGGAGCTATCTACGGAATAAGGCCGAGCCTGAACGGTATCCTGTTCGAATTCACACGTTCGCCTTGCGCATGTGCCGGCCTCTCTGCACATGTCTAGGTTAGGGCGAGGAGCGTCTTGGACTAGGACTGGTGCGAGCATATATTTCTTGCCTCATTTGTCTTAATGAAAATTGGCCCGCGATAGTAAGACCGTGGGCTCTTGGAATTGGTATTCCTCCGTCTTCTGCTGACGCTGTAGAGACTAACTCCGTATTGAGTATAGTTCTCAATATCACGTGGTGTCTGAGCTTGTCAAGCGAGAGAACTCAAAGAAATGAATCTTCCGCAAAATCAGTCGCCGCGTTTTCATCTCTAATTCGAAGGGCGGGCAGCCAACTACCTGGAATTTATGAGGTACACACGTTGGAAGGTCGTATGGTCAGATTGTCAACGATGCATAAGACGGCAACCGTTTATTTCGTTTAGCAAGGAAGATCTTCGGTGAGATTGCGCTGGAATGCCCTGACCCGACCTGGCTGATCGTTGTTCATTTAGTTGGGCAGCGTGTCCCGGACAGGGTGGTACTCGGATCGCATCTCATGAGGTATGGGGTCTGCCTGATGGAACGTTGGAGAGCTGATAAGTAGTTGTTATCAACTTGATCCAATTCCTGAAAATGAACATGCGAACTTGTGGAGGCCCAACCTCGAGACGTCGATGTGTCTGCGTCTTCTAGATTAGGTCCGAAGTCACAAACCATCTGCTATCGGCCATCTCTCGGTAAGGAGCGACCACCAGCGGTGGACTAATTTCGCCTATGACTGGTGTGTGGGTCAGATGACGGGCGTCACAACGGACTTCCTTGAACGCAACTACGTGGACTCTAGCGTTTAACGGCGCAGAGCCTATCCGGCCAGGCACCATCGAACAGTTCGCCAAAATATCCCTCCTGCCCGGTCATGCGGGAACACGACCAATCGAGGCTCGATCTCGAGCCATTTGCACGATCGCCAGACGGTTCCTAAGACCATTTCCTAGCTCAGGCGTCATCCGGCACGATCAGCAAGTCCGCATTGTCCATTCAGAGTTATCAGACGCCGATCGACAAACTCATGGCCAAAGCATTCAGGTGCATCAGAGATCGCCGCAATGCTGAGTGGCGTTCTCGCGGACACCACGTGCGATGGCCATCGAGGAATGAGGTCGAAAAAGATGCTGGCATGGCTAGCTCGCTCAAAGTAGACCCTTCGGGGATTAGCGTCTCTCCAAGGTCACAAATTCAGAGAAGCAATCTGTGCTTCTTGTACGAATCAATGTCTACGGTTGGTATCTTTGCTGATGGTATTACCGGAGAAGACTAGCCTAGTGGCGAAATTCAAGACCGATCGAAGGCGGGGGTGAGTCCAGCAGCACGGCGCAGTCTGTGATCTAAATGGCAGTAGACGCAGAATAAGCCATACGTCGCTTTATATCGGCCGCACGCTTCGCATGAGTGTGACCGGAAGATCGCGTGAAGTAGACGACTTAGCATAAGCCATCTAACCAAGAAAAGAGCCCTCAGGGTCCTGGGTAAGTCCCGAGGAAAACCGTGTGATCGCTCCACCTCGTTCGCGGCTCGCAAGTCCCGCCCATATTCTCAGAATGGTTTCCGCGCGGAGGCTTCTCGCTAGCCTTGCGTCCCCATCGGCCTAACACCGTCTTTTGCGGGTTTCGCAGCGAGCCCCTTCACGAGACTCAGGTGTTCCTTCAAAACGGGAAGAGTAGCCGAGGCCCATTCACGGACCTGGATATTCTTCAACCCTTTAGACTTAGCTGCAAATTCGGACACATTTTTCTTATGACCCGCCATCTCATGCTTGATGTAGGCCCGTTCGAATGCCCTACCAGACAATGACGATAATTTTGAGTTGGCCCCATGCGGCGCATCTTTTTTCGTTTCCGAAAGGGTCAGGCCGAGGTCTGTGGCCAGCTTGTTGAGTTCCTGGCTCGCCTTGGTGTGGTCCTGCACCATCCGTTGAGCGAACTGCTTCACCTGTTCGCTTTCCGACCGTTCCACCGCGAGTTGACTCAACTGGATTTCAGACTGCTGCCGCTTGGCGGCGGTCTGGAGGAAGGCGGCGTCCGCCTTTCCAAGCGACTCCTGCTCTGCCATCGACGTGGAAACAACTCCGAAAAATATGACGACTCCCAAAGCAATCGTCATCCGGTGCTGAGACATCAACATGACGTGTTCCTTTCATGACCTAAACATGCCCTCTCGTATCCGGTAGCGGCTGCATAGTCCGGGCGGCGCTATTTGGGCCGGTTCCAGTGGCGATGTTTGCTGATGGCTTCAATGAATGCCTCAGCCTCTGACCCCTGTTGGCCGAATACGACCCCCGGAGCTGAGGCGATGCCGACCGCCTTCAAGATTTCAGCACCTTCTCGATCGGCAGCCAGCGCCTTCCCGTGATTGTAGGCTTCGCGGACGAAATGACGGCTCTCATAGTCGCCTAAAAGTTGATCGACGCTCTCTTTTCCACCGGGGATGTACACCGCGTCATACATGACGGAATCGGCCGTCGCCAGTGACTTATCGATCCGCAGCTGATCGCCGGACGTGCCCTGTAGCATGCCCAAGTGCGGTGCAATGAGTTCCGCAATTGCGCCCTTTTGTTTGAGTCGATCCTCCATGCGGACCAGCTCGCCACTGTCCACGCCGTCTGCCGCGAGAATGGCGACTTTCCGGCTCTTGATCGAATTTTTCGGACCTTCTTCCTGACTCAAGCCCTTGGCCTTGCCAGCTTTCGTACTGTCTTGCCCGTCGGGAGCCACAAGCCCCAAATACTTGGCTACCAGCTTGGCCAATTGCCCATCGACCTTGGATAGGTGAGTGACCATCCGCTGTTGAACGTCCTTTTTCGATACCTTGCCGAGTTCAAATTGGAGTGCTTGACGAATATGTTCCTGCTCGGGCAGGGTCAAGCTGTTATAGAACAGTGATGCTTGGGTGTAATGGTCGCTAAAGCTCGCGCTACGCTCCCGCACCTTGGTCCCTTCGACACGAGAGGGGTAGTGGACGTAACCGCCCTTTTCCGCAGACGCTTCCTTTGGCGAACCCGCCAACGAATTGGGTTCGTAATTCGCCTTCCCTGCGCGATTCGTAAAGCGCATGATGCCGTTTTCCTGAAAGTTATTAACCGGCGACTTCGGCTGATTGATCGGCAACTGAACGAAGTTCGGCGTGCCAAATCGATTCAGCTGCGTATCGAGATAGGAAAAAAGACGGCCTTGGAGAAGCGGGTCGTCGGAAACGTCGATTCCCGATACCAGGTGACCGGGATGGTAGGCCACCTCTTCCGTTTCCGCGAAAAAATTATCCGGATTGCGATCCAGAATCAGCTTGCCCACACGCTGAAGAGGTATCACGTCTTCCGGCCAGATCTTGGTGGGGTCTAGAACGTCGAAGGGAATCTTCCCTTTGTCTTTTTCAGGCAGGAGTTGCAGCGCCAGTTCGTATTCCGGAAAGGCGCCGTTTTCGATCGCCTCCCACAGATCCTTGCGGTGAAAATCCGGGTCCTTACCAGCGATGATTTGGGCCTCGTCCCAGACCAGCGAGTGCACTCCGAGCTGCGGTTTCCAATGAAATTTGACGAAGGTCGATTCGCCCTGATCATTGACTAAGCGAAAGGTATGGACCCCGAATCCATCCATCATGCGATAGCTCCGCGGGATGGCGCGGTCGCTCATGATCCACATGATCATATGCATGGACTCGGGGGTCAGGGAAATAAAGTCCCAAAAGGAGGTGTGCGCCGTTGCCCCTGTCGGCACTGCATTGTCGGGCTCCGGATGAAAGGCATGCACGAGGTCAGGAAACTTGATCGCGTCCTGGATGAAGAAGACCGGGATGTTATTTCCAACCAGATCCCACACGCCGTCTTTAGTGTAGAACTTGGTGGCGAAGCCTCGCGCGTCACGAATCGTATCGGCGGTCCCGCGCGACCCGTTCACGTTAGAGAACCGCACAAAGACAGGCGTCTTCACGGCCGGGTCAGCAAAGACGGCGGCTTTTGTGTATTGCGTGAGCGGCTTGTAGACCTGAAAATAGCCATGCGCACCTGACCCTCGCGGATGCACGACCCGCTCAGGCATCGGCTCATGGTCGAAGTGCATCATCTTCTCCCGAAAGTGAAAGTCTTCCATCAGGGTGGGACCCCGCGCCCCAGCCTTGAGTGAATTGTCATCGTCGGCGATACGGACCCCTTGATTGGTGGTCAGCGCGGAGCCCTCTGCCACAGGCGGTGCTTTGGCATCGCGGGGGGCCGCTTTGGTGGCTCCTTCTGAGTTCGATTCCGCCGAGAGGTCCAGCGGCATGGCCCAGGAAATCGCCAGTAATGCCACCGTTCCGGCCAATGCCACAGCCGTCTTCAAATCGAATCGCTGGTGCATAGTCTCAACAAACCGTGACGAATTCCGAACTCTGCAGGTCATCATGTGGGCCTCTCTCTTTGCCGGATGTGTGAAGCTGCGTGCGCTGTTGTGGTATTTAACCGCTAATAGAAACTCGTGGTCGTGCGTTATGCGATCTTTACATTATGCAATCTTCAGGCTCACCGTCCGTGGACCGTTGCGGGTCTTTTTCCAGCCTAAACGCGTAGAAGGTCCTGCGGCAATCCTCCCAGTATGTAGATCACGAGTTGCGTTTTGTCCTGATACGGACAAACTGTCCTGTGGGGTTCCACTCAGCATGCGGGGATGTCACAGCGATTCGCCGCCGATCGTTGACCCCTACTGGAGTCGATATGTACATTGAACTGGCCCGCCCCTTGCAGCGCCCTTGCTCTCCGGTTGGACTGTCCTGAGAAAATGCATTAGGAAAAGTGCGAATAGTAGGTGGAAAGGAGCCTGGATGAGCAGTATGAAGCAGCAGTGTGGCGCCGTCATCGCCGCTGATGGAGCGATGGAATGGCGTGTGTGGGCTCCTAAAGCCAAGGCCGTCGATCTCATTCTCTTCGATGAATCGCAGCGGACGGTGGAGGCGATGACGCCCGAGCCACATGGCTATTTTTTATACCGTCGGCAAGCCGTCTCCGATGGGCAGCGTTACGCCTATGCGCTCGACAAGGGCCCGGAGCGGGGAGACCCCGCGTCGCGTTCGCAACCCGATGGGGTGGCCGGGTCTTCAGCCGTTGTGTTGCCGTCAGCTTTTAAATGGTCGGATGAGGCTTGGGGCGGGGTCCGGCGCGAGGACCTTGTAGTGTACGAACTTCATGTTGGAACGTTTACGCCGGAAGGAACCTTCGATGCCGTCATCCCCCGCCTCGCGGCCCTCCGCGAGCTGGGAATCACCGCCGTGGAATTGATGCCGGTCGGGCAATTCCCCGGCACGAGAAACTGGGGATACGACGGAGTCTTCATATTCGCTCCGCAAGATAGTTATGGCGGACCGGCAGGTCTGCAACGGCTGGTCAATGCCTGTCATGAGCAAGGCCTCGCTTGCATTCTTGATGTCGTCTACAACCACGTCGGCCCGGAGGGCAACTTCCTGTCTGAATTCGGACCATATTTTACGGATCATTACCGCACGCCCTGGGGGCATGCGGTGAACTATGACGGAGCCGGGAGCGAAGCCGTCCGGGCTTTCGTCACCGATAATGTTCGCATGTGGGTTCGCGACTATCATCTGGACGGCCTCAGGCTGGACGCCGTCCATGCGATTTATGATTTCGGAGCCAGACACATCTTGCGGGACATCAAGGAGGCGGCCGTGGAGGCTGCCCAGGGGAGGGGATATCCGGCTCACGTCATTGCCGAGAGCGACTTGAACGATGTCCGCATCCTCCTTCCCGAAGATCGTGGAGGCTATGGTCTTGACGCCCAATGGAGCGATGATTTTCATCATATCGTGCATACCCTGCTGACGGGGGAACGTCAGGGATACTATGCAGACTACGGCGATCCGGAACAGTTGCGGAAAGTGCTTGAAGAGACGTTTGCTCTGGATGGTTGTTTCAGCCGGCATCGCGACCGCTCCCATGGCGCACCCGCGGCGGGACTGCCTGGTGATCGATTCGTCGGCTGCATCCAAAATCACGATCAGGTGGGGAACCGAGCCGTCGGGGACCGGCTGGGGGCGCTTGTAAGCCCGCCTAAGCAACGGCTAGCCGCCGCGTTGCTTTTGGTGGCTCCACATCTTCCGCTGTTGTTCATGGGCGAGGAATACGGTGAGGAACGCCCCTTTCAATTCTTTTGCTCCTTCGACGGCGAGGACTTGATCGAGGCGGTTCGTCAGGGTCGGAAAAGAGAGTTCGAAGCGTTTCATGCAGCCGGGATAGACGTGCCTGACCCACAGTCTGAATCGACGTTCGAGGGCTGTCGCCTGACTTGGCGCTGGGAAGATGTGCCGCGGAAGGCAGGTCTCAGGCGCCTCTACCAAGATCTTTTGGAGGCTAGACGATCATGGCCCGCCTTGCGAAATTATGCCGAACGAATGGCCAAACTTCACCGGGGGCCAAATGGCCCCATTGTGCTGGAACTGGTAAGAGGGGGGGTAAAACCGGAAGCCGGGAAAACAGTACAAGCCTTCTGCAATCTGACGAACGTCGCACAGGTCTTGCCTGACCGGGACGTAACGACTCTTTTGTTCAGTTCTGAGTCACACCACTACGACGGAGGACGGCGCGCTGACACCGATGTGCGACAACTACTGCCCTTCGAGTGCGCGGTATTCGGGCCTTCCGATTGGAAACAATATGGACGCGCCTAAAAAACACACGCACCCTCGTCCTGCCTTTCATCCCTAAAGACAGAAGATGAATGAATCCGGGGATCTATCTCGCGCCGAACTGTATGATCGGGGAATGAAGAGGTTGGAAAATCACGCTAGTCTTGCGACGGCCAGCAATTTTTCTTCTCGCTCGGGGTGCGAAGGCAGCTAGTACTATGCTGCCTTCGCACCCCATGGATCACCATCCTCACCGGCCCGCTTCCGCCAGCACCGTTTGCTCCATTAATTGACGCATGGTCTCAAGATGTTGCCCTTCCTCTGCGAGAGCCACTGTAAACCTCTCGGCCATATCGGTCTGACCCATTTCCCGGGCGAGCTTGATCAGAAGATCCCATCCGTCACGATCCGTCAACTCCGCGATGTGAATGGCGTGGATGCACTGAGCCACGGATGTTCGAGGATCCGTAATGACCTGCAGCAGTCCCATGGATGCCACGCCATTGACGTCAGCCTCCGGCGTTTGGGCGGTCGGATCCGCGCCAAGTTCTCGCATGGCCTCCCAAAGCAGGCGAAGTGGCTCGCTTCCTCGTTTCTGAATTTCCGGAGCAGCTCCAGCGATAAACCCTCTGCTTCATCTGTCCTGACTGTACATTTCGCCAGGAGGGCGTCATATAATCTCGTTCCGGTCCGTTCAAACGCCAGCCGGCCGGCCAGTTTATCCAATAACACTTCAGGCTGGTTGCCCATCAACTTCTGCATGCCCGTCTTGGCCATCCCGGTCAGGGTGCCCGGAGGTGGAACCGACCCGACAGGGTCCGCCGCGAGTATCTCCGGTTCCCGATACGAGCCCAATGTCATCTCATTGCCCTCTGAACTAGGTATCGCGCTTTCCGCCCCTTCGATCAGTAACTTGGAGTCCTCAGGCGATGTATCGATGCCGGTCTTGTTGGCTACCCGTTGTCATCACTCGGTTCATACAGCTACCCCCATTTTTGTGCTGAGCTCCGTTCCAGGCGCCCATTGATATCCGGCCGCCACGGTCTGCGACGGCGACCCTTCCGAATTCAAATGACGACGATATTCCAGCGACCGTTCAGGCTCTTGTTTCTTGTTGCTGATGATTTCCTTGCCATTGGCGCGGAAGTCCACCTCCTCTCGTAGGACCTGTCGAACGAACGCGCGTTGACTCTTGTAGGCGAACGGCTTCGGAAGGGCGCTCGGCAGGACTTCGGCCGGATCCCGGCGCTCAATCTTTTTGAAGAGGTCCATGGCGAAATGCAGGTGCCCCAGCTCGTAATCGAGGAAGCGTTCCCAGATGGCCTTGATACGAGGATTGTCTTCCTGTTCCGCGCAGCTGTAGTAGTTGTAGACTTCAGTCGCTTCGTGAAGCATCCACTTCTCCATCCAGGTCTCGGTGGGATCGATGATGGACTCATACTGCGTCACATGCTGTTCCTCGATGGAGGCAATCTCCGCATAGAGCTGGCGTGCTAACGGGTCGGCAAATAAGGGGCCGATGTTCATGTAATAGTCATGGGTCTGGTGTTCACCCGCCATGATCGTCAGAGAGTTCAATTTCGTCAGTGGAGACGCGGTCCGCTTGTTATAGTGGTCGCGCAAGTCATCCGCGGGATGTCGGTGCTCGTCACTGGTTGGACGCCCGGGCATGATGTCGGAGTAACATTGGAGAATATTGTTCGCATCCTTTCCTTCTAGACGATCGAGCAACGCCGAGTAGCGATAGAGATGGTCAAAATCCTCCAAGAGCCCGAAGCGCATCACTTGCGCGATATAGGGATCCGGTTCCTGCTGTGCCAGACTCGCCGTGACTTCGATTGCCACTTGCTCGTACCCAATGGTGGTTTCCAACGGCGACTGGTCCGGGGGCAACAACCAGTTCACCATCGTCTGTTGATGCTGTTCCGCCCGGCGCACGAGGGCCAGCGGCAATTGCAACTCTTTGTTCATCCGCGCGCAAGCGTGACTAAATCGCGAGGCCTCACACTCAATGCCGTTCATCAGAATGATTCGCACCCTCGTGAACGCATCATCATCCAACTTGCTGATCGGCTTCTGCACCAATTCGCGCCAGGTGAATCGCTGCTGATCCAGCGGCACTCCCTTGTTCTGAACGATATCCAGAGCCATGTACGTTCCTCCTCATTGCTCAGTTTGATTTTTATTACCTCAGTCATCGACCTGAATTTTGTCTTGCAATTGATAGACCGACTATCTTAAGCACGAGAGTCTTGAAATGTTCCCTCGGCTTATACTCCAGGCCCAGGCCTTTTGTGCCGTGTCATCTGGGTTCTCGGGACTTGTCGCGTGACAGCTGTCGTCTGACGAGCCTTGGAATCGGATTGCGAGGTTCAGGGTCTATAGGAACATTTGTCCGGCCTTTGACATATTGTCCGCTCCGTCTCCCCCTCGACGGCTTCATCAGGGATGACCCGCTCCCGTCTGACCCCCGTATTGTGCAAAGGCAGGAAGCCCTTTGAAGCTTCCTGCCTTCCTTGGTGCTCATGCTCTTCAAAGGGGAAAAGGCGAGGCCTTTTTCCCCTTTGCGAGTATTACAGCCAGTTCACGCGTTCGGCCGGCCGAATGTAGATCGGCTCTTCGACCTGAATGCGCGCCACTTCCTTGCCCGACTTGTTGAAGCCCAACACGGTGTCGTTGTACATATCGAACCGCTTCCCGTGGATTTGGGTTTCAAACACTTTCGGGCCCGGAATGACGTCGTACCGGAAGATGATCTGCTGGCTCGCTCTCCAGAGCTGGAGGACGGCCAACAGTTCCCGGCTCGGCACGAGATACTTCTCGATGGCGTTGTCCACGCCCGGGCCGAACATCTGCCGGGCATAGCCGCGGGGGCTGTGCCGTGGCGGAATGTAGAAGCCGTTGGGCTCGGTGCCCCACTGCGGATACAGGGGCAACGCCACCTGCTCCACCCGGATCGTGTAGTACAGCGGATGCCAGCGGTCTTCGGCCCACAGGCCGTCGTCGCCGATGCGCATCAGGCTCTGCATGCGGATCTTGCCCACGCAGGCCGCCATGCAGCGCGTTTCCATCGGCTCGCCGCCCGTCAGCGGGTCTTTGCCTTCGATCCGCGGATAACAGGCAATACACTTCTCCGACACCCGGGTCGTGCCCCGGTACATCGGCTTCTTATACGGGCACTGCTCCACGCACTTCTTGTACCCGCGGCAGCGGTTCTGGTCGATCAACACAATGCCGTCTTCCGGCCGCTTGTAGATCGCCTTCCGCGGACAGGCTGCGAGGCAGCCCGGATAGGTGCAGTGGTTGCAGATCCGCTGCAGATAGAAGAAGTACGTCTCGTGTTCCGGCAAGCTGCTGCCGGAGAGCCGCCACGGTTCGTCGCGCGTAAAGCCCGACTTGTCGATGTTCTCGACAATGGCCCGCATCGAGGTCGCCGTGTCTTCGTAAATATTCACGAACCGCCATTCCTGGTCCGTCGGAATGTACCCGATCGCCGCCTGGCCCACTTTGGCGCCGGCGTCGAAAATGGTCATCCCTTCGAACACCCCGTACGGCGCATGGTGCTTGCGGCCCACCCGCACGTTCCACACCTGGCCGCCCGGGTTCACTTGCTCGACGAGCTGCGTGATCTTCACGTCGTAGAACTGCGGATACCCCCCGTACGGCTTGGTCTCCACGTTGTTCCACCACATGTACTCCTGCCCCTTCGAGAAGAGCCAGGTCGACTTGTCGGCCATCGAACAGGTCTGACAGGCCAAACAGCGATTGATGTTGAACACAAAGGCAAACTGCCACTTCGGATGCCGCTCCTCGTACGGATACAGCATCTTCCGTCCCAGTTGCCAGTTATAGACTTCTGGCATTGTCAATCCTCCTTCTGAACATGATCACGTGGTGATTGGTTCGCATTCGTTTCAAGCACTAGGACGAAGTCCATAAGAGGCATTCCTCTTAGCCGTGACCTCGATCCTTAGACCTTGATCTTGATATGTTCCCCTTTGAGCCACTTGATCATGAACTCGTTTTCCTGACCTGGCGTGAACCCGGTCCGGACTGGTTCCCACGGCCCACGGGCTCCGATGCCGCCGTCTTCCGCCTTGGTGATGCGGATCAAGCATTCCTTCGGCACCGTGTTGATCGCATGGTGATCGATGGCATAGCCCCACTTGAACTTCCAGGCAATCGTGTGTTTGCCGGGGAGTGAGTCGGTCTGGTGCATCGGCATCAACCAGCTTCTGGTGAACGACTGTTGGGCGCCGTACCGGAAGTTGGACTGATAGCCGGTATCGACCGCGATGGCGCGTCCGTCCGGCCGCGTCTCGTGGCCCTTCACCGACTTGGCCGTCGACACGTACGGCGCGTGTTTCGCCATCGTCACGTGGTATGGATAGGCCGGGTTGTATTTGGCTCTCAGCATCAATCTCGCCACTTTGTAGAATGGATCCGACGGTTTCCAGCCGCGATAGGGCCGGTCCACCGGGTTCCCGTCGACAAAGACGTAGTCGCCGTCGTTGATGCCACGGTCTTTCGCCGCCTGCGGATTGATGTGAATTTGATGTTCGCCGACACCCGGCGTCCGTTTGTCCATGCGATACGGATCGCCGAAGTTCGACTCGTAAATCTGCACCCAATCGTTGACCGACCATTGGCTGTGGACCCGGTGCCGGGTTTTGGGCGTCACGCAGTAGAACTGGTAGCCCTTCTCCCACAACGGGTTCGGATGCCGCTTGATTTCCTGCCACGGCAGCTTGATGTTCCGCACATGCTTATCATCATGGTGCTGCGCGGTGATCGGAATCCCGTAATCATCTGGCCGTACGAATGGATTGTTCGTAAATAATCGCGTTCGGCAGATACGGGAGTGCACTCCGGCGGTTCCCTGTGCACCACGAAATTTTCCCCATACTCAATGGCTTCCGGTTCAATGCGGTAGGTCTCGATGCGGCCTGACCGCGTCCACTGAGGCTTCGACTCGTTGACTCTCTTCCCAGAGCGCCATGTCGCGGATAGGTCCTCGTCATGACCATCCAGCCCTTTTCCGACTTCAACATGACGTCGGCGCTGTAGCCGTAACAGGTGGCGCTGGCATCCAGCATCCGCTGCGGATAGACATCGACGCGGTTCATGTACACGAAGTGGAACACGCCGCGGAAGCGGGCATCTCCGGTCATTTCCGCCAGTTTGGCGGCAACGCCAGCGAAGGTGTCCGCATCGTTCCGGGTGTCGTATAAGGGACGAATCCCGCCCTTCCAGATCTGCACCCATGGATTGGAGACGGTTGCCGTCATTTCCGGATAGGTGAATTCCATCCAGGAGTTACAGGCAAACGCCACGTCGGCATGGTTGACGTCCGAGGTCATCTCGATGTCTTGCGTGACGATCATCTCGATGTTCGGATCGACGTTCTTCACCATGTCATAGTGGTGCTTGGCGTTGTTCAAGAATGTTCACGTTCGTGACCCAGCGGACTTTGCTGGGGCTCGGCATGTGCGTCTTGCCGGTGAACACCTTGCGTCCGTACTTCGGCGTATTGACGATCAAGGCCGTATCACCGTGGTTCCAGTAGCCCGACTTCTTCGCCATAGTAATACGATTTCGTCTTGATCTCTTTGCCATGGGCATTGGGATCCAAGGTCAGATTGAACGGATCCTCACCGGTGTGCACCGCGAGACCGGCCCCGGACCACGGCACGGCGTTCCAGATGCCGGCTTTGTAGTTGCCGGACCAGGTATGGCAGCCCGTCCCGAATTTGCCGATGTTGCCCGTGATGGTCATCACCATCGCCGCCGCCCGGCCCATTTCCGTCATGTGGAAATAGTGACAGACGCCTTCGCCATTGTGCATCGCGGCTGGCTTGATCGTGCCCGAATCCCGCGCCCAACGGACCAGGAGGTCTTTCGGCGCGCGGGTGATTTGGTGCGTAGTATCGAGATCATAGTCCTGCAGGTGGACTTGATACATCTGATAGACGGACATCACGTCGATCTCGCGGCCATTGACTAGTTTGACCCGATGGGTGCCGGTCAACGCCGGCTCGATGCCGCTTTCCTTAAACATGTACCCGACCTGTTCCCGATGCAGCGGAACGGCCTGGCCCTTATTCAGGTCCCAGACCATCATGCCGCCGAGCCGTTCGATCTGCTCGGGCTTCAAGGACTGGATCCGGCCCGAATAGCTCCTGGAGAAATCCGGAAATTTGTAATCGGCCACCACATCGCGGGGGTCGAGATACTGCAGCGTATCCGTCCGTACGAGTAAGGGCAGGTCGGTGAATTCCTTGATGAAGTCCATGTCCTGCAAGTTTTCGTCGAAAATGATTTTACAGGCGCCGAGGAAGTGAGCACCGTCGGTAGCCGGCCGCAGCGGAATCCAGTAATCGGCCCGGTAGGCCGTCGGGTTGTATTCCGGCGTAATGACCACGATGCGGCAGCCGCGCTCGATCGACTCGAGCTTCCAGTGGGCTTCCGGCATCTTGTTCTCGACGAAGTTCTTGCCCCAGCTGGTGTTCATCTTGGAAAACCGCATGTCATTCAGATCGACGTCGGTGTTTTGCGTCCCGTTCCAGAACGGATGGGATGGGTCCTGGTCGCCGTGCCAGGTATAGTTGGAATAGTACTTGCCGCCCTGGGCTTTGTCCGGATCGACTTTGCGAATCCAGGAGTCAAGCAAGGGCAGACATCCGCCGTTGAAGCGGGTGTTCATCATCTTGCCCACGATGCCGAGCACCGGCATACCGGCCCGATGCTTGAAGCAGCGTACCCCGGCACCCTTCATCATCTCGATCATTTCCGGCGCATAGCCCTGCTCGCGGAGACGACGAGCCCCGGCTTCACCGCTGTAGCGGGTCGCAATGAGGACGGCCCCTTTCGCCACATAGGTAAACGCCGTATCCCACGATACTCGCATCATGTCGTCCAGAAAGCGGCTGTCGAATTTATACTTGCGCTTCACATCGGGCGTCAGCTCGGGGGAGCCGGCATCCATCCATTCTTTCCACCCCTTCCGCATCAATGGACCCTTCAAACGATAGGGACCGTAGACGCGGCGATGGAAGGCAAATCCCTTCAAGCACATGCGCGGATTATGGCGCAAATGTGCCGCGGTTGCCGTACAGATCTTCGTATGTCTGGTGGTCATAGTTCTGCTCGATACGCATGACGACGCCGTTCCTGACGAAAGCTCGGGCTCGGCAGGCGTGGGTATCGTTCGGTGAGCAGCACCCATGTAAACGACGAATCATAGCGATATTGGTCGTGATACACACGCTCCCATGACCGATCCGGGTATTCACCCAGCGGGTTTCCCACCTCGATAACCGGCTGCAGGGCGGTCATCGCAAGCACTCTGTCCGCCACGGCCACAGCCGCGATGGTTCCCGCTGAGACTTTTAAGAATTGTCGACGTGAACTCTGCATGACTGCCTCCAGGGTGAAATAAGGTTGACCTTCCTCGCTTTCTCAGCCGGCCTTACTGGCACCTGCCACCTCCCATTGGGTTGTCGAAATGTAGGTTAACCGACCCCTACGTAGCTGACAGTGTACGGCGGCAAGCTTCGAGGTGGGAGTCGAGGAATGTGAAAAGGACTGTCGTGTTTTCGTGACAAGCCACACGTAGGAAGGGCCGTAGAGCCCAAGAATTGTTGAGAGAAGGCTGCGTCTGTTGCGGGTCCCGCGACACAGTGCACGTATGGCCCTAAGCTGGAAGGCGAGCCAAGAGCAAGAGTTGGAAGGGGTGCTTCGTCTCCGCAGGGCGAACATCAGCGTGCGGGGTGAAGATGCTTTGCCCGCAGGTCGATTTGCCGATATGAGAAATGAAATGAAAGAGGAAGATACCCGTGATCGAGAGATTCGCCACCGACTATATTAGATCGACAAATCTAGATCCTCTAGGTAAGCAGAGAGTGCTCATACGCATAGCGACAAAGCTCGACATTGCTCTTGATACCAAGTTTCTCCAGTATCCTGGACCGGTACGTGCTGATTGTACTGGCACTGACCGAAAGTTCGCCGGCGATCTGCTTCAGTGCCTTCCCCTGGACCAGCATCCTCATGACTTCAAATTCTCGATTGGAAAGAAGGCCGTGTGTGTCAGCCAACGGGGGTGGGCGGAGAGCCTCAATAAGACAGTCGGCGACCTGAGGATTGATGTAGCGACGGCCGGACAAGACGGTCGCGATAGATTTCAGCAATTCATCGGGGCCGGTGGCTTTGTTGACATATCCCATGGCTCCCGAGCGGATCATGCGCACGCCATATGTCGCCTCCGGGTACATGCTGAAGACCAGAATCGGAGTGGCAGGCTGGGCTTTCTTCAAGCATTCCAGCAGGTCGGTCCCAGATTTTCCGGGCATGCTGATGTCCATGATACATAAATTCCACCGCTGCGACTCGGCGAGCCGAATCATCGTCAGGCCGTCCTCCGCCTCTCCGGTCAATATGCCGGAGTAATTGTCACGCAAAACCTGGACAATGCCCCGGCGTACCATCGCATGATCATCGCCTATAAGAATACTCAGTCCCATGGTGCTCCGCGGTGCCGGCTGATACTCCCGTCCTTCACCGCCAGCCTCATTCTTGCGGGAGCCGCTGGTGGATAAAAAGATGAAAATACAACATACCGGATTATCGATGGATGGAGAAACTCGGAATCCCCCTTGAAGAGGGCGGTAAAAAAGCGACGTCAATTGGTTCCATTCAGACGAGCTTTCTTACTTCTGTATCGCAGTCCGTATGCAGCATGGTTGTGCCATCGCGACGCCTGTGAAGGATATCCTAAGCCTAACAATTGAGAACGGATGAACAACCGGAAGGGTTTCGATGGTAGAGAAGGAATGCACCAGCAGCATGTCTTGAGAAGTTCTGAGGTCAGCCCCTGCGATAATCAATCCATGTGTATAAGCCCGCTTTCACACATGGATTCGCTGGCCCGGGCTCACTACGACTCCCATCCCACTCACCCAGATGGGCTAGGGTGGGCTCTGAACCGGCCCTTATCGGTCGACCTCCTTACCCTTTAATCCGACGTTGCGACGGCCTTTCCTTGGAAAGGTTTGCCCTCGAGCCCCGGCAGCACGGCGTCCAGAAAGGCATTCTTAAATAGGGTCACGACCACTTCCCACGTACTGGCTTGAGGGTTCTCGACCGGTCCTGACACATCGGCCTTGGTCGCCACCTCGCCACGCGGGGTATTTTTGAGGACGCTCGAGGCCACATTGATCGTCTTCTCGAAAATCTTCGTGAGTAGCCCCTTATCTTTGTCTTGTTCAGGATCGTAGGCGGTCACATCTTTGAAGAGGGGTTTCAAATATCCCTGCACTTGTCCGTTCTTCACGGTCATCTCACTAAAGACGGAAAACACACCCGAGGCGACATCGGCGCCCCCATGGGCCCGCAGCATGTTATTCAGGGACTTCACTTGAGTCTTGAGAATCTTCACGCTCAAGTCAAAGTCGGGGGATTTCGTCTCCGGACGAAACGATCCTCGGATCTGGGTGGCGCCACTGCCCATCAACAAACCCTTAAGCTGCACCTTCGCCGTCCCTTCCGATAGTTGATTACTCCAGTTCTCCAGTTCTATATCCGTCCCGCTGATGAACATGCGATAGGAGGGAGTGGTCGCTTCATTCACAAACCCGAATTCGCTGTTTTCGATCTTTCCGTGATCGATGCGCAAAATAAGGGTGGGGTGATTGGCGGCGTGCTCAGCCGCCTGCACGGCCTTCTTGCCGGTCTTTTTCGCTTTCGCTTCCGTCTTGGCCGAGTGGATAAAATCTCCTTTCACCTCCTGCAACGCCAACGTGCGGAGCCGCACCTCTTGGACTGTCGGCGCATATTCAAGATGGCCGGTGGTCGACAGACGCCCTTGCGACAGATGCACCTGATGCTGGGCCGTAAGCGGAAGAAGATCCGCAAGGGTGATGTCGGTGAGCGTGAGATCGGCGTTTACGGCCATAGTCGGCTCGGCAAAAAAATCCGCGTGGCCGTTGAGTTCGAGGCGCCCCTTCTCAAACACGACTGCCTCGACATGGATGTCCGATGGATACTGATGAGGTTTCGAGCGGACGTTGCGAATGTTCTCGGCTTTGACGTTCAGCTCCGTCACATGGAGCGGCTTCGAGGTGGCATTTTCGCGGTACGTGACATCCCCATCCGTGATGCGGATTTCGTTGACCTGGACCTCCTGCATGCCGAAAAGAAGTTCCTGCCAGCTCTGCTTTCGTTCGGCTGAACCTTCCAGCTCCTTCGCGGCCTGCGGACGGGTAAAATGGATCACCGGATGCTTGATCGATTGATCGGTGACGAAGCGGCCAGAGAATAGCGCGCTCCACTGCAGACTGCCATGGATGCTCGAGACGGCGGCGATCGGGGGGTCCGGGTGGTCCTTTTGCTGTACAACGATGTCTTCGAGATCGAGGGACAGACTTAGCGGATGCAGGTCGAGGCCTCCAAGGTGAATCGTATAGCCGGCAGGCGCTGGTTCAACTCACGTTCGGCGTACGCCCGGAGCGGCTCATCAATGAAGGAAAGCGCAATTCCCATCACCAACAAAATTCCCGCAGGTATCGCAATCCACTTCCAGGATCGCGATGAGCTTGCGGGCATCGCTGAGCCCTTCATATGTCCTCTCCTTCGACCAGAACGACGGCTGAAACTACAGGAGGCAGTCTCACGAACTAAACATCTTCTCACGCGATTGCTTGGCGTCAGCCGCTTCGCCGGCGGTTTTCACGTCCTTCTCTTCTTCGGGCGGTGGCAGCACCGCAGGGAGTCCCAAAGATTCCAGCCACAATTCTCGGCTCCAGCCCATCGAATGGTACAAGTGTTCATCCTCTTGATCTTCGATTTGCGCGCACAGTTCCTGAAGGGCCTGTCCCTGCTTGCCGGTCAGCTTCTGAGCGGCCTGGCCTAGCAGTTCCCAATTCTGGTGATCTTTCGTTTCTGCGTTCACGACGCATTCCGTCGCGACGAGTTGAGCCGCTTGTGGATTGTTCCCTTTGAGAGCCATTTGCATGGCCTCGACGAGCGATTCGCCTTTGTAACGCACGATTTGTCGTCCGCGGGTCTCTTTGGCGGGATCCAGTCCGAAGGTATCCATGAGCATCCGCAACTGTTGTTCATGATCCCGCGTCTGCTCCAGGTATTTTTCCCATTCCTGCTTGAGATCGGCGTTCACCGCGCAACGAATCGCCGTCTCATAGACTTGTACGCCTCCCGCTTCAGTTTCGAGGGCTTGATAGAGTAGTTCGTTCAATTGGTCAGTGTTCATAGCGGCTCCTCGTGATAAAAGTTTGAGGCTTGCTCGGTGCTCTGAGGTCCTGTGAGTACTCCGGCGTTATGCCGGAACTTGTCCTTTCAGCTCCCGATGCCAATGACGGTGCTGCGCGATGGCCTGAATAAATCTAGCGGGCACTTTGTTTGCCTGGGCGCCGCGGGCGAAGATGAGCCCGTCATCCCCAGCAAACAACTTCACCCGATCCTGCATGACACCTTCGGCATGACTCTCGGCTCGTTTATCGTCGGCAGGGGAGGCGGCGGCGAACAATCCAATCCCGGCATCCGTCGCCGCGATGGTCTTACAGTGCAAATACGCTTCCTTAATAAACAGTAAGGCCTTCGCATCTCCTTTGAGGATGTTCACGCTCGCCTCTCCGCCCGGCACGAATACGGCGTCAAAGAGGACCGAACCCGCTGTCAGGAAGCTAAAGTCGACGCTCACCTGGCCACCATGTTCCCCCTGCAGCATCCCCAAGCGGGGAGACACCAGTTTGGCTTGCGCGCCGGCGGCCTCGAGAGCCTTTTTCATACGAGCGATGGCGGCATCATCGACGCCATCGGCGGCCAGAATGGCGATCTTCCTGGTGGCGATCCCTTTCTTCACCGTATTCGCCATGCTCAAGGCCGGCGAACGCTGAAGCGAGGGGATCCGTGGCTTCGGTTCGAAGCGGCCAGGGTCGGCATCCGCGGGAACGCTTTTGTTCAAAGGACCGTCGAGGACCGGAGGCGCGCCGAGGCCCAGGCCCTGGGCGACTAAGCCGGCAAGCGTCGTGTCTACCCGCGCGAGCAGGCCCACCATGCGTTCTCTGATGGCGGGGACTTCCACCTTTCCCAGTTCAAACCGCAGCGCTTGGACGATGTGCGCCTTCTCGTGATGCGCCTGACTGTTCCAAAACAATGCCGCCTGCGTGAAATGATCGAAGAACTTCTCACTCCTCGCCCGCACTTTTTGACCTTGGAGATTTTCGGCGTAGCTCCGAAAGCCTCCCATATCGGCTTTGGCCTGCATGGGGCAGCCTCCGGCGAGCGAATTGGGCTGATAGCTGACTCGACCCTGATTGATCGTCTGTCGCATGTGGCCGTCCCGCTGATTGTTGTGGACGGGCGCAATAGGACGGTTAATGGGAATTTCATGGAAATTCGGGCCGCCCAGCCGAATGAGTTGCGTGTCAGTGTAAGAGAACAGGCGTCCTTGCAGGAGGGGATCGTTCGAAAAATCGATTCCGGACACCACGTGGCCCGGATGGAAGGCGACCTGTTCGGTTTCAGCAAAAAAGTTGTCAGGGTTCCGGTTCAAGGTCAACTTACCGACGCGGCGTACGGGCACCAATTCCTCAGGAATAATTTTGGTGGCATCAAGCAAATCGAAGTCAAAGCGAATGCTCGTCTTGCTCTTCCACAATTTGCACGCCTAGTTCCCACTCGGGAAAGTCCCCGCGCTCGATCGACTCCCATAGATCGCGCCGGTGAAAGTCGGGGTCGATACCAGAGATTTTTTGAGCCTCGTCCCAAACGACAGAATGGACGCCCAGGAGAGGTTTCCAATGAAACTTCACGAATCGAGACTGGCCGTTCTCATTGACGAGGCGAAATGTGTGGACTCCGAATCCTTCCATCATGCGATAGCTGCGGGGGATCGCGCGGTCGGACATAACCCAGAGGATCATGTGCATGGATTCCGGCATGAGGGAGATAAAATCCCAAAAGGTGTCATGGGCTGACGCAGCCTGCGGCATCTCGTGATGGGGCTCCGGCTTGATCGCATGCACGAGATCGGGAAACTTCACTCCGTCTTGAATGAAGAAGACCGGAATATTGTTGCCCACGAGATCAAACACACCTTCATCCGTATAGAATTTGACGGCGAAGCCGCGAACGTCGCGGGCCAAGTCCGCGGAGCCTCGCGACCCCACGACGGTAGAAAAGCGTACGAAGACGGGAGTCTCGGCAACGGGGTCTTGAAGAAACCGCGCCCTGGTCAAGGGGGCCAGAGATTCGTAGACCTGGAACACCCCATGCGCGGCCGCCCCCCGCGCATGCACGACCCGTTCAGGAATCCGCTCATGATCGAAATGCGTCATCTTCTCCCGGAAGTGAAAATCCTCCAGCAGCGATGGGCCGCGCTCTCCCGCTTTCAGTGAATTTTGGTCATCGTTAATGCGCAAGCCCTGATTGGTCGTGAGGAGCTCATCGATTGAGCTTTCAAAGTTTGTCGCCAAATCAGTGGTTTTCTTCGTCTCGCGCTTCTCTTTTTTTCGTTTTGCCATCTCTCTCCTTGGCTCGAAGCTCCAATGACTCAGCGTTGAAGCATCCGGCCTACTGGGCGTTTATGTGGTGGGCGCGGTGCGGTTGCGATCGTCAGATAATCGCGCCGTGGAAACCAACCATGGGCGACATGGTGGCAGGCGCAGTGGAATGCTGCGTAAAACGACTAGCTGATTGCGGCCGTCTCTGCGGCCGTGCGGCGGCCTACGGCCCCTCCGAGAAGCAATCCGGCATGCGCTCTCCCGCGGCACGGCCGGATACAGGCTGCGTAATGGTGACCATTCGAACGACGGTGTCAGTCTTTTCATCACGTATGTGAAAAGGGCAGTCGGGGCACGAACGGCGGAGTCCATCGGCTGACGATCGAAGTCGACGAACACATTGAGGATCGTCACGTGTGAGACATCTATCAAGCTTACGGCCTCGGGGAGAGCACTTGAGCTTTGATCCATTGGGCATCTTCTTTTAGGGTGCGAAAAGTGCGGAAGGGCCAGAGTCGCACGCTCGTCCCCACCTTGATCATCAGATAGGCGAACCCGCCGGCCCCGATCGCCGCAAGGAGAGCCACCACTCCATAGCTCGCCCACAAGGAGAGACCGAGGAGGCTGTGGAGGAGATACACCAACGTGAAACACAAGAGCACCATGGTGAGGAGGCCGAGGACGAGGGCGACTGCGGCCTGGACGGCAGCCTTGGCGAGTTTGGACAGCTCATGCTGCATCTCGTGCTTCGCCAATTGAACCTCTTGCGCCACCAGGCGTCGAAGATCATCAAGTAAGCTGCCCGCTAACGACACGATTGTAGGGCGAGTCGACTCTTCCATGGAGGCTCCTTTTTCCGTTCGATCCTAGTCGCGACGAAGACGAGACAACAGGTAGGCGCCACCCAGGCCAAGAAAGATTGCCTGCATGGGATAGCGCCGGGCGATGGCGACGACATCGTCGATCATTCCCCCGAAGCCTTGCTCCTGCAAATGACCGGCCGCTTGATCGATCCCACTTCTCAGCCTGTCGGCCACCTGGCCTGCAATCCCATCTTCCGGTAGGTGAGACCGAACGCGCTCAGCGGCGGACTTCAGTGTATCGCCTATGTGCTTGGCTGCGGCGTCTCCCGCAGCCGTCGGATCTTCGGCTGCCTCTTGCGCAACGGAGGGCGCCGGGCCGCCTGTGGATCCAGTCTTTCCATGTTGCATCTCGACTCCTTATCGATGTCCCAATAGTGATATGAATACGTGGCGACGAATGGTTTCGCCTCCAACAGGGTCTGAAGGTACGCGTCTGGGAAAAATCAGGGTACTGGGCATAGCCCTGGGTTCACCCATTGGAAGCAAACGTACGTGGCGTCTACATCCCTCCCTTAAAGGTCCTGCTCCTTGTATGTGTATATCCATTCAAAGACAGCACGTTAGAATCACCTGTTTCTGCCAGGGTATTGCCCAGCCCCGGCCATTGAATGCCGCAGCTATAGTGTGAACCGTTGCCTCGGTTCATAGGATAATGCTGTGAGAATAGATTGTCTGTCGCAGATCAGAGGGGTGGACTGGTGATAGGTCGTACCGCCTAGGTTTTCGTGAAGAGCAGGAGAGCTAGGAGAAGGTGACATGAGGGCCAGGAAAAGGTGAAGTGGCGTGACGGTGAGGCGCCAGCGCAATACCGGGCGACATTGGATGGCAAAATCCTAGGAGAGGCTTACGCTGGATGGTGGAGAAAGAGACGTGAGGCGTTTACGAGGATTCAGGGCACGGCCCCATTAGCGGACAGAGGCGGGCAGATAAATCCAATCCGCGAATGCCCCAGGTACATGCATCTAGTTGCTTCGCTGCAGAATACGTGACCATGTCCATAGACGACGCGTCAGCATCGCCTGCCTCGCTATTCTCCCGGTAGTGAGGAAGTCTTGTTTACTCATCATTGATATGATCAATCCCTTTACCTTTCCGGATGCGACCCAAATGTTTCCCACAGTGCTGCATGTCGCGGAGCAAATTGCACAACTCAAACGCCGGGCTCGGAATGCGGGGGTTCCCTCTCTTTATGTCAATGACAATTTCGGCAAATGGCAACATGACCTGAGAACCATGGTCGAGAGCTGCCTTCACAATGAGTGCCCTGGACGACCTGTCACCGAAGCGCTCAAACCGGACACGGAGGACTATTTCGTGTTGAAGCCGAAGCATTCCGGGTTCTTCGCCACGCCGCTCGAACTACTCCTTCGATTTCTTGACGTGCGCCGGCTCATCGTCACCGGGGTGTCGGGTGACAACTGCGTCCTGTATACGGCTGCGGACGCCTACATGCGAGACTTTGCCATCACTGCGCCACGCGACTGCATTGCGTCATTGAATCCCGAAAGCAATGAGTATGCTCTCGTTCAGATGCACACGACACTTAAGGCTGAGGTCACGGCTTCTCCCGAGGTGCAGTTCTAACCCTGGCAGCCGCCTCTCATCCAATGGCTGGCGTTTTAGATTTTTGAGGACACTGATCATGGACGATTCACATACCCTCTGGGACGCCATTATCGTCGGTGGCGGGCCGGCAGGATTATCCGCGGCGATCTATTTAGGGCGCAGCCAGCGCCGCACGCTCCTGGTCCACTCAGCGCACTCGATGGCCAAATGGGAAAAGGACGTGCAAAACTACCTGGGTTTTCCGGATGGCATTGATGGTCAGGACTTGCTGACACGAGGGTTCGCGCAGGCCCGGCGGTACAACGTCGAGGTGAGGGAAGATACGATGCAGTCCATTCGGCCGTCTGGCACGCACTTCGATCTCGTGGGGCATGCCCGACAGTACCGTGCGAAGCGCGTACTGCTCGCCACGGGGCTCACCCATTTACCTCCTGATGTGGAAGGGGTGCGCGAATGCTTGGGCCATAGCTTCTTTTTCTGTAAAGACTGTGATGCTTACCGCGTGCAAGGGAAGCGCATTGTCATTATTGGTCATAATGCCGAGGCAGCGGAGTATGCCTTGGCGATGTTGCTGTTTAGTTCCCAGGTCACGATTTGCACGAATGGAGCTCGGTCCACATGGTCTTCTGACCATCAGGGCTGGATCCAAGACGCGGATATTCCGGTGCGAATTCCCCGCATTACGGCCTTGAAACATGAAAATGGGTGGATCCGATCTCTCAACTTGGAGTCGGGAGAGGAGGTCTTACTCGATGCGGCCTTTACCACCCGAGGAGATGTCGTCCATAGCGGCTTGGCCGCTAGCGCGGGAGCGGACTTAGACTCCGAGGGGCAGGTCGTCGTCAATGCGTGCATGAGAACCAGCATCCAGGGACTCTATGCGGCCGGCTGTCTCACGCCCGCGAATTGCCAGATGATCATCGCAGCCGGACAGGGCGCTACTGCGGGACAGGCAATGAACCGGGATCTGTTCGAGGAGAGCCTGAGGACCAACAGGCTTCCGCGTTTCGACGAGCCGGGCGCGAACCGTGGCGACATCCTAAGTCTAAGGAGAGACTAAACGCGACACTGCGGTTGGCTGGGGCATGAATGCCGATACTCGGTTGGCCTGTGTGCATGCATAGCCGTGGCGGTGACCATGCGGGCGATAATACGACGGAATCCATCGAGCATCTGTCATCGTCGCCGGTCAGCTCCGGGGCCGGGGGATATACCCAGTACACATTGGGAATACGGTGCCGCCATTATAGAGGATGTCCAATGCGCAGAGACAGCAAGCCCAGCGTGAAAAAGCCAAGGCGAAATTGTCGGTCATCAAGGCGAAGCTAAAACCGTCGGCCCTAGCACACACCGCCGCCAACCGGCAGGCCGAGCGATTGCGGGAGTTGTTGACTGCCCACCCGGCGCTCTCATCCGATTTTGATGCCTGGATCGCGAGCCGAAAGGCACAACTTCGCTCCTAGTCAACGGCATCTTACCTGGATACCTGAAAAGCACAGGGCTCTAGGTATCGCATCGACCTCCAGTAGCATGGGACAAATCATCAGTTGCGGTGAGCTAACTGTTGCAAGCCTTCCACGTAGTGCCCCATGGCGTCTTTGCAAAGGGCAAAACACTCACAGCAGGCGGCGGTGAGCCCCTCGTGGTCAGTAATCGTAATAAAAGAGTGGCCCTTCGTGACAATACCCTGCTGTTTAAGATCCTCCACCAGCCCGGCGACCGTATCCCGGTCAATGCCGACTTGAGCCGCGAGGAACGTCATCGTAAAGGGAAACCTTTCCAACCCCGTCCGATCCCAATGCGCTTTTAACCAGCGGGCGAGACGTTGTCGATGGGAGTGAAAGCGGTTACAGCCTACTGAAACCACAGCATGGCGAAGCAGGAGCGCGTTGTATCTTTGCAAGGCGCTTTCCAAATAGCGCAGATGAGTCAGTTCAGACATCACCACAGATGCCGCTAGGCGGACGGCCGGCCCCCCGATTTGGACGAGAGCCATACACACTGCTTGATCATTTCCTTGTACGATCGATGCACCACTGCAGCCTTCGGCGCCTGTAATGGTCACTTCAACGGTATGGTGTTCGTCCAACATGTCCGTGACGCTAATGGCGGCGCGCAGCGGGAAGTACAAGTATCGGATCGGCTTTCCCGGCTGGTCGATAATATCGCCTAACTGAACCTCCGTCAGTTCGAGGTGAGGGGCAATAATCTCGGCCTCCGGAGGAGGCAGCAAAGCTAGAATGCGATTTGCGGCAAAATCCTTCTGAAGCGTCGTCACGACATGACCTCCAGCATTCGGTCATAGTTTGGAGTAGAATCTCGGATGCTTCCCGTCCGCGCCATGGGTAAATGTCCCAGATGACGACCGAATGTGCCTCTCTGGTAAAAGGTCGGAGGAGTCACACGGATAGATGGCACAACGTTTCCGTTTCCACTCGTATGTGTATTGACGTGCGTCATGATGATGATCCTTCCTTATCCATTCCGCGTGATCTCACAATTCCTTCGGCAACATTCAAAGTTTCCCTGAAGGGATGCCAGGAGGGGGTAGAGGAAGCCACATCCTTGAGTGGCATTGATGCCTTCAAGGTCGTCCCTTCACCTGGGCGGCTTTCTACGGTAAAGGCTCCCCCCATCGCGCGCATGCGTTCCCGCATAATGAGCAGCCCAAATCCGCCGGGCGTCGTGGCGCGCCTACCCGTATGAAAACCCTTCCCGTCATCACGGACCGTCAGCAAGAGTTCCTGTTCGGTAGCCTTTAATTCCACGATCACGGTGTGAGCCTCAGCGTGCTTGAACGCATTGACCAATGCTTCCTGCATGACCCGGAACAAAGCCACGGATTTTTCGGGATCGCACTCCACCGGCAGATCCTGGGCGGAGAAGGTGATCCGAGTGGCGCCAAAGGTGTTCAGGTCCTCGATATACTCCTTCATGGCGATCTGCAAACCGCCGCGCTGTAAAAAGCCGGAGTGTAAACGATGCGCGAGATGGTGCAGGTCGACTCCCATATGGGAGACGCGCTGTTGGATTGCGTGTAACTTGGTGAGCCCGCGAGCGGTAAGCGGTTCTTCGCGCTCGATGGCCGAAAGGTCCCAAATCAATACAGCCATACGTTGTCTGTACTCCTCTTCCAAGTCCCGCGCGATATTTTGCCGGATGTCCTGCTCCATGGAGAGCAGCCGCGCGCTGACCGACTGGAGCTCTTGCTGGTGTTCCATCAGTGCCCGGTCTTGTGTCCTCAGTCGTTCCTCAGCCAATTTGCGCTCTGTAATATCTGTTGCCGTCAGACGAAGGTGCTGAACATGATTTGGTGGACCAACCAGGGCCAAGTCGGCCAGCGCAAATTTAACGCCGTCTTTGCAACGCAACTTCATTTCACAACTGAGTGGGCCCTTTCCCTCGACGACCTTCGTCCAACATTCCATAACAGCCGGTGCGTCATCCGCGTGGACATACTCCGATAGACGTCGGCCGATTAAGACCCTGCGCTCTGTCCCTAACAAACGCTCAGCCGCACCGTTGACACGCTGGATATGGAATTGCCGGTCCAATGTTATGTATGGAGAGGGACTGGCCTCGTAGAGATCATAATATTGGTCGCGGCTTTCCTCGGCTTCTTGTCGGGACTGCCGTAGCTCTTCGTTCTGCACTTGAAGTTCGATTTGGTGGATCCGGAGCTCATGGACCAATGCCTCGACATTTTCAGAGGCAAGGCTGGGGATAGTTTTCGATATCACGTTCTTGAGCGTCTTTTCTGCCCGTTCACGCAACGCTGCCACCTGTTCTGCTTCCAAATTGTTCCTGCGAGCCATCGAGCACCTCGGTAATCTAGGACGAAAGGTTTCTCCTAATACCTAATATACGTTGCATGAAATACTAGGCCACTGGGGCATACCCTTGAGCCATCGATCTGCGGAGCGTTCAGGTGTTTCAAGGCCTTTTGATGGCAGCCCAGGAATGGGATGGAAGAGTGAGCGACACATTTCAGCGCAAAAAGGCCCTCTCGCGTCACATCGACTCTCGGCCAAGGCCCGTGGATAGCGGCCCACGGAGTAAGTAACTTATCTAGGGTAGGTCCTAGTGGTGATTTTGATTGATTGGCCTATCATGCGTTTCGGAAGGTGAAGAAATCGCAACGGCTTGTGCCCATAAAAACCGCCGCTTCGCATGCCAATTTCATTGGAGCACGACACTAATCAAAGGGTGCCTTCAAATCCCCCGGTGGCGGACCCATGAACCAAGGCAATGAGGAATACATGACGTGCGCCCAATGCCAAGGTTGGATGCTGGAAGAGCGCCGAGTGGACTTTTCACCCGACACGTTTGTATGGCGATGTATCCATTGCGCGTCGATTGCGGATCCGATGAAAGACTCGGTCCAAAGCTCACCGTCTCCCGAATATCTACTGTTGGAAGCCGGTAAAGTGTGTCATTGAAGAGCCGTCGGAACGTTTTCCACTGCATACGTAGCACTCACTCTCTCCTCTCTGAACGCCTAGCGCTGGATTAGCCATCACAGAGCCAGCGCATTCGCGGCCGCTCAGGGTTAGAACATCATGCTCTCGGCATACGTTCCTCTGAATCCATGTCCCATCGAAACGAAGGTACGAATGGTCCGCCGGCGGCAAGTAGGTATGGCCTACTGTCTAGTGCAATACGACTAGGTCACCGTTGGCGGACTTGAATACGATTGCGGGCTGGAGCATACCCCTGGGAAAATCATGTAGACCGATTTCGAAAGCCCGTGCAAGGCCTGAACCAGAGCGAACTACTCTGGATCCCTGTCCTGGTTCTGGTATTGGCTCGCGCACGGTTCATTTTGTCTCTACGACGGACAGCTTGTCCGCATGGATGACCATGTCGCGATGAGGTGAGGGCTAAAAGACACGGAACTCGTGTCACCGTTCGGGTGCATTGAAATAAAGAGTGGGGAACGAAACTGGCGATTGCTGAAATGCCCCATAAATGGTTTGGCTGCACGCAGCGTGGCGATGATTGCTTCGGATAGGCGCACGAGCCGATAGCGAGTCGGGTCTCGGCGCAGATAGCCCATAGGATGAGCTGCATAGCGTTTCACCGAGAGGACGCCTGGTCAGTTGAGGTCCCTATCTTGCAATCTTCTTGTACCTACCTGGGACTGGCTACGGCCTCAACACTTAATGATCGGAGCTGTTATGAAAGGTTTCTATCCTCTATCTACGCTCATCTTTACGTTCGCCGTCCTTTCGGGCTGTTCATTGGCAGAACGAGTCATGCCCGGGACCATGTCCGATGCCAATGTGTTGGCTGTTATGAACACGATTGACAAAAGCGAGATGGAAGCGGCTCAACTTGCCAAGCAGAAAGCACAGTCGAGTGAAGTTCGGGACTATGCCAGCCATCTGATAGCTGACCACTCCGCCACCATGGATAAGAATCGGCAATTGGCCAATCAAACGAGTCTTCGACCTGATCCACCAGCGCTGGCCGCCACGATGAATTCAACGCACCAGGAGACGATGGAGCGTCTACGATCGTTAAGCGGGTCTGAATTCGATCGTGCCTATATCGCCTATCAAGTGGCTATGCATGAGCAGGCGGTGAGTTTGGTGGAAAAGACTTCTTCGTCTGCCGATAATCCGCAGCTGAAACAACGATTGAGCCTAGTCGTGCACGACCTTCGGGATCATTTGGCAAAAGCCAAGTCTATCCAGGGTCAGATCGGCGTGCGATCTTAGGAGAGGTTGAGATGGTTGCAGTTGATGGTATTGCTCAGAAGGGAGGTCGTGATGACAATATTTACATTCGCAGCAGTCATGGGCGCGCTGTTCCTCGCCGTGGGCGTACTCGGTTTCACCGACGGCTTCGTCAGTCCACCAGAGGCAAACGATCCATCCCTGACCGTACAGAGCAACTATGGCCGTCTGCTTGGCCTCTTTCCGATCAATGCGTTGCACAATAGCGTGCACGTGTTGATTGGGATCGCAGGGCTGTTGGCCTGGCGAAATATCTGGTCGCCACAAACCTTCGCCAAATTTATTGGTGGATTCTACGCGATCTTGACGGTCATGGGTCTTGTCCCAAGCCTTCAAACTACCATGGGGCTGATCCCACTCTTTGGGCATGACGTATGGCTGCATGCGTTGTCTTCAGGTTTGGGAATCTATTTCGGTTGGTTTTATATTCAGACAGGAACGGCGGCTGCGCAGCCTCGGCGTGCCGTCGCCTAAAAGACTCTTTCGATTGAGCCACCCGTTCAGATGCAAGTTGGCATACAAACCCTGCAGTGAGGCTACTTAACGTCACACCGAAGGAGGATGCAATGGTTATGCTGAATCGGTCGGTCGCCATGTCGTTTTCAGCGTGCTCGCAGGTGTATTAGCGATGGGCATGCCCGGATCAGTTTTTGCGCTTGAAGGAGTGAGCCAGGTCGTCGGCAAGATCACCAAATTGGAGGGGGACCGATATACTGTCCATGGAGACCTAGGCCAGGACGTCACCCTGCGAGTCACGAAGAACACAAATATGATTTGTTCGGACGGCAAGGGAAGTCAGATGTCAACGGGGCAGCGAATCGGGCAAAGAACATCAGGAAATCCCCCCGACACCGCACATGGAGAAGCAGTCGGCACAGGGAAAGGGCTCTGGTGGCGTGGTGATGCCTCAGGAGACTCAATCAGCAATCAGGAAAATTGTCCAAAGATCCAAGCACGCTCAAGGACGTCGTTGGATCGACCGATCAAAAGGCGAATGAAGACGTGGCCAAAGGATCAGGCTTTGCCGTTGGTGGGAAAGAAAACTGCGCTTTCAAGGTTGGAGATCACGTCAAAATCGAAGCCTCTGACACCGATACGGCGACCACAATCCAACGGGTGAGTGACACAGGGGAGTTCTTCTCACAAGAAGACCCATTGAGCAACTAGTGATATTGGTCGGGTGAAGCGGCTTCCTGTTCACCCGACAAATTCGAAACGTATGGGCCGGTATGTCTATGGCATACCGGCCGAGTCGGTCTCCTCATCCACATCACTTCTTCAGTGACCAGTTTGATCGAAAGGAACCATGATGGACTTCGTGACGTTCTTACGGCGGGATCACGAGAAGGTGGCCTCCCTATTCAGTCAGATACAACGCGGCTTCGACCAGCCTGATACGCCTGAGCGTCATGAGCTATTCCGGCGACTCAAGCGAGAGTTGGAACTCCATGCGGCAGTTGAGGATCTGCACGTCTATCGAGTCTTTCAGCAAGCCGAGCCCACGCGTGATGAGGCACACGAAGCAATGGAAGCTCACCGCAACATCAAAATTCTTTTGGATGAGCTCGCAGCAGTTCAAACGTATGATCATACCTGGGTGCCAAAATTTCAGGAATTGCGTCGGCTGGTTGAGAGCCACGTGGCCGCAGAAGAAAACGACATGTTTCGGAAGACCGAGGCGATCATGACGGCGCAAGAAGCAGAGGAGCTCGGCGTGAAAGTTGAGACTGGGAAGCAGGCCATCAGCCGTGATGCGCCAACGACGGAGGGCGGGACCCCAGAATAAAGAAGGTGTTCACGCAAGGTGATTGACCAATCTATTCAAGCCACTCAACGAAAATGCTACCGAGGCCCTGTCTAATCCCGCCTGCCCGAATGACCCTTTCCCAGCCAAAGGGGTTTCAGCGTGGAGCAGGCAAGGTCACCAGGCATGCCCAGAAAAGAAACGCGCCCATCTGCCGAAGTCATCGCTCTGCTGCATGAAATCGGCGAGCGTCTAAAACTGCAGGGTGACAATCGCTTTCGGGCGCAGGCTTACACCAGGGCGGCAGACAGCCTGCGCGCCCTCACCAGACCTTTGTCAGAGGTTATCGCTGCGGGAGAGCTGACCTCACTCCCCGGCGTAGGCAGCGCTATTGCCGGTGTTATTGTTCGGCTCTACAACACAGGCTCGGACCCCACCCTTGAGAAACTACGAAAAGATATACCCCACGGGGTTCTGGAGATGCTCTCCATTCCAGGCATGCGTACCAGCCAAATCCTTCGGCTCCACAAAGAAACCGGCATTTCAACCGTAGAAGCGCTGCAACATGCCATCGAGCACCGTGAACTAGAAGGAGCGAAAGCGTTTTCAGCGGTTTTTCAGCACAAGGTTCTGCAGGGTCTGAAAATGCGTCGTGAAGCGGTTGAGAAGAAGCACATCCATACCGCGACTACTCTTCTTGAAGAAGCCCAAAAAACTCTCAGCCGCACGCATCCACAGGTGCGCCAGATCAGTATCGCGGGGGACGTGCGGAGGCAGTGCGAGCTCGTTGCGGACCTCAGCCTGGTCGCGATCTTGGATAGGGCCCAGGCGCCAAAACCTATGCTCAATAACATACACATACATTGCTGCGAAGAGGATAGTTTCGGCGCCGCGTTGTTGTTCGCGACCGGATCTCCCGGGCATATTCGATCGCTCATAACCTTGGCGAAAACAAAGAAGTTGACGCTGACACCGGAGGGGCTAAAAAAGGGACGAAAAGTTATTGCGTCGAAAACAGAGGAAGAAATTTACAAGGCCCTGGGTCTTGATTTTATTCCGCCAGAGTTGCGGGAAGGTCATGGAGAGGTACAGCGAGCCCAAAAGCGGACCCTCCCTTCCCTCGTTACCCGTGAGAATATCCACGGAATCCTCCATGCACACACCGTCCGCTCCGATGGCGCCAACACACTGAAAGAAATGGCTGAGGGAACCCGGGCGAGGGGATTCAGCTACCTGGGCATCACCGATCATTCACAAAGCGCTCATTATGCGGGAGGACTGAAGCCCGTCGAGGTGACCGAACAGAGGGAAGAGGCGAATGTCCTCAATCGGGCATACGGTCGCAATTTTCATATTTTCAGAGGTATTGAATCCGATATCCTGGCGGACGGGGAGCTCGATTATCCGGATGCGCTTCTGAAGCGTTTCGATTTATTATCGCGAGCATTCATAGCCGCTTCAAAATGGATCGAGAGATGCAAACGGCTCGGATCATCCGCGCCGTGACGAATCCTTACACGACCATTCTGGGTCATATGACAGGTCGTCAGCTTTTGCGCCGACCAGGCTATGACGTGGATGTAGAAGCCATCCTTCAAGCCTGCGCAAAACATGGGGTGGCCGTGGAGATCAATGCCCATCCCTGGCGGCTTGATTGTGATTGGCGGTGGCACCAGATGGCCATGAAGTTCGGCTGCATGATGAGCATCAACCCGGACGCCCATTCCGTCGCCGAGATAGACAATATTCGATGGGGTGTCGCCATGGCTCGGAAGGGCGGTGTTCCGCCTGACCGTGTGATCAACTGCCTGAGTGCACCACAGTTTCAACGCTTCATTTCCGCTAAAAAATCCAAGGCGAATCAGTGAAGAAAGCCCAAGTTGCGCAGGACGAGCTTATTTTGCATGGTGTCAAAATCACGCATCCCGAACGCATGGTGTTTGAAGAGCGGAGGATGACGAAAGGGGATGTGGCGCGATATTACGCAGCGGTCGCGCCCCTGCTGTTGCGAGAGATAAAAAGCCGCCCCATTAGTTTGCTGAGGTGTCCCAGCGGAACCAAGGCGGACTGTTTTTATCAGCGGAATGTCGGGTTTGGCTTAGGGGGACACGTCCATCCATTCGTGTGGAATTATAAAGGCAGCCGCTACAAATATATTTATGTGAAAGACGTCAAGGGGATCATGGAAATGATCTAAATGGGCGTGATTGAGATACACCCTTGGGGCGCGACTCTCGACAGGATCGATACGCCGGACCGGATGATCTTTGATCTTGATCCCGATCCGGCCGTTCCCTTCTCAGTGGTCAAGAAAGCGGCGCGTGAAATCAGGCGCCGGCTCAAAAAACTAGGGCTTGAAAGTTCACTGAAATGCACCGGAGGAAAAGGCCTGCACATCACCGTCCCGCTGGCGCCCAAGGCGAGGTGGGATGCGGTCAAAGGTTGGGCCTCGGCATTTGCGCATACGATGGTCGAAGAAGCGCCCGATACGTACGTTGCGACTATCACCAAATCAAAGCGCGTGGGGAAAATACTGATCGATTTCTTTCGCAATGATTATACGGCCACCAGTATCGCCAGTTTCTCATTGCGTGCGCGACCCGGCGCGCCTGTGGCCATACCGCTGGAATGGCGCGAACTGCCTAATTTGAAAAGCGCCGACCAATTCGGCATGGCTGCCGTTCTTAAAAGAATACAAGTGCAGCGATTGCAGAAGGCGCTCCATACACATCGGCTGCCGAACTTGAAACGCGAAAGGATTGCCATCCATGGCCGCAAGAGAAAGGCATGTTTCCCATGGAAGCGGAGCTCGTCGATCAGTTGCCTGAGGGGAACGCCTGGCGGTACGAGCCGAAATGGGATGGATTTCGCTGCCTCGCATATAAACGAGATGGAACCGTCACGTTGCGGTCCAAATCCAGAAAACCCTTGGAGAGATATTTCCCTGACATCGTGCGCATGCTCCAAAAGCTGGCGGTGACTCCGTTTATCCTTGATGGGGAGTTATTGGTAAAAGGTCAGAGCGGCTATTCCTTTTCTGATCTTCAGATGCGCCTGCATCCAGCCGCTAGCCGGGTACACATGCTTGCGAAGAATCAGCCTGCGACGTTTGTGATCTTCGACATACTCCAGACTGAAGACGGCACGACGATGATGTCTGCCCCGCTGTCTCAACGCCGCCTCGTTTTGGAAGAATTCCATAGAAAGTATGGCGCGAAGGAAAAGGCGCTCAAGCTGTCCCCGCAGACTGATTCCATTCTTCAGGCCAGAAAGTGGTTCGATTTCTCCGGGTGGTATATCGACGGGATTGTGGCCAAAAAGACTACGGATGTCTATGTGCCCGGCGAACGGGTGATGCAGAAATACAAGCCTGTTCGAACCGCGGACTGTGTGGTAGGCGGATTTCGTTATGGCACAGACTCCCACGAAGTAGGTTCTCTCTTGCTCGGTCTCTATGATGAAGACGGGCTCCTGCATCATGTCGGCTTTACGTCCGGCATCGCAAAAGCCGATAAACCTTCACTCACGAAGGAGCTCAAGAGCCTTATGCAGAAGCCTGGCTTTACCGGTAAGGCGCCGGGAGCACCCAGCCGATGGTCGACGGAACGGTCGACTCAATGGGAGCCGCTCGCGCCTAAACTCGTCGTAGAAGTCAGTTTCGACCATGTCACTCAGGATCGCTTTCGCCATGGCACCAAGTTAGTGAGATTCCGGCAGGACAAGTCTCCGAAGCAATGTACGATGGAACAGTTGCGTCGATAGTAATAGATTCGAGTTTGAGGAACCCCGCATCGTGTGGTCGTCTTTCCTTTCCCGACCGGTTCCCCGCCCAGCAAGAGGGGTCGCTCTCAATCTCGCGCCAGCCATATGGCTCGTCTCATTTCAATGACGCTGAACCCCACGAAATTCCTGTCATCAAGTGGGAAGGACCAGGCAGGACGCCTGGGACACAACTCTCGCTATGTTTCAGGGTTTTCCCCAGATGCAGGAAGGTTCGTTGTGTGATGGGATGAGCCTCCATCCTCATATTAGAAAAATTGGAAACAAATTCATGCCTGACTCATGGAAAGCCTTGCTTCAACCCAGCCCGGTTTTGGGAACTGTTCAAAAATACCTTTACGGCCTGGAGCGACGACAAGGTGCCGCGGCATGGTGCCGCTCTGGCGTACTACACCGTCTTGTCGATCGTGCCTCTGTTGGTCGTCATCATCGCGATGATCGGAGTGATTCTCGGGCGTGAGGCGGCGCAAGGCTACATTCTGCAGCAGATCGGGAACCTCGTGGGCCCGCAAAGCGAAGCGGCGATCAAAGAAATGATACAACGAGCGAGCGAGCCCTCCACTGGGATCCTGGCTGCGATCGTGGCAGGCGTGACGTTATTGCTCGGTGCCTCGGGCGTGTTTGCGCAGCTTCAGGATTCTTTGAACTCTATCTGGGGAGTGAAAGCCAAGGAGGGGCGCGGCCTGTGGGGACTCATCCGGGACCGCTTCTTCTCTGTCGCGGCGCTGCTCGGAACGGGCTTTTTACTCCTTGTGTCACTCGTTCTGAGCGCCGGCCTGTCAGCTTTCGGCAAATGGTACGGGGGGTGGCTTCCGGGTCCCGAGCTCGTCCTGCAAGTCTTGGAGTTTCTGATTTCCTTCGCGGTGATCACCGGATTGTTCGCCCTTATCTTCAAGGTTCTTCCCGATGCCAAGGTGGCTTGGAGTGACGTCTGGGTCGGATCAGCCATGACCGCGCTGCTCTTTACGATCGGCAAATTCGCGATAGGTCTGTATCTCGGGAAGAGCGAAGTGGGGTCTGCGTATGGCGCTGCAGGATCCCTGGTCATTCTGCTCGTGTGGGTGTACTACTCCGCGCAGATCGTATTATTCGGCGCAGAATTTACTCAGGTGTATGCCAACGCCCTCGGTGCACGAATCGTCCCCTCAGACAATGCCGAGGTCGCTGATGCGGCAAAAGCCCAAGACTCCAACACGGCCATGGGATCAAACACGGCCACGGGATCCAACAATGCGGAGGCGCCCATTCATGTTGGAAGAGACCGAGGCACAAAAAAAGATGCGGGGTCTCGCCCACCGGCAGGTGCCATGATTTCATCCGCTCAGGTATCCGGTTCCGCTGGACAACCCTCCTGGTGGTTAGGAGTGGTCGTGCTCGTCTCTTTGGCAAGGTTCGTGCGCCGCTCAAAAGCCGAAGCCCGCGGATAATTTTTGCATCATTACGGGCGCTATCCCACCGACCGTATGGTACCTTACGCATGACGGCCTTCTCTGAGTAGGCGAGTCAGCGCGACATCACACATTAGGGAGAGCACTCGTGGAAAAAGATATTCGGGATAACTTTGAACGGATCGAGAAGCGACTGAATGCCATCGAGGATCTAGGCAAAGCGATTAAGACAGCCATAGAAGAACTATCCACAGAGATCATGAACGCAGAGCACGGGGACGAGACCAAGCTCGATCGAATCCTGCAATTGCTGGAGGCGAAAAAATAGCGTGAGAGTCGGCGAAGACGACATGATCAACGGGTCGGGGAATAAAGTTATTTCGTTGTGCTGATCAAGAGAGCTGAAAGACTCAAACCGACTGTTCGTACGTTCAAGGCGGAGTTTAGCTGGCGCTGCTAAGCTGTCAAATCGGGCTGCTTCATCTTAATTGCTCTCATCTGCCTCGGGTTTTCCGACTAGAGAGTCTCCCTCCTCATGACTGGCTTCATCCAGAGCGTCCTCATAGCGTTGGTTACCAGCGCTCCCATCTCCAGTAAGTGGTTTCTAAGCGCTTACTAATGCTCCTCTAATGCACGACTATTATATTATTTTGTTCTGGTCTCGATATCATTTTGAATGGGTGATGGTATGAGCGAAGCCAAAGTCTATTACCGCGTAAGGCCCAGCGTATTTGCATATATGAAGCTCTGTACCAGGCTCCTGGAGCATACCGAACATGTGCCCCTTACTCCTCAGGAACGAGAAACGATCTTGCTCTACACCAGGAAACTGGTCGAGCGATTCCTATGAGAGGCCTGCGGGGCGTCCAGTGCCGGTTCGTAAAAAGCAGTCCTGCCGGCAGATTTCCTCCAGGTGGGAGTGCCGCATGACATCGCAGTAAGTGATCTAGAAGATCATGACAAAACCCATATCTGCCGGTCTCCCTGAAGGCTTTGACTATCTGTCTGACTTTCTCTCCGTGAGTGAGGAGCGCGCCATTCTCGACCGGCTAGATACACTGCCATTCGGAAGCGTGGAAATGCGCGGCATGGTAGCCAAGCGAAAGGTTCTGCATGTTGGTTGGATGTACGGCTACAAATCGGGGAGGGTAGCGCGAGGAGAACCCCTTCCAAGCTGGCTCTTGCCTTGGCGCGAACGGGCCGCAGTTTTCATGCACGAACTCGCAGAGAACATTGAAGAGGTTCTGATCAGCCAATATGCTCCCGGAGCCGGTATCGGCTGGCATCGTGACGCGCCTACGTTCGGACCCAAGGTCGTTGGAATCTCTCTTCTGGGCACCTGCAGGCTTCGTTTTCAACGGAAGCGAGGAGATGTTCGCGATCTGTCTGAGTGTTTATTGGAGCCCCGCTCCGCATATCTGCTGAGCGGGCAGGCACGCCTCTTATGGGAACATTCCATTCCCGCCACCAAAGCCCTGCGTTATTCCATCACATTTCGCACCCTCACGAAGAAGCTGCCTGACCAACCATAAGTCCGGCTCACTGCCTGGGGCGCGGTTCTTTTAGGCTGAGTGTCCGCGAAGGAACTTGAGGGTGCCACCAGGTCTTTCACCCCTTCCCATGATCCTCCAAAATGTCCTCGGCCCAGCTCAACGCCGCGGAGACAGTCGGGAACCCCAACGTGCTCGTGAGCAACATGATGGCGTGACGGATTTCGTCGCTCGTGGCGCCGTGGTCTCGAGCCTGCCGGATATGGCTATGGACGCCACCTTCCGAATGAATCGCGATGGATGCCGCGAGTTGGAGGAGATGCGCTGATTTATCATCGAGCGGGCCTTGTTCCTTCAGCGTCTTTCCGAGTGTCTCGACGGCGGTGATGAATTCGGTCTGTTTGCGTTTTTCAGACTGATAATGAGGCGGTACTTCTGCCATACATCCTCCTCGCATGTGTAACTCTCTCATTTGCCAACCTGATCCGCTACTATCGTTGGCGTTTACCGCAGCCAAGCTTGCACCGTGACAAAATCCCCGGGAGATTTACTGCTTCCACCCGTTATGGTTTCAGGACAATTTTGATGCACTCGTCCTCTTTGTGGAGGAATTGCGAGAATCCTTGCGGTGCTTCGTCCAGTCCCATCCGGTGGGTGATAATGAAGCTGGGGTCGATTTCGCCGCGTTGAATCCGTTCCAGCAAGGGATGCATGTAGCGTTGCACATGGGCCTGTCCCGTTTTGATCGTGAGCGACCGATTCATGACGGAGCCAATCGGGAATTTATCAATGAATCCGGCATAGACACCGATGACCGACACCGTGCCCCCATTTCGGCAACACTGAATGGCTTGACGCAGAGCGTAGGGTCGATCCGTTTCCAGCATCATGGCTTGCTTCACCCGATCGTAGGCTCCGATCAACCCAGGCCCATGGGCCTCCATCCCCACCGCATCAATACATCCGTCCGGGCCGCGACCGCCGGTCATGTCCATCAGGCTGTCATAGACGGGCTGTTCTTCGTAATTGATGGTTTCGGCTCGACCTTCGCCGGCCATGCGCAAACGTTCCGGAAAGCGATCGATCGCGATGACTCGTTCGGCGCCTAACAGAAATGCGCTACGAATGGAGAACTGACCGACTGGCCCGCAGCCCCACACGGCGATCGTATCACCAGGCTTGATGTTGCAATTTTCGGCCGCCATGTAGCCGGTCGGAAAGATATCGGAAAGAAAAAGCGCTTGGTCGTCAGAGATGCCATCCGGGATCTTGATCGTTCCGACATCGGCGAAGGGAACCCTGGCGTATTCCGCCTGGCCGCCGGCAAATCCGCCCAGCATGTGGGAATAGCCAAAAATGCCGGCAGGGGAATGTCCCATCATCGATTCGGCGATCCAGGCATTGGGATTCGAATTTTCGCATAGGGAGAACAGTTTATCTCTGCAAAACAGGCATCGTCCACAGGCGATGGGAAACGCCGTGACCACGCGATCACCGACCTGGACATGGCTGATGTCACTTCCAACCTCTACCACTTCACCCATGAATTCATGTCCCAGAATGTCTCCGGCCTTCATCGTCGGTATAAGACCGTTATAGATATGAAGATCCGATCCGCAGATCGCCGTCGACGAGACCTTAAGGATGACGTCGCGCCGATTGAGGATCTTGGGATCGGGCACGTTCTCCACTCGCAAATCCTGCTTACCGTACCAACAATTTGCTCTCATCGTGAACTCCTTTATGTTTCAGCCGCACTCTTCGGTATTCGAGATCCGTGAAGAGTCTTTTTTAGCGCTCGGCGGATGCTTCAATGGGCCGTCCAGGCCGTTGTTCCGTGAGACCGGTACCAGTCGACGGACGAGTCCGATTGCAGAATTTCCCCCGTCTCGGCATATTTGTTTGAATCGTCGAAGGTTGCTCATCACCATTTGGCCCGGCTCGCGGCCCAGCACCTTAGCCATGGCGGCCCCTATCATTCCGCCAGGCATGTTGTATTCCATGACGACCTTGACGATCGTGCCGCGCTGTCCGGTCGTCGGAAAAAACTCGACCGAACCGCTGTGGTCAATGGAGGCCTGCTCAGTGGTGCGCCAGGCGATGCGGTGATTCGGCACGTCGTCGGTAATTTCCGCATCCCATTCCAATGGCGCGCCTCCAGGACCCTGTACGGTCCAATGTGAATGCCGGTCATTCGCTACCTCTATAGATTTGATCTCCTTCATGAACTGGGAAAGATTCGTGAAATCACGCCAGAATGTATAGAGGTATTCCGCTGAGCGGTCGATAGTCACCGTTTTTTTCACAAGGATCGCACCACTCTCGGTCGTCCAACCGACCATGCGACTCAAGTTTTGGCTGGCCCACAAATCGAGGGCCGTCACTCCCAACACAGCCAATAAGGCGGTGGTTGTTCGAGCGCGCTTGGCGTGAGGGGAGGCCATGGCGGCTCCCAGGCAAGCGACATCCATGGCGTCGCCGGCGACTCTGGACCAGACCCAGCCGGCGGGCCGTCGGTCGGAGAGGATTCCGACGCCGCTGGTCAATTCCCGCGCTCCCAGGGCGCGGATCAGAAATTGGTGGTCGTCTTGAAGACCGACGACTCGGGCAATGGCGCGGGGAGCGAGGATCTCGGCCAAACCTAGTCCTACGCTGAACCAGCCCAGCGCGTAGGCGAGAGACTCGTGCGTGTCTTCCCTGGAGACTCTCCGCGGCCTTGCGCTTGCCAAACGTCGCGCCGGCCTGGCGGCGTCAGTATCCGCCGACTCGTTGTGGGAGTCCGCCCGCGGGTCCGCATAATCCATGGTGATGCTGCTGCCGGAGTGGTCTTGGTTTGGCATAGGGGGTCTCCTTCTTCATTCGATGTTGAGAACTGCTTGCTCTTCTGTGTGGAGCGGGTGTTTTTTCATCGAACCGGGTTCTGAGTCGGCCTTCGACGGCGTGCTCCCATCGACAGGCTCTTTTATAGGCTGCTCTGGCGCCGAGGCCGCTTGAGCGCCGGTAATACGACGACCCAGTATCAGGCATACGTTTGCGTGAATATGAAACCTTCGCTGGTGCGAATTACCTTTTCGCAAGCAACGTGCCGTGTGGATCCATACCAGCGATGCCCACGAGTGTCGTTTCGGCGGATTCATGGTGTTTGCCCTAAAAGCGGAGACTTTCGGGTCGCTGAGTCAAAAGGCCGTTGCAGAGCAGTCTTTATCATAAGCATGGGTCGGGCCCGCTACTTTGGCCACGCGCTTGGGTAGAGCGTGGGTGATAGGAATTGAGCGAAGCGCGGCAATCGAACTGGGTCGTATGGAGAGGGCTTGCGGGGACAAGTTGTCGGCATGGGACAAATGGTCCGCGAATCTTGCGGTTTAAATTATACCTGCCGGCTGATCAGGTCATTGCTTTCACCCCTCTCTTCACGTCGCGAGCCCTCTTTTGATGCGGCTGCCGAGGCACGTGGCGATCTTGAGTTCTTCGGTTGGTTCCCTGCAGTATCCGGCCCGGCGTTTGCAAAGGGTCCGATCGACATGAGGTTTAATCTTTCCATAAAGGAGGTTGCGATGGTTTCATCACGGCGCGCTGTGCAGGGAGTTGTTGCTTCTGGTCTATTGTTGGGGACCGCTTTGACCTGCTTGGCGCAGACGGGGGCGCCGGTGCAAGAGCAACCCGCCGATGTAGGGCCGCGGACTCGCGACCAAGTCTCTCAGGAGCGGGTCGTCACCAGGGATCGGGCAGGAGATCGTGTGGTCGTCGACGAGCGGGTGGTGGAACGGCGTCGAGAAGGAGAGGTCTACATTGCTGGTTACGGTGGATTTACATGGGGACATAACTTTTCGGACGTGGAAGGCAGGGGATCAATCGCGGGTCAAGAGTTTGGGGGACGTGATCTCGCAAACTCTGGCGTGTATGGAGCCAAGATCGGCTATTTCCATCCCGGCCGTTTGAACTGGTTGGGGCTCGAGGTTGAAGGCTTTAATTCGACGCCCCACATTGAACAGGGGGGCGGTTTTCCAGGGTCTCATCTGCGTGTGACTACCCTGGCGTTCAATGTGATCGCGCGGACGAAAGTCGGCTGCCGAAACCGCGATGATGTTCGCCATCGGGATGATGTCCGGCACCGAGATGATGGAACGGTGCACGATGCCGACTATGACCGAAGGCACTGGTCACCGTTGGATGAAAATCTGCGCTGCCCACTTCAGCTCTATGCCGGCGCTGGTCCTGGAATCTTCTTTGCAGAGACCTCCAACCAATTTGGACGCAGCACTGACAACGGACGGATCGGTCTCAATGCATTGGCGGGAGTGAAATATTTTATGAATCGGAACCTCGCGGTGTTCGCGGAATATAAGTTCAACTATGCACAGTTCGACTTTACCCAGATACAGGGCACCTCGGCAGGATTGACCGGCGATTACATGGCGAGCCATGTGGTCGGTGGACTCGCAATGCATTTTTGATTCCGTTGGTCGTGACGTGCCTCGAAAGTGTTGCCATCGTGTACCTGTACGCCGGAGGAGAACCGATCGTTCCCTCCGGCGTACAACGGAAGATGATTCACCATTATCAGGAGAAGACGTGATGCGAAGGATTCAACATATGGTTGCTCTGGCTCCGGTTTTCGCTGTTGTCGTGTCTGGCGGCCGGCTGTGACCAAGGATCTAAGCAATCCGATCAGCCTGCGGCAGGAAATCCTGCGGCCACCTCATCCGAACTAAAGGAGACGCACCCGGAGCAACCGACCGGAAAGCCCCAAAGCGGTGAAGTTCCCTCAGCGAGCGTGCCTCCTTCCGGCCAATAGGCCGCTGGATTAGGAACTACCCTTGGATGTCCTCTTGAGGGCAGTCTTTCCAAACAATTTCCGCAACTCGTCTTTCGCGCGCTCCAACCTTGATCTCTGAATCGCGCTCAGTTGTTTGCCTGCGCGATTGATGTGGAAATTGAGCATGGACATCGCGGATTGAAAAGGCGTTCCCTTTCTCCTGCGGCTACGGTCCGCGGAGCGCTTCAACGACCTGGCGATTTCGACGGCAGTTCGTTTCGTGAAGACACCCTCCTCCAGGTCCAGGGCATCGCTCCGCTTCATGACATCGGCAGACCATTTGCGACTCTTCTTATGGCCTGCAGCCGATGATTTAAGTCCTGTCTTGCGTGGCATGGGCATCTGAGGCAGCGATCGTGCCTTCCTTCGTGAGGATCTGGTGGTCATCACAGTGTGCTTTATCGACGTTCACCGGTCTGCTCTGCTTTTCTTCTTGAGCGCGTTCGCTTGATGTGCGGCCTTCTTTCCAGTCTTTTCGCTCTGCACGAGATATTCAGGGTGATTGTGCGAGGCTGCGACCTCGTGCCCCTTGATCTTCATCGGCGAAGTCTGCTTTTTGACGACGCGCCCGCTGGTTTTGCCTTGCGATGTATTCCATTGAACGCGATCGCCGGGTTTGAGTTCGCGTGATTTCTTGGGCATGAGCTCCTTTCCAGATGGACTATCCCTCGCGTCACGCACTCAAGGGAACCGACTGCCATCACCGTGCCATTCGCAGCGGCCTAAATCGGTTCACGAGGAACCACTATGTCGAGCCTCGCCTATCATATGGCCCGTTCGGGTTCTGAGCGTGGCGCGTGCGACTCCGTTATCTGCGAGAATCCTCGCCGTGCGTGCGGCCGCCTGCTCTCGTAAAACCGGTTTGCGGAAGGGTGCCACATCGCTTTGACCAAGAGCCCGGTGCCGATGAGCGCCGCTCCCGTCAAGAGCGGATGCAGCGAAGCGGTCGTGTAGAGACTGGATTCCGAGACATGGCCTTGATAGTCGCCTCTTTCCTGCAAGTCGCCGGAAGGCCGATCCAGGGCATTATCGTTACGAGGCCTCGCCGGAGGACGATCACTCTGTTGCTGCTCGGCAAAGAGCGACTCCATCAATAGATCGGCAAGTCGGGGCGCATAGTAACCGAGCATCGGAATTCCTTTGCCCCCGGCCCCGACGTACACATTCCGTTCACTGGTCTCAGCACAGTGCAGGATCGTCCGAGCGACCGTGTCTGGCGCATAGACGGGTGGAGGATTGGTGGGCTCGCTCTGCATATAGTTTTTGGCATGTTGAGAATAGGGAGTCGCAATGGCGCCTGGTTGAATCAGCGTGACGGAAGCTGGAATCCGGTCCATCTCCAATTCCATGCGAAGCGCGTCGGTAAATCCTTTCACGGCGTGTTTGGAAGCGGAATAGATTCCTTGGAGAACCAGGGCGCGATCCGACAGGGTGCTCCCGACGTTGATGATGGCCCCGGCTTGGTGGCGTTCTTTCAGGTGCCGAGCCGCTTCTAGAGACCCGTACACCAGTCCCCAAAAGTTCGTCTCGAACAAGCGCCGCATGTCCTCGATCGGCTCATCCATCAGTTTGCCGTAGATAGACACGCCTGCATTATTGACCCACGTATCGAAGCCGCCGAACTTCTGGCGGGCGATGCGTGAAATGCGTTGCACGTCGGCGGGCCTTCCCACATCCGCCGTGACGGTGACCGCACGCGTGCCGCCGTCCGATAACTCGCGCTCAAGTTCGATGAGAGCGTTTTCGCTACGGGCCGCCAGAACGAGCCTTGCGCCGCGTCGCGCCGCCATGCGGGCCGTCGTTAAACCGATGCCGGAAGTTGCCCCGGTGATAACGATGACCTGATCACGAAGTTTTTTTAGCCTTATAGACATAACGAACGGTCCCTTCCCGCGTCGTAGCATCGAACAGGTGGGCTATGAAGTTTCGATGACATCCTCGGCAGCAGCCACGTCACCTTTCGCACTTTGGCTGTCGTGATCGACCGATGCGACGAGGACATGACGAGCCATCTCGTGGTCGGTTGGCCGCTCAATGACCTGTCTGTATTTGATGGAGGCATCGCATCGTCGGCTCTGGCGGAACGGGCCCCGTGCCGCAACGCCGTGGATTGTCATTAGGGCCTCACTGATGCTGAGGAACATGAAACGTGTACGTGTCGCCATGGCTCAAATAATGGACCCGATTTTCAAGGCCCGCGTCTTTGACCGCGCGCTGAAAATCGGAGAGCGGGGACTTGAAGACATCGTAGTCGTTGTAGTGGATGGGGATCGACAGCCGCGGCTTCACCAGTTGCATCACCTCGACGCCCTGTTGCGCGTCCATGGTCACCATGATTCCGAGGACCCTGGTCCCGCCAAGATGCAGGAGCGCGAGATGAATGTCGGGATACCGACGCGGAATTTCCTTTAAATCGTCGATCAGAAGCGTGTCTCCCGTGATGTACATTCTGAAGGTCGGGCTGTCGGGAGCGGAACGAAATTCCAGCATACTGCCCATCACGTCAGGAAGGAGTGAGTCCACGACCGGGGGACCGTGTCGTCCAGGCATTGAGGTCACTTGGAGACTCGCCTCGCCTTTCTTCACGGTCTTCGTCTCCCAGGTCGCCACTGCCGAAGTGTTTTTGAATCCCCTCTCACGCAATGCCACGGTCGCTTCGGGAGTGGTCAGAATCGGCAAAGACTTATCCAATTCCCGCTCCGCGACTTGATCGAAATGATCGCCGTGAAAGTGCGAAAGCAAGATCAAGTCCAAGGGCGGTAGATCGCGGATGTTCATCGCTGGGTCGGTCAGGCGAGTGGTGTGCAGGCCATACCCAATCGACACTTGCTCGTGTTTGTGAATGAAGGTGGGGTCGGTCAAAATCGTAAACCCCGCATACTGAATGAGAACCGTGGCGTTCCCAATGAAGGTCACTGACCCTTTGGCCGTATCGTGTGGTGCTTGAGACGCCGGCAGCATCATTTCTGCGGAGGCGGGGGAGTCGGCTCCACGGCCGCCTTCTGATGTTCCAGCCTGGGATTGGCAAGCCGTGAAGAGCAAGCCCGTGAGAAGCCAACTGATCTGTGTCACTATCGTTCGTGCTGGTGATATTTGCATGGAATCTCCTGCTCCCACCCGCTCTCTTGCATTCTGAAACCTAAGCCGCAGATTCGCGAGTGCAAGCTGTGTACCGTCCTTGGCCATTGCGAGTTGATGTCTGGACGTGCGGCAGCTTTGCTCCTAATTTAGATCGCCAGGAAAAGGCCCTTCCAAGTTGTCCTTTGGGGACAGGTTGTCCTTGCACGTGCGAAACCATGACAGGCCTCGCCTCGCAGCAGGAGATGGCGACAAGGATAAGGAAATCGAGGCAAGCGCTTGGTAACTCCGAAGACTTGGGCGTGACTTATTCAGGCGGTCATAGGAGGGCCGTCGACGATTCTTGAAGCTCCCGAGTGTCTACTCGCCGTTGCGTAGCGCCGTTGCGGCAATTGTCGCAGCGGCCGCAGTCCTGGGTCACCGCTTGAGAGAAGTATTGCGTGAGAAAGCGCACACGGCATATGGTTGTTTGCCCGTACTTCATCATCGCCGATAGACGACTTTCATCCTGCTGGTGCCGCCGGTCGTACTCCTCGAGGTAATCGATGAACCCCTGTGAAGTTTGAAATAGACCCTGCCGCTGGAACCCGCGGCCTGCCCGCGTCACGATTTCCGCTCGTTCCAAGAGGGCGAGAATAACCCTCACCCGCCGCAAGGCGATTCCAGTCGCCGAGTGAATTGATGAAGCCGATAGGGAACGCTCTCCATCGCACCTCGATCGAAGGCGTGGTAGACCCGGGCGCATTCATCCTGTCGCGGGTACTTGCCTCGCAGAAAATAGGCTTGCACCCGCCGGTCTTCTAACCGGTAGAACAGCGCCGCGAGCGCAGCGTTCCCGTCGCGTCCGGCCCGGCCGGCTTCCTGGACGTAGCTTTCCAACGAATCGGGGAAGGCGTAATGGATCACGAATCGCAAATCCGGCTTATCGATGCCCAGTCCGAATGCCTTGGTCGCGACGACCACTCGATACTGATCATTCATAAACTCTTCTTGTGTCAGACGTCGTTCCGCCAATTTCATTTTTCCGTGGTAGCGCCCTGTGGGAATCTCCTTACGGACAAGGCGAGCAAAGAGATCATCGGCTTGCCGGACCGTGGCCACGTAAATGATACCCGTGCCACGGTTGAATTCACGCAGAATCAGAATGAGGCGCTCAAACTTGTCCTCTTCGTTGACGGTCCGATGGACCTCATACACGAGGTTGGGGCGATCGATGCCGTGATTCACAATGAGACCATCCTCGATGCCCAGCTGGTCCATGATGTCCGATATGACGGACGGTGTCGCGGTAGCGGTGAGGGCGAGCACGGGCGGACGGCCTAAAGCCTCGATTGCGTTGCGGATCGCGAGATAGGCCGGGCGAAAATCATGTCCCCATTGCGACACACAATGGGCTTCATCCACCACGACTAACGACACGCCGCTTCGCCGGAGTGGCTCAAGATACTCCGGCTGCTCCAATCGCTCAGGCGTCACATAAATGAGTTCGGGCTTGCGGCTGGTGATGTCTTCGAGTCTCTCCCGCTCCTCACGCTCCGTCAGGGTGCTGTTGATCACGACAGTGGGGATTTGTCGGGCTTTGAGTTTATCCTCCTGATCCTGCATCAGGGAAATAAGCGGTGAGACCACCAAGACGGCGCGAGGCAAAAAGAGCGACGGGAGCTGGAAGCACAACGACTTTCCCCCGCCGGTCGGCAGGACTCCAATGGCATTGCGCCCCTTCATGACCGCATCGATCAGCGCTCGTTGACCCGGCCGATAGGTCCTCACGCCGAGCCAGCGTTGCGCTTTGCGTTCATTCGCCGGCGTCCAGCTCCACGCCTGGTTCATGAGCGGCATCGACCATCGTTGATCGATTTCTTCATGAGCCGCTCATCGGGAGAGTGTCGCTTGCGACTCCATGGTCTCCTTGAATCGCTGAAGGTCATCGGCGACCTTTTGGCGAGGATCCTGCCCGAAGAGTCCCGCAATCGCTGCGCCGATAGGACCGGCCGGAGGGTCGTATTGGAGCGTGACGGTGACCCGTGTGCCTTGACCGTCCCCCGCCGTCTGGAAGGCGACCGAACCGGCATGTTCCACGGTAGCTCCGCTGACCGTTTGCCATCCAATGCGTTCGTTTTCCACCTCGTTGATGATTTCCGCGTCCCACTCGACGGTGGGCGCTCCCGGTATGGTTTCAACTATCCAATGGGATCGTCGATCGTCGATGACCTGCACGCTTCGTACATGGCTCATGACCTTCGGCAAATTGTCGAGTTGGCGCCAGTAGCGGTACAGATCTTCGGGGGATCTGTGGATTGTCACCGATTGCTCGATCTTCAAGGCCCGATCGGTATGGATCTTTCGCCGACCGAGGGAGGACGTGTCATTTTTTTCGCGGCTCGTGATTCCCATGGCTCCATAGGCTGCGCAGTATCCAGAGGTGGCCCGGTGCAAGAGCGCAATTCCGAGTAAGGCTGCGATGCCGCTGCTCATTCTGGTAGGTCGCATCACGCTCCGCAGAAGGAGGCCGCCGCCCAGAACGCCTGAAAGGATCCTCTCGGTATCCCCCACATTCCTTTCGCCATGGCCTGAATCTCGTTGACTGTTCCTGGATTGGCCGCCCCCCTCCATGTCACCTTGCTCCATGTCCTTACGATTAGGGTTGTCGCGGTCTTGCCCTGATCGGGACGTGGTTCTGATACCGCCTCGCATATGTGCCATACATCTTCCTCCTCTTTCTTGTGAGTGGTTGTCTATTAATTATCGCCTAATTATCACCCATGTCGGTTCGGCCAGCTTCCAGCCGTCGGCCGGGCCCCATCGGTGCGATCAGTTGCCACAAAACTTCCAGGGGGAGATCGGGACGCTCGTGGAACAACATTTTGTGCAATTGTAAGGCCGTGGTGATACGCGGTACAGGGCCGTAAAACACTGCGCCGGAAAAGGAATTTCCACCTTCGCATACAGATATCAGGGACTGATTGTCTTACAAGGGACAGTTTGTCTTACACGGGCTCCTTGCATGGTTGGCTACGTTCCGCCTCACACGTCATTCTAGGGTACAGACTGTGGCTGAGGGCTTGCATGAGCCGGAAAGACAGGAGACTCGCCGTAGGTGCGAGTGACGTCAAAGGAGGTGCAGTATGTCCGATCGGAGCGTGAAGAAGGTGTCGTCCGAGTTTTCTCCTCGAGGTGATCTGGGTCAGACGTACCTGGCTTCTGGCATCAATATCTCTATGCGATTGTGGGACGCCTTGCCGCCTGCTCCTCCCTCTCCATTGACGAGACGGGAGTATGAAGTCGTCGGTTATGTGATTCATGGGTGCGCTAAATTGGAAATCGAAGAGCAAACCGTCTGGCTCGAAGCCGGTGATTCGTGGGTGGTCCCGAAGGGATCCAGCCATCGATATGAAATCATGGAGACATTTACAGCGGTCGAAGCGACGACTCCTCCGGCGCAGGTACACGGTCGAGATGAAGCGGAACGCGCGGCCCAGCCACAGCCGAGCGGCCGCAATCACGACATCAACCAGGAGGCATGATGGGTTAGCTTTGAGGCCGCATCAGCCGCGACAGTATTCTCGACATTTGGGGGCAGTCGAGCTGCCACGACTGAAGCCACCACGGTTGGACGAGCATGTCGAGTAGCAGCCGGGGCGTTGGATACAGGGCGCTTGTATTCTGTGTTTCCGGGTTCTGCGTGGGACGTCGGTTTTAAAGACGGACGGATAGTGGGAGTTCGCGGACGGGGTGGCAACCGCCTGTGTGTAAATGGTTGGTTGGTCTGCGCAACAGGCGGAGGCGTTACGCCCGGTCATTACGCGCCATGGCGAGGAATTCCAGAAAGAGTTTGATCGATTGGCAGGCGCTCTTCGAAGGGGGCCGCGAACCGGAGGGATGGGTCTGCTGCGCGACTTGCACGGGTCTTTGGCTTGCACCAGCCGAGGTGCATCTCTGTTATGAGGCGGTTCGGCAGGCGGTGTGGGGTCTACAAGATCCAGAGCTAGTGACGCAGTGTGAACCGTCCGGTGTGCAAACCCACCGACCGCTCGCACGACTGCGAACTCGTATTGATCAAGCAGTATCGCCGGGCCCTAACGGCGACATGAATCCACCGGGGGGCGCTTCGATTGAGTCTCCTGGCAAAGATAGGGGCCGCGGACCTGAGCGCCCGCCCATAAAGAGGCCGCGAGGCCGGCGTAGAGCGACGGGTACCAAGCAGGGGGGAACTGCAATTCGAAACCCGGCGTACAACGTTTGGGAACGACGTGGTAGTCCACCAGGTAGGCGACAAAGGAAACAAGGATGACATGGGGAACGCCTTGCCCAGGGAGGCGATTAGGCCTGTCCCGAAACAGGGCCTCGAAACACCCGGACCAAAAAAGGCAAGCCAGCTGGTTCAAGAATAGCCCACTGACGGTGTAGCGGAACGACCAATTTCTCTGCCGTCCAGCTTCCTTCCCCCAGAGCATATGGCTAATCGCGTTCAACCCAGGAGCAGTCCGACCTGTTCGAGCGCGGCTTGCCAGGGCAATGACCACGGACATGAGAAGGCCGCTGGCGGTTCCGGATAGAGTAGACTGCTGAATATACGATTTCATCGACCTGTGCATGAGTAGATTACGTCGTTGAGCCCTTGTTGCCGTACAGTTCGGCAACCAGAGGAACCGGATTCACGGTCGTGGCCTGAAGGCCCTTTTCTCCCGCTGCGACATTGAGATTGACTTCAAGACCTTCTTCCATCTGCTCGAACTCGAGGTCGTGCGCAGCATTTCGGTGAAAATAGACTTCCCGTCCATCGTCCAGGAGGATGAATCCGTAACCCTCGTCTCGCAGCATCTTGCTGACGACCCCTCGTTCGGGCGGCGTGGTGATGCGGATCTCGTGCGAAGAGCGTTTCTCTCGGATCTTGTCCAACTCGACCTTGAGTGCGGCAAAAGTATCTCGGATCGCCTCCTCGAAACTGTCCTGCTGCTTTCTCGCGGTGATGGTGTGCCCGGGAATGTGCGCGACAATCACCACGTCATACGAGTCCTCCGCTTTGCGATGGTCGTGTTTCGTCAACGTAATCCTGATATGCGTCATGTCATTGCCTGGGTGCAAATCGGCGACGCGAGATTCAATGTCGGCGCGCCATTCGGCGGTCACGCCCGTGTGACGTCCTTCAATTTGTATATCCATCTGTTCTCCATGATGTTCACCGCTTCTTCACTACTCTCTCGCCTCCAGATCAGAATCGATAGACGGCGGCAATGAGCTGTTGGCCTGGAATGTCCTTGGGGTCGGCGTCGTACACGGTCCCGCCGTGCAGCAGGGTCTGCATGGCCGCCAAATCGACCAGTTCATCATCCCCTGGTTGCTCTTCGGCATGCTCCTGCAACCGAATGCCCTCAAAGTCGAACCGTCCGTACCGATGCACTCCCGATGGGATGAACAGCGTCGCGATTCTCCCTTGATGTGCGGCCGTGAGGACGTCGAGGAATGAATGGCCGGCACGCCCCTTGGCGAGGCCTTCATGATATTGCGCGGCGGCCATGACGTTTCGCCTCCATGAAATAGAGGTTCTGCAATAGGCCAGGCGCGTTGGTGAAGTTCTTTATTGCTTAGCCCGTCAGGATTACCGCGCACGATGGGTTGGAGAATATGGCGCTCGCCGCTGGCCTCTCTGAACAGTGGCGCGAGATACTCTACGCAGGCCAAAACAATTGGAGCGCGATTGTCCGTGAAAATGTCCTTGAGTCCCTCGCGAACCCGGTGAAAATAACGTGTCACATTCACGGCATCGAGATCGTCGGTGCCTGCGCCATGTCCGTGGAATCGCGTCGATGTATTGGGACCCATCGGGAGGGAGTAGTGTTGGTCCTGCGGGGATGCTCCTCCCGGTAGCGCCGCCTCCATGCCTTGCGGGACATTCGGTAAGTCTACTGCTTGAACATGGTCACGGGAGCATTCCAATAGCCGAACGTTTTTTTGGCTCAGCGCGAGCACGTAGAAGCGGGATTCATTGATGAGTACCGGCAGGAGCGGTTTCACGTAGAAGCGGTCCGAGACTTGGACGAATTCATCGAGTGATATCGGAAGGCGATACACTCGGAATACCTCGCGAGAGCGAAAAATCGCGAGCCCATCTCCTTGGTGCCGCCAAAAGGCAGTGTCGTCCAAGAGAGCCGCTATTGGAGCCAGAAGTTCGCGCGCCTCCGCTGCTCGGATACCCTCGTTGATGAGTTGAGTTTCAGCTTGCTTCAACAGATTCTTGAGCCGAATCGGATCTTGCTGAATCTCCGGGCCGGCTCGGTGAGTAGGAAGAAACATCGAGACGGCGGGCCCATGACCTTCTGTCATGACGGATTTGAGTTCCTCCTGGGACACTGTCGACATGTTGTTTCTCCCTACCGACACGAGGCCGCAGAACCCGCCGACCCCAGTTCCGTCCTGTCGGAACCCCAGTGCGGGCGGATTCATTGATGAGCGTCCGAGACTTCAGGATGCAGGCTGTGCTGAACAGGCCTATTTGTCCGTTCTCACGCCCGCCTTTCCACGTCCCTCATTATCGCCGGTCTTGGCTTCGTGGCTGGACTGAGAGCCGAGCTGATGCGATCCCTTATTCTTGTCCGCTTCAGGCTCCGAACTTTTGGGATCTCTGACGGCTCCTGTTGCGGACCCGCTGTGTTCGTTACGGCCTGTATTGGGGCTGGTATTTCCGCCGCGCTTTGTGGACATCGAGGCATCCTCTCCTTGCTGAGTTCCTGTTCCGGTTGATTGGGTCGGCTCGTAACTGAAGGAAGGTGTCGGGCTGCCCAGGCCAAGTGCCAGCAGAGCGAGGACAGCGATCGAAAAGTGCGGGCTCGAGGATATGTGCTGTGTCATGTTGTTCCTTTCGCGGTTAGGACGTTATTTCAGCAATTACTTCTTGCTTGCGCTCTTGCAGTCGACTTCCAAGTGCCTTGAGGTCTAGTCTCTGCTTCGCTTCGGCAAATAAGACTTCTTCTTCCTCCGCGACATGATCCGTGACCAAGTCCCTGAGTTCTGCGATTCCAGACTGGAACTCAGGGGTGGCAGAGGAAAGACTTCGCAGCCGCCCGATGAGCTCTTTCACTGCCTGATGGTCTTCGTACATCGAGTCAACCACATCCTCGCCCATTTCTTCACTGGTCTCCTCAACCTCATCGTCGTCTTCCTCATCATCTTCGTCTTCGTCGAAGTCATTCTGTTCGAGCGGATCGGCACCGTCAATTTCACCTTCTCCCTGTTCCAATTGACCCAGCTCGCCCATGTCTCCCTGGCTTCGCAGCGCGGGATAGAAGATCTCCTCCTCAATGATCGCATGGACTTCCAATTCCTCGAATATCTGGTGCGCGATCTCTTCTGTTCGGCCCGGGTCTCCCGACGACAACTCGTTGAACAACCGTTCAACTGCGCGATGGTCCTGCTCAAGCATCTGCACGGCATCAGCCGACAGTGTCTCCTCGGATCGTTTGCCGGATGTGGTTGGCTGTTGCGTTCGCCGTGGCATGGTCAAACCCCTTTCAGAATATAAAATGATCACTCGGGTCGAAAGGTACAAGGCATGGGATGACCGATTGATTATCCGTTCACGACTGTCCCACCGTTCGGATGCAAGATCTGTCCGGTCATGTACGACGCGTCGTCCGAAGCAAGGAACAGATAACAGGGAGCGACCTCTTCAGGCTGCCCGGCCCGTTTCAACGGAACCTCTGAGCCGAAGGTCTCCACCTTTTCAGTGGGGAACGTGGAAGGGATAAGCGGGCGTCCAAATGGGACCAGGCGCGACCGCGTTGACTCTGATCCCTTTTCCAGCCAGGGCCTGAGACAGAGACCGTGTGAACGCGACAATGGCTCCTTTGGTGGCCGAATAGTCCAGGAGGTGCCCGCTTCCTTTGTACGCCGTCACCGACGTCGTATTGACGATGGCGCTTCCTTCCTGCAGATGCGGAAGAGCCGCCTGCGTCATATAAAAGAAAGAAAAAATATTGGTCCGAAACGTTCGCTCTAACTGCTCGGGCGAGATTTCCGTGATGCTGTCCTGAGGATGCTGCTCGGCCGCATTGTTGACTAGAATGTCCAGATGCCCGAATTCATGCAACGTGCGGTCGACACATTCGGTGCAAAATCGAGGGGTGCCGACGTCCCCCGCTAACGCAAGGCAACGACGCCCTTCTTTTTCCACCAGCTCGCTAGTTTCTTTCGCGTCCTTGTGTTCATTGAGATAGACAATCACGATGTCTGCGCCTTCTCTCGCGAAGGCAATCGCGATCGCACGTCCGATCCCACTATCTCCTCCCGTAATGATGGCCACTTTCCCCTGTAGCTTGCCGGTGCCTCGATGCCCGGGCTTGTCTGATTTTGGACGGGGAGTCATGTCCGATTCGAGGCCCGGGCGACGATCTTGTTGCTGGGGCGGCTGTTGCTGCTTTGGCATGGATCGATCTTCCTCCTGTAGACTCAACAGCGTGAGGGGCCTTTAATAGGCCTGAGTTTTCCGGGTATAGAGAGTCGTTGCCATGAATGGAAGAGCGACGCGTAACCCTAATGAACATTCCCTGATCCATTTAAGCCGGTAACGAAACGCTGTCATCGGCGACACATGCTCTGTGCTGTACCTCGGGCAGGCAGGAGACGAGATCGCCTCCTGCCTCCTAGGATTCGGGCTCACCCTCTCCTATCTCCGTCTATCTGCCGCCGCTTCCACCCGATCCCGAATTGCCTGAACCCATGTGGCCGCCGGAGCCGCCGGATCCCATTGCCCCTCCGCCAGCGCTCCCGCTCCCTTGCGAATGTCCGCCTCTCGAGTCTTTCTCAGAATGGGACCCTGATTCCAACCCGTACCCTGTTCCCTTGCTGGACTCCGGACTATTGGCTTCCCCGGACGCGGATCCCGATCCCTTTCCGGAGCCAGATCCCATTTGTGAGCCGGATCCGCTTCCGCCCTTTTGAGCATTCCATCCGCTCCCCGGTACGCCTTGGGTCCCTTGCGAACCAGCTTGACCTTGATTTTCGGTGACGCCGGGAGCGGTACCTCCGCTCGAATGTTGCGCGTGAGAAGGAGAGCCCGAGGCGACGACGAGGCCTCCTGCCATACAAAAAATCGCCAATACCTGAGGGGTCTTCATTGTTTCCTCCATGCAAGGGTTGATGATGACCGATAACCTACAGTCGCATGGATGAGACGATTGCAAGATAAAGACCGCCCCGCTGCCTCTGCCCGTAACTCTGACGCCTAAAAACTCGTGATGCTTAACGCCTTTGCCTGAAGCGCCCTTACGCCATGAAGGGTCCAGAGTCCTGTTATTTGACAACGATGATCGGGAGGGAAATCATCCTAAGAAATGGGAAGACAGGATGTCTTAAGTAGGACAAGCTGTCCAAGTGGAAGAGGAGAATATTCCCACTTTCTTGTGTGATGGAATGAGTGCCGTGGTGAGACCCGACGTTGGTGAAGATACGTTAGGTGAAGATGGGGAATCCGCACGCTTACGGCAGCGCCTTTCCAAATGCTTGTGTAGGAAACGGGTGAATGTTGGGCACACGTTCCTGACGAAGAGAGCGTGGAATCGACCGGTTAAACACTATTGATCAGAAGCAACGCGATCCACGCGTCTGGCACTTAGCCTCCCGGCAAACATTTCCTCTGCGGCTTCTGACCCCCGTAGCGACACATCCACTGCTCGTCCGCTGACGGCGAGCCTAGGGGTTTGCCCTCTGTTTCATGCTCTTCTTGTAAGGTAGTACTCGTACAACGTGAGGACACGGTAGGCAGTACGTAAGGCCGCAAGAGACAAGACTTGTGGAGCAGTTCATCGCGTCCGTCTTACCAGTTCAGGCCATGGTTGAATAATCTCTAGCATCTGCAAAGGAGGTTTGCGAGTGGATGCTTCCCTCCAAGCTTTAGGCCTTTTTTTCATAGCGGTGCTCATCTTGGTGGCGGGCATGGTTGGCATCTCGGCCCTGTTGGGAGAACGCCATCGCGAACGGACTACCGAACAGCCGTATGAGTCAGGCATTCCTGCGACCGGTTCGGCGCATCTTCGAGTGCCAGTGCAGTTTTACCTCATGGCAATGCTGTTCGTGATCTTCGATATGGAGTCAGTCTTTCTCTTTGCCTGGGCAGTGGCCCTTCCGGAGGCCGGCTGGCTGGGATTCGGAGAAATGCTCGTTTTCATCGGCATATTGTTCATCGCGCTGATCTATCTCTGGAAGGTCGGCGCTCTGGATTGGGGGAGTTCTCGTCACTCCGTGGACGGAGTCAGGAAGGATCGACTGAATGCGGTGGTGGCTTACCAAAGCGGAACAGGGACAACCGTTCGATAACCGGAGCGTCCCAGGGGACGTCGGACCAATGGACGAGACCATCCGGCGCTCCGTCGTCATGGCCCGCTTGGAGGACTTGGTCGCCTGGGGACGCAAGAATTCGCTGTGGCCGTTTAACTTCGGCCTGTCCTGTTGCTACGTGGAAATGGCCACGAGCCTCACGAGCCCATACGATATCGCACGGTTCGGCGCAGAAGTGGTTCGAGGATCGCCCAGACAGGCGGATGTGATGGTGATCGCTGGGACCGTCTTCATCAAGGTGGCGCCCATCATACAGCGGTTGCACCAACAGATGATGGAGCCCCGCTGGGTGATCTCTATGGGAGCTTGCGCCAACTCCGGGGGGATGTTCGACGTGTATTCGGTGGTGCAGGGCGTGGACAGCTTCCTACCGGTGGACGTGTATCTGCCGGGGTGCCCTCCGCCGCCTCACACCTTCATGGAAGGTCTGCTTTTGCTACAGGAAAAAGTCGGCAACGAAAAGCGGCCGCTCAGCTGGGTGGCGGGGAACCAGAGTGTCGAACGGCCCATCATGCCCCCACGTCGCGATCTCAATCGAGGCGAGAGGCGGCAAACGACCGACCTGCCTTTCAACGATCTGTTGGGAAGGGATCGCTGACGTGCCGCCGGCTATCACGAGCCAAACTTCGATAGGTGAGACGCTGGCACAGCGTTTTACGGCCGCGAACGTGACTCCGGAACGCACCTGTGATGGCATTCCCACCTTATGGATCTCCCGCAGCATCGTTCATGAAGTGGTGCGGTTTCTCAAAGAGGAAGCGGAGCGTCCTTATAAGATGCTGTATGACCTCAGCGCCGTGGATGAGCGTGTCCGCCGCGACCGCAAAGATCGGCCCTCGAACGATTTTACGGTCTTCTACCATTTGCTCTCGTTTGATCGCAATGAAGACATCCGGCTCAAGGTTTCGCTGGTCGAGCCGGCGCTCTCACTCAGGACCATCGCGGATCTTTGGCCCGCCGCGAACTGGTACGAACGTGAAGTGTGGGACATGTTCGGTATCAAATTCGACGGCCATCCGAACCTGCGCCGCATTCTCATGCCGGCTACCTGGGTCGGCCATCCACTCAGGAAAGATCATCCTGCCCGTGCCACGGAAATGGGCCGTTATTATTTAACCGAGGAAAAGCAGACTGCCGAGGAAGACGCGCTCACCTTTCGCCCCGAAGACTGGGGCATGTCGCGCTCCCGCGAGTCATCCGATTTCATGTTCCTCAATCTGGGGCCGGCGCACACCGGCACCCACGGCATCCTACGGCTTCTCTTGCAATTGGACGGCGAGGAAATCGTGGAGATCGTGCCGGATATCGGCTTCCACCACCGAGCTCAGGAGAAGGTGGCCGAGCGGCAAACCTGGCACACCTATATTCCCTACACGGACCGGGTGGATTATCTGGGTGGTGTGATGAACGAGCTTCCCTACGTGCTCGCGGTCGAGAAGCTGGCCGGCATCGAGGTTCCAGACCGGGTGAAGGTCATCCGGGTCATGATGGCGGAGTTCTTCCGTATTGCGAGCCACCTCGTCTGGTATGGGACGTTCGCTCAAGACGTCGGGCAACTCTCTCCTGTCTTTTATATGTTTACCGATCGGGAACGCATCTTCGACATTATCGAGGCGATTTGCGGGGGGCGCATGCATCCCGAATGGTTCCGCATCGGCGGGGTGGCGCAGGATCTTCCCGAAGGATGGGACAAGCTGGTGCGGGAGTTCCTGGACTATCTTCCGCCGCGGTTGGCTGAGTATGACGGGATGGTCATGCAGAATCCCATCTTCAAGGCCCGCACGAAAGGCATCGGCCGATACTCGACGGAGGAAGCCATTGAGTGGGGGGTGACCGGTCCTGGCTTGCGCGCGACGGGGATGGACTGGGACTTTCGCAAGAAACGTCCTTACTCGGGATACGAACAATTTGAGTTCGACATTCCGATCGCGCACCAAGGTGACTGTTACGACCGGTCCGTCGTGCGGGTCGAGGAAATGCGGCAGAGCCTCAGGATCATCGAGCAATGTCTGAAGAACATGCCGGCCGGACCCTACAAGGCCGACCATCCGCTCGCCACGCCGCCCCGCAAGGAACGGACGATGCACGATATCGAAACCCTCATCACCCACTTTTTAGGCGTGAGTTGGGGACCCGTCATTCCCCCTGGCGAAGCCTTTGTCGGAATCGAGGCCACCAAAGGAAACAACGGGTACTACTTAATCAGCGACGGCAACACCTCGCCCTATCGAGTACGCATCCGCACGCCATCCTTTCCGCATATGCAGATGGTACCGCTCATCTCGAAAGGACTGTTGCTGTCCGATTTGCTGGCCATTCTGGGTAGCGTCGATTTCGTGTTGTCGGATGTGGACCGATGAGAATCGTGGAAGGAGACATTCGTACCCGCCATGCTGACTGACGACGAACGACGTGAAATCGAAGCCGAGCTCAAATTATATCCCGATAAACGGGCCGGATGCGTGGAAGCCATGAAGGTGTGCAGCGCCGCCATGGCTGGGTCTCGGACGAAAGTCTGAAAAGTCTCGCCACGTTGCTCGACATGACGTGCGAGGACCTGGACGGCGTCGCGACCTTCTACAACCTGATTTTCCGGAGGCCCGTCGGCAGGCATGTCATCCTGCTCTGCGACAGTGTCAGTTGCTGGATCAAGGGCTGCGACGCCATGCGAGGACATCTGGAAACCCGCTTGGGGTTGACGATGGGACAGACCAGCGCAGACGGCCGGTTCACACTGCTGCCGATCGTGTGCCTGGGAGCCTGCGATCGCGCGCCGGTGATGATGATTGACGATGATCTCCACGACGACCTGACCGTCGATAAGATCGATCGCTCCGTGGAGCAGTACCACTAGGAGACTTCCGGTTCATGGAACGTCCTCTCACACAGCGCATCAGGCCGGGCACCGATCCCCCGAACTTGTCACAGTACGAAGCCACGGGCGGATATGAGGCCGCGCGTAAAGCTCTTTTTACGATGACTCCACAGGAGGTGCAGAAGCTCGTCAGCGACTCCACTCTGCGCGGCCGCGGCGGCGCCGGCTTCGCAACCGGGCATGAAATGGAGCTTCGTGCCGATGGGACCGAGACGCGCCCCGTCCAAAATATCTCGTGGCGAACGCTGATGAGATGGAGCCAGGCACCTTCAAGGATCGCCTCCTGTTGGAAGGCGATCCCCACCAAATGGTTGAAAGCATGATCGTCAGCGCCTACGCCATCCAGGCCGACGTCGGCTACATCTTTCTCCGGTGGGCCTATAAGCAAGCCGCAGAGCGGCTACAGCAAGCCATTGTCGAGGCGCGCGCCCGCGGCTATTTGGGCCGGAACATTTTTGGGTCGAGCTTCAGCTTCGAGCTGCACCTGCATACCAGCGCCGGCCGCTACATCTGCGGGGAGGAGACAGCGCTCCTCAATGCCCTGGAAGGCAAGCGCGCCATCCCACGCTCCAAGCCTCCCTTTCCGCAAACGTCGGGCCTCTGGGGCAAACCGACCGTCGTCCAGAACGTCGAGACGTTGTACAACGTCCCGCACATCGTATTGCATGGCGCTGAATGGTTCCGCCGGCTGGGCCTCGGTCATGATGGCGGGACGAAATTGTATGGCGTCAGCGGACAACGTCAAACGGCCGGGGGCCTGGGAACTTCCGATGGGTACGACGATTCGGACGCTGCTGGAAGAACATGCGGGCGGTATGCGGGAAGGGTTCTCGTTTCGAGGTTTGCTTCCGGGCGGCGCATCGACATCATTCCTCGTGGAGGAACATCTCGATCTGCCCATGGACTTCGATTCGATACCTCGGGGCGGCAGCCGTATGGGCACCGGCACGATGATCGTCTTGGACGATCGCACCTGTCCGGTTGGGTTTATGCGAAACATCGAGCACTTCTTTGCGCAAGAGTCTTGCGGATGGTGTACGCCCTGTTGGGAAGGACTCTCTTGGACGGAACAGATTCTAGACGGCCTCGAACGAGGTCGCGGGCGGCCCGGTGATCTGGAGCGCCTGTCGATGCATACCAGGCTGATCGGCCCCGGCCGGACCTTCTGCGCCTTGGCGCCCGGCGCCATGGATCCCTTGCAGAGCGCGCTGAAATATTTCCGTGCTGATTTCCAACAGCACATCGATGAGCAACGTTGCCCCTGGTTGGAGCAGGGCGCCATGGCTGGAGCACGGGGATGAACAAACTCGTCGTCGACGGCCGGCCATACGAAGTCTCTCCGCAACAGAATCTGTTGGCGGCCTGCCTTTCGCTGGGATTCAACCTTCCCTACTTCTGCTGGCACCCGGCTATGGGTTCGGTGGGAGCCTGCCGGCAATGCGCGGTCAAGCAGTTCAAGGACGAGCACGATCAGACGGGCCGACTGGTCATGGCCTGCATGACCCCTGCGTCGGACGGCGCGCGCATTTCCATCGCAGATCCTGAGGCCGACGAGTTCCGCGCCAGCGTGATCGAATGGTTGATGGCCAATCATCCCGCATGACTGTCCGGTGTGCGACGAAGGCGGCGAATGCCATCTGCAAGACATGACCCTCATGACCGGACACGCGTACCGCCGGTATCCATTCAAGAAGCGGACATTCCGAAATCAGCAGCTGGCCCGTTCATCACCCACGAGATGAATCGCTGCATCCAGTGTTATCGCTGCGTGCGGTTTTACCGGGACTATGCCGGAGGGCGGGACTTGAACGCCTTCGCCTCGGCGAACCATGTCTTTTTCGGCCGCCACGAAGACGGCACTCTGGAAAGTGTGTTCAGCGGGAATTTGGTCGAAGTCTGCCCGACCGGCGTGTTCACTGATAAGACCTTGGCGCGCCATTATATTCGCAAGTGGGATTTGCAGACGGCGCCTTCTCTGTGTGTGCACTGCAGTCTCGGGTGCAATACGATCCCTGGCGAGCGGAACGGATTTCTCCGCCGCATCGTGAATCGTTTCAACAGCCAGGTGAACGGCTATTTCCTCTGCGACCGCGGGCGGTTCGGCTATGAGTTCGTGAACAACGCCCGGCGCGTCCGCCATATGCAGGCTCGACCGCAAGGAGGCTGCCGCCCCCGCGAAGGTTGAGCGCGAATGGCTGATGCAAAAAGTGGCCGCTTTACTGACGCGGCCTCATTCCGTGATCGGCATTGGCTCGCCGCGCGCTTCACTCGAATCGAACTTCGCGCTTCGCAGCCTGGTGGGGCCGGGCCGATTCCATGCCGGTGTCGCCGCCCTCGATTCTCTTCTTGTTGAATCGGTGCTGGACGTATTGCGGCGAGGTCCCGTGGGGGCGGCCTCCATATCGGACGTAGAGCGGGCAGACGCTGTGCTCATCCTGGGCGAAGATGTCCTCAATAGCGCGCCGCGTCTTGCACTGGCGGTTCGTCAATCTCTGCGCCAGCAGCCCATGCAGCAAACCGATGCGCTTAAAATTCCTCGCTGGGATGATGCGGCCGTCCGGAACGTCATACAGATGCAATACGGTCCGTTGTTCATCGCTCTTCCTGGCGACGGCGGCGAGCTGGAGGATGTCGCGACCGAAACCTATCATGCCGCCCCCGAGGATATAGCAAGGCTTGGTTTTGCCGTGGCGCATGCCCTCGATCCCGATGCGCCTGTTCCGGGTGAGCTGTCCCAGACGGTGGGGGAGCTGGCTCAGCGTATTGCGCTGGCATTGAGAAACGCCGAGCGGCCGGTCGTCATTTCTGGAACCGGATGCCGTAGCGAAGCCGTCATCCAGGCGGCGGCGCAGGTGGCCTGGGCGCTCAAGCGGCAAGGCAGGGCGTCACAGCTCTGCTACAGCCTGCCGGAATGCAATAGCTTCGGGCTCGGGCTCATGGAGGGGCATCCGCTCGAGGACGCGTTCGAAGCCATGAAGGACCCGACCGTCCAGGCCGCGATCATAGTGGAGAATGATTTGTACCGCCGTGCCGATGGAGCACTGGTGGACGAGTTCTTGTCCACCGGAAAAACGGTCTTTGTGCTCGATCAGCTTGAGCAGGCGACGGCCTTGAAAGCTGACATGCTGCTGCCGGCCGGTACCTTTGCGGAAACGGACGGGACGCTGGTGAACAACGAGGGGCGCGCGCAGCGTTTCTATCAAGCGTTCGTGCCGGACGGGGACTGCCAGGAAAGTTGGCGCTGGATCAGAGACCTGGCCCGTGCATCTCACCGGCAGGACTTGAGCGACATGACGGGTTGGAAGGAGCTAGACGATGTCGTGCGTGCGATCTCCGAGACGCTGCCGGTATTTCATCGGCTCACCGAGGTGGCTCCCCCAGCCGATTACCGGCCGGTCGGGCAGCGGATTCCTCGTCAAACCTTTCGCGTGACCGGACGCACCGCGCTCCGGCCGCTTCCGATGCTTGACCAGCCGATGCACGAACCGAAACCGCCGGATGATCCGGACTCCCCATTGGCCTTCTCCATGGAAGGGTATCAAGGGCAGCCTCCCTCTCCGCTGATCAATCGCTATTGGGCGCCGGGCTGGAATTCGGTACAGTCGCTGAATAAATTCCAATCAGAAGTCGGAGGTCCGTTATACGAAGAGAACCCCGGCATCACGCTACTTGAACCTTCCGACCGGTCTGTGCCGCAGTATTTCACTACTGTTCCCGAGGCGTTTCAACCGCGTGACGGATCCTGGTTGATCCTGCCGCTCTGGCGTATTTTCGGCAGCGAAGAACTGAGCGCCGAAGCTCAGGCTCTGACGGAGCGGATTCCGGTGGCGTCGCTTGTATTGCACCCGGAGGATGCACGGAAGCTCGCCGTGCAGGCGGGTGACCTGTTGCAGGTGACCGTGGCGGGACGGCCGAGCCGACTACCCGTGATGACCGATCCATCCATACCGAGAGGCACCGCCGGTCTCACGATGGTGAGGACTTGGTCCAACGTTCAGCTCCCCGTGTGGAGCGCCCTCACCCTTGCGTGAACAGATGAATGAGTTTGCTGTCACAGCGGGTCGCATCGTTGCATTGCTGACAATTCTGTTGACGTTCGCGGCGATGCTGATTTGGGTCGAGCGGCGGCTGCTGGGACTCTGGCAGGACCGCTACGGTCCGAATCGGGTGGGCCCCTTGGGCCTGCTTCAGGTTATGGCTGACATGATTAAGATTTTCATGAAAGAAGACTGGATTCCCGCGTTCGCCGATAAGACCCTGTTTGTCCTCGCGCCCGCCATCATCATGATCACGATCCTGATGTCATTCGTGGTCATACCCATCACTCCCTCATTCGTCGTGGCGGACCTGAATGTCGGTCTGTTGTTTATCCTGGCCATGTCGTCCCTGACGGCCTACAGCGCGGTGCTGGCCGGCTGGGCGTCCAACAGTAAGTACGCGCTGCTCGGCGGGCTGCGCGCTTCCGCCCAAATGCTGAGCTACGAAGTCTTCATGGGTCTGTCGGTCATGGGCGTGGTGATGCTGGCCGGATCGTTCAACCTGCGTCGAGATCGTCGAAGCGCAGCGGGACTGTGGTTTTGCATTCCCCAGTTCCTGGGGTTCGTGATCTTCGTGATCGCCGGGTTGGCGGAAACCAAGCGGGTGCCCTTTGATATCCCCGAAGCCGAGGCTGAATTGGTGGCCGGGTTACCACACGGAGTATTCCGGCATGAAGTTCGGCATGTTCTTCGTGGGGGAGTATCTCGGCATCCTCCTCATTTCGGCGCTGATCGTCGTGCTCTTTTTCGGCGGCTGGCACGGTCCATGGCTGCCGCCGGTTCTGTGGTTCTTCATCAAGACTTCAGCGTTCATCGGGTTGTTCATCCTCATACGGGCAACCCTGCCGAGGGTTCGGTTCGACCAATTGATGGGATTCGGATGGAAAACCATGCTGCCGTTGGCGCTGCTGAACCTGGTCATTACCGGCGCGCTGGTCCTGGCCAACCGAACGGCTACGTAGCGGACCTGGAGGAGCGATGCTGAATATACTCAAAGGGATCTGGCTGGTCTTCGTGCACGCCTTTCAGCGTCGGGTCACGGTGCAATATCCGGAGGAGCGGCCTTATCTTCCTCCCCGGTGGCGAGGGCGGATTATTCTCTCTCGTGACCCGGACGGCCAAGAGCGTTGTGTCGGTTGCTACCTGTGCGCCGTGGCCTGCCCCGTAGACTGCATTGCGCTCCAAGCGACGGAAGATACATCCGGACGGCGGTACCCCGAATGGTTCCGCATCAACTTCTCTCGTTGCATCTTTTGCGGCTACTGCGAAGAAGCCTGCCCGACCTATGCCATTCAGCTCACCACCGACTTCGAAATGAGCGAGTATGACCGGCGGAACCTGGTGTATGAGAAGGAAGACCTGATGATCAATGGAACGGGTAAGTATCCCGGCTACAACTTTTACCGGCAGTCCGGCGTCAGCGTGGGAGGAAAGGACAAGGGAGAGGCCGAACAGGAAGCCCCGCCCGTGGATGTGCGAAGCCTGATGCCCTGAAGCCGTCGGGTCACAAGAATGACTGGCTACCGCCGGACAGGTCGAGGAAAGAACACCTCCGGCAGGATGCTCAAAATGTTCGTCCAGCAAGACCGCAGCGAACGAAGAGGTGATCGTCTGAGAAAGGGAACGTCGCTGGCGGAGTTTTTTGGCATCCTGAGAAACGAGGATGGGACATGGAGGCATTGTTTTATATCGCAGCGCTGGTGGGGGTGATTTCGACCGGCATGGTGATCACTAGACTCAACGCCGTGCATGCGTTGCTGTACTTGATCGTGTCGTTGCTTGCCGTCGCGCTGATCTTCTTTCTCCTCGGTGCGCCGTTCGTCGCGGCGCTGGAGGTCATTATCTATGCCGGCGCCATCATGGTGCTGTTCCTCTTCGTGGTCATGATGCTGAATCAGGGTCCGCCGGCCGTGGCGCAGGAGCGGCGTTGGCTGCATCCGGGACTGTGGACCGGCCCATCTGTTCTGGCGATGATCCTGCTTCTGGAGCTGGTTTATCTGTTCGGTTCGGGGACCGTGAACCAGGTGAACGGAATCAGCCCCGTGAATCCGAAAGAGGTGAGCATAGTGCTGTTGGGCCCATACCTCATCGGCGTCGAACTGGCGTCCATGCTCCTGCTTCCCGGTCTAATAGGGGCCTATCATTTGGGTCGCCGCCTCTCGAAAGCGGAGGTCCAAACATGACCGCCGCGACTTTGTCGCTGCCATTGCTGCAGGGGTTACTCCTATCGGGGGTGTTGTTCGGACTAGGACTAGTCGGGCTGCTCGTGCGCCGGAACATCATCTTTATGTTGATGGCGGTCGAGATCATGTTGAATGCCGCCGGACTGGCCTTTGTCGTGGCCGGTGCCCGCTGGGGGCAGGCCGACGGGCAAGTCATGTTTATTTTCATCCTCGCGCTCGCCGCGGCGGAGGTGTCGGTCGGATTGGCGCTCGTGCTGCGGTTTTATCGTCAATTCAACACGCTTGACGCTGACGCGGCCTGCAGAATGTGGGGCTAGGATGCTCGAGCTGCTCTGGCTGGTTCCTGCTTTCCCGCTCTTCGGATTCGTCATATTGGCCGTCGCCGGCGCATGGTGCTCCCGTCTGCTTCTAGCGGTGATCGGAGTCGGCTCCGTCGCCGGATCGATGGTCATGGCCGGATTGGTCGAGCCTCAGTTTTTGGCGATCAGTTTCTTCCGATCACGCCTATAGCCAGACGCTGTGGACCTGGATGAGCGTGTCCAGTTTCACGCCGGCCATCGGCTTCTATCTGGACGCCCTGTCACTCGTGATGATGCTGGTCATCACGGTCGTGAGCGTTCTCATTCATGTGTATTCCGCCGAGTTCATGATTGACGACGAAGGCTACAGCCGTTTCTTTGCCTACATGAATCTGTTCGTCGCCGCGATGTTGACGCTCGTCCTGGCGGACAATCTTGTGCTGCTCTATCTCGGATGGGAGGGAGTAGGCCTCTGCAGTTACCTCCTGATCGGATTCTGGTACCGCGAACCGGCAAACGGGGAGGCGGCCCAAAAGGCCTTCATCGTGACACGCTTGGGGGATGTGGCGCTGGCGATCGGTCTGTTTCTTCTGTTCGCTCACCTGGATACGCTGAACATCCAAGACCTCATGCAGCGTGCGCTTTCCCAATGGCCTGTCGGATCGGGGCTGGCGATTGCCGCTGCAGCATTGCTGCTTGGGGGAGCCCTCGGGAAGTCCGCTCAGCTGCCCTTGCAGACCTGGCTTCCCGATGCCATGGCCGGCCCTAGCCCAGTGAGTGCGCTCATCCATGCGGCCACCATGGTCACGGCGGGGGTCTATCTGATCGCGCGCACGCATGGACTCTACAGTTTGGCGCCCTCTGTTCAAACGGCGGTCGCGGTGATCGGCGCGGTTACGCTGGTGCTGGCGGCCTGCAGCGCCTTGGTGCAGCGCGACCTCAAACGCGCGTTGGCCTATTCCACCATCAGCCAGATCGGGTACATGTTTTTAGCCCTTGGGGTCGGCGCCTGGACGGCGGCGATGTTCCATTTCATGACCCATGCCTTCTTTAAGGCGCTGCTCTTCCTCTCCGCCGGCGCCGTGATCCTCAGCCTGCATGAGGAACACGACATCTATGCGATGGGAGGCCTCCGGACGAAGCTCCCCGTATGCTTCTGGACCTTCATGATCGGAGCCGCCTCGCTGGCCGGATTTCCGCTGGTCACTGCGGGTTTTTACAGCAAGGATGGAATCTTGATGGACGTCTGGGCCTCCCCGATGGGCGGGCCTTGGCTGTGGGCAGCCGGTATGCTCGGGGCGCTGATCACCGCGGTCTACAGCTTTCGCCTCGTATTCGTGGTCTTCTTCGGGGAGCAACGAACCGCGGTCGGCTTCAGACCCGGCCTGCCGATGACTCTGCCACTCATCATTCTCGCGGGGTTTTCCCTCGTGGCCGGTTACGTGGAACTGCCGAAGGTGCTGGGGAATGTCCGAGTTCTTCAGCGAATTGATGAGCACGGCGCTGCCGGTGACAGAACATAAAGGCCTCTCCACCGCAACGGAAGTCACATCTCTGGTCTTCGCGATGGTGATTTCCTTGTTCGGGATTCTGATTGCCTACCTGGCATTCCTCCAGCGTCCGGGCCTTGCGGCAGCTCTAGAGGGAAACAGCGTGGGCGGCGCCCTCTCCCGATTCTGGTTGGAAGGTTGGGGATTCGACCGCCTCTATGACGCGCTGTTCGTCCGCCCATTTCTCTGGGCAGCCCGGGTCAGCAAAGACGATTTCATCGATCTCATCTATCAGAGCCTGGCTCGGCTTTGCCGGCAGCTCTACGGTGCGCTCCACGAAACGCAAACCGGACGGGTGCGCTGGTATGCCGCGGTGCTTGCGACAGGGTCGCTCGCGATTGTCGCCCTGGTCATGTTCTCATGATATTAGCTTGCTTGATCATGCTTCTGCTGGTTGCCGGGGTGTTGGCCTGGGCGTTGGAACGCCGCGGCCCGCATTGGCCCCGGTGGATCTCCCTTGCTGCCTTGGCGGTCGATTTCGTCCTGGCGCTGAGCCTCTGGAGCGCGCGGAGCGATCAATTCGAAATTGCGCAAGGCGGGCATTGGATGGCCCAACTGTCCGCCCAGTGGATACCTAGATTCGGCATCAGCCTGCACCTCGCGATGGACGGGTTGAGCCTGCTGCTGGTTCTGCTCACTTTGTTTCTGGGTCTGATCTCAGTGGTGGCTTCTTGGACGGAGATCACGAAGCAGGTCGGATTTTTCCACTTCAATCTTCTGTGGGTCCTGGCCGGGGTCGTTGGCGTCTTCGTCGCGATGGACTTGTTCCTCTTTTTCGTCTTCTGGGAAGTGATGCTGGTGCCCATGTATTTCCTGATCAGCGTCTGGGGTCATGAAAACCGGGTCTATGCCGCCGTCAAGTTTTTCCTCTTTACCCAAGCCGGAAGCCTCCTGATGTTGCTTGCGATCCTGGGGTTGACCGTCGTCCATTCTCAGCAGACCGGCATCCTCACGTTCGACTACCAGGCTCTGCTGGGCACCTCGATGGATCCTGCCGTGGCGATGTGGCTCATGCTGGGGTTTTTCGCAGCGTTCGCGGTGAAACTCCCGGTCGTGCCGTTTCACACCTGGCTTCCGGATGCCCATACCGAAGCCCCGACGGCAGGCAGTGTCATCCTGGCCGGACTATTGCTGAAGACCGGCGCCTATGGCCTCCTGCGATTCACCGTGCCATTGTTTCCCGATGCCGCACAGGCCTTTGCGCCGGTGGCGATGGGGTTGGGGGTGATCGGGATTCTCTATGGGGGCGTGCTCGCCTTCGCTCAAACAGATCTGAAGCGCCTGGTGGCCTATAGCAGCGTCAGCCACTTGGGGTTCGTCCTCCTCGGCATTTTTGCTTGGAATGCCCTCGCGCTGGAGGGAGCGGTCATGCAGATGCTTGCGCACGGAGTGACGACAGGAGCCCTGTTCATCCTGGTGGGGGCGCTGCAGGAACGTCTCCATACCCGCGACATGCGACGGATGGGTGGCCTCTGGGCTACCCTGCCGAGATTCGGGGCCATCGGTCTCTTTTTTGCCGTCGCCTCCCTCGGTCTGCCCGGCTTGGGAAACTTCGTGGGTGAATTTCTCGTGTTGCTGGGAGCCTACCGGGTCAGCATTCCGATGACGGTGTTCGCGTCGCTGGGCTTCGTGGTGGCGACCATCTACTCGTTAGCGCTGGTCCAACAGACCTTTCACGGCCAGGCTCGTGAACAGTGGAACGTTCAGGATCTGTCGTCCCGTTCTCTGGCGGTGCTGGGCATTCTGATCGCTGTGCAGGTCTGGTTGGGGCTATACCCCTTGCCTGTCCTCGAAACGGCAGGTCAGGCTCTGCACAATCTGTACGGGATCGGCGACGCCACGGCCATCATCTCGAGGAGATAGACTATGGTCTCGGCAGATTTTATCGCGCTTCTTCCGCTGCTGGTCCTGGCCGTCTCATCGCTGGTCGTACTGCTGATCACGGCATTTCGCCGTGATCACTTGCTGGTGGCTCTTGCGACGTCGCTGGGATTGACGGTGGCGTTGATCACCCTCCCCATTGCATCTCAAGTCGCGCCACGACACGTCACCCCGCTCCTCATGGTGGACGCCTACGCGATCTTTTACATCGGGCTCCTGTTGGCGGCGAGCTTGGCCGTCACGGGCTTGACTTACGGCTATATGAAAAAACGGGATGGCCAGCACGAAGAGTTTTACGTGCTGGTGCTCCTTGCGACGCTGGGCGCGATTACGTTGGCGGCCGCGACGCATCTCGCGTCTTTCTTTCTTGGTCTGGAACTCCTCAGTGTCTCCCTCTATGTGCTCATCGCCTACGTGCGGACCGAAAAGGATCCCCTCGAAGCCGGACTCAAGTACCTGATCCTCTCAGGCACCTCCTCCGCATTCCTGCTCTTCGGCATGGCGTTGGCGTACTTTCAATTGGGGACGATGGGATTCGCCGGTATGGCTTCAGCTCTTGATCAGCAGACGGAGATTTCCGCGCAATTTCTCGTCGGCCTGGCGCTGATCCTGACGGGCGTAGGCTTCAAGCTGGCCCTGGTGCCGTTTCACATGTGGGCGCCTGATGTATATGAAGGCGCGTCGGCTCCTGCGGCCGCCTTCGTCGCGACCGTTTCGAAGGGGGCGATGTTCTCGTTGCTTCTCCGCTATTTCATGGAGGTCGCCGCGTTTCGGTTCGAGGCGGTCTGGTGGGCGCTGGCGGGGATTGCCGTCCTTTCCATGTTCGTCGGCAATCTGCTGGCGCTGCTGCAGGACAACATCAAACGAGTGCTCGCCTATTCCTCGATCGCTCATCTGGGGTATGTGCTGATCGCATTTTTGGCGAGCGGACCGGTGGCGGTGGAAGCCGTGACGGTCTATCTGGTGACGTACTTCATCACAACCCTCGGCGCATTCGGTGTCGTCAGCGTCTTGTCAACGCCGGGACGCGAGGCCGATACCATGGAGGACTACCGAGCCTTGTTCTGGCGACGGCCGTGGATTGCCGCGGTATTCGCGATCATGTTGCTGTCGCTGGCGGGGATTCCGCTCACGGCCGGATTCGTCGGCAAGTTTTACGTGTTTGCGGCGGGAGTCGGCTCCGCCTTGTGGCTCCTGCTCGTGCTCCTCGTGATCAATAGCGTGATCAGCCTTTTTTATTACCTGCGTATTATCGTCGTGATGTCAGCCGAGAGGAGCGACGGAGATCTGGCCGTGGAGGATGTCGCAGTCATGCCCGTCTCATTGGCTGATGGCCTGGTGTTGGCCACGCTCAGCGGGTTGCTGTTCTGGCTCGGACTCTATCCGGCGCCCTTGATCGCTCTGGTGCAGACTGTGGAGAAGAGTCTCTCGGGCTGACGGCAGCTTCCGCTGTCGCAAGCAGCAGACTCAGCCTGGATGATCTCTTGCGAGGTCAGGTTGCTCTCTAAATCACGGTGAGACGGTGACAATCCCATCGACACACATACACCAGTCGAAGGAGTGAATCCATGAGCGTCGCGGCGCAACCTGTGACCGAAGACGACGGCCGCTTCACCATGGTGGGTACGAGGCGTCGCGATGCTCCTTGCTGTCACCGTCGAATGGCGCCGGCTCATTCCGACAAGCTGGGCAATTGTCCCGGGAGCCTGGGCGAGCGTCCTGAGCTATGCCACATTTCAGATTCCGCCGGACAATGGGCTTCATCCCCATGATCCGTTGCAACAACTCACCTATGCGACGGCGTTTTTCTGGTCGCCTTGCTCATGGTCTAGTCCGGGTTCTGTATGTCACTTCTTTTAGTTATTGGATACCTACGGGAAGCATCTGAGTCCATGTATGGATGAGGCAGTAACTTTAAACTTCGCCATCTTTCATGAGTTGCGTTAACCAAATCCTCACGGGGCGCAAAGTTTGCGCCTCGAGCGGACTTGGTTACCGCAGACATGAAAGATGACTGAAGTCTTAATGTCGACTGCGTCGCATCCTACAGTGACGCAAGTGGATGCATAGCAGACTCCGGATTGGGGTTTCTCTGAGAGGGGGACGAGCCCGAGTTGGGAGTTCGATAGAGGGTATAGGCTTCCCGGCGTTCGCATTGAGCCGTCAATGATGTGTTGTAGCAAGGAATAGTTGGTTGGATGCACTACGGCGGGCGGCTTGAGATAGTCGTCTTTTGTACCGGGGCATTTCTTATGAGAATTCCGCTACTCCAATTGAAGCTTGAATGGCCTGATACAGCTCCTCCACAGCGGCCTCTTTCGTCATCATCCGAGTGGCGCCGGCTTGCAGCATGGCCGTTTGGTTTAGTCCGTCTGCATTAACCGATAATCCAATCACCGCAATCTGGGGGAATTGTGACTTGATACGTGCTGTCGCCTCAATCCCATTGAGCGTGGGCATATTGATGTCCATGATGACGACGGAGGGGCGAAGCTCATGCACCAAGGTCACGGCCTCTTCTCCGTTCTGGGCCTCGCCCACGATATGGAGATCACTGTAGGATTCTAAAACGGACTTTAACCCCTGTCGCATCATGGCATGGTCATCCACAAGGAGCACACGCACGATGGCTCCCCGCACATGATTCAACAGGCGAGGACGTGACGAGGACTCGGCCTCCCTTGTAGCATTGTCGCAGGGCCCAATGGTTCGTCGGTCAGACACTGGGGTAGAGCCTATGGGCTGCGTTGCGAGGGGCAGTTCGAGGATCGCGGTAGTTCCCTTGCCGCGTGCCGATGCGATCTCAAACCGGCCCCCTAATGCGCGCATGCGCTCACGAATTGAAAATAGGCCGAACTTAGAGGATAAAGGGGCCGACGACTGTGAATTGGTCATGTTTAGCGGATCGAAGCCTTTGCCCTGATCCGCCACTTCGATATGCAGTACGTCGTTTTGGTGTTCCACCTGCACGGTCGCATGACTGGCGTCGGCGTGTTTTGCAGCATTCAACAGCAGCTCTCGCACTGACTGAAAGAGGAGCACCGCCTGCTCCTCTGGCAGACGCAGCTCTTCAAGCCTACACTCGACCGTGACTGCGATGTGATGCTGGCGCATGTGTTCGCCCAGCCATGCGAGTCCTGCGAGCAAGCCATGTTCGAGGAGCACCGGTGGACTGAGTTCCGCAACCAAGGTGCGAGTGTAGGTCAACGCCTGAGAGAGCACGTCATCCGTTTGGGTCATGATTTCATGTACCGCCGAGTTGTTTTGAAGCGCGCGCTTGCCTTGACCGAGTTTCAATCTTCCCAGAACTAATAGTTGCTGGAGATGATCGTGCAACTCGACTGCGAGTCGTTTTCGTTCCCGTTGTTCGGCTAGATTCAGTTCGGTTGCGAGATGTCGTAAACGATGCTGCGAGTGCATCAAGTCTTTTGTGCGCTCCTCTACTAATTTCTCCAACCCACTGGAAAACGCTTGCAGTTCTTGCTGACTGACACGCAGGGATGCTTGCGCCTCTCGCAAGTCGGTGATATCCGTGTTGGTGCCAAACCATCGATCGATTTGGCCGTCGGCATTGCGAATCGGCAGCGCTCGCGAAAGGAACCAATGGTAGGTGCCATCGCATCCACGGAGAGGAAAGGTATCTTCCCAAGGTTCGCCGCTCAGAAGGGCGCGACGCCATATCGTCTCGACGCGCTCAATATGATCGGGGTGATGGACGCGCTTCCAGCCCCAGCCTTGCATCGACGCGAGACTCGTGCCGGTGAAGTCGTACCACCGTTGGTTGTACCAAAAAATCGAGCCCGTCGCATCCGCCATCCAAGCGAACTGCGCGATGTGGTCGGCCAAAGTCCTGAAGCGCAGCTCACTCTCCCGGAGCACTTCCTCCGACCGTTTCCGTTCAATGGCCAAGGCCAATGTATCGGCAATCGCTCGCGCCAATTGCACATCCTGTGGGTTCATGCTCCGGGGATGATCAAAATACACCATGAACTTGCCGATCAAACGACGGTTGTAGGTTAACGGGATAAAGGCTAAGGCACGGATGCCCTCATGAAGCACCGTGGCCTTGAGCGGCTGGTCTAGCTCTGCCTGAGCAATATCGTCAAACACGATTTCACAGGGAGAGGGGTCATCCTTGTCCCAGGGAGAGTGGCCTTCTACCGCATGCCGGTACTGGGGAGACAAACGCCGGAATGCCGTAAATCGCATATGGCCGTCTGGGTCACAGAGGAGGATGGATGCTCGATCCGTCGTGAATGTCTGCGTGATGACATCGAGCGCTTTTTCATAGAGGTCATCAAGAGCTTCCGCGCGGTTCACGGCGGTGGCAAAATCAAACAGCTGTTGTCGTTGCTGGAGCTGTAGCTTTTGGTCGGTGATGTCCCGGGAAATTTTTGATGCTCCGATGATCCGACCCTGCGCATCCTTAATGGGGGACACGGTCAGCGACACATCAATCAATTGACCGTTTTTGCGGCGACGCACCGTTTCGTAGTGGTGCAGGTGTTCGCCCCTTGACACCTGATCAAGAATACGGCGTTCTTCGTGGGCGCGCTGTGGGGGAATGATCCGGTGAACGGCTTGACCAATTATTTCTTCAGCCGTGTATCCAAACAGCCGTTCGGCACCTTGGTTCCAGGAGAGAATGATGCCGTGCAAGTCCGTGCTGACAATGGCATCATCGGAGGATTCGACAATCGCCGACAAGTGGGCGCTACGGGCTTCAGCCTGTTTCCGCTCCGTTATATCGATCAGCATGTTAATGCCGCCGATGATGTCCCCGTGGGCATTTCGCAAGGGAGACGGATAGGGCATAAACCAGACCCGCGTACCATCTGGGCGCTCGGCGATGGCCTCAACGCCGCGGAGGGGGTGCCCCTCTGTAACCGCGATGGCCATCGGACACTCGTTATGCGGCAGTGGCCGCCCATCAGAATGGTACAGTTTCCAGCTTACGCACCACTGGTCTGTCCCGAGGGTCGGAACCCGGCCAGACAATTCAACGGCTGCGGGATTGAAGTGCGTGAGCCGCCCGGCCGCATCCGTCGTATAGATGGCCGCGGGAAGGGCGTCAATCATCTGACGAAACCGCTGCTCATTCTCTTCTCGCTGTGCCAAAAGGCTCGCATTATCCAAGGCGACCGCCGCCTGAGCGGCCAGACCCACACTCATTCGTTCAGCTCGCTCGAGAAATATGCCAGGTTCCTTATGGGTTAAGACCAGCCCGCCCAATACTTCTCCAAAGCGGGACACAATAGGCACCGCAAGATAGCTACGGACGGAAAGAGAGCCAACAGGTATTCCAATGGGACAGAAGTCTTGATCCTTCGGCGTCTCCTTCGGTTGATCGAGGAAGCGCACGACTTGTCTGTCCCGCAACGTCGGGTCGAGTAGGAAGGAATTCGGTCGATTCCCTAATGAGGCGACGTCATCGGAAAACTCTCCAGAGACCGCAGCGAGACGGTAGGATGGCTTCTGGTCTTTGGTGTGAATAACAAACGCGGCGCCAAATTGTGCTCCCGTCAGCGTGGTGGCGAAATCGGTAACTGTCTGGAGAAGCGCGTCGATATGGGTTTCTTTCGCCAGCATCTGGGACAATTCACACAGCGCCTCAGCGTCCTGTCGCGCGGCGGCTTCACGCGTTAGGAGATCCGCCCACTCCGCTTCTATCCGCTTCTGTGACGTGATATCACGAGTAAAACATCGCGTATGAATGAAGGTGCCATTTTCAAAGAGGGCGCTCGAACTGATGCGGACATGACGAATGGAGCCATCTTTGCAACAAAGACGCGCTTCTTGCTCGACCAATGTCTCCCCTCGTTTTAGGGCACTGAGAATCTCGGCAATGACCGGTGCATCAACATGGAAGTCGGCAATGTGTCGACCGATATATTCCTGCGAATGGTAGCCCAGCAAGTCGAGTTCAGCTTGATTCGCCCAAAGGATTCTTCCATCGTCGGCCACCCAATGGAGGCCCAGCGGAGCCGACTCGACGAAGTCCCGCAAGTACTTTTCCCTGATATCGAGCGAATCGTGGACAGGGACGTTGGCGCGGATAGTTGGGAAACGGTTTGTGCACCCGGCATTCGGTGATGACTCACGAGGACCCTCTTGCTGCGAGCTCATTTTAGCTCCCTTCGTCCAAGGAGAAGCGGCGCTCTGGCGGAGAACATTTATACTACAAATAGCGGGGCAAATTAAGTAAAAGCTTGGTCCAAGACGATGTGAGATACCCAGCCTTTGCTATCGGTTCACTGCCCAAAATTGTGCGCCTGGCGTGGAACCTCAGGGGGTGGTGGCCGAACATCACCGCCTTGAGCGATCTCGCTGGCGCTTAAAGCGGTAATTGGGAGGCAGCACCGGGAGACTTAACGCATCCGGCACCGTACAGGGATCTTTGAGCGTCTTATCTATCGCAGCGGCAGTCGTACGACATTGCGGGAAACGATCTTCGCTCCATCTAGTGAGGATTGAGTCGGGATAGTGTCTCATTAATGAAGAGTGATCGATGGGTCAATAACGCCTGTCTGAGGACGTCAGTCGGCAGGTATCGGTATGATACTGGCAAATGCCAGAGAGAGTCGGGTGTTGCTGAAACAGCTCCTCTAACCGGCATTCATACTGATGCAATCTTGAGAAGTCTCTTTCGGGACCAACTCGGCTCATATCGCCTGTCGCCCACAGGCCTTGATACCCGTCATGCAAGGCTTGCTGTAAGGCCTCTTCGAGCATTTTAACCATACGATCAATTATGAAACACCCCGTCACCAAATGTGCGTTGCCTGACGGCATAAACCGCTTACGATTTTAAACCGCGATATCGTGCCACACTTTGGATCGATACTGCTCAATAGATTATTGATGGATCATGGTCTTGCATATCAAGCGAAGCGTCGCGCTGAAGGAGCAGCGGAGGGGAGAAACGCATGAAGAAGTGGCTGGTGCAACGCGCGGATGGATGGTGGATGGTACCGACTCCTGGCAGTAGACACAAGCATGTGCCTAACGAGGTATGTTCACGGGTTCAGCGGTGAGCGCACTCTACGGGGATCTACCGAGAATTGGTGGCATCGCGGGGCAGAGCTTTGTCTCAGAGCCGGCGTTCACGATTAAAATTTTCATGACCTTCGGCACACTGCAGCGTCCATGGTTGCTTGAGGCGAGTGTTGACTATGCGATGATTGAAAAACTGTTGGGCCATCGGTTGCAGGGAATGGGGGAAGGATACATCCATAATTGGGAACATCGTTTGCGTGAAGCGTTTAAAAAAATGCGCAGAGCATGGGCAGTCGTGAACAGTTGGGCAGTTACGAAAATTTTGAAGTTCCTAAGTGGTTGGTTTTATGGTGCCGAGGGACAGCGGGGATCACCATCGCCAAATAAGAACGCAGCATGTTCCATCACCTGTGGACTGCTGCACCGATTGCAGGCTAATCGGACCTTTTAATCGCCCAGCGGCATATCCACGATTTCATGGCAGTTTTATCAGAAACCGATACGATAGTCTTCGATGTTCATTGTGCGTCGCCTCATCGTCTCCTTATTGTCCTTCCCATCTGTCCTACTGCTTTGCGCCGGAGCGTTGACCTTCGTCCGGGCCATTCGCGTTTACGATTCCAGCATATACTCGGTTCAAGATGATTACATCGGCCATGCCGTACACTTGAGTGTTGCTGGTGGGATTGGATTATTCGGGTGTCAGCGACTATGGCGGACCGGAAGCCGATGGGCCTGGGCTATCATCCCTGTTTGTGTTGCGTTCTATGCGATCCTGTATCCCAATTTAATCGCGCGTTATGGAGATCCGCTGCACAGAGCATATACGAGCACGACGCTTCAGTTACATGCCATCGCTGTACAATCATCGGAAAATGCGAAGACGACCGGCCGAATGACGTGTGATTCGATACCCGATCCGCAGATGCGGTCTTTATTCTCTCAAGGAGGACAGAGGCTGCCGTATGTTGTTCAATGCGTGCCCAATGTCGGTGCACCAATGAGCAGTCCACCGCCCGCACGACCGGCGACGATTGTCGTGAGCATCAGTAACGATGAGACAAGGGCATGGTTCTCAGCGACGGTCCTATCGCACGAGATGGGTCGACAAGCCGTCTGGCTAAAGCGGGATGGGCAACCATTCATCATTACGCAGCAGATGACAGGTGGCAGTACGTCGGCAGAAGTCAGTCCATAGCGATTTTGATCCACTCTCTATAGACCGCTTCAACGTAGTTTAGCGTGACTTCCGTACCGCCATTCCTATGTTGGCGCGTGAATGCGGGGTGCTTCAGGCCATCCTAAACTATGCCGTTGCGGTCGAGGCACTCGATAAAAACCGTTTGAAGATGCTACCGAGCCCACGATGGGAATCTAGAGAACGTGTAGTTAACGCGGCGGAAGTGGTTAGGCTCTTCCACGTGGCCTCAGAGCCTCTACGGCGTATGATGGTTGTCGCGTTGCTGACTACGTTTCGGGAATCCAAAATCATTGAGAGTCACGAGGAGTGGCTTGTGAAGCGTGGAGACGGGTGATGGATGATGCCATCTCCCGGTAGCCGACACAAGCGTGTTCCAAAGGAAGTTCCACTGACGGACATGGCCATTCGTGCGTTGTTTGGCAGTCAGCCTCGTATCGGCGGTCGATTCTTTTCCCAATGGAAAGATGGCAATTCATTCAAGCATCGATGGTCAGAGCTCTGCCGGCGTGCGGGCGTTCATGACCTGACCTTTCACGATCTCCGACATAGCGCAGCGCCGTGGCTCCTTGAGGCGGGTGTGGATTTCGCCGTCATTGAAAAGTTACTGGGGCATCGTTTGCATGGGATGGGGGAGGGGTACATTCACAATTGGCAAACCAGATTGCACGATGCGGTCACACGGTTGGAAGCCGTCGTGCTTGACAAAGTTCGGCAGGCGGAAGCTCAAGAAACGTCAGGCGTGGGCAGCTATGGTCAGTTGATGGGCAGTTGGAAAATTGACGGCTTACCTAAGTGGTTGATAAGTGGTGCCGAGGGACAGAATCGAACTGTCGACACCAGCCTTTTCAGGGCTGTGCTCTACCAACTGAGCTACCTCGGCGTGTGGGCAAGATTCGCGAGAGGGGTTTCTGTCTACAGGATCACAGAGGAAAAATCAACTCTTCAACCTAGTGTGGCGGAGAGGGCGGGATTTGAACCCGCGACAGGCTTTTGACCTGTGCCGGTTTAGCAAACCGGTGCCTTCGGCCACTCGGCCACCTCTCCACAACCTTTCAATCGCAGACCGCGTGCTAGGTGTCGCGCACTATGTCAGGAGGGAATCTCCCTACTGCTTCAAGAAGAGGGGGGATCATACCTCAGAGCATGGCGTGCACTCAAGTGATTCTGGTCAATGATTCTTCCCGATTGGACGAATGGAGAGTCTTAGGCGAGCGTGGTGAACGAGGGCAGATGACTGCACGCTACCTTTTCCCGAATTCTTTAAGAATATCAAGAAGGGTGTCATGCCAGTGAGCAAGCACTCCCAGGCGGTGCGCACGCTCTGTGAAGTGGCTCATCCGCGCGCGCACTGAATTGTGTGAGGATAGAAGTCGCGGTGAGTCTACCTGGGGTGGTAAGGCGGCCATGCAGGGTGGATCGGTCGCGGCGGATCGAAGGACACCGCTGGTCAGCAGCATACGCAGAGCGTACGATTTTTGACGTGTTCGTGAGCTGAGGGCCTTTGGAGAACTTGCCATAGATCCTCCCGGCGTTGCGTCGGATAAGATATGGGTCTGACGAATGGGGGCGACTACATCCAGAGAATGCGACCGAGTTCGTCATCGAGTTCTTTGGCACGTTGGCATTTGCTGCACCGAGCGAGGAGACCTTCGGTGCCGGGAGACGTATGAGAACGAAGCAGGAGCTGGTATTTGTGTCCTCCGCAGAAGGGGCAGGCCTTGCCGTGAAGTTCTCGGCGGACCGATCCAATTCTACCGATTTGTTTGTGCATGGCTTCTCCGCTGAAAGGGTGGTTTGTTTTGGGAATCCACTCGGGGGTAGGTTTACCGTGTTTAGTGGATCGCATGCCCAAACATACCGAGGCAGAGGGGTAGTGAGAATACCGTGGAGGAGGGGAGGGCGGACTAACCAAAGATGGGGGGCATAAGTAAAATCAAGTGGCGATGTGATGAGTGAAGAGTAACATCAAGAGAGTCACAATGTTACTGAATATAGTTCGCGTAAACGGTTACTTATTGCTATCGCGACCCCCCACTCATTTCGAGATATGTAGAGATTAGGCCGTGGGTGAAGGCAGATCCCGCCAGGAGGATGCCGGGACCTCTTGCTGCCTTGGGTGGGCACAACCAAAGCAGGCACCTTCACCGTTGTTTAGTCAACCATGCCGCCAGGCGATCTCGCAAGTGCGTAGTTGTTCGGAGTCCAGTTCATCTTTGGCGAGAAGCGCAGGGAATGGAGGCGAGCCGATGGGGTCCGGTACTCCAGAAACGCCGGGCTCAATTGCGGGCATCGGAGCTAGGAAGATTCCATCACATGGAAGCTGCTAGCGACCCCATTCCAATGACGAGCATGCGATCGGGGCGGGGATAGACTCTGTGGGCAATTGAAACTGAATTGATAGTAACCTGCCTTCCTCACTCCGAATTGATTGGCGATATGATTCGGTCCTCTCATGGAGCCAGAATGCTCCGATGCACTTTTCAATCGTTTCCAATGCGTCTCCACCCGCTCGTCATTCGTATCCCTTTCATAGGGTTGCCCTGTCCGTGGTGCAGACTCTACTTAGGCAACTTAGGGACAGTGATCTTCAGCGGTGCACCTGTGAGAGATTTTAAGAACTCTACCAAGTCGACCTTTTCTTCCGGCTGCAATCCTAATGGCTTGATGATTTCACTGAGGTGCGAGTTTTTGCCGCCACCCTGGTCAAAAAAATCGATGACCTCCTCCAGAGTTCTAAACGCGCCGTCGTGCATGTACGGGGCCGTCTCCTGAATGCTACGCAACGTGGGCGTCTTGAAGGCACCCTTATCTCTCTCCGCTCGTGTCACCATATACCGCCCAAGGTCTTCCTTCAGCGGGCCGACCTGTGGTACTCCCAGATTATGAAACTGATTGTCGGTCAAGTTCGGACCATTATGGCAGAGAATGCAACGCGCCTTGCCTTTGAACAGAGTTAAGCCACGCACGGCCGACTCAGTCATCGCATCGGCCGCCCCCATCACATACTTGTCAAACGCGCTATTCTGAGACACAATTGTGCGTTCAAAGGCGGCAATCGCTTCCGCGATATGCTGCAAGCTGACCCCACCTCCAAACACGAGATGAAACTGTCTGTGATAGGCAGCAATTTTTGCGATTTTTGGCACGACAGTATTATGCTGCTCTGCCATCTCCACGGGATTGTGAATCGGGCCGATCGCCTGCTCTTCAAGCGAACCTGCGCGGCCATCCCAGAATTGGAGTGGAATGAATCCAGTGTTGTAGACGGTCGGTGCTTGTCTACCCCCGGCTGTGCCGAATGCTCCGATCGAAACTTGGCGGGCATCGGCAAACCCCGTGCCCGGGTTATGGCAAAACGCGCAAGAGACAGTATTGTTCTTGGAGAGCCGCGTGTCGAAATAAAGCTGCTTCCCCAGTTCAACTTTCTCTGAATAGCTCAGATTGGTTGGTGGGGTAGGCACTTGCGCCGGCATCGGTCCAATGTCAGGCACCGTGATGCCGTCGAGTGTGACGGTCCCGTGTGGAGCATAGTCGGATGGAGAAGCTGACGTCAGTGAACTATCGATGAGCAGGCAAGCGGCCAGCAGTGGCATCCACCGACGAAAATTTGATCCGATTGAGAGTCGTTTGATGAGCATGACATCTCCTTTGGTAGACTATGGGGGCACCTGACAGCTCAACTGAGCAATTGGCGGCGTCGGGTAGGGACGTAGAGCATCGACCCACGTCCACAACTCACTCTACAAAGCCTGTTTGATGCTACGGGGTATCTTTTAGAAGTAGGCCTTTCCCTAGCATCAAATTGACCGAATTGTCTAATGCTTTCACCGAGCGCAAAATGACCGGACAACCGGTGTGCCCTGAATGCTGACAGGGCAGTGTCTTCAGTCACGCAAGCTCGTCATGTAATCCTACCCTTGGATCGACAACGACTTATTGGGATGGGTTCCAGCTCTTTGACATTCGCTGCAGGCGCAGACCCCTCCGGTTCCCATCGCAGGGGTGCCCACGCTCACCACCCGCTTGCCATTTGAAAGTATAGTCAGTCCGCGCGAAGGAAAGGGCATGTCCGGCATAACCTTAGATGTGATGCCGCATCGTCGTCCTCATACCAGCACATGAGACAGGCCAGTATCGCGTCGCAGACGCAGGTCTTGCCGAGGTCCTGACGGAGTGCCATAACGCGTCGAACTAGGTTCCGCTCCGTCACCATCCCGCCGAGTGCTTCGCCGAAGTACGCCCTGATGGCTGGAAGATTATGTCATTTACGCTTCGAGCGGCTACTGCGAAGGATGCATGAAGGAGTTGCTTCAGCCGTCGGCGTCATCATTTCTTTGAGTCATGGCATTGTCCTCCGTCAGCCTGTTAATCTATCGCACCATGCCCAACGTTCCGGAAACCGGATGGTCATTCTGCCTGGTAGGCATGGCGTGAAGCGAGGGATCCAGTGAGCAGAACAATGCACCTCAGGAACTCAATAGACCTCCAGCAGTCGAGCGCGCATAAAGTGGAAACACGAACGCGCGCCCTGCGCGATATCACTTTCCTATGGCTCGATCGATGTGAAACGCGATCTTCTTAGCTCCCTGTCGTAAGCCCTCTTCCCCACAGCCCTTGCATCGCCCCATGCCATGTTGCTCTGCCACTGACTTGCAATCATGCACCCCATCACGCAATGCGGAATAGGTCGGTATAGAGCCTGACGGCTCCTTCGTTGATCATTCTACAAACAGTGCCTTTTTACTTCCGTGTCGGAGCTCAGCCCGCGTCGGATGGTGGCCGAGTAGTACAACTTCAAAATCAATTCAACGAGTAGTCTCATTGTCGGGTGCGCTGGCTGATGACGCGTTGTCTCTGTCTTTAATAAGATAATCGCAGGAGGTTAGACACCCATTAAGGAAAGCTTAGAAGCTGCTCATGCGAACTAATGAACGCCGTGAATCGACGTGCGCAACGGTCTGTTACCTGATCGAACGAACGGAGCGGAGCGGATATGCTTGCTACTAGATGAACCTGAGCGAGCCCGTCAAAATCATCCACAGAAGGCAGAGGTTCAGAACAATATGTTTCTAGGCCATCTCACCTAAGTAGGAGTGGAATCACCACCCTTCGTGGAACCACATACATGGCGAGTTTAGCGGTGTAACAGGATTGGCCTGACATTGCGGGTTGATGCAGTGGATGAAGCGGAAGTTCAGCCTCATGATTACAGGCGCGAATTCAATTCGTGGCAGGCGTGTCACAATTGTATAAAAGCCGAGGCACAGGTGGATTTTGTGTCACAGAAACGGGGTTGAGCAGTTGTGCATGAAACTTGAGCTGTTCCGCCCCAATATCGCGTCAAAAACACCTCATTCCACGCTCTATTTCCTGGAAAGACACCATCTCCGCTAGGTATATCGCTAGCCCCGCCTTGCCTTACGACACGGTATAAGCTCATGTATACATTTTCAGAGGGGTGTGAATATGAATACCGCCACAGTTGCCGAGACTGCAAAGCCCTGTGCCCATCCAGGGTGTTCGTGTGAGATCACCACGGACTATCCGTACTGTAGCCCTGAATGTGCCTCTTCCGCGAAAGTGGTCACTGAGGCTGCTGCATGTCCGTGTGATCATCGTGGGTGCAAATGGCCCGAGATGTAATCTCGTTTGGGCGGGTCGACATTTGTGAAACGGGCCGTTCACTTCAACAGTTCGCCAACGACCACTTTTTAGAGTTGCTGCAAATACTCTCGCATTCGTTCCACGATGGCACGGTCGTGGTCGATCATTTTAAGCTCGTGTGTTTCGTTCGGGCAAAACCATCCCATGGCCTGTCCTTCTCCTAAGTGAAGGGGTTGGTCCTGATATCGTTCAACAAATACATATTTTGTCACCTCCTCATTTCCATCTTTAACTTTTTGCGCCATAAGGAAGGAAGGGTTTTGTACTTCATAGGACAACTCCTCTAGAGCCTCGCGCTCCAGTGCCTCCACCGGAGTTTCTCCAGCTTCGATACCACCTCCAAAGAACGCCCAGTGATTAGGAAATCGATATGCGTCGTGTGTGCGATGCTGCAGGAGAATTGTCCCAGTGGAGGTAAAGAGGATCAAAAGAGAGACATTTCGTGCAGCCATTCTTCACCATAACCTATAGGCTGTGGACAGCGATACTCATTGTCGCCGGTGAACGTCGGGCGTATGTACATGGGGGATAATGGTACAGAAGGGAACTCGGCCGTTAACGTGCAGGCGTTGGTGGCCATGTCCAGGGGAGCATATCGGATCGACTTAGGGGTTACCAAGGAAGCCAAACTGACTTTCGCGTGACTGATATGAGTTAGGCGCGAGACCCATGATGGCCGGGCCCATTCAGAACTGCTGTCATGCGGCCTTCTGAAGATGGTCACACGATTCCGATGAATTTCCACTGCACTGTGAGGGCTGAGGAGCGGCATCGAGGAGATGGTTGACCAGAACCTTCAAGATTGTCCATATCAAGACCATCACATAGGTCATCGTAAACAGGATGAATTCAGGAGCGAGCATAGAGGAAGTATAGCGTCTTTTCGGGATTGCGCCAGGACGTCTTCAGCGGCAGCCCCCGCCGCCAATCCTGATCCGCATTGTTCCAATGAGCATCGTAGACGTTGTGAAATTACAGCCGATTTGTGGCACTAAATTGATGGAATCAAAGAGCCTGACATGAGAAATCGGATGGCTTTGAGGCCATCTGCTCAATGGGACGGACGGGATTCTTAGAACTGTAAGCCTCCAATTTCGACATATTTGCAGGGCGAGGCTTCAAAATTTGCTGTCAAGTCCGGCGAGGCCGGCTCAATAAGCACCATGAACCGAATGTAGTTCATCCGATCTCCGTCAGACGCTTGCCGTACCCGCTTTCATGAGTTGTGCAGCACGCGCAAGTAGGACAATGGCTGAAATGCTGCGGAAATGATTTCAGAGCCAAGGCGTAGGGTAATGACGAAGCGACATGGCGGTTAATCAGGGCCGGTCTTTAATACGGCTTAATACCTCACTCAAAATATTAACTGTTTCATTGATCAAACAATGGGGGATTATGTTAAGAGGTGTGTGAGGGTATAATGAGAGATTAAATGAAATTAAATAAGTTAAATGAGATGATAGCCTGCGACTTTACTTTGATCGTCTCAACCGTTATGGGAGTGGACGGCTGTCTGCGAGAATTGCTCCGGCTACTTCAAGCTCGAACTCACCCACTTGCATAAGACCGTTCGTGCGGCGGAGCGGGGCAGAGAACGCAATCGATCCGCCTTTTCCTCAAATCTCCGTCCAGAACGTCTGTAAGGAATTTTTACGGAGGCCAGACTGTGAGGCGATGGGGAGCAAACATTATTGTTTGAACTGGATACAGGATAGACCGTTGCCAGTGGTGCTATTGGAATCACAGAGGCCCCTTCAAGGCGTTCCATCCGAAGGTTATCTACCGGCGTTGGAAAGAAGCCTGTACGCGAGCGGGAATGCCGGAACGGTTTGCCCATGATTTTCGCCGAACCGAGGTCCGCAATCAGGTGCGGCAGGCGTGACGCGTTCTATGGCAATGAAGCTGACGGGCTCAAGACGAGCCATCCATCGGGGCTATGCGATCGTCCGTGAAGCCGATCGCACTGAAGGGTTGAAAGGCTAGTGGCGCTGGAAGACAATTTGCGGCCTGTGGCACCGTGATGGGCTTTAGCCACAGTTCAGACACAATTCCAGCCCTAAACGCTCACGTTACTGGAGATAATGGCGGAGGGGGCGAGATTTGAACTCGCGGATAGGTTACCCCATCTCCGGTTTTCAAGACCCAGAGCAATCCGATGTGTCGAACAATGACTCGCCTGATAATATGCATGATTAGCTGTTGCTGGCGCTCTATTTACGTGTAGGCGGTTGGGTAGAATCGCGCTGGATCACGGGGATTGACGGTCAAAAGGTTACATTTATGGTTACAGTCAGGGGGTGGGGGATACCCTTGGGACGATGGGCGGGGCGTCGCCTGTGCGGGTACCGGTACCATGTACTCCGGTCCTATCAAAAACCGAGGATGCAGCCTTCATTGCAATGGGCACGAACCAACGCACGGAAGGCTCCAGCCGTTCCTACCGAGGAACACGTCTGCGGGATTGATCTTTAGGGGTCCATTTGCAGGGTCGGGGCACTGGGCTGGCCCCGGCGGACACTCTTTGAACAGGAAGTCAAACGCCTCCGTCGATGGGCTGTTGCATTGGGTATCGTAGCATTTGTCCCCAATCCAGGCGGGGCCACAGTCGTAATTATTACTCACGGGATAGTTGATGGCAGGGTTCGGGTAACCCCCAACCATTTGAAAATAGCAGCCCCTAAGATCGTTCCTTATCAGCGGAACGACGGCATGCCATCGCGTCGGAGATAGGGTCTGCCACAACCACACGGCATAGCTCATCTCCCCAGCGGTACGCATCGCCTTCTGCTGCTCATCAGTTGGCGCAGTGCCTACGATGGACGCGGCAAACGCTTTCAATTGTGACCAATCGGTGACGACCTGGTGGTGAGTATCATTGTTGCCGTTCAGCGCCGTGTTGTACATGATCGCGAGCTTGCCTTTCACTTCGCCAACCGCCAGGTTCGGGTCCGAAGGAAAGCCACCGTGCTTACCAATATAGTTAGAGACTTGGTTAAAGACATTTGAAAACACTGGCGGGAGACCGGCGACTGCCCCACCGATGGCCAATCCGACCCCGAGGAACATCTGCGTCAGATTTGCGGCTATTTGATCGGCAGGGTCTACATTCTGCAATTTTGCGGAGACCGAATCGACATCAAAATCAGTCTCTGCAAAGATTTGCGTCAGCAGTGTCTGGCTGCCCGTGGGACCCAATAGCCAATCGTTGGCGGTTTGGACGTAGCTCAGCTCGGTCTTGATTTGTCCCACGACCGGGGTCCAGTTGGCTTCTAGGAAACAGCAGAACGATCAGTAGTCTTCACCCGAGGGATTTCACAAATTGAACGGCTCGGGACCCGCCTAGTATCGATGCAAGTGAAAAAAGACAGGAGTGCTAGGAAGCCAGCTAGTTGTCGCCATGCAGTCTTTGCCCTAGAGTCAGGGACATGAAAACTAAATCAACCGATCATCTAGTCGCGGATGTACTCTCGATGGCTATGGAAATCCGACAGCATGTCGAAGATCGGCGGAGGCATTTGACCCCCTTGCAGATGGAAGGACTGTCAAATGCCGTCCTTGCGATCCACAATTACCTCCATTCCTGGAAGGCTCACGAACTGGCGCTCAGAGAAGCTTCGTTATCTCGCGCCTCCACCCGTCCCACCAGTTCCCGCACAGAGGAACCACGCCATGCTGAAACCTCCGTCAGAGAGATCGTTGAAGGTCATTTGAATGCGAATGCCGGGTTCGCCCCCGTTATCAATCAATGAAGTGTTCTAAGGTTGGTGGACGCTTATGGAGTGCCGGAGGGGAGTGTAAGAACAGGTTTCGGTGAGGTTACTGTGTAATGTGCGCAGTGTTTGCAGAGGACGGAAAAATAAAAGTCTGGGTCATAGCGTTCGTGGATGTGATCTGCCGCAGTCTCAGGCGGCGGACTCAGTGTCGAGAGCCCAATCACGATTTTCCACCTGCATGCTGGATTCTCGCACTTCACGACCTTCTGCTTTTTCGTCATGGAGCTTCCCCCCGGTCGTTCTCTGTTGTCGGCTTTTCTCTGTCCATTCAATGATAGGAATTGATTCTATGTAAAGAGACGGGGGGGTTGCCCTGTTGAACTCTTCCTCAACGCTTCGCCCCACTCTTTTTAGGCCATACTTAGATCCAGAGTAGACAGGCATTCAATGAGAGCAAAGTCGTGGGCGTGGTACTAAGCCGTCCTGTCGCTGCAAGTGAGGGATCCATTCGATACGGTCAACGCACCCAGCTTATTTATCGGCATAACCCCATGCTTGGGCAGAGAAGGACAATGTCCCTGTGTTTGCCTTCCATTGAATCTGAAAGCATAGCTTCTCACCAGCTTGTATTGGAATCGGCCCCTGCACAGTCCCAACAAAGATCCCAGAGCCATCCGCATGCACGCGAGCGGACGGAAAAATTGGTATCGAGATATTAGCCTTGGGTGTGGGACTGTCGTCTCGCACTACCATCCATGCCGACAGATTCTCGATTGGCCCGTCCTCCTGGATCCAAACGCTGGCCATTTGCAGCATGAACGCTTTCTTGTCCCCAAGATCCACAACTTTCAGTTCCGCATGAGCGTTATTTCCCCCGCTCGACACCGAACTTGCGAGTCGAATGATCTCTTTAGGGACGCTAAAGAATTTCTCCGACATAAATCTCCTCTCGTTTTTGACCGCCACCTTTACGTGAGCGGCGATCAGATGGGCAACCTAACACGATTTGCTAGGCCATTAAAACAAAAGGCGGTGGGAACCCGGGGGCAGGGTCACGGAAACGGGATTGGAGGTTTGCATGCCCCCCGCTGACTCGGACGGACCACGACAGTGCATCCAGAATGCGACTTGTCTGGATGCATTCGTCTTGCTTCTAGCCAGACAAAAACCAAGAGGGCGCGTGTCGCTTATTTAGTAGGCGATTTTCTTGCGGTCATACTGAGGGCCAAAGACGTTCGGGATAAGGAGTATCCGCTGTGCCCTTATGTCTGCCATCGAGAGGGGCATCCCTTCGAGAACCTCCGCGAAGGGTGGATTGCCGCATGTAAGCGGGTGGGTCTGGCTGGGAAGACGTTTCACGACCTGAGGCGTACTGGCGTCCGTAATCTCATTCGGGCAGGGGTGTCGGAAACAGTGGCCATGAAAATAAGTGGGCATAAAACCCGCTCGGTCTTCGATCGATATAACGTCACAAGCGAAGAAGACCTAAGCAGGCTGCTGAGCGGTTGAAACACATATATACAGGGGGAAAAAGGTTACACTTCCGGTTACACTCGAAGCCTTGGTGCGGGAAAGCCCCCATCAGGGTACTGCGCAAGCCATTGAAATATGGCGGAGGGGGCGAGATTTGAACTCGCGGATAGGTTACCCCATCTCCGGTTTTCAAGACCGGCACGTTCGGCCACTCCGTCACCCCTCCAGCCTTTTTTTTTCTAAGTAGTCAGTAGTTGTGCAGATCCTCTCGCGAGCCGCCTTTCGTCAGGTTGCGGCTGGGGGTTGCGGTTTGGACCTATTCGTTGTCTGTTTCTCCGTTCGCTCTAGTGGGTCATTGAGCTGATGGCCGTCATGTGGATGGTCCCCATGGAGGAGGTGGGAGTATATATCGAGCGTGATGCTAATGCTACCGTGTCCGAGTCGTTGTTGGATGTACCTGGGATTCGCCGCCCTGCTGAATGAGCAGCGATTCAAAGGTATGCCCGTAACATGGAATGCACATGCCGCATCGTACGTCACAGGCCTGACAGGCGTTGCGCACAAGTTCCTTACTCATCCGTTGGGGCACACGAAGATCGAGGGCGTCAGCGGGTTGCCTTTCATCGCCGCATCGAGCGTCCGTCTCTCCTTCAACCGCTGAGGACCTGAGCCAGCTGCGGGGACATATCCACGCGCCTGATCTTGTGAGTCTTGGTGGTGGTGATTTGTCGGCGGACGATCGCGCGTCGCACTTCAATGAATTGGCCACGAAAGTCGAGGTCGCCCCACTGCATGCCGAGCAGTTCTTCCTGACGCATTCCCGTGCGCACCGCAGAGGGAAAGATAATAGGTCAAGGGGCCGTGTGTTGCGCCTGCGTTTGCGCTCTGAATTCTCTCTCTCTGTTTAAACCTGCCTTCAATAATAATAATCCGGTTATCAAGATATCATTCCAAAGATACCGGAGATGCGTGCGCAAAAGGTAGAACTGGTTAAAAGGGCCGTGGGGGGAAGGTCCGCCTATGTTCTGGTGAACAATCCAACGAGGGGCAATGCGCCGTTGACTGTTCAGGCGCCGGTGAATGAGCTTGCAAAGACTCCCTAGTCCATCGTCGCAAGCCCATGCCGTGCCGCCTCAGCGGCATTCAACAAGGCTCCCGTTTCCCCTTATGTCATGACGGAAAATCCCTTCGTCCATTTTCGTACGCGGGATGCCTGCCATCCGACCGCCTCTCCGTCCCGTCTCTGTACGATAATCGGCCGTAGCGGTCCCTACTTAATCTTTCCTCAATTTCAGACCGATATGTATTCATGAACAGCCCGCGCAAACAGCGACATCCAGGCGATGCAGCCGTGGTCCGACGCCCAAAAACAACTCGAAGTACCTTGCAAAGATTGTCCAATGCCCCCTCAGAAGTCCGAAGGCATGGCAAGGAAGGTGATGCCATCTCCTTGCAGAAGGACGGCGAGAGCACCGCATCCGATAATGGTGTCAGAGTGGCGAGGACGGAGCCGAAAAAAGACGTCGTGTTCCTCGTCGAGGACGAACAGGATACCGCAGACCTCGTTCGACTCCACCTCGTGAAGGCAGGCATGTCCGTGCTGCATGTGAAGGATGGTCGTCAGGCCGTTGACCTCATAGACAATATCTTACCGCCTCGTGCAGTTCTGCTTGACCTGGTGGTACCGTACTTCAATGGATCCGAGTTGCTGAAGATCATTCGCAACAAGGCCGGATGGGAACATGTTCCAGTGATGATCGTGTCAGGTAACTCCTATGCCGGAGATATCGAGCGGATGATGCGAGAAGGAGCTAAGGACTATGTGGTCAAGTCGAATGGCGTTGGGATACTCATTCATCGTTTGAGAAGTATGTTGGAAGAAGTGGCCTGAGCAAGAATAAGTATCTCATCAGGCGACGACCGCCGGCCACGGATCCGGACGGGAGAGGATTTCGAAACTCCAAAGGCGAGGGAGGCGATCGCATCTAGGCCTCTTCCTCAATGTCGAGTTGTGCAATTCGGGGAGCGTCGTGGTTGAAGTAGGCCGCTATCAGATGTCCAATCCCAACCGCGCAGATACACAAGCCCACCGAGAGCAATACATTCAGCGCCGCCCGCATCCAGGCGCCCGACCGTAAGAGGTCCAGCGTTTGGAGACTGAAGGCCGAGAAGGTCGTAAAGCCTCCGCAAACGCCCACCATGACGAAGAGCCGTACCGGTTCCGACACCGGATACTTCCCGTCGGCCAGCGTCAGCGTTCCAAAAAATCCAATGACCAACGAACCAAGGATATTGACGAGCAGGGTGCCGCACGGCAGAGCCTGACTGATCGGCATCGCCCACAATGACAGGCCATAGCGCGCGAGCGTCCCCAGCGCCCCACCTAACGCCAACAGCATGCAGGTCGACAACGTTTCCATGAGAGCGTCCCTTCGGTTCGCGACTGGGCAATAAAAAAGCCCCTACCGGCTGTGTGGGCAGTAGGAGCCATCAGCCTTGCGGCGGTTCTCGGGAGCGCCCCATTCCCGTCCAGTTGTAAAGCGACTCTATCGTGTCACGGAGCCAGCGTCAATGAAAGGAGGCCTCCTCACCCAAATCAGTCTTCAGGCTCCGGCATCAGGGGCTTGATCGGATCGACCGTCCGGGAGAGGGAGCTGCCACACTGATGACAGATCAGCTCCTCTAATCCGGGGGATTCTCGCACCTCCATCGGTGCGCCACATTGCGGGCAGGGGGGCTGGATAGACATCACCACCTGGCGAGGCGCTGGGCGTTAAAGGACTCGATATCCAGGGTATCCTAATCACTTGCCTGAAATCCAGAACCGGCGGGCGCTGCGACACCATGGACCTGAGAGGCTAGCGGCCACGGATCAGGACGGAAGAGGAGCATCGAAAGAAAAAGAGGGAGGGACGGGCACCCCAGTCAGTCATTCTTTCGTTAGATTCGGTTTTTGGTAGGGAGGGGTGAAACCGGGGGGGGGATCCGTACTGGATAGGAGTTCAACATGCGAAGGCCGGGGGGTATCGTGACCACTATGTCGTATAGGTCGTTCATGTCGTCTCCCCCTTCAACAGCATGTGGGCAAGCAGGCCGTGCCTTGGCGACAAGTAGTCAGAGAGTTATTCGCTACACTCGCTTCTTTCGCCACCGAACTCAGCGAACAGGATTGCCGTGAACGCATTTCGCTTGTGCATGGGTAATTTCAAAGCCAGGGGGGGCTGCCGACAAAGCCGGGGGCGTCTTCTGGGTTGCGCCTGGTTGCGGATTTACGGACGGCTCGCAGAATCCTGCTGTCTCTTGCACCGGCGGCAAGTATTCTAGCAACGACAAGGGCTTATGAAGGGCTGGAATCAGTTTTCAAGACCGGCACGTTCCGCCACTCCGTCACCCCTCCACACCGGCCGAAAACTGTCCACTATGCGATTGTTCGATGTTCTGGATCCCGCCCATGTAGGGCTGGAGTACAGCTGGTATGGACACCGTTCCGTCAGGCTGTTGGTAATTTTCGAGAATGGCGACCAAGGTTCTTCCAACCGCTAATCCCGATCCATTCAACGTGTGCACGAACTCAGACTTCGTGTCTTTCTTCCCGGCTTTCGGTCGCCAGCGAATGTTGGCGCGCCTCGCCTGGAAGCCTTCAAAATTGCTG
>CAWIWD010000022.1:0-36984 GCA_963839785.1 uncultured Nitrospiraceae bacterium
AGACTTCGGGCATCACACGTCATGTGCCGAATCTGACGCTTTTCGAAGTCAGCCCATCGTGAACGCTTCTCAATCAATCCAATTCTTCCAGGACGATATCGCGCTGGTCATCAAAGGCAAAGCGCGAGCTGTCATTGAAATGGCGATGATGTCCCTGCTGGCTTCGAGGGCATCTCCTGATGGAAGCTCCTGTGCCCGGCATCGGTGAAGACCACGTTGGCCCACAGCCTGGCCCGCTCTCTCAAGGGTACTTCAAACGCATCCAGTTCACGAGCGACCTGCTCCCTTCGGATATTGTGGGCATCTCCGTCTTCAATCGTCAAAAACAGGCTTTTGAGTTCATGCCGGGGCCGCTGTTTGCCAATATTGTGCTCGCCGACGAAGTCGACGGGGCGGCGCCCGCCAACTGAAAGCATTTTATTGGAAGCGATAATGAGCAAGGCCCAGATCTCCGTGGACAACAGTACTCACCCCTTACGCCAACCTTTCATGGTGGCCCTGCCACACAAACCGCGCGGGAGATTATCACCCCACACGCTCCGCTTCCAGAATCCCAACTCGACCGATTCCTTATGCGACTTTCGCATCGGATATCCGACAGCCGAGGAGTGGGAAAAAAAGGTATTGCATCGTAAACATCGCTGCATCCGGCAGGAGATGGAAGCGGTGCTCACGCACATCACATCATGGAACTCCAAGGCCAGGCTTGGAGGAGAGACAGGATGGAGGACAGCCTGATGGATTCTCTTTACTCGCGATCGTGCTCGCGACACGACACAACGATCTCCTTTCACTGGGCGTCAGTACCCGAGGAGCACTAGCGCTGTGCAAAGCAGCGAAGGCGCTTGCCCTTGTGCACAATGAAACGTGCTGTACTGCCTTCCTGAAGACATCAAGGAACTCGCTCCGGCGATCTTCTATCACCGCGTCATGCTCGAAATGAGTACGCAGCGGATGAGCAAAGAATGTCGAACACACAGATCGAGTCATTCAAGACATCTTGGAGAGCGTGCCGGTCCCAGTGTGACAAGCCTTCCGTGCCAGGAAAGATGTGGACATCTATGGAGCGTCAGAATGACACGGGACAACCTCCGTCCCGCGATGAGTTTGTTCATGTACGTCTAAACAGGTCTTCGGTGGACATCACCTATCACACAGTTCAATCTGGCGGCGCGAGGGCGCTGGTTCTTGTTGTTGACCCTGGCCGTCGGAGTCGCGCGATCAACACCGGTAATAACCTATTCTATCTCCTTCTGGCCATGATGCTAAGTCTGATCGTCCTATCCGGCCTACTGTCAGAGCAATGCGTGCGGCGATTGGAATTTCATCGCCACCTGCCAGAGTATCTTTTTGCAAATGAGCCCACGACCGTGAGCCTCTGGATAGCCAATCGCAAATCTCGCATCCCAAGTGTGTCCCTGCGCCTCTTCGACATCGTCGCCGGGAAAGACATTGATCGCAAGGTCCGCCTCGCGCACCTTGCCCCTCACTCGTCGGCGCTGATCTCCTATCCGTTACTCGTGCGACGACGTGGGCCGTATCGCTTCGACGGAATCCGTGTCATCACACCGTTCCCCTTCGGACTCTTTCACAAAATCGCCTCTTATGGTTCGAGGCTACGATCCTCGTGTGCCCAGAAATCATTCCCTTGCCAGGGCTGCAGCTTCACGAATTGCAGGCAATCGGACAAGATCGCGAAGTGCCCCGCCACGGACCAGGGAACTCGCTGTACAATCTTCGGGAATTTCGACCTGGTGACGATGCTCGAGCCATCCATTGGATGACGACGGCCCGCACATCAAGATTGATGCTCAAAGAAACCGAAGCGGAAGACCAGCAATGGGTCACGGTGGCCGTATCGACCGTCGCGCCAATTGAGGCAGATGACGCCTTCGAACGAGCGCTCTCGATCGCCGCATCATTACTCAAGTTATTGCTAAACGACGGGTACCACGTGCGCCTGTTACTCGGTGACCAGGGGAAGTCTGCTAATAAACCCAGCCACTTTTTTCATTTGCTTCACTCCCTAGCACCTGCGAGCGACGCCTGCGCGCGCAGGCGAGTCCGTTCAACAGCCCATGGCACAGGCGCTGGCAGCGTCGCGTGAAGGGCCGACCATCTTGATACGGCCCTGGACCGAACTCGCGCACCGTGAGGAATGGCCTACCGTCGATCACGTCATTTCTCCTCAGTCTTACAGAGACCTCTTCGATGCCGTTGAATCACGCCTTCCGGCTTAGCTCAATTCTCTTAGCCGCTACGAGCTTCGCGAGTCTCGCCCTCGCGATCTCGCTGCCCCCGTGGCTTCTTACTTTGGCAAGTGTGGCATTCGCACTTGCGCTTTTGCGGATAACCCCCTCATCGTTGTTCTGCGGTCACCTGCTCCGCCACCAGTTCTCGGCACTCACGTGGAATGTATTTCTCCTACTCGCGTTCGCCGGATTCTGGATCGACCTGTTTTTCCTGTCGGAAGAACTCCTCTCGGCTGGGATACATTTCCTGGTGTTACTCTTGGTGAACAAACTCTCGAACCTCAATCAACGGCGCGATGTGTTGCAGTTATATGCGATTAGCTTGATCACGCTTCTGGCGTCTGCCGCCCTCACCACACAGATCTGGTATGCGCCCTTCTTCCTTTTCTATCTTGTGGCAGGAGTCTGGACCCTGCTGCTTTTTCACCTCGTGAAAGAACACGATGAGCAGTCAGGCAATCAATTGACCGGTCTTGACGAGGAGCTGCCCTTATCGTGGGGGCGCATTACGTCTAAGTTCTTCTGGACGGCCAATACGATGGCCGCCTGTGCATTTGGGGTTACCCTGCTGTTATTTTTCTCCATTCCACGAATCGGAGGGGGCTTCTTTCAACACAACCACGAGGAAGGTCTGCGCACCACGGGCTTTTCTGAGCTCGTCGATCTGGGAGCCATCGGTCCGGTGAAGCAAGACCCTAGCATCGTGATGCGGGTAGAGTTCCGGAGATCATCGGGAACGAGTTAGGACGAACGCCACTGTATCTGAGGGGAGTCGCCTACAATCTTTACAACGGAAAATCTTGGAGCAATACCCTGTCTCACCGGCACGTGCTTACGGAATCCCCCCAAGGCACGTTTACAATCCGAACATCCGGAGCCAGGCCAGATACGGCGATCAGGAGCCTTCGACAGGACATTCTTCTTGAGCCGCTCGACACGGCTGTGTTGTTCGGAGTTTCGATGCCTACCTCCATTACAGGCAATTTCTTTTCGGTTCAGGCGGATCTGATGGGGTCATTGCAACTTCCGTTTCCTTCTCATTCCCGCATCCACTATACGGTCACCTCGCTTCCGTCTCGCGTGAAATCAACAGAAAAGCCGGCTACCACGTTTCTCTACCCCGAGTTTATCGTCCAACAATATCTTCAAGCTCCCACGCTCGACGCACGTATCATCGACCTCGCGCGCCGGGTGACTCAACATGCGACCACGGTCTTCGAGCAAGTAGACCTGATTCGCACACATTTACTGACTCAGTATCGATACAACTTGGATGTGCCCACATTGCAATCGGCGCACCCCTTGGAAGACTTTCTTCTCACTCGGAAAACCGGTTACTGCGAACATTACGCCACCGCGATGGTCATTCTACTTCGCACGATCGGGATTCCCGCCAGGATGGTGACAGGATTTCTAGCCACAGAATGGAACCAGTTCGGAAATTACTATACGGTTCGCCAGCGAGACGCCCACGCGTGGGTAGAAGTTTATTTTCCACAATCAGGATGGGTCACGATGGACCCTACCCCCGATGCCCTCGAACCCACGACTCAAACCTGGTGGGAATCTGTCGGTAGTGTGCTGGACTCGGCCCGACTCACATGGGATCGTCGCTTTCTCAACTACAGCGCAAGCGACCAATACGCCGTCGTGCAAGGCATTCGGGAAAACGGAGAGGCAATGCGTGGAAGCATGTCTGAGTCATTGACGACGATGCTGCGCCATGGATCGACCATGCTCGGCCGATTCATGAAATCGCTTTTATCCGTCGGCATTTCGCGGACAGCGCTCGTCCTTCTACTGGCAATTACGGTAGCCTTCCTCGTGATGCGGACACTACGACACGATGGGCATGAATTCTTGCGACAAGACATCTACTCATCCAATCAGCGCGTTGTCATCACCTTGTACAGCCGTATGATCGCGTGCTTGGCGCAGCACGGAATTGTGAAGGTGGCAAGCGCTACGTCGAGAGAATTTCTTCGCGATGTTCACGAGAAATGGTCGGAAGCTTGGCCGTCCGCACATGCCCTGACTCAGCTCTATACTCGGGTCCGATTTGGGCACGCGCCCTTGACGGCAGAAGAACGCTTCACGGCAGAAACCCTCCTGCAGAGCCTTCACGCCCTTGGAAAATCAGCTCCTCCCTTACTCAAACGCTAAGGAGATCTGTGCAAGCCAACAGCAAGGCTAAGGCCTTGTAAACAGCATCCATGGAACCCGCTGTGGCCTGCATGACGAGCGACAAGCGATTGAGGGGAGACATGTTCCCCCCCGCACAGTCCCGTTCACACATCCTGCGTACAGGCGCAAAGCCTCGCGAAAGAAACAATACGATCCTGAGACGAGCTTTTGGAGAAGCAGGAAGTGTGCGCAAAGACTATCTTACTGGAAGTGTGCCATGCACTCCGCACGAAGGCTTCTCGCAAATAATCTTCAGTATGTTGTCCCTTTTCGATACAGTCTCGACGCAGCTCTCTCCCTGACTCTCTCCGCTCTTGCGCTGACGTGTCCTTCGTCTAAATAACGGAGTCCGCTTTTTCCCTCAACCATTTCGAGCACCTCGGCCCGCGCCTTCCAGTTCCACAGGCCGTATCAAGACGCAATTTCCCGTTTGTACCGGATGACGTGGGCACTTAGGTGGGCCACAACCCACAGCTATCAGAATCTACACCTGGCTGCGCCCAGCTGCACAACGAGTAGAAGGAAATGGCATGTGCCTTGTGCCGAGGAGATTGTGCGCCGTACTACTGACTGTAGCTCTTGCTAATAGAGGCATTTGGTGAAGCCCCCGCCCCATGTGTACATTGGGGCAGTCTCGCTTTCCCAGATCAGCATTCAACTCTCACCGCCGGGTTGACGGTCATTCGCTTTACTCCCCACCGATGGAACGGGACTGAAACATGATTCGACCATCTCCCAGACATTCGGGCCTCAACCTCATCACACTGAGTAGGACGCAGCACTGGGGGGGTCGGTCGATTGGGTGGATGGAGCACGAATCTTACCGTGGGCATCAGTCCCACGAGCAACGAGCCCAGCGAACTAGTCAGAATAAATTAGCAGGAGTGACTTCAGCCCGAGGTATGACGTTAGCTTGACCCTTGATCTGTTTCGGCTATCCGCTAGGCCTTCGCGAGTTGTTTTGCACTAATTAACCACGACGACTAGTGAACCTGGGATGCGCTGGCATCGGAATTTGAAGACAATGCATACTTAGGAGAAGGGGAGGGGGGATGGTGCTGGTGCTTGGGAAATTTGGAGCGGGAAACGGGATTTGAACCCGCGACCCTCGCCTTGGCAAGGCGATGCTCTACCACTGAGCTATTCCCGCTTCTGCCGGACCAAATCGGAAGCGGGATTCTACCGACCATCCGTAAAGGCTGTCAAGCCAGCCGTCGCGATTGCAGCCAACTCCACACCCAGACATCGGAAGGCTCATCAGCCAACCGAGTCCACCATTCGAGGGCGAAGACCAGTCCGGCCAAATGGAAATCAGACTATTGAGATACGCCCTGAATTGCCCATTCTCAATTCCATGGTTTAGCCTTTCGACTCAGGGAGACCTGCTGCTTCTGTCCACTTGACGGACTGAAGTGGCTTCAGTAGAGTGACGCGGATGTTGTGAAGTGTCTTCTCTTCAACGAGGTAACCTCAGCGTGACCTCCCGTCCGCAGCAGTCACTCCCTTTTGCTGCTCAAGCGATTCCCTTCGATGAGTATCTAGCATCCGGCAAGATTCCAGAAGGTCTTCTCACCAGTGAATATGTGGAGCAACAGTTTGTCGAGCGATTGGTGCATTATGTGCTGAGCGTTCCCGACAGGCAGTTACACCATGGCTCAGCTCAGCCGACTTCTCGAGCAGTTGGATCCACGCGCCCAGGTGTTTTTTTTCAAACGCCTTAAGGAGAATAGTCCGGATAGCCTTAAGGATTTTGCCCCCCTCTACTACGGATTCATGAACGAATTCCATTCCCTCCTCTTTACGTAATTCTTCGTTCAACAAAAAAATACCTTGTTGCCTTCTCAATCTCAGGTATAATCAAGCGAACCTACTTACGAGCCAAGGAGTACTATGAATCCCACGTTACAGCGCGCCGTGACGAGTTTTTACAACCTGATCTATGAAGCCCAAACTTTCGCGACGACCATGTCTCGAATTGATACTGCCGAGCAGGAACACTATGCAGGCCGCATTGAGGGGTTGAACTGGGTGTTGGATCGCTGCCAAGAACTCGAAGACATGGACACCAATATTACCCCCACGACACTGCAACGCGTACTGACGGAAGTGAAATCCGACTTGGACCATGAGCTCTCAGTGCAACGTCGTGAAAAAGGCCGTCGGGCCGATGGACGCGAGGAAGCCTTGAACTTCGTGGCGGATTACCTGTCCAGCTTGATCACGGCAACCGAGATCGAATCTGCTAAGACCTCAGTTTGATCGCCGGTCGATTGTCTCCAGGCCCGACTTTCGTCATGGCCTCCTCCGAGGGCGACTATGGCCCGTGAGTGGATCATCTTCGCCATCTGTCTCGGCTTGGGAGGCCATATTGCGCTTGCCGTGGTCTTGCATGCACCCGACTTATGGCCATGGAGCAAGGCTTGGCTGTACGGGATTTTCTCGGGTTTCGCCCTCTACGTCGCAGTTCAGGTTGTACGTTCAATCTGGTGGATTTTCCGTGGCAAAAATAGTGACGAGCGAGACGCACACGTCGATTCGACCATCGGTCATCCATAACCGACTACATCCAGAGTTGCCGTACACATTTCCTGGCCGATAGTAATAAGGCCATGCAGTAACCGACCCCAAATAAACCATCAACGCCCAACTGGCCTCCTCGCGCCGTCCGCACGGGATCGTCGAGGCCATCCCCAGGTCAGACAGTCAACCGACCAATACGATTCGTTTAACGCCTCCTTGCTCTATTGCGGAAATTGTCGCCAAGCAACCCCAACCCGTCAACGACTCCTGCTTGTCCTACCAACCGGTAATCTTTATGAATACCTCTGTGCTCAGTGCGGATCCTCTACCGGGTCAAAGACGGAAAAGGCTTCGCCGGACGAAGGTCTGCTCACGCCCTGACGCCTGCGAGAGATAGCATGCCGCGCCTACGGCTCGCGCCGTCCTCCGCGTTCAGCCGGTTATAAGTTCAAACTGAAAATGTCGAGAGGATATCATCCTAATGAGGGCAACGAGTTACGCGCATAGTGCAGATATTCGGTGGCTGCGATTAAGACACTTGTCCAAGCGGGATACCTTCGTCGATGAGCATGACGGGAATGTCTTCGCGTATGGGATAGAGAATTTGATTGTCGGATCGTACCAAGCCCCCATCGAGCTTTTCCGTGACCGGTTTTTGCGCCTTATTTTTCAACGACCCGCGCTCGATGGCCGCCATTCATTTTTTGAATCAGCGCATCGTCGGCCAGAACTGACTCGCTTGCTTCGTTTCCGGGCAACAGAGAATGGCTAAGAGATCCTTATCGAGATTAACTTTTTTTCCTACGTCGTCAGTCACAATATCTCTCGCAATCTCACCCACATCGGGTGACTGAAAGTTTAGACGAAAGATAGTCCAAATGAGCTGACAGATCAAGAAGATACCAAAACCCATTCCGTATCTGATATCGTAGTTTACCTCGTACCTATTCGACTACCAAACCCAGGACTCGGCGTGGCTGCTTCTCAACGGCTCGGACGTATTTTTCTCACGGGACTTCTCGTTCTGCTTCCGGCGTGGGCTACCTTTCTGATTTTAGTCGCCCTGTTCGAAACGCTGGATTCGTTCCTACTGGATCTCATCGGCCATCAAATGCAGCCCTATGCCCCAGGCTTAGGAGTTCTCCTGCTCGTCGGTATGGTGCTCACAACAGGCGCCATCGCGACGCACGTGATCGGACAACGTCTCGTACGCTGGACCGAAGCGACCGTCGAACGGATTCCTTTGATTCGCAGCATTTACCTCACCCTCAAAAGCATGACAGACCTGTTGAATTACAAGGCGCGATTTGGAAAGAGTACCGTGGTTGCTTTTCCTTTCCCGCGCGAGGGGCTCTGGGCTCTCGGTCTCGTCATGGGTGCGCCGCCTCAGGCGCTTCAGATCGCGCCCATGACAGAACTGGTCATGGTATTTGTCCCCACGGCCATTCATCCTTTTACTGGATACCTGGCAATGATCCCAAAACCCCAATTGCGCCCGCTTAGCCTGCTGCCCGAGGAGGCCTTGAAATTAGAATTCACCGCCGGCTTGTACCGTCCCCTGCCAGGCTGGCTCTCGTCACCCACGGGAGAACCCTCATGACGGTTGGCGATCACCTCATGATACGGCGGGCCACGCATGAGGATCTGGAGACCTTGACGGAATTCAGCGCTGCCATGGCCAGAGAGACGGAACAGCGCACCTTGGACCGAGCGCGACTCCGGATGGGCACTCAAGCTGTCATCGACCAACCTGAGCGAGGACAGTATTTCGTCGCAGTCTTGCAGCAAGTCTCGCCAGCCGATACAGTAACCATAGGACAACTTCTCATCACCTACGAGTGGAGCGACTGGCGAAATGCTCTGTTTTGGTGGATCCAAAGCGTGTACGTGCACCCGGCATGGCGGCGAAAGGGAGTCTACCGGCGCATGCATCGCACCATACTCGACCTGGCGACATCGCGGACCGAGGTGTGCGGTGTCCGGCTCTATGTTGAAGGGAACAATCGTGTCGCCAAACAAGTGTATGAACAGGTCGGACTGGCTCTCTCATCCTACCAGGTCTATGAAACTGATTTTGTTCTGCCCCATATTGAGAGCAGCCAGAGCGAACCTTACTAGTCTTAGATGAAAGAGGAAATTGTGAAGAATGTGACCATGCGTCTACTTTTGATTATTCTACTCCTGGCATCGAACGCCTGCGCCTTCGTGCGTGGCAACTATGGCGAAGACATCCAGCAGGCAGACATTTCCGCGATCAAAAAGGGAGTAAGTACTCGGGGAGACGTCGCGGACTTGCTTGGTGCGCCGGACCGTATCGTCGAGGCAAACGGTCGTGAAATCTTTCATTATTTTCACTACGACATGAAATCAGGTACCGTGCTGCTTCTCTCTCGAACCAATATCAAGAGCGATGACGTCTTCGTGCTGTTTGACAAAAATGGGGTCGTCGAAGACGTAGTGGCCGGAAAAAAACGTCCTGCGATAAAGTTTCAATTCTGGCCATTTGGCTCCTAAAAGTGCCGCTCATGAAACACGCGGCACCCATATTCACAGCTTTCCTAGCTTTCATTCTCTTGGCCGGCTGCGTGGGAGGGCCGTTGACCTTGCGACGACTGAGCATTAATACTCCTCTCACGCGGGACCATGTCTCCTTCATCGTCAAGGGGAGAACCACGCTTATCGAGTTGGCAGAACAGTTGGGCTGCCCGGACGAGCTTGTGTCCATTCCGAGCGGAGCCATCGCCAACTACCACTTCAGTGACGGGAAATATTTCAAAGTCAATTACGGCTGGGGCTTGCGGTTTTTGATTCCAATATATTCTCCCGATGTGGAACAAGGCGGGGGCGCAGTTGGCGTGGATGTCTTCCAGGTCACACTCAATCAAAACTGGATTGTGCAACATCATGCGTTCGCGCTTCCATGCCAGCTCCAACGAGTTTCGGTTCTGGCCTTTTGGTGACTAGGCACAATGTTATGTAATTCTCTACGACTTCCTAGTGATCGAACTCGCATCACGGCCTATTATCGAGGAATCGCGAATTAATTTTGAATTCGTAAGACGTTGGTCGTGAGGGATTCTGCCCGCCGCACAAACGGAGGAACGCTTGCCAATAAGGCACAGGCCCAGATTTGCGTTGTCCATAGTGACTTCTGTGGGAGCCCTATGGGTGCTGCTTGCATGGCCGGCCTGGAGCCTGGATATTTCGGTCGAGACTACTAAGCAGCGAATCCGGGCGCGTGATTTGGGGCTGACGTTCGGACAATTGCAGCCCGGACCGTTGAATGCCATCACCGACGTGCCAGGCGTGAAAGTAGGCCAGGTGACCTTGTCGCGAGGAGAAGGCCCCCTCATACCGGGAGAGGGACCGGTCAGAACCGGCGTGACGGTGATCGTACCGAGAGAAGATGTGTGGCGGAAGAAAGTCCCGGCGGGAGCGTTTGTCCTAAACGGCACCGGTGAAATGACCGGCCTGGCCTGGGTGGCGGAATCAGGCTTCCTCGAATATCCGATTGCATTGACCAACACCCTCAACGTGCCTCGTGTGGCCAACGGAGTCATCAGCTGGATGCTCCGTCAATATCCCGGCATCGGGATTACCGATGACACTCTGACTCCCGTCGTGGCGGAATGTGATGATGGTCGCCTGAACGATATCCAAGGTCGTCACGTCTCGGAAGCCAATGTCATGCAGGCCTTGGACGAGGCGTCATCAGGGCCCGTCACGGAAGGAAGCGTAGGAGCCGGCACCGGCATGATCTCATATGGATTTAAGGGAGGCATCGGAACAGCCTCGCGGAAAATTCCTGATGCCAACGGAGGATTTACGGTCGGGGTGCTGGTCAATGCCAACCACGGCCGCCGCCCGGAACTCATGATGGGCGGCGTGCATGGTTGGCCAACGCTATGACGCGGGTAAGGCCCAGTCAAACCTCTTGCCGAATGTGGGACAGAACGATCTTCTTGCGTGGCATGAAGGATCCGCCGGTAATGCCGAAGGGTCGATCATCGTGATCATTGCCACCGATGCTCCACTTGATAGTCGCCAACTGACTCGTCTCGGCAAGCGAGCCGCCTTAGGACTGGCTCGGACAGGGTCGACCGCTCGCCATGGGAGCGGGGATTTTATGTTGGCATTCTCCACCGGAAACGTCATTCCCCATTATCCCGCCGAACCAACCTTTTCTGTCACGCAACTGGCCGACACCCATCTCAATCCCGTCCTCACCGCCACCGTGGAGGCCACCGAAGAAGCGATCCTCAATGCGCTTACGAGTGCCATAACTGTCGTCGGACGGGATGGGCATCGCGCCGAGGCCATCTCGATCCCGCGTCTGCGAGCGCTTCTCTCGCCCGCTACGGCCACGCTCCCATAGCGCGACACTGCACTTGTCAGGCAGGTCGTCGGCAACTTGCTTTTAGAGTATTCGAGAGCTATTCTCCTGTCTCTGAGTTTGGCCATGGGAGGTCTATGTCGGACTATCATATTGGAGGCGGACTCACGCTTCTGACTGCGCTCGACAAGACCGACAAGTTTGCAGAATTCTTGAAAGTTCGAATGACTCGGGCACTGGAAACGCAAGACCCGACTGAGCTGCACTACTTACTCGCCCAACTGGATGATTATCACTCTTATATGTGGCGCTATTATAAGAAACTAGCCATGGATCGACCTCAACGCATGAATCCGGGCGTTTAACCAACCGGCAGGTTTCGATCTCTGAAGAGACAACCCGTGATTGTCATGCCTCCATCGACACTCCGTTTTGCCTCAGCTCTCACCCGCCAAGGCAATGTCCAGGCTGCCGGCGATGAATTGGTGCGGATCATCCGTGATCAGTTGGGGTCTTCACGCATCGACATTGCGTTTCTGTTCATCTCGGCCCACCATGCAGATCAGGCCGAGACCCTTTCAGACGCTCTTCGTACGGCGTTGGAACCAGACACCTTTATTGGTTGCACCGGTGAAGGAATCATTGCCACGGGCCGCGAAGTTGAGACGGGTCCTGCGGCCACTCTGTGGGCAGCTCATTTGCCTGGTGTTGCCATCCACCCATTGCGACTTTCCTTTTCAAGCGTCCACGACCAGTTCTCACTCCAAGGGTGGCCGATGCCGGACTTTGCTGGTGAGTCGGCACCGGTAATGTTCCTTCTCGCAGATCCCTTCTCCACACCCATGCAGGATGTGCTGACCGTCATCGAAGAGCGCTACCCGGACGCGCACGCACTCGGGGGGCTGGCTGGAGGCGGGCAGGACATGGGTGACAATCGACTATTCCTCGATGATCAAACCTATGCTGACGGATTAGTGGGCGTGGCACTGACTGGAAATATCTTAGTTCGCTCAGTCATTTCCCAAGGCTGCCGTCCTATCGGCGATCGTTTTATCGTGACCAAGGCCGAGCACAATGTCATCCAGGAATTGGGGGGAGTCCCCGGCTTGCATTGTTTGCAAACCGTCTTTGGGCAACTCACCACCGAGGAACGAGCCCAGGCCCAACGAGCCCTTCATATCGGTATTGCCATGGATGAACAACGCGCGCACTTCGGCCGAGGGGATTTTCTGATCCGCAACCTGATCGGAGCCGATCAACAAACGGGTGCGATCGTCATCGGAGACGTCGTTCAGGAAGGGCAAACTGTTCAGTTCCAAGTCCGCGACGCGCAATCCGCCGATCAGGATCTCCAGGCTTTGCTGGCATCACCCCGGCTCACTGAATCATCGACCCCGCTGGGAGCCCTGCTGTTTAGTTGTTGCGGACGCGGGAAAGGGCTGTTCGGTGCGCCCAACCATGACGCGCTCGCTCTCCAGAAACGGCTGGGAGATATTCCTGTGGCAGGGTTTTTTGCTCAAGGCGAGGTGGGCCCGGTTGGAGGGCGCAATTTTCTTCACGGCTACACGGCGAGCATTGCGATTTTTTCAGAACCAGATCGATGAGACGAGCCTACCCTGAGCGGTTAGAGCCACTCACACAACGTAACACATGACGCTCAACACAACCTTGCACAAGGAATGATCCATGAATACTCGCTTCTGGCTTATGACATGGGGTATCGTAGGCCTCTTATTGATGAACATAGGGAGACCAACGATGGCACAAGGTGAACAAGCGGGCTCGAATTCTGAGGTGACGACCGAATCCGGCCTGAAGTATACAGATGTCCTAGTGGGAACCGGCCGAGAAGCGGTGGCGGGCAACCTCGCCACGGTCCACTATACCGGATGGTTGACGAATGGGACCAAGTTCGATAGTTCAGTGGACCGCCGCGACCCTTTTTCGTTTCCGATCGGCTCAGGGAAGGTCATTAAGGGATGGGATGAAGGAGTAGTTGGAATGAAGGTGGGCGGCAAGAGGAAATTGACCATTCCTCCTCAGCTGGGCTACGGCACCCGCGGGAGCGGGCGGCGCGATTCCACCCAATGCGACGCTCGTCTTTGATGTGGAGCTGTTGGAAGTCAAATAGGATCTGAGCGAGAGCCACACTATCTTACCCTCCAATGGACTTCGCCTCTATCCTATGCGACACACTCCTCTGATCGACGCTCATCGACAGGCGCAGGGCAAGCTGGTGGATTTTGCCGGTTGGGAAATGCCCATCCAATATTCAGGCGTCGTCGACGAATATCACAGTGTCCGCCGCCATGCCGGGCTGTTCGATGTCAGTCATATGGGCCGCATCAGTGTCACTGGACCCGGAGCGCTGGCATTCTTGCAGCGCATGACCACGAACGATGTCTCGAAACTATCTGTGCGCCAGTCACAGTATTCCATGATCTGCACTCCGGAAGGTGGCATCCTGGACGATATCTTCATCTACCATGTGAAACCGTACGAATTTCTGGTCTGCGTCAACGCATCCAACCGTGAAAAGATGGTCGCGTGGCTGCAAAACCACGTCGCACAGGCCCAGAATTGCAAAGTCCAGGATCAATCGTCCTCACTCGCGCAAATCGCGATCCAGGGGCCAGCCTCACGTGATATTCTGACGACGGCCGGTCTGACAGAGCTGGCGACACTCAGGGTTCGTCAATGCCTTGGCGGTACCCTGTGTGGTGGATCGGTGCTCGTGACGCGAACCGGCTACACCGGCGAGCTAGGATATGAATTGTACCTCCCGGCAGAAGCGGCGTCTGAGCTGTGGCGCTACCTCCTAGAAACTGGACGCCCACGAGGGCTCAAACCCGCAGGACTAGGCGCTCGTGATTTGTTGCGCTTGGAAATGGCCTATTTGCTGTACGGGAACGACATGAATGAGCAGACCACCCCTATCGAAGCCGGCGCGGACTGGGTAGTGAAATTCGATAAAGGAGAGTTCATCGGTCGGGCCGAGCTGCTCGACCAGCACTCACGGGGAGCAAGTCGACGGCTCGTTGCATTTGAGCTTGTCGACAAGGGCGTGCCTCGGCATGGGTTCAAGATTCTGAGTCACCAGGCGCCTCACGCTCAGATCGGCGAAGTCACCAGCGGAAATTTGTCACCCTTGTTGCAAAAGGGTATCGGCATGGGTTATGTCCCGCCTGCGATAGCGCCGCCAGGATCACCCATTTTAATCGATATTCGAGGGAAGTCTTGTCCGGCTGTTGTCGTGAAACCGCCCTTTTACAAGAAATCTCCTGGCACGCTCTAGCGCTATGGTCAAACCCATTTATACAGGCACTGTCGTCACCCTTAACATTGACACGGTTCGCCTGCCGAACGGCCACACCATCGACCTAGAAATCATCCGCCATCCGGGCGCAGCGGCCGTCGTTCCGTTAAAACAAGACGGTACCGTCGTGCTGATTCGACAGTTCCGGCATGCGGCGAATGGATTTATCTATGAAATCCCGGCTGGAAAACTGCATGCACAAGAAGACCCGCTGGATTGCGCAGCGCGCGAACTCGAAGAGGAGATCGGCTATAAGGCCGGGCGATTCGAACTCCTCTCCAGCATCTTTACAGCGCCGGGCTTTGCCGACGAAGTCATCCACATCTATCTTGCGACGGGGCTGACAATCGGCACTCAGAATCTAGATCAAGATGAGATCTTGGAGGTGGTGGAAATGCCCTTGCAGGAAGCGATCTTGAAAATCGAGGATGGAACTATCCGAGATGGGAAGACAATCGTGGGATTGCAATCGGTTTACATTCGACAGGAATTAAAGCGGCGCGCGACCTGAGAGGTCTCCCGCCAAGGCAGGAGACCTCTCAAGCCAGCTACCCCGCCAAAAAGTAGTTGGGCTCAGTGTCCGCCCTTCTTCTCATCTTTCTTCTTGCTGTCCTCACCCAAGAGGGTCTGGGAGAAATGTCCGCCCTTCTTCTCATCTTTCTTCTTGCTGTCCTCACCTAAGAGGGTCTGGGAGAAATGTCCGCCCTTCTTCTCTTTGTCCTTGTTCTTGTCATCACCCGCGAAAGAAGGAGCGCTGAACGCAACTAACAACGCAGCCGCCATGACAGTCAACATCATCTTCTTCATACTGACTCACCTCCTGTTATATTGAGATTGCTAAGCACCGACGGCGCTGCATAAAGCAAAGTCCTTGCCGACTGCGCCTACCGTCTTAAGCCATTGTTTTTATGAAATGTGCTCTGACATTATCTGTGCACTCCTCCGCTTTACACAACGCTACCCTGTGGCGGAATAGCGTGCCTTCTACTAAACCGCCTCATCAGCCTGTGCCAAACAGAATCACCAGATAGGAGCCTCACGAGGCCAATCGATACGAGGATATATGACATCGCGATCTGAGCTCCCGGATTATCTCGCCCCCAACCTGAAAATACTATTTGTCGGCATTAATCCAGGGCTGCGATCCGCAGCCCTCCGTCATCACTATGCCGGCTCATCAAACCGCTTCTGGAAGCTACTGTTTGAGGCGAACCTGGTCCCTGAACGACTCAGATATCAAGATGATGCTCGGCTTCCAGAATGGGGGATCGGACTTACCAATTTAATCCCTCGAGCCACAGCAGGCATCGATGACCTGACATCTGACGATTACTCCGCTGGTCGCATAGCCTTCATGCGGAAAGTTAAGAGGTACCGACCACGCCTGATCGCCTTGCTTGGAATCACGCTCTACCCCGTCATCTTTCCTCTCGGACCAAAGCAGCCGAGTCGCAGACCGGGACTGCAACCAGTCACGCTGCACAAATCCGCCGTCGTGCTCCTTCCCAACCCCAGTGGACGCAACGCCTCCTATTCGTATCAAGCCATGCTGAGCGCCTTTCGCACACTGACCCCTTGGCTGACAACCGATGCCACAATAGTGCGATGAAGGCATTTTCTTACCTTTATGTGCTTCATTCAGTAAGCGGATTGTCGAAACCAAAGGAGGGGGGCTTAAGTCTGGCGTTTGGCAGTTACGCACCTTTCAATTCACACCATCAAACCGGCCTCGGCCAATATAGACCTTGGACACTTGCGCCATATCTCGCGCCGTTCGGATATCCAGGGTTCTATCTCTCTGAGGGCGTCAGTCCGAAGCCTTTCTCAGCCTGATTGGAACAGTGACTCAATGTCCCTGAAGGCAATCGGCACTTGCGTGAACTCAATGTTACCGGAGCGACGACAATCACCAAGGGCAGAGGCGAGTTCGTAACAGATGGAGCGCACGATCCAGGTCCACATCGACGGCCACGTGCATGTTGGGAATCGCTTTCAGCTCCGGCTTGCACATTCGCCGGTCGGCAATAGTGATCCCACGAGACACCTGGCCCGCCATCTCGACCGACACATGATATGACGCCATCGTCATCAATGAGGGATCGATCGCCGCTAAGACAGCCAAGGGATCGTGAAAATAAAAGAATCGATTGCCTTCAAACTCTTCGGCGAAACTCAACGCCTTGTTGGTCAGATCCCCGACAGCGTCACCCAGAGGGTCGCGGGATTGAGCCACCCATGTTGCCAACATATCTCGTGTCACCCTAACCCTTGTCGTCACATCAAGCGGGACAAGGGTCAATGGAAGCGACGCCTTAAACACCCGATGGGCGGCATGAGGATCTACGTAAAGATTGAACTCCGCCGCAGGTGCAATATCGCCCGGGACGGCAATGGCGCCCCCCGTTACAATCACCGAGTGGAATTTCTGGACTGTGAGAGGATTGATTTTCAATCCCAATGCCACATTGGTCAGGGGGCCGAGCGTAATCAACGTGACTTCATCGGGGTACCGGCGTACGCATTCATTCCACACCTCCTGCGCGGTGCACAACACCGGCGGCAAGCGCGCCAGTGGATAACGCGGAGTTCCCGCGGTTGTCAGAAGACCGTCCAAGTCGCCTAGTCCATCGTTTCCGTGAACTGGAAGCACCGCGATAAGATCCTCTTCCAACGGCCTTGCCGCCCCCTGTCCAACCAACAGTCCAGGCGGCGTCTTCGCGAGATTGAGGATCCTGAACAAATTTTTCGTAGCCTGACCGACCGGCACATTGCCACATACCGTGGTCACTCCGATCACTTCCAATTCCGGCGACGCCAAGGCCAGCAGGATTGCAAGGGCGTCGTCAGCACCAGGATCGGTATCGATAATGACTTTGGTGGTGGATTTTCTCTGCATGCTTAAAGGGTGGAGCCTTGGAATTTATACCGACGCCCCGAGCCCGCGCACGCCGAGCCCCGAGTCTGCGTATTGTAAAGCGTGATGCGTCACCGTCGACTCCCGCTCAGTGCTCACCCGAGCAACCGCGATCGCCAACCTGATCCACCCCACCCCCACCCCAGTGACCTGAACCTACTGCTCCTTAACAACTCCGCCTCATGGGCCGATCCCGCGCCCTGAAAGCAGGTCATCAAAGCGGGTCGATTGTCGCAGCCGTTCCAACATTGCCTCGAAGCCTGGCGCTTCCTCCAGCGGCCCCATGACAAAATAGATCACACAGGCGTTTCCAGGTCCTAGCGCCGCGAGCGCTTGGCCGACTACGCCTTCACCTTGATAAGAACGGGTAATCGATGTCTCGGTTTCCACCTCCATGCCGGCGGGAATAAACGACAAACCATGGAGCAGCGACAGAGGCTGACTCAAATGATCGCGTACCGCCTCACGAGTCACATCGGTAAGGGGAAACATCATGCCTAATCCCTTTCCCTCTTCGGCTATGAGGAAAGGCAGCTCCGAATCTTCTGGACGATTGCTCTGCCATTCGGTCTGGAACGACGAAGGACCAATCAGTCCCGGGTATTTTCAATCTGGTGCCGGCGCGATAGGTGACGCCGGCGGCCACGTCGCCTGCTCGGTCTTCTTGGCGAATGTCAGGGGACACGGCTGGTTCCGCGCTGGCATAGACGGATGTGGAACGCATGGTTACCAGCAGGAGACAGACTGCCGCGACGGAAAAAAAGGCGCCGACCGAGGGCAAGCGAAAAGCGGCGGTTGCCACGAATGCACGACAGGGAACGTACAAACTAGGGAGCGGCATCCATCGGTGGACAGGTGCAAAAGAGATTACGATCACCATAGGCTTCATCAATACGACCCACGCTCGGCCAAAATTTATGGTCTCGCACCCACGGAGCGGGAAATGCAGCCTGCTCGCGCGAGTAGGGTTGGGACCACTCAGACGCCGTCACCGCCGGCGCCGTATGGGGAGCGTTCTTCAGCACATTGCCCACACGCGGCTGCCGCCCATCCGCAACATCCTGAATCTCGGCCCGGATCGCAATCAAGGCATTGCAGAATCGATCCAACTCTGCCTTCACTTCACTCTCCGTCGGCTCAATCATTAAGGTCCCTGCGACGGGAAAGGAGACGGTAGGCGCGTGAAATCCATAGTCCATCAAGCGTTTGGCCACATCCATCGCCTCCACACCGCTGTTCTCTTTGAGCGGGCGTAAGTCCAGAATAAACTCGTGCGCGACGAACCCGCGCGACCCGCTGTACAACACCGGATAATATTTTTCCAGCCGTTTGGCCATGTAGTTGGCGTTTAAGATTGCCACTTGGGTGGCCTTGGTCAAACCTTCTCGCCCCATCAGCGCAATGTAGACCCACGAAATCGTCAGAATGCTGGGACTGCCGTAAGGAGCGGCCGACACCGGCCCAATCGAGTGCGGTCCCCCTAGTTTTGTGACCGGGTGTCCCGGTAAAAATGGGACGAGATGTCGCGCGACTCCGATCGGGCCCATTCCGGGTCCGCCACCACCGTGAGGAATGCAAAAGGTCTTGTGGAGATTCAAATGGCAGACGTCCGCCCCGAGATCAGCCGGTCGGCAGAGCCCGACTTGGGCATTCATGTTCGCGCCGTCCATGTAGACCTGGCCTCCATGCGTATGCACGAGCTGGCACATCCGGCGAATGCCCTCTTCAAAGACACCGTGTGTCGAGGGATAGGTGATCATTAAGGCTGCAAGGCGGGTGCGGTACTGCGTCGCCTTGGCCTCAAGATCGGCCAAATCTACGTTCCCTCGCTGGTCGCAGGCAACAGCAACCACCGTCATCCCACACATCGACGCACTCGCCGGATTCGTCCCGTGTGCCGACACCGGAATGAGACAGACATTGCGTTCTGTCTCGCCCCGATGACGGTGATAGGCCCGAATCACCATCAGGCCGGCATACTCGCCCTGCGATCCCGCATTGGGCTGCAGCGAGATGGCCGCAAGCCCGGTTATGTCTGCCAGCCAGGATTCGAGTTGTTGGAATAGGGCCTGATAGCCCTGCGTCTGTTCTGCGGGGGCGAACGGGTGGAGTCGTCCAAACTCGGGCCACGTGACCGGCAGCATTTCAGCCGTGGCATTCAACTTCATCGTGCAGGATCCCAGGGGAATCATGGAATGCACCAGCGACAGGTCGCGTGACTGCAACCGATGAATGTAGCGCAGCATTTCATGTTCGGCGTGATACTGATGAAAGACCGGATGGGTAAGATAAGGGCTTGTACGAGCCAGTGCCGCGGGGTAGCGGACATCCACCAATTGAACGAGCGTTTGCAGCTCCTCTGCGGAAATATGGTGGCCCCCAAACAGGGCCAATAGCTGCTGCACTTCGTCCAGGGTGCTCCGCTCATCCAGCGTCATTCCCAGACTATGATCGTCGTAGCGTCGGAGGTTGATCTTCTGCTGCCGAGCCCGGTTGAGAATCGTGTCCGCTTGCGCCTGCGACAATGGAACCCGCAACGTATCGAACACCGGCTCCAGACCGACCTCACAACCATGACGGCGGAGGCCTTCCGCCAGCACTAAAGTGAGACCATGAACGCGTTCCGCAATCCGCCGCAGTCCCTGTGGACCATGATAGACGGCATACATACCAGCCATTACTGCGAGTAGTACTTGCGCGGTGCAGATATTGCTCGTAGCCTTCTCGCGCCGGATATGTTGCTCCCGGGTCTGGAGGGCAAGCCGATAGGCCAGGCGGCCCGTGACATCCTTCGACACGCCGATGATCCGTCCTGGCATCTGGCGACGGAACTCTTCTTTCGTGGCAAGAAAGGCCGCGTGCGGGCCACCAAACCCCAGCGGAACTCCGAACCGCTGGCTTGACCCGACCGCCACATCAGCCCCGAATTCTCCGGGAGGACGCAGTAGGGTCAATGCCAGCAAATCGGTCGCGACTACCACATAGGCCCCGGCAGCATGCACCCGCGCGACGAACTCGTCGTAATCGCCGACATGCCCGTCAGTAGCCGGATACTGGAGCAATGTCCCGAAAAACTCGCCCTTGGAAAGGTCGAACGACGTGATTGAGCCGACGTGCACTTCGATCCCCAGCGGTTCCGCGCGGGTCTGTATCACGGCAATCGTTTGCGGATGACAGCTTTCGGAAACGAAAAATTTCTTACGCTCCAGCCCCGCCGCTCGGGACATCGCCGCACACATTGTCATGGCCTCCGCCGCGGCGGTGGCCTCGTCGAGTAGCGACGCATTGGCGAGCGGCAGTCCGGTCAGATCGGCTACCATGGTCTGAAAATTGACCAGCGCTTCGAGGCGCCCTTGAGCGATCTCGGCCTGATACGGAGTGTACTGCGTATACCAGCCGGGATTTTCAAGAATATTGCGCTGAATCACCAGCGGAGTGATGCAATCGTGATAGCCCATCCCGATGAGGGAACGCCAGACGTGATTCTGCTCAGCCAGACCGCGGAGTTCCGCCAGCACATCCTGCTCGCCACGGGGGGAGGGAACAGTGAGGGATCCCTGGAGCCGGATGTCCGAGGGGACAGTCGCCTCGATCAGCGCCTCCAACGACGGCAGACTCAATGCCGCCAGCATCTCGTGAATGTCGGCCGCAGTCGGACCGATATGACGAGGGACAAATGTATCGTTCGGCTCAAGGAAATTGGGCTGTGACATGAAGGTGAATCCTACTAAAAGTTGGCGCACTCGTTCATTCGAAGCGGCGTCAGGTAACCTATCATGCAGGCTCGAGTTTTCCAAGCGCCCGATCTGAATCCCTCTCCCTTGTTTTCCTGATTTTCATTCGGTAATAGTGACAGCGTACAAGCTGGGGGATTCGGCTGTCGTACTACTTCACCGCTGATACCATACCCGTCACACATGATCACACATGACATCTTAATCGTCGGAGCAGGACTCGCAGGCATGCGGGCGGCCATTGCCGTTCCTCATGACATCGATGTCGCCCTACTCTCAAAAGTCCACCCAGTCCGTAGTCATTCCGTAGCCGCCCAAGGTGGCATCAATGCGGCGATCGGCGAACAAGACTCTTGGGAATCCCATGCCTACGACACGGCGAAGGGTGGTCTTTTCCTCGGCGACCAGGATGCCATCGAAGCCATGTGCCGGGAAGCTCCGCAGGATATCTTGGAGCTGGAGCGCATGGGCGTCATCTTCAGTCGTACCGCTGAGGGACGAATCGCCCAGCGTCCGTTCGGAGGCGCCGGATTTCCAAGAACCTGTTATGCCGCAGACCGGACCGGCCATGCGCTGCTCCATGCCATGTATGAACAGCTGTTGAAGCGCCAGTGCCGGGTCTATGAAGAATGGTACGTCACGGCATTACTCGTGGAAGAGGGACGATGTTGCGGGGTGGTCGCCTGGGATCTGGTCCGCGGAGGATTGCACGCGATGCGCGCAAAGGCTGTGATCCTCGCTACCGGCGGCAGCGGCCGAGTCTTCTCCACCAGCACGAACGCCGTTATCAATACCGGCGATGGCATGGCCTTAGCCTATCAGGCGGGGCTGCCTCTCGAAGACATGGAGTTCGTGCAATTTCACCCAACCACATTAAAGGACACCGGGATCTTGATCACCGAAGGCGCCAGAGGCGAAGGCGCCTATCTCCTGAACACCCTTGGAGAGCGCTTCATGAAACGGTACGCGCCGGAGCAAATGGAGCTGGCAACCCGCTCCACGGTCTCCCTGGCCATCGGTCAGGAAATTCAAGAAGGACGAGGGGTCGATGGCTGTGTGTTGCTGGATCTTCGGCATCTCGGCCGCAGCCGCATCCTCGAACGGCTCCCGCAGATCCGAGAGTTGTCGCTCGAGTTTGCAGGACTCGATCCGATCGAAACCCCCATTCCCATACGACCCGGCGCCCACTACCAAATGGGCGGCGTGAAAGCCAATGCCTGGGGAGAGACCGACTGTCCTGGGCTGTTTGCTGCAGGCGAATGCGCCTGCCTGAGCGTGCATGGAGCCAACCGTTTGGGAGGCAACTCTCTGCTCGAAACCATCGTCTTCGGACGTCGGACGGGCGCGAGAGCCGCGGAATCGATCCGGCATTGTGACCACCAGCCCATTCCCGAGAAGATCCTTCGCAACCAAGAGCAACGGCTGAAAACCCTCTTGACCAATCCAGGTCCCGAGCGAGCCTGGCAGATCCGCGACGATCTCGGCAAGACCATGAGCCTCAACCTCGGCATCTTCCGCACACAGCAATCCATGCGCGAAACAGTGAGTGCGCTCCAAACGTTGCAGGTCCGAGCAGGCCGGATGTGTATTCAGGACAAGGGACAGATCTTCAATACCGACCTCATCCAGGCGCTGGAAGTACAATGCTTGCTGGAGATCGCGCTGACCATCGCAGTGAGCGCACTGGGCAGGGAGGAAAGTCGAGGCGCCCATTATCGAGCGGACTTCCCCACCCGCAACGATGCCGCGTGGCTTCGCCACACTCTTAGCCGCCGGGGCCCGGATGGCCCCTTGCTCACCTATAGCCCCGTCACGATCACCCGCTTTCCCCCCGCATAACTTTCCCCCTCCTCGCCGCAAGAAACGAGTTAACGGCATGCCTCGCGAAGCGATCTCAGCCGCATGCAGCGGTTGCCCTCCTGCCGTTTTGCGCTACCTCTTTAATGATCAGCGATAGACGCCACTGCCACGACTGTTCAACAAGCACCCTGGCGAAGGGTCTTCAGGCACCATGGCAACCCTTCACCCAGGCACGGCAGCTCCTGCACCCGCGTCCTCGACCGGCTCGCCTCCTACTCCAGAGCATCCCCGATTGATTGCCTTCGGCGCCACGGATGCCGTTTCCCCCATCAAGACCCTGCTCGTTTCCTACTACCGACGGCACGTTCTTCGGCATGCACAGCGTATACATTCTGCCTCAGCATCGCGACACTCGCGCCTACCATTTTTACGGCAAGGCGAAAATCCGCGCTATCTATTCAGCCAAACTTTGTTCGCTGCTGCTCGGTTTGCCTACCACGATACCGGAAAGGAGCGCTATCAGGCATTTCTCAAGCGATGCTGGTGTTCAGGATCCCATATTTTATTGGGCGCCGCCCATACATTCCTGCCTCTCCCCCATGGCTGGACCTTCTTGCGCAATTTTTAGCCGGTTGGTGCTGGTCTTCTATGTTCCAGTCGCTATCGTAACCGCGCGATGTTATCGCTGGTGCCTCAGGGCGAGGAATAGTTTCTCGTTTCGAGCGCGGACGGGGGATTTCCTGAAGCTCTATTTCCGGGAATGGTTCTTCACGCTTCTCACCCTGGGCACTTAACTGCTCCTACTTCGAGGCTCGACGGCAGGCCTTTCTCAGCTCGCACACCTTCTACGGCATCATGCAGAACGGGGCAGAAGGCCATTGCCGGACCGCCTGATTTCCTTCCTACCCATCCGGACATGGGCGAGCGGATTGCCATGCTCATCACCCTGGCCGGGCCTCCACCGGCTGAGGTGCATAGTCTCCTTCCCGTAGAGAACTGGAAAGACATTCGCACTCTCTGTCGTCTCCAACCTGGCTCGCGCCCTAAGCTGGTCTCCCTCGACCTCCCATAACGCGCAGGGCCTAGCTGATCACAGCCCCTTCACCTCTGTTATAATCGTCCGACCTGGGAGTTTTCTCTATGCGTGTACTCGTCATTGAAGATGAAACCAAGGTAGGCTCATTCATCAAGCGAGCGTTGGAAGAGGAAAGCTACGCCGTCGATCTTTGTGAAGACGGCGCGCAGGGCCTCGACATGGCCCTAAGCGGCAGTTACGACCTCATCATGATCGATCTGATGTTGCCCAGTCTGCCGGGACTGGAAGTGCTCGCCCGTCTTCGCAAAGAGAAAATACAAACCCCCGTGATGATTCTCACGGCGCAATCCAAAGTGGATCAGCGCGTGAAGGGGCTTGATGCCGGCGCGGACGACTATCTCACCAAACCCTTCGCCATCGACGAATTGCTCGCCCGGGTCCGGGCTCTTTTGCGTCGCGGACCGGTCGAATCTCCCGGAATTCTGCAGATCGACGATCTGATGCTCAATCCAGCCACCCGAGAGGTCACTCGCGGAGGACAGCGCATCGAGCTCACGGTGAAGGAATATGCGCTGCTTGAATATTTCATGCGTCATACAGGGCGAGTCCTCACCCGCCCGATGATTTCCGACCATGTCTGGAATCAGGATTTTGATACCTTCACTAATGTCATCGACGTCTACGTCAATTATCTCCGAAATAAAATTGATCGCGGACGCGCCCGAAAGTTAATCCATACCATTCGAGGGAGTGGGTATACGCTCAAGGTCGACTGATGCCCCTTCGCGTCCGACTCACCCTCTGGTACGGAACGGCACTCGCGCTCATCCTGCTCACGTTCTCCGTTGTACTCTATACCATCACCGCCCGAGGCCTACGCGACCAAGTCGATGAGTCGTTAGAAGAAACGGCGTCGGCCGCAGTACGCTCCTTGGAGACACGTGGATTTCTCCCTTTAATCGATGAAGAGGCGCTACTCAGCCAGTTTCCAGAACTAACCCGGATCGACAAGTTCTTCCAGATCTTTAGTCCTTCCGGAACGATCACAATCCGCTCTCCAAATATTCGGCAACATGACGTCCCATTGAGCCGCCACGCGCTGGAAGCCGCCTTTACCGGCAGTACCGTCTTCGAATCCGCCCGGTATCCCAACGAGCCTCCGTTGCGATTGGTTTCCGTACCCATCATCTATCGCGGCTCATTGCTCTATATTGTCCAGGTCGGCACCGCCCTGGAGAGCGTCGAGGAAACCCTGCGCCGTTTTCTGCTTGTCTTAGTGGTGATGGCCCCCATCGCGCTGGTCGTCTCCCTGGCGGGCGGCTGGTTCCTGGCCGGACGTGCCCTGCGACCCGTCGATTCCATCACGGTGGCGGCTCAACGTATCGCTGCAGGAGACCTCACGCAGCGTCTGACGTCTGAACGCTCATCCGACGAAATCGGTCGTCTCACCGACACGTTCAACGATATGATCGCCCGGCTAGAAACGTCCTTCGCGCAAATCCGGCAATTCAGCAGCGATGCCTCACACGAGTTGCGCACACCCTTGACGGTAATGAAGGGCGAAAGCGAATTGGTGCTTCGCCGTCCTCGTCCCGTGGAAGACTACATCGCCGTCGTGGAAAGCAATCTTGAAGAAATCGATCGGATGTCACGCATTGTCGAGGAACTGCTGTTCCTGTCGCGAGCCGATCTAGGTCAAATCAAAACAGAGAGTGAACCGGTTCGACTGGACCTTCTGTTAGAAGATATCCAGCGCCAAGCCGGGCTCCTGGACCAGGAGCGAGAGGTGGACGTGGTGATCGAGACCATGCAGCCGGCGACGGTCCAAGGTGATGAGCTCCGGCTTCGGGAACTGATTTTGAACATCGTCGACAATGCCGTGAAGTATTCCTATGCGCAAGGCACAGTGGAAATCGATCTCCTCGTGGAAGGCCAGCGCGCACGCCTCTCCGTCCGTGATCATGGCATCGGCATCCCTCAAGACGCGCACAAACAAATTTTCGACCGCTTCTTTCGAACCGACGATGCGCGCGCCCACACCAAGAAAGGCACCGGGCTTGGCTTAGCGATCTGTGCCTGGATTGCCGAGTCGCACCACGGACATATCGAAGTCCAAAGCGAAGTCGGCAAGGGCTCGACCTTCACCATCGTGCTTCCACTGGCACCTCCTTCAGCTTAACGACTTCTAATCCCCAGCTAATAGCGTTCTCATCCCGCGCTGCTACCTTCCACATGACGGGTATATCCAAATGACGTCCTGCACATCCATGACCCTAAGTTTTCAGGAGGAGGAATCCATGAATCGACCAACACAATCTGTAGGCGCCTTTGCCGCCATCGCCGCTCTCGGCGCAACGCTCGTGTGGAGTTATGGCTCGTTGACTGCTTCCCACGCTTCAAATCCTTCGCCGGTTGTCGAAGAACGCTCGATCCCAATGTCTGGGTCCCTTCCGGCAGCCGGCTTTACCGATGTGGCCAAGGCCGTCACACCGGCTGTCGTCAACATCACGACGAGTGCGGCAGAACAAGTGTCTGATTCGACCCACCCTCGTGGGCGAGGGGATGAGTTCTTTGGCGCCCCATTCGGACCCCCCCGCCGATTTGGTCCTCCTATGGAGCCTCGGGAACGGCGCGGTGGCGGGCAGGGATCGGGCGTGATCGTGTCTCCTGACGGCTACGTCCTGACCAATAACCATGTGATCGATGGCGCAAAAACCGTCACCATCACGCTGCCCGACAAGCGAGAGTTCAAGGGCCGGATTGTCGGCAGCGATCCCAAGACCGACATTGCGGTCATCAAGATCGATGGCAGCAACCTTCCCACAATCCCCTGGGGTGACTCTAGCCGGCTTCAGGTCGGTGAATATGTGCTGGCGGTCGGTAATCCTTTTGGATTGAATTCCACCGTGACCTTGGGGATTGTAAGTGCCCTAGGACGGGGGCGGATGGGCATTACGCAATATGAAGACTTTATTCAGACCGATGCCGCCATCAATCCAGGCAACAGCGGCGGACCGCTGGTCAACACCAGAGGCGAGCTGGTTGGTCTTAACACCGCGATTTTTTCCCAAAGCGGTGGATACCAGGGCGTAGGGTTTGCGGTCCCGACCAGCATGAGCCAACCCATCTATGAGAGCCTGGTCAAGACTGGCAAAGTCGTGCGCGGCTATTTGGGGATCGGTATCCAGGATCTGAATCAAGACCTGGCCAAGTCCTTTGACCTTACTAGCAGCAATGGGGCTCTCGTCACCGATCTGAAGGAAGACGGACCGGCCGAGAAAGCCGGTCTCAAACAAGGAGATGTCATTACCGGATTTCAAGGCGCCTCGATTGAAGATGCCATGACCCTTCAACGGGCGGTGACTCGCAGCGCGGTCGGGACCAAAGCCACGGTGAAAGTCATGCGCGATGGCCATGAAAAGGAGGTGTCAGTTACGATCGGCGAATTACCCGACAATCAACAGGTCGCCAAAGTCGAGAGCGGACCGTCCGATCAGCCTCTGGCTGGACTCGCAGTGCAGGAGCTCGACCGAGAAACGGCTCAAGAACTTGGACTCAAGGGGAAACTTCAGGGAGTCGTGGTGACTTCCGTTGATCCTGAGAGCGAGGCGGAGCGGGCCGGTCTCATGCCGGGTGACGTCATTCGAGAGATCAACCGTAAGCCCGTCACGTCAATGAAGGACTACGATCGAGTGGCGTCAGATCTCAAGAAAGGTGAGAACATGCTGGTTCTTGATCAATCGTCGTGGCGCATCACTCTATCTCAGCGCCAAGGTGTAACGAAATGGGGCAGGCTGCTGGTGAGCACGTTCTTACCGGTAGCCTGTCCCGGCCTTCCTTGGCATGAGAAGCGCCATGGAAGATTGCGCGGGCGCCACTGTGGCGGGCCGTCCGGCCGGCTGAGCAAACAAATCGTACCCCGTCACATCGGACACCGTCACCGACACGAATTCCCCAGGCTGGGCCGTGCCTTGGTCGCAATACACAACCCCATCGATTTCAGGAGCTAATCCCTCGTGCCTTGTTTCGAGCAAACGATCGTATTCCTCCGAAATCCCATCTACCAGCACCTCCAAAGTGCGCCCGAGATACTCGCGATTCTTGGCTTCTGAAATAGTTTCTTGTAAGGCGAGCAGCTCATTGCGCCGTTCCTCCATCACCGCGCGATCGACCTTTCCTTCCAGATTGACTGCGGACGTGCCCTCTTCATCGGAATAGAGGAAGACGTTCGCGCGATCAAACTCCATCTCGGCCATGAACTCCCGAAGCTCCTCGAACATGGCATCGGTTTCACCGGGAAACCCGACGATAAAGGCCGTTCTAAAAAACACGCCGGGAATCCTGGTGCGGATGCGGTCGACCAACTTCGTCAGATGTGTGCGATCCCCCAGCCGGTGCATCCGCTTCAGCATGCCGTCGCTGATATGCTGCAGCGGCATGTCGAGATATTTTGTGATGCGTTCTTCGCCGGCATACAGATCCAACAACTCGTCGGTCACCTGTTGCGGATACAAGTAGAATGGTCTGATCCAGCGCACATTGTCCACGGTGGCCAACTCGCGCAGGAGGGCTGTGAGGCCTTGCCTGAGACCAAGGTCCACTCCATAGTTGATCGTGTCTTGTGAAATCAAATTGAGCTCTTTGACACCTTCTTGAGCCAACCGCTTCGCTTCCATCACAATCGATTCAACCGGACGACTCCGCTGCTTTCCTCGCATGATTGGGATTGCGCAAAAGGCACAATTCCGATTACAACCTTCGGCAATTTTCAGATAGGCGCTATGTGGAGTACCTAGACGGATGCGCGGGGTCTCCGCGTCATACAGATAGGGAGGTTCTCCAAGCCATAATCGTTGTTGCCGAGCTTTAGGTGCCAGCAGGCTGCGACAGATTTCCGCAATGCGCCCGAATTCGCCCGTCCCGACTACGCCGTCCAGTTCCGGCAACTCCTTCAAGAGTTCGCCCTGGTACCGCTGTGCCAGGCAGCCGGCGGCAATCAGCACCCGGCAGGAGCCGGATTTCTTCAACCGTCCATGCTCGATGATGCTGTTGATCGATTCCTGCTTAGCCTCTTCGATGAACCCGCAAGTATTAATGATGACCACCTCGGCGGCGCGCGCGTCACCCGTGAGCTGAAATCCTCCCGCCACCAAAGTGCCCAGCATGACTTCGGAATCGACTTGGTTTTTCGAACAGCCCAGGTTCACAAAACCGATCGTGGGTTTGACGCGGGAAGGTTTGATTAATGAGGACGTCATAACCCCGGAGTGTACGAGACGCCTGAAAAGTCTGTCAAACGCCATCTTGCTATTCCGTCCGCAGCTATCCTAGATTGAGACGATGATCAGAACGTTCCAAGGTATCAAGCCCACTGTACCGGACTCCTGTTTTATCGAAGAGACAGCCGTCATTATCGGGGATGTGGTCATGGGTGAGGACTGCAGCGCCTGGTTTCACGCGGTTATTCGTGGAGATGTGAATCATATTCGGATCGGCCACCGGACCAATGTGCAGGATCTTTGCATGCTGCATGTCACGCACGATACCCATCCGCTCAGCATCGGCGATGACGTGACCATCGGCCATAACGTGGTGCTGCATGGCTGTACGATTCAAAATCGTGTGTTGGTCGGGATGGGATCCATCATCATGGACGGCGTGGTCATCGGTGAGGACTCCGTAGTGGGCGCCGGCGCGTTAATTACAGAAGGCACCATCGTCCCACCCAAGAGCCTCATTTTGGGATCACCGGCCAAGGTCAAACGTCCCGTGACGGAACAAGAACTTGACTGGATCCGCCAATCGGCACAGAACTACGTCCGGTATTCCCGCCAGTATCTCTTTGGACCTGATAAGACTCGCCCTGGATTCTGGGTCTAACCTCACGAGCGCCATGAGTATGGGCCACCTCGTGAGCGGCCCTTCATCCGATCCGCACCAGACAGATAGGATCGCCCACGGTAGGCGACGCGAACGTCTGCCGATCGATGCGGTAGCGGATTCCCTTTTGATGGAACCATTCCGCCACCCACACCACTTCTTCCACCGTCGTCGTCACCGATCCCGGCGACGTCAATCGGCTGAGACAGCGATCGACGAGGGTGGCGACTGTCCGTTGTTGCGGCAAGAATTTACGCGCGTTGAAGGTGGCTGGGTTGGCACGACCGTATGACAGGGATGAGAGTTCTGGAAACCGCTCCGGATCGTTCAAGACACTGACCAGCCACAGATGATCGATCTTTTCTTTGACTGAACCGGCGTCTCGATGCTGGTACCGTATCGGAAGTTCCGCACAGGCACGATTCAGAATCAACACTTCCTTCTTCCGCAGATTACAAGCCACGACGCGCCGTCCGAGATCGAGGCATTCCATGGCCACGAGCGGAATCTCCGCCACACCGGCGCCTACATAGAGACTGGCTCCCCCTACAGTCAATCGCGGCAGGAGCGCATTCGCGAGCTTCATGCCCAGCCTCTGGCAAAGACCTCGTTTGGCCTTCCAAAATTCATCACCGCCTTCGTCGCAATAGATCAAACCCAGCCGTCCATAATCGAGTCGCGCGAAGATCTCCTTGATCATCCGCCGTGTGCCGGCTCGAACCATCATTTTTCTTCTTGGCATCATCACCCATCTCCGCAGACCGCTGGGCCGACCTCACCACATCGTGAGCGAGCCGACCTATAAGCTTCAGGCCCAAGGTATGAGCGCATCCCTCGACCTGTGCATGTGGATGTTTCTACAAGTGGTAGGGAAACGAGAATCTCCTGAGGAATCGAACCGCTTCATGCAGTGCGTTCTAAACGCCAGCCTCGCCCTTGTCTCCCGGAGATGCTGGGAACAGTATTGCGCAGAGCCCAATCAATGGCGAGTAAAGAAAGAAGAATCTGAAAACCACCTCGTCGATGCAGCGACCTTCCCATTGGCTCCAACCCCGACCCCAAACCAGAAGAGCCGTAGGAGTACAGGTTATGCAACGATCTCGGTCCCGATACCTTTATGGGTAAAGATTTCCAGTAGAATGGCATGGGGCACGCGGCCATCCACAATATGCGCTTTGCCGACACCGTCGGCCAGAGCATCCAGACAGGCATGCACTTTCGGCAGCATCCCTTCGCTGATGGTCCCGCGTTTGACCATCCGCTGCACATCCTTGCGCGACACCGTCGACAGATGGCGGCCATTGGCATCACGAATGCCCTTCACGTCGGTCAACATCACAAGTTTTTCAGCCTTCAATGCCGCCGCAATAGCGCCTGCCACAAGATCCGCATTGATGTTATACGTATTGCCCTCTCGGTCGGTTCCGATCGGCGCGATGACGGGAATGTAGTTGTCTTCTTGCAGCTTCAAGAGGAGCGTGGGATCAATCGACTTCACGTCACCGACAAATCCGAAATCAGCGTCCGACTCTCCTGCCTCGAGATCCTTCTCGATGCTCTCCGCCCAGGCCCTTGCCGTCAACGGCTTAGTCAGCATCAACCCGCCATCTTTGCCGCTGAGCCCAACCGCCTGTCCGCCATGCCGATTCAACAGATCGACAATTTCCATGTTGATCCGGCCGGCCAGCACCATCTCGACGATTTCCATCGTGGCGGCATCGGTCACCCGCACCCCATGGCGGAATTTCGCTTCCATGCCAAGCCGATCCAGCATCTGGTCGATTTGAGGACCGCCGCCATGCACGATGACCGGATTGAATCCGACATATTTCAATAACACGACATTTTGCGCAAAACGTTCCTTGAGCGAGGCGTCCGTCATCGCATGCCCGCCATACTTGATGACGACGGTCTTGCCCTTAAAGGTACGAATGTAGGGCAGCGCCTCAATCAGGACGTCGGCCTTCTTGATCAGTTTGTTCATGCTTCGTTCCTCGCTCTCGCTGCGGCCTACAGGATATACCGGCTCAGATCCTGATCCTTCACAATGTCCTGCAGGCGCTCCCGTACATAGCCGGCATCCACGACAATGTGCTTCGTTTGCATCTCAGATCCCTCGAACGAGACCTGCTCGAGCAACCGTTCCATGATCGTAAACAGACGGCGCGCACCGATATTTTCCGTGCGCTCGTTGACCTGCACGGCCGTCGCCGCGATTTCCGCCAGTCCGTCTTCGGTAAACTCAACCGTGAGGCCTTCCGTCGCCATCAATGCTTGATACTGGCTGACCAATGCGCCCCGGGGTTCGGTCAAAATCCGCACGAAGTCCTCTTTGGAAAGGGGCGCTAGCTCGACACGAATGGGAAACCGACCCTGCAGCTCCGGGATCAAATCGGAAGGTTTGGCGACATGAAACGCGCCGGCGGCAATGAAGAGGATATGGTCCGTCTGGACCGCGCCATGCTTGGTACTGACGGTGGACCCTTCCACAATCGGCAGCAGATCTCGCTGCACCCCTTCACGTGATACATCCGGACCCATCGTGCGCTCACGACCGGCGATTTTGTCGATCTCATCCAAAAAGACAATGCCGGTCTGTTCGACTTTCGCGATGGCTTCCCGGACCACTTCATCCATATCGATCAGTTTTTGCGCTTCTTCCTGCGTGAGATGCTTCAGCGCATCCGGCACTTTCATCGCTCGTTTCTTTTTTTTGCCTTGAAACATGCCGCCCAGCATGTCGCGCAGATTCCCTTCAAGATCCTCCATGCCACCCGCATTGGAAATGACGCCGAGACGGCAAGGCCCGCTCTTTGACCTCCACCTCGACCGATCGCTGATCCAACTTTCCTTCGCGCAATTGTAGCCGGAGTTTCGATCGCGTCGCGTCAGGCGATTCCGCCGCCTCCGAATGTCTCCGCTCGCTGGCTCGAGTGATCGAATCCCGGGCGGAACGGGTCGGGGAGCGCCAGGCAATAGGAGATCGAGAATGCGCTCTTCCCCAAGCCGCGACGGCTTTCTCCTGAACATCTTCCAGATGTTTCGTCTTGACCAAATTGATCGCCAGCTCAGTGAGATCCCGAATGATCGATTCGACATCCCGGCCGACATACCCGACTTCCGTAAACTTGGACGCCTCCACTTTGATGAACGGCGCTTCGGCAAGTTTGGCCAAACGTCTGGCAATTTCTGTTTTTCCCACGCCGGTCGGCCCGATCATAATGATATTCTTCGGCATGACCTCGTCACGCAGATCAGGAGGCAACTGTTGCCGACGCCAGCGATTCCGAAGTGCAATGGCTACCATGCGCTTGGCATCCTGCTGCCCGATGACATAGCGATCCAACGCTTCAACGATCTGCCGGGGCGTGAGGCTATTCACATTGAGAGGATGAGACATGGGTTCAGTCGTCATGGTAAGTCTATCCTACCGGGAGAGCGATTCAATCACAATCTGTTGATTCGTATAAATGTCGATCCCGCCGGCAATCATCAGAGATTCGCGAACCATCTGCTCGGCCGCCAGTTCGGAATGCGCCAACAATGCGCGCGCTGCAGCCAACGCATAGGGACCACCTGACCCAATCGCCAGAATGCCGTCTTCCGGCTCGACCACATCCCCGGTTCCCGAAATGATGAACGAGTGATCGAGATCGGCCACTGCCAGCAATGCCTCAAGACGCCTCAAGCACGCGATCGGTCCGCCAGTCTTTCGCCAGTTCCACCGCGGCCCTGGTGAGATTGCCCCGATACTCCGCCAATTTGGCCTCGAATTTTTCAAATAGCGTAAAGGCATCGGCCGTCGCCCCGGCAAAGCCTGCCAAGACCGCGTCGCCATGCATGCGCCGCATTTTCTTGGCGTTGTGTTTCATCACCGTCGTGCCGACGGTGACCTGTCCGTCACAACCCATCGTGACCTGACTGCTCTCGCCTGACACAAAGCACGGTCGTGGATCGAATAATCATCGCGAGCCCTTCTGTTCATGCACACCAGGTGTCTCCATTGCACCCCCGGCGCGTGGATGCGTGCGATCGTACACCGACAAGCAATTGATCCGTCGCCAGATGAGTGTATTTTTGCGTGGTGCTCAGCGAGACATGTCCCAACATCTCCTGAATGGCGCGCAAATCGGCGCCCTTCATCCAGGAGATGCGTGGCAAACGAATGTCGCAAGGTATGCGGGTGGATCGTTCCTCCGGTGAGCCGACGCTGAATATTTGGCCACAATGCGGGCGATGGTCCTCGTGGTCAATCGACCTCCACGGCTGTTGCGAAACACGGGCACCGCGCTCGTCGATGCCGCGAGAGCGTGCCTGTCCCCGTGGGACTTTGAATGGTAGGCATCGATGGCCTCCAGCGCCACAGCGCCCAGCGGGATCATGCGCTCCTTGCTTCCTTTGCCCCGCACTCGCACCAATCCTTCGCTCCGGCTGATATCATCGTCATTCATCCCGACCAACTCACTGACTCGAGCGCCCGTCGAGTAGAGCGTTTCCAATATGGCGCGATCGCGCAAGACATCCCGTCCTGGCCGCCGCGGAAACTCCATCAACGCGCCGGCATCGTCCTTGGTGAGAACGCGGGGGAGGTGTTTGGGTAGTTTGGGAGCCCGCACATCCTCTGCCGGGTTTGCCTCCAACTGCCCGGCACGAACCAAATAACGAAACAAACTGCGGAGGCAGGCCAGCTTTCTCGCCAAAGACGATTTCTTCTCTCCGATGCGATCACGCGCCGCGAGAAAGTCACGTATCAGCGCCGGCTTGATCGATTCGGGATCGAGTGGATCGCGTCGATGCGTTGCGTTCCTGTGCAAAGACCTGGAACTGCGCCAAGTCGGAGGCATAAGCGCGAATAGTTTGGGGAGAGGCGCCCTGTTGCACGGTCAGGGCGGCTAGGAAAGCCCGGATTGCGCGATCCATGCGTCAAAATCCTCAAGGGCTCGTTGCTGGATAAGACGCCGCTTCTGCTCCTTGTCGCGCGTCTTGACGGGGAAGGGGAGGAAACAGGCCGAAATTGGTGTTCATGGGCTGAAAATGCGCCGGGTCGCTATTGGTGATGTGCGCCATCAAGCAGCCATGCGCGCTGGTCGGCGGGGGGGTGACCAGCGGTTGGCCGGCCAAGCCTCGCGCGGCATTGATCCCGGCAAGCCCTCCCATCGCAGCGGACTCTGTATATCCTTCGACGCCGACCAATTGTCCGGCAAAGAAGACCGTTCCACGAGATTTCAGTTGCAGGGTGTCTCGCAACAAGTTGCGGCGAATTGATGAAGGTGTTGCGATGCAGACTGCCAAGCCGTAGGAATTCGGCCTGTTCCAGACCGGGTATCATACGGAAAACCCGACGCTGCTCAGGATAGGTCAGTTTGGTCTGAAACCCGACCATGTTGTAGCAGGTGCCATGTATATTCTCCGTGCGGAGCTGAACAACCGCATAGGGGCGTATTCCGGTCGTCGGATGCTCCAGGCCGACAGGCTTCAGCGGCCCAAACTGCATAGTCTGCCGGCCTCGCTCAGCCATGACTTCAATCGGAATGCAGCTTTCAAAATAGGCGACTTTCTCAAATTCTTTCGGCTGCACCTTCTCCGCCGCAATCATCGCGTCGTACAAGGCATTATAGGCGGCTTCATCCAAGGGGCAGTTGAGATAGTCATCACCGCCTTTCCCGTACCGTGAGGCTCGATAGACGACCTCCATGTTGATGGAATCCGCATCGATGATCGGCGAAATGGCATCAAAAAAATAGAGATGATGCTCGTGAGTCAATTCGCTGATGGCCTTTGACAACTTTTCGGACGTCAAAGGCCCAGTCGCGATGATGCTGACGGCATCAGGAGGCACTTCCGTCACTTCTTCGCGAACGATCCGGATGTTTGGATGTCCTTCCAAGCGCGCTGGGTGATGGCACGCGCGAACTGCTCGCGATCCACAGCCAGCGCCGAACCAGCCGGTACTCGTGCCTCCTCTGCTGCTCGAATGACGAGCGAGTTCAGGCGACGCATCTCGGCCTTCAGAATGCCGGGTGCATTGAGCGGATCGGCTGATCCGAGGGAGTTCGAACAGACGAGTTCTGCCAGATCACCCGTCTTATGCGCCTTGGTCATCTCTTTCGGACGCATTTCGTAGAGCGTCACCTTGGCTCCATGATTGGCCGCTTGCCAGGCCGCTTCTGAGCCGGCCAGACCACCCCCAATGACCACGATGTCTTCACGCATGAATGGGAAACCTTTGAGAAGATGGAAGGAAGCCCATTGTAGGAATCGCCTTTTCTCGATGTCAAGAAACGGCTGGCTATTCCTCACCATAGTTCTCGAAGATGGCACTCGCCTGAAGAACGCGACCGCCAAAGCAGAGGGAATCTCAACTCGCCGGTTTCTTGCTCCGTTTTGTCCGACCATGCTAGACTCACCTCGCGTGGGCGATTAGCTCAGGGGGAGAGCGCTTCCTTCACACGGAAGAGGCCACTGGTTCGATACCAGTATCGCCCACCATCTTTTCAGCGACTTCCAAGACAGCACTCTCGGACACCCTGACCACTGTGGTCATTTTTGTGCCACGGTGTCCGAGTCGGTCCAAAATCTCCACTCCATCTCGCAGACTTTCCGGGTAATGATGCGCATAGCGTTGTGTCATCATCGGAGACTTGTGTCCGAGGAGCCGTTGAACCTTGTAGAGATCGACTCCTGATTGGCCCAGCCGCGTCGCGAAGGTGTGACGGAGTTCATGGAAATGACAGTTCACAATGCCCGCCTTTGTCATGGCAGGCCGTAACGCTCGTCTCAGATGGTTGGGATCTAACCGTGTGCCAGCACGACTCGGAAGGACCAGTGCGGTTTTGATGTGCCGTACTTTGGCCTTTCCCGTCAAGAGCGCCATCAAGGTCTGATTCAGTGGCACCGTCCGTCGCTCCCCGTTTTTCGATTCAAACACCGTGACGGATCTTCGGAACAGATCAACACCGGTCCAGGTCGTGACAGGATCTCCCCCAACCGCATACCGCTATGGAGCGCGAACACC
>CAWIWD010000023.1:0-41448 GCA_963839785.1 uncultured Nitrospiraceae bacterium
GCACAATGGGGTTTCGCGGAGAGGCATTGCCGAGTATTGCGGCCGTCTCGAAAATTCGCCTGAGGACCGCGGCTCGCAACGAACAGGTGGGAACGCAACTCTGGCTGACCGGAGGTACTCTCGATCGAGTGGAGGATGCGGCGGCTATTCCCGGCACGTCGATTGAAGTCTCGGAGCTCTTCTACAACACGCCGGCTCGCAAGAAGTTTCTGAAGTCGACGACGACCGAGTTCTCCCATATTAGTCATGCGGTGCAGCAGGCAGGGTTAGCTTGGCCGCAGGTGCATGTTCGCCTGATTCACAATGGGCATGAGGTGTTCAATTTCCCCGGTGTGTCATCACATCGGGATCGGGTGTTACAGGTGTATCGCGCGGTATTCGGCGACCGAGCGTTGGTCGCAGAGGGCGAGCTCAACGGTCTGTCCGTCAAAGGTTTTATCATCGACCCGGTGCGGGCGCGAGCCGGCAGGGCGCCGCAGGAATTGTTCGTCAATCGCCGGCCGATCAAGAACAGCACTGTGCAACATGCCGTCAATGATGGGTACAGTTCGTTCCTCGCCAAGGGTCATGTTCCGCTGCTTTGTGCTGTTTCTTGATGTCGAACCTCATCGGGTCGACGTCAACGTGCATCCGACCAAGCGAGAGGTGCGGTTTGCCGATACGGAGCAGGTGCACCAGCTCGTTCGTTCGGCAGTGCGTCATGCGCTCGGTCGTGCTCAGGTGCAGGCCTCAATCGCTGGTTCCCTCCCTGCACAGGGGAGCAGCCATGCTCCATCGGTCGATTCTGCCTATCGAGAGGAAGGCGTCGTGCGCGTGGGCGGCGAACGGGATCAGTTGATCATCAGCTCGCAGGGGGCTGTTGGTTCCACAGCCTCTGCTACCAACCAGAGCTCGTTTGTCAGAGAGGCAACGCGACCCTATGACGCTCCCGTGTCGCCGGACATCGTTCCCCTGGGTCAGATGAGCCGCACATTTTTGATCGTGCAGGTCGGAAATGAGCTCCAGGTGATCGACCAGCATACGGCGCATGAACGGGTGTTGTTCGAACGGTTATGGCGAGGCTGGCAGGGTCGAAGCCTACCGTCGCAGCCGTTGTTGTTGCCGGAGCCATTGGAGTTACCGATTCAACAGGCCCTCATGCTCCAGCGCCACATGGCAGAATTGGAACGACTGGGTTTGCTGATCGAACCGTTTGGACCGTCGTCATTTCTGATCCGTAGCCTGCCGGTCATGTTGGGGCATACGGATCTGGCGGCGCTTGTGCAGGATTTGATCGAAGATCTGGAGCAATGGGATTCCATCTCCTCGCTCGAAACGAAAGTGAAGCCCATTCTGGCGTCCCTGGCCTGTCATAGCGCGGTGCGGGCCGGCAGGTCAATGGCGCTCTCCGAGATCAAGCAATTGGTACAGGACTGGGTGGCGGAGGGCCTCATCATGACCTGTCCGCATGGCCGCCGAGTTGCCTTCCGTTTATCCGGCGATGAACTGGCTCGGATGTTCGACCGCGCGTAGGAGAGGGAGTGAAGCCCCATGATCCAGCTCTCAGACTTGGTCTTGGCTTCGCGGCCGCTTGGTGGTACTGGTCGGTCCCACGGCGGTTGGGAAAAGCGCGATTGGACTTCGGCTCGCCCGTTCGCTGGACACGGAAATCTTAACGGCAGATTCACGGCAGGTCTATCGCGGGATGGACGTGGCCACCGACAAACCCACGTTGGAGCAGCGGGCAGCGGGTGGCACACCGGCTCATCGATGTGGTCGATCCTGATGAGTCCTTTAATGCCGGGCGACTATCGCCGGCTTGCGCTGCAGGACATTGAACGGCTCTATGGTGAACGCCGATTGCCTTTGGTCGTCGGTGGGACGGGCCTCTATGTTCGGACACTGATCCATGGATTGTGCGATGCCCCGCCTGCCGACCAAGCCTATCGCGCGTCATTGTTGGAGGCAGCGCGGACGCAGCGGACGGCATTTTCTCCACGGTGAACTGAGCCGTATTGATCGTGACATCGGCTGAGAAGCTTCATCCCCATGACGAAGTCAAGATCATGCGAGCCCTTGAAGTGCATCACCTATCAGGGCGTCGCCTGTCTGAGATCCAGCGGCAGCATCGGTTTTCGGAGCGACCTTTCTCCCTACTCATGATCGGTTTGATCCGGGATCGCAGCCTGTCTCTACCGAAAAATCGACGAGCGAGTAGATGCAAATGTTTGAGCGCGGCCTGGTAGAGGAAACCGCCGGGCTGTTGGCGAAAGGTTATGGTCGGGAGCTAGGGGCCATGAAGGGGCTGGGATATCGTCAGATTGCCGGTTATCTGGCAGGCGAGTACGGTCAGGCCGAAGCTTGCCGCCTGTTGAAGCGGGACACGAGGCATTTTGCCAAACGTCAGCTCACCTGGTTTCGGAAGGAACCGGGCCTTCAGTGGTGGCCGCTTATACGCGCGAGAAGGCCAGGACATGGTGGCCGGGCGCCTGTTCGAAACGATTCAAGTGTTTATAGAAGAGTTACATAACCGAGGGCCGGTGGCCGAATCGCCGACGTCTCTCACAATGGAAACGGAATCGACCGCATGAAAGCATCGAAAAAAGCCTGTCCAGCCCGCGATCGGCATCATCGGCGGCAGTGGATTGTACAACATCGACGGGTTGAAAAAGGTTCGCGAGATGCGTGTCCGCACCCCATTCGGCGCGCCATCGGACTGCGCTGGTCGTCGGCACCTTGGATGGTGTCAGGGTTGCGTTTCTTTCACGCCATGGACGTGGGCATCGGACCAATCCCAGCAGTATCAATTACCGCGCAAACATCTATGCATTGAAATTTGTCGGCGTGACGCAGGTGATCTCCGTCAGCGCGGTCGGCAGCATGAAAGAGTCGATTCACCCCGGGAACGTCGTGCTGCCTGATCAGTTCATCGATCTCACTAAACGCCGGATCTCGACCTTTTTCGATGAAGGCATCGTGGCGCATGTGGGCTTCGCCGAACCGGTCTGCCGATTATTGGCTGATGCGCTGGAACGGGCTGGGCGGACCGTGGGAGCGAGTCTGCAGCGAGGTGGAACCTATGTGTGTATGGAAGGCCCGCAATTTTCGACCAAGGCCGAGTCGCGGCTGTACCGACAGTGGGGGGTGGATGTGATCGGCATGACCAACATGCCGGAGGCCAAACTCGCACGCGAAGCGGAGCTCTGTTACGCGACGGTGGCGCTCGCGACGGACTATGACTGCTGGCATGAGACCGAAGAAGCCGTGAACGTCGAGGCCATTCTCGCGACACTGCACAAGAACGTCGAGCTCGCCAAGCAGTTGCTCAAGGCTGTCGTGCCGGCGCTTGTGCCAGATCGGACCTGTGAGTGTCGCCAGGCGCTCAAGAACGCGCTGGTGACCGCTCCGGATCACATCCCGGCTTCGACGAAACGACGATTGAATCTCTTACTCGCTCCCTATGTGGGAAAGCGGAAAGAAAGCAGGTGAGGCATGGGTAAGCTACTCGTGGTGGGGTCGGTCGCGTTGGACACGGTCACAACACCGTTCGGCGAGGTGTCCGAAGTCCTGGGAGGTTCAGCGACTTACTTTTCCACCGCGGCCAGCTATTTTACGAGCGTCGATCTGATCGCGGTCGTTGGAGAAGATTTTCCCGACCAACATGTCGCGTTTCTCAAAAGCCGAAAGATCGATCTGACTGGACTGGAGCGTCGACCGGGCGCCACCTTTCGTTGGAAGGGGACCTATTCGCATCAATTGAACGAAGCGCAGACGCTCGATACGCGCCTGAACGTGTTCGAAACCTTTCGTCCGAAGATCCCAGCCCAATATGCGTCGCCGGACGTGCTCTTTTTGGGAAACATCGACCCTGAATTACAGCTCGATGTATTGCAGCAAGTGAAGCGCCCGCCGTTAGTTGCTTGCGACACGATGAACTTCTGGATCAATGGCAAGCGAGACGCGCTCTGGAACGTCCTAAAACATATCGACATCCTCATTATCAACGACGGCGAAGCGCGTGCGTTGGGTGAGGATACGAATCTCGTCAAGGTGGCAAAGAAAATTCTCTCCCAGGGGCCGAAGCATTTAATCGTGAAGCGCGGCGAGTATGGTGTGCTCATGTTCAATGACCAACATGTCTTCGGCGCGCCGGCCTTCCCACTGGATGATGTTCGGGATCCCACCGGGGCGGGTGATACCTTCGCCGGTGGATTTCTAGGATATTTGGCCGCGACGGGAAACCGGTCGGCGGACGCGATGCGGCAAGCGATCATCTTCGGAAGCGTTATGGCGTCATTTACCGTAGAAGCCTTTAGCCTTGACCGATTGAGGATCCTAGATTACAAAGAGATTGAGGTGCGATTCAAAGAATTCAAGCGGCTCACCCATTTCGAGGACATCGGAGCATAATGGACAATCGTCCGGTTCAGAAACGATTGGTACAACGAGTGCAGATGAGGAGTGCCCGCTGGCTCCTGCTGTTGTTGGGGTTCTGCATACTTTCCGGTTGCGCGAATGAAGAGAGTGTGCGCAAGTCGAAAGGGTTTTACCAGGAGGGGATCGCCCAACTGAATTCAGATCAACAGCAAGCCTATGTCTCCTTTCAGAAAGCCGTCAAGCTGAATCCCGACAATAAGGAGGCGCATTACGGACTAGGGCATATCTATTCCCTGCAGGGACGGTACAAACTGGCCGAGGAAGCCTTTCGCGAAGCCATTCGCATTGACCCCGACTACGCCGAGGCGCAAACCTATCTCGGGCATATGTTGGTGAATCAGGATCGTTGGAAAGAGGCGATCACCGCCTACCGGCAGGCTCTCGGTAATCCGTTGTATTCGACGCCCGATTTGGCGCGATTTCACTTGGGTAAAGCCCTCATGCATGAGGGTGATCTGCAAGGAGCGATGGAAGCGTTGGAAGATGCGACGACCGTTACGCCTCCGAATGTGCCTCCCGCGATGCTGCAGTTGGAACTGGCGCGTGTGTATCACAAGCTCGGGTTCGATGTCCGGGCTCGCGAGGCGCTCGCGAGAATTACGACTTTGGATAAGAGCGGAGAACAGGCATCCGCGGCGCAAGAATTGCTCGGCAAGCTTAAACCATAGGCGGATACCATGGAGTCAGTGGGTGATTTTTTTCGGCAGGTGCGTGAGACGAAGGGACTGACGGTCGATGAGGTGGCGTCGAAGACCCGCATCCGCACGGACTTCGTCCAAGCGATCGAAGAGGGAAACTTTGCCAAATTGCCCGATCAAGTGTTCGCTCGTGGGTTTGTCCGGTCCTACGCCCGTTCCTTGGGGTTGGATGAGGAAGATGCCATTCATCGATTCGTCCAGTCCGCCGGAGCGTTTTATGAAAAGCAGGGCGAACGGGAACGTTTGAGGCAGCGACAAGTCGAGGAAGACAGACGTCGGAAAGCCAATCGCAAAGCGGTGGGTATTGCCATCGCGGTGGCCATTGCGACGCTGATTTTTCTGCTGAGCCGCGAGCAGTCTTCAACGCTGGTGCGACGATCCGGCTCAGACGCTCCGACGGCCAGCAAAAAAAGCGCGCCGTTCGGCAAGGATGCGCGCGAGTCCGCGCCGCGTCAGGGATTGGAGCTTCCCCCTCCCATTGCACCGGTGACGAAGCAAGTTGAAGCGACGCCTGCTCCTCCTAAGCCCGCACAGGAAAAATTGCAGACGCAGGCATCTCCGCCTCCCGCCGTAGTCGCCAAAGCGCAGGTGCAATCTGAAGTTGCTTCCTCTCAGCTTCCGCCCTCGATGGGATCCGATGGTCCTCTGGCAGGTCTATCGGTGAATGGTCCCATGGGGTCTGACGGTCCGCTGGTACTCGACCTTGATGCGACTGAGTTGAGCTGGGTGGTAGTTCAAGTCGACGCAGGCAGTCCACAAGAAGCATTGCTACGTCCTGGGGAAAAAGCGCAGTGGAAGGCGCAGGACCAGTTTACGGTTACCCTCGGCAATGCAGGGGGAGTTCGAGCCGAACTGAATGGCCAACCGCAAAAACCCTTTGGCCCGAGTGGAAAAGTCGTGCGAGACGTCGTGATCAAGCGCTGACGTGTTAGTCCGCATGGTGTCTTTCTGCATGCTCCCGCCAGGTGTTCTCTTCCCATTTCTCGACGGTACTTTCGCTTAACTGAGGCGGGCGTGGCACTCTGGGGCGCAAAGGTGTCACGTCATAGCTCGCTTACGTAATTGCCGATCACGATCCGACCTTGAAACGAACCGAAATTCCCGCCGTTCTCATTCTAGTTTGCCTGGCACGCCCCTTGAGTATTACGGTGTCAGCGGAGTGAGAGAGCGTGTCGAACGCCAGCCCGTTCCCTTGACAAGACAGAAAATGCGTTGCTATAGTTCGTCTGTTTTGTCGGCCTTGTAATCGGTTTATTGCCCTGCGAGCGCATATACAAGAGCGTCATATTTCACGCGGTGGGTTCAACACAAAGGAGGAGTAGTGATGGGGTATCTTTCTAAGTTTTTCGGAGTGTGTGCGGCCGTCGCCATGTTGTCTGTGACGGTGGTGGGTGCAGAGGAAAAGGATCCATTAAAGCCCCGTGTTGCGCCGGATCAGATGGCGGACGCGAAGGCGATGAAGAACCCGGTTGCTTCGTCCCCCGAAAGCATTGCCAAGGGCAAGGCACTGTATGAGGGGAAGGGCACCTGCTTCAATTGCCACGGTAAGGAAGGGAAGGGCGATGGTCCTGCCGGTGCGATCCTGAATCCGAGCCCACGAAACTTCACCAACTGCAAATTCCACAAGAAGCGGAAAGACGGCGAGCTTTTCTGGGTGATCAAGAACGGCAGCGCGGGCACTGGTATGGTGTCCTTGGTTCCAGCGGCGATCACAGAAGAAGAAGCTTGGACCATCATCAACTACGAGCGGAGCTTCTGCAAGGCCGGAGAAGAGTAGTCGTTTCTTTCAGCGATCTGGCTGAACGGGTAGGGGCGGCGAGGGTATCCTCGCCGCCCCTTTTCATGTGTACGGTGTGCCGCAACACGATCGATTCGACCAGGCTAGAGAGCCGAGGACAGATATTGCCTGTCATAGTTATTGTTCCTTCGGCGCACGTCCGCAGGGGGGCGTAAGACCGTCTCAAGTCATGGGCGTTGGGCTGCGGAGATAGCAGGTGGTCTGGTGAGGATCAAGTCCAGCCTCTTATCCGTGCTGCGTGGTACCGGTAAGACTTGTGGCTGCTGTTCTTGTTTGAAATCGCTTCTGGCCACCACCGGTACCTTGCGATTGACATAGGCGGTCATCTCTCCGATGGTCACTTCACCGTTCCGGTCAAGGTCGGCCTCCCCCCGGAGCGCACGGAGTAAATAGTACGTAAACAGGCCATGCCGCAACGTGTCCGATTCCAAGCTCTTGCCGAATCCCGTCGTGGCAATGAGGTGAAGGACGGACTCATTCGTCCCCGCCCATTTAGGCAACGAAACTTTCCCCCGTCCGGCCACTCCATTTTTGAGCACCGTGCCATCAAAGACGAACAAGACCTGTTTGGCCTTGAGTCTTCCCAGCGCAGTCTCCAAGTCTTTGAGCGGATAGAGGCGCATGGTGGCGTCTGTGGCACCGTCATACGGAATCAAATAGGTGTCCCCAGCCGATGACACGACCGCCTGTCCGGCAAAGTAGACCGTGACGACAGAATCCGTTGTGATTTTTGACGGCAGCCAATCGAGCAGGGCTTCCTCAATGTCGGGACGTAGCGCGCTCCAGTCTTGCAACAGTCGAACGTTGTTTTTCGGCAACCCACCTAACGATTGAAAATAGGTGGCCACCATTTCCGCGTCAAGCGCCGCATATTTCCGCGCGGCGATCTGCGGGTCCCGATAGCTGCTTAGCCCGATTGAGAGCAGATAGTCGCTTGATCGTTGGAACCCCGCGGTCATTGCGGGGATCTGATCGACGTCATCGCTCTTTACACCAGCGGAGAGTACGGAGGCGAGCAACGTTTGCGGGGCTGGGACGCGGAGGCCGGTTCCACTGATGAGCGCCACTTGAAATTCGGCTTGCTGCGGATTGAGTGACGACGGCAGCGTGGCGATGAACTCCAGCGATCTTGAGCCGCCTGGGTCAATGGTGCCGGCAGACAATTTCGTGGCTGGGAATTGGGTGATAAGAGTTGGAGGACCAGTCAGTTGCACGGCAATATCCGGCACAGCCTGCGGTCCGGTGTTGACGACGTCCACGCGCACGCGGATGCGTTCGCCCGCCTCGAGAATCAAATTGCTATTTTCATCTAGGAGCGTGGCCTTGAAGGATAATGAGGACATCGCGGCGTTCGAACTTGCAGCGACCGACCCGGTGGATTGTGTGGGCCATTCCGGCGGGCGCCACAACCGCCGGCGCCGCAGCTGCCGCAGCCTTGTTGGTAGGGTCAAAGAGAACGCGTGCCTCCTGCATGAACTGAGTGGCCAACATGGTAGAGGTATCTTGCACGAAGGGATCCACTATATACGCACATCGCCTCTGCATAAGTTCGAGTCGCACACGATCCTTTCGCGTAGCCTGGAGAGGCCGCTCTGCGATCACCTGTCCGGAGGAATCATAAAATGTCGCTATGGCATCCAGGCTCAGTTCGGCAGGTGCGCGATCATAGAGTGCATCCGTTTGAATCTTCAGTCGCGGTTCGAGCATACGTATCCGAATTATCACGTCCGCCTTGGAAGGGGCAGCAGCTCCCTCGGCCACCGTTACATTCTGAAACGTCTGATAGGCTGCCTGGGTGAGGGATTCTTCAACCGTCGAGCCGAGAGGCAGTGGCGTGATATGGCTACAGCCGTCGAGGTACTCTGCCTCGGCCTTCGTGAGAGAAGGATCGAATTCCACCTGGACCGTCTTGGGGATCGGTGCTCCGAGGTCCGGTAGTGTCTGTCGGGCAAAACGTGACTTGATGGTTGCACAGGCGGTCAATGCCAGTACATGTGTGACAAGCAGTCCAAGAATCAATAGACGGGCATTCGTCAAGCAGAGGTCTCCTTTTCTGGCGAGTTCGAGGGGGAACCGTACAGGAAAAGGAGAGAGCATTGCAACCAAACGCCTCTGCGCTTGCGACCCTCACGAGGCTCGTTTATCCTACCCCGCATATGCCGAGGAATGAACCCATAAATAAACCAATAGTGGAGGCGAGTCACACCATCGTGTTAGTGCTGGGACTCTCCAATATGCGGGATGCGGCGGCTGCGCTCGTTTCCGATGGTCGTATCGTAGCGGCGGCAGAAGAAGAACGATTTGTTCGGCAGAAGCATGTGACCGCGCTGCCGGTCCACGCGATCCGGTATTGCCTGCGCGAAGCGGGTGTGAGTCTTCGCGAGGTCGACGCGCTTGCGGTGCCGTGGAAGTATTGGCTGGTCGGGCGGCGCGCCTGGCTTGCCGTCACGGCGATGCTGCGCTCCCCGCAATTATTTCGGGTGAAGGGGGAGCGATCGATGGAGCGGGTCAGCCGGGAATGGATGGAGTTGTTTCGGCTCAGCCGAGAGCTGACCCAACGGGTGGGAGCGGTCGGTCAGCGGCCGGTGTTTCTCGATCACCATCTATGCCATGCAGCCAGTTCGTTTTTGGTGTCACCCTTCGATCGGTCGGCCATCCTTGTCGTGGACGGCGCCTCAGAAGCGGACACCACCCTGATGGCGATGGGAGAAGGCGTCAGCAATCACCGTACTGGGCCGCACCCCGCTCCCGCACTCACTCGGCCAGTTCTATGCAGCCATGACGGCCTTTCTTGGATTTCGGCCCGATCACGATGAATATATTGTAATGGGCTTAGCGGGTTCGGGCGAGCCAACCTATGCGCAGGCCCTTCGTCGGGAAATTGTGCGCCTGTTGCCCCACGGGCGGTTCGAGTTGAATACTCGCCTGCTCGATTTCCATCTCGCGCGCGCCGGGCACTTTGTGAGGGAATTCATTCACCTGTTCGGCGCTCCACGGCAGTCATCGGATGAACTGACCCAGCGACATTGTGACTTAGCGGCCAGCGCTCAAGTGGTTCTGGAGGAGGTCTTGCTGCATCTCGGCCGTCACCTTCGAACCCTGACAGGGGCAGAGTCTCTCTGCCTGGCGGGGGGGGTGGCCTACAATTGTGTGGCGAATGGTCGGCTGCGTGCCGAACTCGGATTCAAACGGGTGTATGTGCCACCGGCGGCGGGGGATTCCGGTGCGGCACTCGGGGCGGCTATGTGGTGGTCGACCAGGCGAGGAGGCACACACAACCGACCGCAAATGTTATCCGCGTATTGGGGACCTCAATTCGAGGAGGATGCGTGTCGCGCCGCATTGGAGCGGGAGCGGTTGGCGGCCGAACATTTATCGGATGAGCTGCTGTATGAACGGGTCACGACGGAACTGGCGCGAGGGCGTCTCGTGTTTTGGTTTCAAGGGCGAATGGAATGGGGGCCGCGCGCTTTGGGAAACCGTAGCCTCCTGGCGGATCCGCGCCGGGAAGATATGCGAGAAATGATCAATAGCAAAGTGAAATGCCGCGAACCCTTTCGACCATTCGCGCCCTCGGTGCTGGAAGAGCGAGCCCAGGAGTTTTTCGATCTGCCGGCTGCTTCCCCTTTTATGCAATTTACGGTGCGGGTCAAGGCGTCCGCGAAAGGGATCATCCCCGCCGTGACACACGTCGATGGGACGGCGCGGGTCCAGACGGTGACGCGAGAGGCCAATGCTCGATTCTATGATCTTCTGGCGACATTCGGCCGACTCACCGGCGTGCCGGTGCTTCTCAACACCTCCTTTAATGTACAGGAACCGATCGTCTGTAGTCCTGAGGATGCCGTCCGCTGCTTTCTGCGCACCCAGGTCGAGTGGTTGGTCCTTGGCAACCTGCTCGTGAAACAACCGTCCCCTGCAATTCTCCCCATCCATGAGCGCTGAAGGCGTTCGGTCGTCAGTCCCTCGTGCTCACAACCTGCTCCGCGTCTTACTGAATCTGCTTCTGCTCGGTCTCGTCCTGAATCTGACGGTCCAACCGCTCGTAGAACCGGATTTGGGATGGCACCTTCGTGCGGGGCTCGACTTGATAGCCCACGGATGGGTCCTGCCGGACACCGATCCCTATTCCCATACGATGCCGGACTGGCGTTGGGTCGAGCATGCTTGGTTGACGGATGCGGTGATGGGACTCCTCTATCGCGGGCTGGAGCCTTTCGGCGCGTTGGGGTTGATTGTATTGTTTGGGGTCGTGACGGCTCTGGCTTGGTGGCTGGCGACAGGACAGGCCGGGGTCTCGTGGACCTGTCGATTGGTCGCCATGGTGGCCAGCCTTTGGGTGGCGTTACCCTTTCTTGGCGCTCGCACCCAACTCATCAGTCTCCTTGGCGTGGCTGTGCTTTTGCGGGTATGGAGTCAGATTCAGCAAGGCCGTCGGCAGTGGATGTGGGTGCTTCCGCCGTTCTTCTTGCTTTGGGCCAACCTGCATGGAGGCTTTACGGCGGGGCTCTTCCTGGTAGGGGTCATGCTCTGCGGCGCTCTCTTGCTGCGGATCAGCGTCGCATGTTCACCCACGCTTCTGGCGAGGATGGACGAGCCTGTCTTAGGGTGGGAGGATCTCATCCGGTGCACGCTGGTAGTCGGAATCGCTGCGGGAGTGACCTGTCTCAATCCTTACGGATGGCGGCTGTATGTAGAGATTTATGAGTCCCTGACCGACCGCTTCATGATCGAGACGTTGCGAGAATGGCAACCGGTGTCTTTTCAAAGCTGGGCCGGCCGGGCCTATTTCCTGTATCTCGCAGGGCTCGCCTGTCTCGTCGCGGGATGGTATCGACGGGTGGAACCGGGCCGTTGGGCCATGCTGGTGATTGTGTTGGCGCTGTCGCTGCTACATTGGCGCAATGTGACGTTGTTTCTCATCGTGAGTGTGTCGCTGCTGGCGGAGTTGCTCGGGCTGGCGGTCGCTTCATGCCTGCGATGGTTTCCTCTATTAAACACCGACGCCAGGCCAAGCCTGCTTGCCCCGATTATTATCGCGGCAAGCGCACTTTTTTTCTGGGGGCCGGAACATGTGATGCATGTCTGGCAATCAGGTACAGCACCCGAGCAGTACTTCGAGCAGACTGATTATCCGATCGAGGCCGTGCGATGGATCCGCGCTCATCGCGATGAAATGGGAACCAGGCTGTTTCATGACTATGGCCATGGGGGCTTTCTTCTCTGGCAACTCCCCGATGTGAAAATTTTCATCGACGGCCGTATGCCGGCTTGGCGGATCAACGATCGCCGTATCTTTCAAGATTACATCGATTTGAATCGCACGGATTCGCCCGACTTATCCGTGCTGGATCGCTACGGTGTTGATTGGGCGTTGGTCCCACGCGGGAGCGCGCTGGCTCTGACCCTGGAGTCTCATCCCGGCTGGAAAAGTATATATGGCGACGCCAAAGTGGTGATTGTGCGTCGATCGGTGTAAGTCGAGGCGAACGGGGCCGCTAGAGGTGGGAAGGTTCGGAGCGGAGCGCAGGCTCGACGGCAGTGAGCATTGGCCGAGCGCGGGGCAGATATTGCCCTTGGGCATCGCGCTTGCGGATGGCCATCAGCTCGCGAAGCATGAGGAATCCGTCGCGCCAGGGGCGGACTTTCGATCCTGGCTGATCGGTCCAATTCACAGGAACTTCAGCGATGCGATAGCCGCGTTGACGAGCAATATAGAGGAGCTCGAGATCGAACGCGTAGCCGTCGACGCAGGTGACAGAAAACAGATCCTGCGCGACAGACCGGCGGAATAACTTGAACCCGCACTGGGTGTCTGCAATGTGTCGAAATCCGAAACGCTGAATGACGGCGTTAAAGAGACTTCCCATCATGCTTCGATGCCACCGCGCCTGGACCGTATAGTTGGAATCGTGGGAGGCCAGCGCCCGGGATCCGATGGCCAGGTCTGCTCCGGCGGCAAGTGCGGATTCTAAGTGCGGGAGTTCCTCAATCGGCGTGGCTCCATCCGCATCCGCAAACAACTGCATGGCGCCTCGTGCCGCCTGCATCCCGCGACGGACCGCTGCTCCTTTGCCCCTGTTGCTCGTTAATTGAATGAGCCGTAACGCCGGAGATTGTCGCGCCAGGAGTTCGACGGCCTGTGCGGTATGGTCCTGACTGCCATCGTCTACCACGAGGATTTCATACGATAGACGACGCCGGTCCAAGTACGTCACCGTGCGCTGCAAGAAAGGGGGGAGGCGACGAGCCTCATTGTAGGCGGGAACGACAATCGAAAGACTGGGCGCCTGAGTCGAGCACGGTGTCACGTTGAGACAGCCTCGTGTCGGGTATGCTGCGACGGATCCGTCGTGCTGCTGACGAATGGTGCACAACGGTATCGAAGCCGCGCACCAAATGCAAGCGTAAGCTGCCGGGCCTTGACAGAACCGATATGTGGCAGCGATCGTAATGAGAGGCTCCACCCATGTTGAGGCTCTGGCTTTCAATCGAGGGTTGTCAGTTGAGGATGAACCGAGCGGAGTCAGGGCTCTTCGTCGGGGTGCTGCTACTGCTGCTGGTGGGATGCGCGGCGACCACTCCTCCCAGCCGCTTGAGTCAGTACGTACCCTCTGCGCCATCAGTCGATCAAGGCCTTCCAGTCCCACGCCCGGTTCGCGCGGCGCTGGTTGTCCTTAGTGACCCGTCGGCGCCCGAGGCAGCCCCGGGACTTCCTGTGCGAGCACAGAATCGTCTGGCGGAGACGCTTGGCGAGAGAATCAACCAAGGATTTCCGCTTCACATCGAACGAGTGATGAATCTGGGCGAGATACCGGAAGGGACCGCTCCCAACTGGACCGAGGTCGCCAGGCAGCAGGGGGTCGAATATTTGGTCATCGTCGTTCTGTCGAGTACCGAACAGGAATATCCCGTGTCGTTGTTTCTGGGGTGGACGACTCACATGCAGCCGGGGTTCCGCCGCGATAACTGGTCTCTGGCCGAGGCGGCGCTGGTCGACGGACGGACGGGCAGCCTGCTACTCCATGCTGAAGGGCGAGCCATGGCGACGTTGGACAGTCCGACAGCTCCAGGAATCAACCAATGGTACCCGGTGATTTATTTTCGGCCCCAGGATCCCGAACGACGCATTTGGCCACCGACGTATGAAGCCGCGCCTGTCACGCTGCGCGTCGTGTCGATGGAGCAGGCGGCTGAGCGACTGGCCGGGAATCTGCAACGGGCATGGGTCGACCAGCGGGATCTTGAATTGGCCGCCATCACAACACATTGATCAGGATGTTTCATGGCTGACCGACGCAGGGACGGTGGCGAGGTGAGGGATACCTCGTTTCTGTTTTTCCTCTTTGAAGGCGATTCTCCGAATAGTGTAGAATGACACGTTCATCGTCGACGAGAATTCAATTCCTTCATTTACAGGTTTCCGGAGGAGTACACATGGTGTATCGACATCCGCGTAGTAAGGTGCTGTCCGTACTCGCAGTGATCACGATGGTTGCTGCCATGTTCTTAGTCGGCGGCGTCCAGGCTGACTATCAGGCTGAGGCGGCAAGTGTGCCCCCAGCGTTTGCTCAAGGGTTCTCGGAGATCGTGAAGGCGGTGACGCCGGCGGTGGTCAACATTGCGGTGACCGGTGGAGGAGAGAGCCGTCGTGAAGGCCGACGTCAAATTCCTCCGGGCGGCCCATTCGGTGGTCCGCCTCCCGGCCCTGGTGATGAGCCACCAGGCATGGAACCACCAGGCCCTCCCGGGGCTCCTCCTGGTCCTCCGGGCGGAGGCCCGCATCGTCCGGATCAAAGCGCCGGATCGGGTGTGGTGCTTGATTCGAATGGATATATTGTCACGAACAACCACGTGGTTGAAGGCGCGACCCAAATCACGGTGACACTGTCGGATCGCCGTGAATTCCCCGCCAAGATCGTTGGCACAGATCCCAAGACGGATCTGGCCATTATCAAGATTGAAGCGAAAGATCTCATTGCCATGAAGTGGGCGGATTATGATGAGCTTCAGGTGGGCGACGTGGTGTTAGCCGTGGGGAGTCCGTTCGGGCTCAGCTCCACCGTGACCCTCGGTATCATCAGCGCATTGGGACGAGGAAACGTGGGCATCGCCGATTATGAAGATTTTATTCAGACTGACGCCGCGATCAATCCCGGCAATTCAGGCGGCGCCTTGGTCAATATGCAGGGCAAGCTCATCGGCATCAACACCGCCATTTTCTCGAGAACCGGTGGGTCCGAAGGAATCGGCTTCGCGATTCCGAGCAGCATCGCCACGGACATCGTTGAAAGCTTGACCAAGACCGGCAAAGTGGTGCGGGGGTGGATGGGTGTGGCGATTCAGGAAATTACCCCGGCGCTAGCCAAGTCCTTCAAACTGCCAGAGCAGCGTAAAGGTGTGTTGATCAGCGATGTGAACGAGAATGGCCCTTCCCATTCGGCAGGAATGCGGCGCGGGGATGTCGTGGTTGCGTTCAACGGAAAAGAAGTCCAGAGCGTCAGCCAGTTGCGGAATCTCGTGGCTCGCACCACAGTGGGAAAGGATGCTGACATCAAGATATTGCGTGAGGGAAAAGAGCAGGTATTGAAAGTCAAGGTGGCGGAACGGCCGTCGGATGAATTGCTCGCCAAGCGGGACCCCGGTCCTGCCAGCGCCCCGACTGAGACCGTGAAGCCGCCGGACAATGTTCTCGCGTCCTTGCGCGTGCAGATGCTAGATGCGGCGATGCAGAGCCAATTGAACATCCCTTCGAAGACCACCGGCGTGGTGGTCAATTCCGTCGAGACGGGCAGCGCGGCCGAGTCCGCTGGGCTGCAGCGTGGTGACGTGATCCAAGAGGTCAACCATGAGGTAATCAAGAGCTTGGAGGATTACCAGAAGGCTTCTGCGAAGGTGAAGAAGGATGAAATGGTGGTGCTCTTGCTGAACCGGCAAGGGAACAATCTGTTCGTCGCCGTCAACCCAAAGTAAGACGTTGGTTGAGGGCGGATTGTGTTGAGATGAAATAACGACCATCCGCCAGGTCGCCAACTGACTGGTTTCGTGAATACTCATGGCTGACGGGTTCAAGTTTCAAGAGTGGCTGCAGGATACGATCTTTAAGCCGCTCGAAGATAAAAAAATGCCGGTCATGGAGCACTTGGTGGAGCTCCAGGTCCGGCTGACGCGGGCTGTCATCGTGACGGCGGTCATTTTTATCGGCACGTTTTTTTACGCCGACCTGCTGGTGAAGTGGATCCGGGTACCCTTACAGAACATGTTCGTGCCCGGATCCCTTTCCTGGATGCCGACGGAACTCCCGACCGTACCCTTTGTGTTCCTCGCGCCCGCCGAAGCCCTGTGGCAAAACGTCAAAGTCGCCGGACTTTTTGCCCTCGTCCTGGGAACTCCGTATATCTTAGTGGAATTCTGGCATTTCGTCGTTCCGGGGTTACATGCGCAGGAGCGAAGATTCGTCGGTCCGTTTGTCATTTTGAGCACCTTGGCCTTTTACCTCGGCCTCTTGTTTTCATTTTTCTTTGTCCTGCCTTTTGCGCTGAACTTCTTAATTTCCTATGGCGTGAATGCGGGTTTCATTCCCCAATTGTCGATTGCGCAGTATGTCGGATTCGCGCTCTGGTTTCTCTTGGTGTTCGGCCTTATCTTCGAAGTCCCGTTGGTCATCACGCTGCTTGCCAAGCTGGGATGGGTGGATGCCCCGCTGCTGAAGCGTTATCGGAAGTGGGCCTTCCTGGCGGCATTTATATTCGCCGCTATCCTGACACCGACGCCGGATCCCTTCAATCAATGTCTGATGGCGCTTCCCATGTATATTTTTTATGAAGTCGGGATCGTGAGCGCAGGAATTTTCAATAAGAAAAAAATCGCTGCTCCCGGGGAAGCGCTTGCGCCCGTAGCGGCTGCGGTGGGTCCTAATGTCGGCAAAACTGCGCCATCCGTCCCGTCTTCTGGCGGTGGTGACAATGAATATGTCGGTGTGCCGACCGGCCGCCGAGGGTAGTGCTGAGAAAAGTCCAGTGAGATGACGAGATGAGCTCATCGTCTCACCCCTATCGATTTACGCTTTACGAGGAGTCCTAGGATGCCACGCGAGTTAAATGTTATCTCACAGCCCGGTTCCAGCAATGGTGGGGATGCTTGCACGTACATGTGGGCCTGCGCCATTTGCGACGAAAATGAGACCTGCCAGAAAGACAAGGAAGGCCACAGCCGCTGGCTCGTCGCCAAACGCATGGAGCGGATTGAATACAAAGTCTTGGTGATGAGCAATAAGGGCGGAGTCGGCAAGAGCACTTGCACCACCAACTTAGCCGTCAGCCTGGCGCTCAAAGGATGGCATGTCGGGATTTGCGATATGGACATCCATGGTCCCAACATTCCGAAGATGGTGGGCGCAGAAGGTCAGAAGTTGAAGATCAGCACATCGGGGGGAATTATTCCTCATCAGGCCTATAACATGAAGATCGCCTCGATGTCGTTCCTGCTACAGAATTCGGACGATCCGATTATTTGGCGGGATGCCTATAAGTATGAGTTCATCAATCAGCTATTGGGAGGGGTGGAATGGCAGGATCTGAATTTCTTGCTCATTGATCTTCCTCCCGGTACCGGCAATGAGTCGGTGACGACTATCGATCTGTTGGGCGGTGTCAGCGGAGCCGTGATCATTACGACGCCACAAGAAGTGGCGCTGCTCGATTCCCGCAAGTCTGTCACCTTTTGCAAGGACAGCGAAGTCCCGATTATCGGCATCGTTGAAAATATGAGCGGATTGGAATGCCCTCATTGCCACAAGCAAGTAAACGTGTTCCGCAAAGGCGGTGGCGAAGCCTCGGCCGCGGATATGGGCGTTCCATTCCTGGGCCGAATTCCATTGGATCCCGATGTGGTGACGCAGAGCGATGCCGGAGAACCATTTGCCCTCTTCAATTCCGATTCGGCAACGGCTCAGGCCTATCACGACATTGCCAACCAAGTCGAAACGTTCTGCAAGAAGAGCGGGTCCCTCATCAAGGTGGCCCCACGTCAGCAACATTGATGGGAGCGCCATAGGTGAAAGCCGCCGACGCGACGACTGGTTTGACTCCGCTTCACAAAGCCCAGCACATTGTGCTGGCTGCCGCTGCTCCCTTGGGTCTTGAAAAGGTCTCGATTCTGGATACGCTGGGACGCGTGCTCGGAGAAGATATCGTGGCGGAACGTTCGAATCCGCCATGGGACAATTCTGCGATGGACGGTTTTGCCGTGCGTGCGGATGACATCACCCAAGAACACGCAATCTCAAAGCCGGTGACATTGACGGTCGTTGAAGATGTGCCGGCCGGGAAGATGCCGACCAAGTCCGTCGGGCCGGGGCAAGCGATCCGAATCATGACCGGTGCGCCGATTCCCAATGGGGCGGATACGGTCATTAAGGTTGAAGATACCGAACATACACCCGATTCGGTGCGGGTCTTTAAAGCGGAGTCTCGCGGGTCGAATATCCGGCCCCAGGGGGAGGACGTTAAAAAAGGCGATTGCATTATTCCCAAAGGCACCCAAATCCGATCCGCCGAAGCGGGGATGCTGGCCATTCTGGCGAAATCCTTCGTGCTGGTGTATCAACGTCCACGGGTTGCTATTTTGTCGACCGGGGACGAGCTTGCCGATCTGGATGAGCGCTTCAGCGACGAAAAGATCATCAATTCGAACAGCTATGGCATCGCCGCGGCGGTGCAGGAGGCCGGAGGCATCCCAATTCTGTTAGGAATCGCGCGTGACACACCCTCCGCGCTGGAAGAAAAAATTTCCCATGGGCTGAACGCCGATATCCTCGTGCTGTCGGGCGGGGTCTCGATGGGTGACTATGATTTTACCAAGGCGGTCTTCCGGGATCTGGGCGCAGAGATGAATTTCTGGAAGTTGGCCATACGGCCTGGGCAGCCGCTCGCGTTCGGAAAAATCCAAGGGAAGCTGGCCTTCGGACTGCCTGGGAATCCCGTTTCCTCGATGGTGACGTTCGAACAGTTGGTCCGCCCTGCCATGTTAAAGATGGCGGGACTGCCGGGATTTGGGCGACCGCTGGTTGAAGCGCTGTTCCAGGATACATTTTCGAAACGGACGGATCGCCGCCACTTTCTTCGCGGCGTCTTGTGGCGGGAGGGCGGGGTCTTCAAGGTGCGGACCACGGGTGATCAAGGATCCGGGATTCTGACCTCCATGGTGAAGGCCAACTGTCTCATTGATCTTCCTGCTGAGGTGGAACGGGTGAATCCCGGCGATCCAGTCACCGTTCAGTTATTGAGCGGTTCGGTGTGGATGGAACAGGCGGCGCCGCCGCCACCGACAGACGCTCGTCCCTCGTGCTGTTGACCCGCGAAAGGATCTTTTTTCATGGCCGTCCCTATTCTGGCGTTTGTCGGACGATCAAACAGCGGGAAGACGACACTCATCGAGCGGGTGATTCCTGAATTAGTTCGGGCGGGGTATAAGGTGGCGACGGTCAAACACGCCGGCCATGGATTCGATTTGGACACCGAGGGAAAGGATAGCTGGCGACACAAGCAGGCGGGGGCCGGCGCGGTCGTCATCATCTCGAAAAGCAGCCTCGCGATGTTCGCTGATGTGTCCGATCATATGAATGTCGAGGAGGTACGTGAGCAGTATCTCGATGCCTCATATGACCTGATTCTTGCCGAGGGCTGGCGAAGTGAAGGATATCCTAAGATCGTGGTAGTACGAGACCAAATCGATGAGGTCCCTGTCTCGCAAGATGGCCTCCTCGCGGTGGTGTCCAACAAGCCGGTCAAAACATCGGTGCCGCTGCTCGATCCCGATGATGTATCAGGCGTCGCCGCCTTGATCATTCGGCATTTCCCCAAACTCGAACGGGACGATGCGTAAAGCTTCCGCCATTGTGATCGGAGCGATTGTGGCCGGCGCAGTGGCTGTGGGGGCAGTGGCGGTTCCTCTCACCAATCATCCGAAGTTCTGCGCCAGCTGTCATACCATCAAGCCGGCTTACGAGAGCTGGCTCCAATCGTCTCACAAAGAGGTTGAGTGTGTGGCGTGTCACGTCAGGCCAGGCGTCGTCGGGTGGTTGCACGATAAGGCCTGGCATGGAACGAGAGATGTGGCCATCACCCTTTTTGGCACGCCGACCGAGCCCCATAATCTGCAGGCGCAAGTTGATTCGGCTGTATGCCTCGGGTGTCACCGCAACATTTTGCGCCTGTCCGAAATTGCTGCTCGAGATCTGCCCCCGCCGGTGAAAGATGTGGGATTGATCATGAACCATCGCAAGCACATGGAAGCGTTCGGAGCGCGAAGACAAGGCGAGGGTTGCACGACTTGTCATGCAGCAGTCGTCCATGAACACCCGATCAAGGGCTATCCGATCGTCATTCCACGCGGGCACGTCTCGGCCGATAGTCGGCCGTGGGAACCGGAGCATCCTAAGGGCTCTGCGCTGCATAAGCGCGCCATGGCAGACTGTTTTCGCTGCCACGACAATAGAACGGAGTACAATGGCAAGGTGCTCGAGTCGGAAGTGCGACACATGCCATGTGCCTGAGAAGCTCACAGAGTTTCTTGTCGTTTTAATCCACGGGAAAGAGCGTCTCATGTCCTCCGCGGTGGTCGAAGTCCGCAATCTGACCAAACGTTTCGGCGAGTTCACGGCGGTGGACGGCATTTCCTTCGACATCCGGCGAGGAGAGATTCTCGGTCTGCTGGGCCCCAATGGCGCCGGGAAAACGACGACCTTTCAAATGATGCTCGGGTTGGTGACACCGACTTCCGGCTCGATTCACATGTTCGGATTAGACTTGCAGCGCCAGCGGGGGGCGATACTCCAGCAGGTGAATTTTTCTTCCACATATATTTCGATGCCCTATGCGCTCACGGTGGAGGAGAACCTCACCGTCATAGGCCGATTATACGGCTTATCGAATATTGTCGGCCGGATCAACGACATGGTCAAAAAATTGGAGATGGAAGAGTGGCGCCACAAACTCACACGCAAATTATCTTCCGGACAAATGACCAGGTTGACCCTGGCGAAGGCGTTGCTGACGGAGCCTAAAGTGTTGTTTTTGGACGAGCCCACTGCCAGCCTCGACCCGGACATCGCGCACAAAATTAGGGCGATCCTGTCGGAGGAACGGCGCGCAACCGGCCTCAGTATTCTTTACACCTCCCACAACATGCGGGAGATGGAAGAAATGTCCGATCGTATTATCTTCCTACAGCGTGGAAAAATTGTGGCCGAGGGCACGGCCCAGGAGATTGTCGCTCGGTTTGGGCAGGCCGATCTGGAAGACGTCTTCCTCAAGCTTGCCCGGGAGCAATAGCGGTGATGATTTCAATGTTGAAAAGGAGAACAGACCCTCATGGTTAACGCGGGGTTGTCGTTCGGCGCGGGGCTGCTCATCGGTGGCTTCAGCCTCATGCTTGCTGTGGGGCCTGTTGTGGATGATCGTCGGAACCATTGGATTGGCACGGCAGACGTGCGGCTGGGCCATTCTCCATCAGTAGTGTCAGCAGCAGTGCCATTGCGGCCTTGTCGATCGCTGGTCATGGTGTGGTTCATTGATCAAGCCAGGTTGAGTAGTTTCGCCTTGCAGATCGGACTCCTGGGGGTACCATTCGGTCTGATGGTGGCGAGTTTCGGTCGGCTTGAAGATGGGCGTCGAATCGGTCCGGCTTTTGTCGAAGGGAGCCGCATGATGATGCATCAGCTCCTTGATGTACAGCAGGAGGGATGCGGGCATTGCCACGAGAAACCCTGTGAAGAGCAGCTGTAGCGGAAGATGACCGTATCATCGTATCGCAGCCCTGGTCATTCGGCATCTGTATCTCTACCGTCGCAGCTTGCCGCGGATGATGGAGATCATCTATTGGCCGTTTCTGGACTTGGTCGTCTGGGGATTCATCACGGTGTATCTGGCGACCTTTCAAGGCCAAATGCCGGCGGTTGTCACCTTTCTCCTGGGGGCGCTGATTCTGTGGGATGTGTTATTCCGATCGCAACAGGGCATCGCCATTTCATTTCTGGAGGAAATTTGGGCGCGCAACCTCATGAACCTGTTTGCCAGTCCGCTCAAGCCGAGCGAATTTCTAGCCGCCACGATGGTGATGAGTCTGTTCAAAGTGACCGCGGTGTCCATCGTGATGTCGGGTTGCGCCTGGTTCTTTTATGGATACAATGTCTTCATGCTCGGCCTGTGGCTCATTCCGTTTATTGTGAATCTCGTGTTGACTGGATGGATCATCGGCGTGCTGACGACCTCGCTCATCATGCGGTTTGGACAGGAGGCCGAGGTGCTGGCCTGGAGTATGGTCTTTTTGTTTCAGCCGATTTCCTGCGTGTTCTATCCCATGGATGTCTTGCCGACGTGGTTAAAAGGGGTGGCATGGATGAATCCGGCCGCGCATGTGTTTGAGGGTATGCGGGGTCTTTTGGCCAGTCACGTGGCTCCTGTAGCCAGTCTCGGCTTCGCCACAGGGTTGAATTTCCTGTATCTCGTGGCAGTCATCGCCTGGTTTCATCATACCTTCAACGTGTGTAAGGACCGAGGATCGTTGGTGCGAGTGGGTGAGTAGTGGCAAGCAATGGCCCCGCTCGATAGGGAAGAAGATATGAAAATCACAGGCGACATCCAGCAATCGCGATCGGCAGTCGAGCTCGAAGGGTTCTCATTTCACCAGACGCCGGTGCTGGTCGTCGAAAACTTTTGGTCTGCCGAGGAGTGCAGTCAGGTTCGAGCGGCGATGCAGCGCGCGAATTGGAATCAGTTGCAAGATTTGACCCATGTGCGGCAGGACTTTCCGAATTCCGGCAACTGGGCGAAGGCCGAAATCGCTCAACCGCAAGGCCAGATATTGCTGAGCCGGTTGCAGATACCCTGCATTCATGAATACATGGAGTCTTTCCCCAACATCACCGGCCGGCATTTGGGGTTCAGTTATTATTCCTATGGCGCCGGCGACTGCCTGCTCACCCATGATGATACGGATCAAGGTCACACCGCCGGGGAAAAGCCTGCTCCCTTGCGACGTCTCGCACTAGTCACCTATTTTCATGAGGAATGGGAATGTGATTGGGGAGGGGAATTGATGATTTATGCGCAGGCGGGCACACGCCAAGACGGAAAACCAGACCTAGCCATCACTCATTGCATTGCGCCGAAGCCAGGGTCGCTGGTTATATTTACGGTGCCGCGGTTCCACCGCGTGTGCCGTGTGGACCAGACGGCAGGGGATCATAAACGTCTTTCCATCGCCGGCTGGTTCATGACCCAACATCGCTCACCGACAATTTTCTGACAGAGGTGCCCCGGCCTCACCCTGGTGGCTCATTTGTCGGCTTGTATGACGAGTGGACGCGTGGTAGGATTCGCCCCGTCTCCCGCTGGGGCCTGGCGAGGGATGCGTTGAAATAGTTCAGGTCCACTGTCGATGTTGGCTTGCCCGAGGATCTAATCGAAAGCCAGACCCAAGTCGCCCCTTACGTCGCGTCTTTGGCCCGTCCTTTCCCTTTCATTCCTTCGTTCAGGACAATATCATTACCCAAGAGGAGGACCCGTATGGGTTCCAAAATTTACGTGGGCGGGTTGCCGTATTCGGCGACGGAGCAGCAGTTAAGTGATCTGTTCGCGGTGCATGGGGCAGTTGAGTCAGCCCGCATCATCACGGACAAGTTTACCGGCCAATCGAGAGGATTCGGATTCGTCGAAATGACCTCCTCTGACGAGGCGCAGAAAGCGATCTCGGCTTTGAACGGCACGGATATGGGTGGCCGGACATTAACGGTCAACGAAGCGCGTCCTCAAGAGCCACGAAGCGGTGGGGGACCGGGTCGAAGCGGTGGCGGCGGCGGTTATGGCGATCGTGGAGCCAAGCGCGATCGCTGGTAGTCATTACTTTGAATCAACATATGGGGCAGTCATCTTTGGATGGCTGCCCCATTTTGTTTGCGCAATTGTGGGTCGGCGGCCCACGATATACGTCCGATATCCTTGACCGCGGCAGCGTCGGGCAGAGCAGCGGCTCTGTCGTCCGGGTGCTGAAAGGATCGGTGAGGAGATCCGTCCCATCATTGGCTCCGGCGTCCGATGGAGTATTCTGGAATTGCCGAAGGCACGACGAGCGCCGTAGAGCCATGCCTGGAGAATGTCTACTTGAGGAGTCGCAGCTCGAGGTCGTCAAAATAGGTCACGGCGTCTGCCTTGGTCCACAGTCCGATCCGACCGCTGGCGAGGGCGCTGTCACACATACGAAAAAGCGTGGCGTTGTCGTATTGGGCTCTTGATGTCGCAACCTTGTTGGATGATTCGCAGTTGGTGCCACCCAGTGGCCGGGAGCGCGTAGTCGATGTGTTTGACGATCTGCTGCACGCCTTTTACCACACGATACAGACGAATCTTTTGTTCGACCAGGCTGGCCCTCAATAGATAGTAATTGCGGTCGTCGGCGGCGTGCCATACTAATCCGCCGCCGAGATCAGCCTTTCCGGCCACGGCTAAATAAGATACCGTAAGATCGATATTGGCGCTCTCGGTTCCCGCCACCAGGATGAGCTTATGTGCCTGGTCCGTGCCTTTCGGCATGATTTGCGCGAGCACTTGCGCCGTGCTCTTGGCACGCTCGGTAATCAAAACCTTCCACTCGCCGGCCGGTCGGCCATCGAAGAGGGTACCGACGACGAAGGAGCCGGGCAGCGAGCCTGGAGAGACGCCATCGAAGTTCCACTGTTGGGCCTGAGACGGCTCCGGCTCCGCCTGAACCGACTCATCGAACCCGAAAGCGGTGATCCCGAGCATGGACAGGACGATTGCTCTGAAAAAGATACGTAGATGGGCCGCATATCGCGTTTCAGGAACGCTCATCATGTCTTCCCCAACCGGTCTCAAGCCTGACGGACTGTACATTTAACGGGGCGCCGTCGGCGAGCGGGCTCAAAGAATGTTTCATGCGGTCACGACGCTCACCAAGGAGGGAATCCCATTCGCTACTCGTTCTGAGCCATGCGGTGGCATCATTGAGGCATCTCCAGTTCGCGCAGCTTCGCCTCAGCCTGTTCCAGCCAGCGTCGATTTGCCGGGGTGTCGAGTTCGAGCCGAAGGTATTGTCTCAATTCTTGCGCCGCTTCCATGCGCTGGCCCGTGCCTGCCAGGGCGTTGCCGAGGTTGAGACGGATCTTTGCGTCGTCGGGACGCAGGTGGAGGGCAGTGCGGAACTCGGCGATAGCGGCGTCTGGATTCCGCTTCTCCATCAAGGCCAGGCCCATGTTGAAATGAGCATTGACGTCATTCGGTTGAAGACTGGCCGCTGTTCGGTACTCCGAGAGAGCGCCATCGAGGTCCCCCATACCCTTGAGGGTCACCCCGAGGTTGTTGTGCGCATTGACATCGCTGGGACGGTGGCGCAACACCGTTTTGAATTCGGCCATGGCGCCTCCGAGATCTCCCATCTCCTTCAGAGCGACTCCTAGATCATTGTGGGCCTTCAGGTCGTCGGGTTTGAGACGCAAAGCGGCCTTGAGTTCCGAGATGGCCTCGTCATGTTTACCTATGTCCAACAAGGTGTTTCCCAAGTTGAGGTGGGCGGCGAAATAGTTCGGCTGAAGCCGAAGTGCGTGCGTGAATTCATCGATGGCTTGGCCGAGATCTCCCTTGAAGACAAATGCGACGCCAAGGTCATTGTGACGCATGGCTTCCGCGTCGGTGTCAACCGGCTTGGTGATCTTTTCCGTCGTTGAGACTATTTGTTCCTCCTCTAAGGAAGTGTGATCTGACGGCTCCGGCCGGGATGGCTGTTTTCCGGGAGCGGCTGACAACGAAGGGGCAAAGGAGGGCAGCAGTCCCAGTGTGAGGATGAACATATAAGTAATTGGGCATGCCACGAAGTGGCCGCGGACACCATCAGGCATGGAGACTCCTTCCAAGAACATGCAATGGGAATGTGGAACACGGGGTCACCGCTGTTCAAGGCGCGGCTCGCATGGCACCGTAGATCGCCTGTTCTCAGATAGCCCTATCCGAACAAAAAATTCAAGCCCTGTAGCCGCCGCGGCAAGTCGGCCAGCAGGTCGATTGTTCCATAAGTGACGCACGGCTGAGGGGTAAAAGGATCAGCGGCCGGCGCTTACCGCGCCGCTGACTTCTGCGAGGCGGGTAAGACCCCTTCTGCGGGAGCGGACCATCCGCCTCCGAGGGCTTTATAAAGGCTTACCATGTCTGTAAGACGGGCTCGCTCCGTTTGTGCAAGTTGCGTTTCCGCCGCGAGCATCGTGCGCTGGGCATCGAGCACATCCAGGTAGTTCACCAATCCTTTGCGGTATCGCACATCTGCAAGGCCGACGGCCGCGGTGGCCGCAGCCACCTGCTCGCGTTGGCGCGCGAGTTGCTCGCCGCGTGCCTGAATCGACACCAGCAGATCCGCGACTTCGCGAAACGCGAGAAGAATGGTTTGTTGGTAACTTTCCAGCATTTGCTGATACCGTGATTCGGCCGCATCCAAACGAGCTACGTTCGTGCCGCCCAGGAAGATAGGCAAGGTGACAGACGGGCCGATACTATAGTTTGCGCTGTTTCCCGTGAACCAGTTCGCGAACTCGACGCTCTGTAATCCCCCCTGGCCAGTGATGGAGAGGGTAGGAAAAAAATACGCGCGCGCTTGGCCGATCCTGGCATTGGCGGCCACGAGGGTTGATTCTGCCTGGAGAATATCAGGCCGACGCTCCAACAGTTGCGAGGGGAGACCCACGGGAATCTCGGGCTGAACGATCACGGTCCGCAACGACTTCGGTTGCAAGAGAACAGAGCCCGGAGAGGCCCCGGTGAGAACCTCAAGACGGTGCATTTCCATCGCGCGCAAGCGAGTTAGATCCGGAATTTGACCCGCACTTTCCGCCACTAGGACTTCCGTTCGTTTCACATCCAGATCGGAGGCCAAGCCCACCGATGCCCGTTTCGAAATAATCTCGAGCGAGTCCCGGCGTAAAGTCAGGGCTCGTTGGGCAATTTCGACTTGTTCGTCCAATTCACGAATGCGAAAGTACGCCTGCCCGACATCGCCGATCAACGTCAACGCAACTGCGCGGGCGTCCTGTTCGATGGCCTGTGCTTCGGCGGAGGCGGCTTCCAAGCCGCGCCTGATGCGGCCCCAGACATCCAATTCCCAGCGTAGATCAGCCGCGCCGTTCCAGAGGTCGAAACTGCTGCCGGGCGTTGCAAACACCTGGGGCTGCGGCTGTTGTGCGGTGGCGAGGCCCAATCCCGCCAGCGTGTTTTTTGAAATGGCGAGGTTGGTATAGCTGCCTTGCACGTTGAACTGAGGGTAGAGTCCGGCGCCGGCGGTCGTTATGGACGCTCGCCCTTCCAACACTCGGGAGACCGCGCGGCGCACGTCGTGGTTTTGAGCGAGCGCGCGTTCGATGAACTGCGTGAGTTCCCGGTCGTGAAATGATTGCCACCAGCCGGCCTCCGGTATCGTCTCGGAGCGTCCTGCTGCCAGCGATCCTGCAGCCATGCTAGTCCAGTCCGCTGGAGTCTCGACTGGTGGCCGATGATAATCAGGACCTTGCACGCAGCCGGTCGATGAAACCACCAGAAGGATAGAGAATGCGGAAATCCAGCTCGGCAATATCGGATTCATTGCGCCCGTTCCCCTGCGGGGCGCCCGCCGTCTGCGCTGTGTGGAGGCGCCGAGTGACGGTGTCCGATCGATGAATACATCGACCTGTTGCCCGGCATAGATAGGGAACGGCGGGCGCTCGAAGCGATAGATGATTTGCAGGACCCGCGTGTCGACTCGTTCGCTGTTGTCTCCCGTCAGGGATTTCTTGGGGACGATGTAAGGCTCGATGCGAACGAAGGTGAGCGGGATGGCTTGCGCCGTATTGCCTCTTAGGTAGGCGACGCCAGGCTGTTGTGGGATGACCAGAGGCGCATTGACCTCATCCACTTCTGCGCGGACCTGCAGTTGTTGCATGTCACCCAGGAGCATGAGGGGCTCGTTGGCGCCGATCGTGAGCGCGTATTCGCCGGCTCGAATATTAACCTGCAAAACCGTGCCGGGCCGTGGTGCGCGAACAGTCAATCGGTCCAACAGGATCTGTGTTTCATCCCGTTGCGCAATGACTTGTTTCAACGTGGCCTCAAACCGACTCAAGGCGCGTTTTGCCATTTCCGAGGCATACCAGGTGCGTTTGACGTCGTCTTCGCTGACGGCTCGGCTGTCACGTACGGCCTTTAGACGCTTGAGTTGCGTGTCGAGATCGCCGATTCGGTATTTCTGTTCTTCGATCTGGGCCTCTGCCGGTTGAATAGCCGCCTGACGAGCGACCAATTGCGCGCGAAGGTCTCGCGCATCCAATTGCAGGATCGGATTGCCCTTCGCTCACTCGGTCTCCGACGGAAACGAAGACGTTGGTCACGAGCCCCGCAATCGGGGGGCCGATGCGAACGTTTTCATTGGTGGCTTCGATGATGCCGGTGGCGGCGACGGTGGTGTCGTAAGGGGAACGCGGCGGTTGTACCAACGGCGTTGGCATGGGCGTCTGTTTGCCGGCGGTCAGGACGGTCCAGACGGCGAGCGTCACCCCGGCGATGGCAAGCCAGACACTGAACCGATTGAGAATTCTCACGCGATGGCCTCTTTCTGAATGGGATGAATGCCGACGATCCGGCCGTCGGTCAGCTCAGCCATTCGATCACCGAACTGAAACACGCGACTATCGTGGGTGACGACGATGACACAGCGGTCGGAGGCTCGTCCGACGTTCCGAATCAATTCCATGATTTTTTGTCCGTTGGGCCCGTCGAGCGCGGCCGTGGGTTCATCGCACACGAGGAGCTGCGGCTCATTGACCAACGCCCGTGCGATGGCCACCCGTTGCTGTTGCCCCCCGGAGAGATTCTTGGGCAGAAATTCCGTCCGATCGCCCAGTCCCACCCGTTCGAGCATCAGCCGCGCCTGTTTGACGGCCTCGTTCTTGCCGTTTCCCCGTATCAGCAGAGGGACCGCCACATTTTCAGCTGCCGTCAAGGCGGGGAGAAGATTGAACTGTTGATAGATAAATCCCATCGTTCGCCCCGGAATTTGGTGCGGGTACTTGGTGACATACCGGTTAGGGAGGCTCCGAGCACCTCCAGGTTCCCGCATCGATATCCAAAATTCCAGCAATTGCAGACAGCAGCGTGGTTTTTCCTCCGCCGGATTCACCGACCAGTAATAACAGCTCGCCGAAATACACATCCAGGTCGATACCCTTCGAGCACCAGTCACCGACGTCTCGCCGGATCCGAATGACTTGACGAGCCCTCGGACCTGCACCGCGATGGAGGCGTGTTGAGTCACTTGCCCGCCCGCGCCCTCTTGAGGCTGTGGGGGACCGTCCAGAGGTATCATCGGAAAGACGATCGCCGGTTCGAGCCTGGCCAGTTTGATAATGCTGATGAGCGCCGACAGACTGCAGATCATCAACAAGGCGACAAAGACGAGCAGGAGCAACGGCCAAGTTTCAATAAAGGGGAGTTGGCCGTCCTTTGCCGTCAAGAGTCCGAAGGCGGTCGCCAAGCCGACGCCTACCCCATAACCCGTGATCCCCACCGTGTATGCTTGCAGCAGAATCATGCGGGCCAACGTGGCGGTGGAAGCCCCCATGGCCTTCAATGCGCCGAACTGCCGAAGGTTTTCGACGGTAAACAAGTAGAACGTTTGTCCCGCGATGGCCATGCCGACGACGAATCCCAGCAGGATCGTCGTGCCGAAATTGATGCCGATCCCCGTGTTTTTGAGCACCCAGCCGATGGTTTTCCACCCGAAGTCCTCGCCCGTGAAGGCGCCGAGCTTTGTCTGGTCGCGAATACGCTGGATCACCGCTTCAACCGGTGCGTCATCTTTAGCTTTGGCCAGGACGTACGAGAGGGTGCGCCGTTCCCGCGGCACATAGCGCAGGGCGCGATCGTAGGTCGTGTAAACCACCGGAATATTCGTGAAGGTTTTTTGAATTTTCGCGATCGCCACGACGCGGGCCAGTTTGTCGTTGAGTTCGAAGACCGTGCCGACCTTGATGACCTGCGGCCCTCCCATCCGCTCCACGGCCCACTGGTCTACGGCGACGGCATCTGGCTGGCGCAGGTCTTCAAACCGTCCGGCCAGTACTTCAGCCGGTCGGCCGATCAAGGTGGCCGCGTCCAGGCCGGTCAAGGTGACCTGGTGATATTCCCCGTTCGCCAGTCGGGCGCGCAGCAATCCTTTGTAGAGCGGTACAGCCCATTCTACGCCGGCGATGCTGCGGACTTGATTGACGGTGGTATCGGCGATCGGTTTCACTTCTTCCACTTGCGAGATGCCCGAATCCGTGACCCAGATGGGCACGTTGAGGTTGCTGATACTCGATTGGGACCACATCATGAGGCCCCAGAAGATAGAGCCCTGCTGGACGATCAGCATGACGGCGAAGGTCAACCCGCAGAGCAGCATGAGGTACTTCGCGCGATCTCCGAAGAGCATTCTGAGTGCGACGTAGTTCAAGTAGCGCTCTCTCGTTTGAAGGGAAGTATAAGCACGACTGCTTGAGGTCACGCTGGCGACCTGGCGTCCTCCGTCGAGGAAACATTACCACGTCCTCGTTTCTGTTTACCAAGCCGGAGCGTGAAGGCTCTTGGAGGGTGGAGTGATAGCCCGACTTGGTCTTATACCTGGGAGCGTTCTTTCATGGCCTCCAGGCGACGTTTGTCGAGCGTTACGCGCAGAGATTTTTCCTGCGTGACCGTCACGGCTCCCGCCCCGTGGCCCTTGGATTTCCGTACCCACTTTCGCCTGGTATAGATGACCTCGCCTTGTCCGCTTTTTTTGAGATCGCTGTAAAGTAGGGCTAAGACGGCTGCGTCTTTCAGCGTTTCCGGCGGCGCGTCGCTGCCCTTTTCTAATCGCACGACGACATGGGAGCCAGGAACGCCTTGGGCATGTAGCCAGAGGTCCTCGCTTTTGGCGAGCCCAAATGTCAATTCATCGTTTTCGCGGGCGTTCCGTCCGACAAAAATTTGATGGCCGTCCGATGACACGAAGCGCCGAAAGGGCGCGCGCCGTTCATCCGCGGCAGCCCGGCGGCGACCCGTGGAATGTGTGGAACGCGGCGCGCTCTGTGCGCCCATGGTGGGCGCTTGCCAGGTTCCACGTTTGATGGTGTCCAGCTCAGCCTGGATTTGTTGCACGTCCGCTTCGATTGCCGCCAGCCGAGGCGCTGATTTCCCGCTGGGCCGCGCCGACCTTTCGATACTTTGCAAAATACGCATCCATGTTGGCCTGCGGGGCCTTCGTCGGATCCAGAGGGATGGTCAGTTCCGGGAGTGTCGCGTCGTAGTAGTCCACCACAGTGACGGTCGTGAGCCCTTTCCTCAACGAGCCGAGATTAGCTTTCAACAATTCGCCGTAGCGCGCGTAGGGTTGGTATTTGGCGGCTTGTTCAAGATCGCGGCTGAGTCCCGCCATGCGGCGAAGGTGCTTCTTGAGGGTTTTGCGCAGGACTGATTCTCGCGATCGAAGCTGTCTTTGGTGCGAGAGCTCAATTTCGCGCTCACGATATAGTACTTCCAGTTGGGCGGAGAGTGGGAAGGGCTCGGTATCGAACGCGACCCCCTTCGCAGAGATGACCGTATCATGAGCCAGTCCGTGTGACGGAGTGTGCGAAGGCGCCTGATAGGGCTGACCGGTCCGTTCCTTGTTGAGTCGGAGCGTAGCGATCACGCGTTGTTTCTCGTCGAGGAAGAGCAGATCGGCATTTCGTCCGAATAATTCCGCGAGCAGGGAAACCGGGCCATCACGACTGGTGAGATCCATACGGACGATCCGGTCATCTGCGATCTGACAGATCCCATCGATGCGCGCGCCTTGAACCCGCGCCCGCAGCAATTGGCAAAAGGGCGGCGGCGTCGGCGGGTTAGAAAGGGTCTGGCGAACGAGATGCACCCGCGCGGTCTGGTCGTGAATCGAAAAGAGCAGTCGACGGGTATGCCCGGGGACACGAATCTCCAGCAAAAGGACGTCGGGAAGTGGTTGCGTGATTTTCTGAATCCAGCCTTCGGTCAAAGCCGGCGCCAGTTCCTGAACAATGGAACCAATTTCTGTCGCAGTCAGGGCCATTCTATACATCGCGTCATAGAGAACGGATAGGAAGGTATGCTGATCGGCTCCTCTTCCAAGCAAGGACAACGTGTTAGCAGGCTTATCCGATTTTACTCAATTCTGTCGTCGGACACCAATGAGGTCGCAGACGGGTTAAATTGTCATGAGATGAGGGGTTTTGGCTCCATCTCGCGATGGCCAGAGCAAACAAACCGGCAGGCGAATCGGTGGCATCCACATTGCTTCTATCCAGCCTCGAATGGTGGTGGCCTGGTCACTCTGAACCAATATGGGCTGACATCGATGCCCACAACCTCAACGAGCTAAGGGGAGACTCATGACCTGTACACGATGTGAAGGTTTGATGGTGTCGGATGATTTACTCGACCTTCAAGAAAGTTTTCACCCTATGCGGTTGGAAGGCCACCGCTGTCTCACTTGTGGCAATGTGGTAGATCCGCTGATTCAACGCCATCGGATGGTGCAAAATTCACATCTCCGCCTTGTCGCCGCATCTTGCCCAGAGAAGCCGATCCTCTTCGATCTCATCAAGCTGACGGCCTAGCTGAGGCTCCGCGAAACCAGGGCAAACTTCGCGGAGGCCTCGTCGCCCGTCGGGCTCACCCTCGATTATTTCCTTCACCGATTCATTCCGTTTCCATTTCGTGACGCTTCCTGCCGGCTGTCTTTCTTTTGCTGACCACCACAGAATGTCGAAGGGTCTTCCTGCCTTGTGGGGGATCGTTCACTTTGTTCACCCAACATGGTGCTCTCGTCACACGGATCGTGCACTGTCTTGTCAGTGATCGGACAGTCGCGTACAGTGCGCGCGCAGTGGTTCCAATCGGAAAGGGATGAAACGATGACGTTGGTTGATGTTCGAGTGCTCGAAGGACTCATGTTGGAGTTTCGTGGCTCCATGCGCGGGTTGCTGAGGGACTTGTGCCGTGATTTTGAGCGGAACTATGCCGAGCCTGTGCGTACCCTTCACTTGCCGATCGCGTGGTTTCGAATGATCGAGCGCTCATTGATGCAGACTGAGTTCAGTCATTGGAAGGTCGTAGGCTGGATCGAGTCATTGAACGATCTGCTCTATTTCGTCGATATTTTGCACCAGGTACGGCAGGAGCGATCTTGCCGAGACATCGCAGAACAACTCCGCGCGGAGTTCAAGGAGAAGTTTTATGAACATGGATATGCCGATGAGGTATTCCCGCACGGAACGCCCGAACCTGGCCGACTTCTCTCTCGCCTCACTGAACTTTGCCGACGATTGGCGCGGGAGGTGACGCAGGAATCCCTGTGCCTTGCTCCACGGCTGGCTTGCCGGTGGGTCGCCATGCAGCCAGGGAAAAAGGGTTGGCTGGTGCCGTGCGATCTCAGCGCGAATGTTGAGCGAGTCGAACTACCTGGGGTCTGCGTGATCGGCACGACGGACTTGTGTTATGAAGCGCCTCGGGGGGCGAGACAGGCGCTCACCCGTGCAGGAGGGCAGGCAAAGTTTGCGGTCAAGGCCTCTGGCATCGACCTGCTGGTCGGCGAACATGCCTATGTCATGGTCGAATTCGGTGACGTCGAACGGTGGCATTGGCGTCGTATGGATCCGTATCGGCTGAGGGATACCGGCGAGCACGCGCTCTCCCTCGGGCCGACCCTGGTATATGGAAAAGAGAAGACTCCGGTGGCGGTACGGCCGACGAAGCTAGAAGTTGCAAGCCGCATGCGGCGCGCGCTGGAGGTGATTGAATCGGCATGGCCGGAGGGCAATCACGTATTGGATTTGCTGACGTCTCGGATTGTACCGCTCAGAGCGTCCGGCGTGGTGAGCTTCAGCTATCGGCATCGTCCTGGCCTGTCCGCGATCAATTGTTTCGACCGTGACCGAATTGACCTCATCGATGATCTCATTCACGAGAACAGTCACCATCATCTCAATCTGCTGTTGCGCAAGGCCGTGCTGTACAAGCACGATCACAATCAGGAGATCTTTTATTCCCCTTGGCGACGGACCCTGCGGCCCCTGAGAGGCATTCTGCACGCGACCTTTACGTTCACGATGGGAGCGATATTGTTCGAACGCCTGTCTGCCTGGGCGGGTACGAAGGAGGGGAAGAGGAAATGGAAGGAAGCGGGGCTGACGGCACGCGACCTCACGCGCGCGCGATTCCGTTGTTTGGAAGAAATTGACTCGGTTCGCTACTCGCTTGAGGATCTCGCCTATGCCGGTGGTCAGTTGAAATGGCTGAGCCGCGAGGGCAATCAATTAGTCGATCGGCTAGCCGAGGCCCTGGGACATGTCGAGCGGCATATGAAACAATATGACGCGCCAGTATGTCGCTCGTCATTCGGTCCGGCTCTGCGTCGCCATCGCGACGAGCTGGTTCGGGCACGCGAGACGTGGGCCTGACGCGAACTAGATTTCCATCCTCGCAAGAGTGAAGGGCGCAATCACCAAGACATCAACGGGGGGTTGGTGTCAGAAAAAGGTGATGGCCGCGCCATCTACATCAACGAAAGTGAGAAATTGGCGGCTCTCCAAACGCTGGAGATCACGAGATGACAGGCTGCAGAGGAGTTGCGCAAGGACGCCGAGACGCAGCGGATACGGTTCAGATCGACAAGGGAAGGTAATGTTTGTTGGGAGGCGATGCTCCGTACCATCAGCCTGTCCTGAGGTCAGTGCGGTTGATACAACTCGCAGGCGTACGGTTATGGATCTACGGTAAAGACGCCTTCGATAATAAGTTCCTGTATAGTGATTCTGTCAGTCTCGCTCGTCGCAATTTCCAGCGAGAAGAGCTCGTCGATCCGTGAAATATAAAAATCATCCGTACCATCAAAGCCTGTCGAATTGATTCCGAAGATCCTACCAGTAGGACCAGCAACTGGCCCACCGCTTGCCCCATCATGAATTACCATATCAGTTCGATAGCAGGGGCCTGGAAGCATCACGGTATCCCTCCCGTCCGGGAAATACTCAACGATTCGTCCCTCATAAAATTCAGGGCTCAACGAGAGAACCTGCCCTGTCGCTGCTGTTTGGACAATCGTGTTTGGATACGCATAGGTAGCCACAAGATTACCAGCCATTTGCAGCCGGGTGGTGAGGCGTACGCGTACATCGGATAATGCTTCTCCGGTTTCTTCGTCGACGGAAGGGCAGGTTACGCCAATCGCTACGTCGGCCATATCGTGGTCGGAAACCTGGAGGACGCCGAATGTGCCATTGATCAGGAGGAATAAGTTGCCAAGTGAATATGGGACGACTGCATTGGTGAGCTGATAGCAGCACATGCTTAGCGGTTGCACGCGAGCGCTCACGCCAGCCCCGTCACCGATGGCCGCCGCGGCCGCTGGCCGGCCGGCACGGCGCTCCACGAAGCCGCTGCTCCTGGAGATGAGCCGTCACCTCGAACGCCAAGCGCTCCAACAGGGCAGCCTCGCCGTCGTGCTCGGTGCGTTCCAGACGGCCGATCGGTTCACGCCGGCGACGGCCTCCCGCTACAGCCGGCTCGGCGAGAACGCCGCCTTCGTCGCCGCCATGGGGGTCGGCATGCCGCTCGAGCCGGCCGTCGGCGTCCGAGGCGGGGCGCTGCGACGGGACGACCCTCTCGTGGACGAGTGGGCGGTGGCGATCATCGGCCCCCACTTCGCCGCCACGCTAGCCGCCACCGATCTCGGCGATGCCGGTCCCGACCACGACCGTCAGTTCGACTACGTCCTCACCTACGACCGTCTGCTCGTCCTCGCCATCGCCGATTCGTTGATGATGCACGTGGATCGCGGTCTGACCAACCTCGGTCGTCCGGGGACGTGACAGGCTCCGCCGGTGAGCGACTGGCCGGACGGGTTCATGTGGGGCACGGGGGCGTCGTCGACGCAGACCGAGGGCGCCGCGCCGGGCAGCGACTGGTACGCGTGGGAGGAGGCCGGGCGCGCGCCGCCGCTCGGGCGACGGCAACGGGTTCGCCACCCGGTACGCGGAGGACTTCGCCCTCTACGCCGAGCACGGCCTCACCCACCACCGGCTGTCGCTCGACTGGACGCGGCTCGAGCCGGAGCAGGGCCACCACGACGCGCAGGAGGTGGAGCGCTACCGCTCGATCCTCCAGGCGGGCCGCGACGCCGGCCTCTCGGTGTGGGTGTGCCTGCACCACTTCACGCTCCCCGGCTGGTTCGCCGACGACCTCCACGGGTTCCGCGACGACAAGCAGGGCCGCCTCGTCTGGAGCCGCCACGTCGACTGGGTGGCCGAGACGTTCGGCGACCTGGTGGCCGGGTGGAAGCCGATCAACGAGCCGACGTTCTACGCGCTCGGGCTCGCACCTGCTCGGCGCGCTCCCCCCGGGCCGCAAGGACCGCAACGAGGCCGCCAACGTCCTGCACGACGATCCACCAGGCCGGCGCCGACGCCGCCGCGCTGCTGCGCACGCCGGCCACGCCCATCGCCACGGTGGAGGCCCTCATCCCGATCTTCAAGGCGGAGGACACCGCCGCCGCCACCGAGGCGGCCGCGCGGCTCGACGAGCTCTGGTGGGGGTCGTGGGCCGACGACGAGCAGCTCGACGCCTACGACTACCTCGGGTTCTCCTACTACTCGGCGCATCGGCGTGACGGGCGACGGCAAGGTCGGCCGCTGGCCGGTCGACGGCACGCCCGGTCCGCAGGGCTACGTGCGGTGGGCCGAGGGCTTCGCCCACGTGCTCGACCGCCTGGCCGCGGACCACCCGGACCGGCGGATCCTGATGTGCGAGGCCGGCATCGGCACCGACGACGACCAGCAGCGCAACGACTACGTCGAGGCCGTCCTCGGCCACGTGCACGACGCCATCACCGGCGGCGTCGACGTGCGCGGCCTCTTCTGGTGGACCGGCGTCGACAACTACGAGTGGGGCCAGGGCTTCGACGTGCGCTTCGGCCTCTTCGACCGCGACCGCAACCCCAAGCCCGCCGCCGCCGCCGAGTCCGCCGCACTGACGACGTCTGCGGCCGCAGCTCGCATCCGACGCTTTCGCCGCAGACGTGGCTAGGCCCTGGCGCGGTAGGTGGCGCGGGCGCCGACCGAGTCCTTGTTGAGGCGCTTGCTGAGGTGCAGGCCCTCGAGGAGGAGCTCGACGGCGGACGCGACCGACGCGGCGGACTCGTCGCCGCCGGTGAGCTCGGTGACCGCCTCGCGGAGCGCCGGCTGCTGCTCGAGCAGCGACACGTACTCGGCGGAGGTGACGTCCTCGCCGGCGTGGATCACCGCGCCCTCTTCGAAGGCGGTGACGATGGGGCGGAACCGCTCGGGGGTGAAGCGGTCCTTGAACACGGTGAGCACCGCCGCCTTCACGAGGTTCTCCGCGATCTGCGCGTCGCGGCCCTCCTCCAGCGACTCGATCTCGATCTTGCCCATCATCGACGCGGGCAGCGCCTCGAGGTCGCTGATGCGCGGGGCGACGTCCTTCTCGCCGTGGCGGAGCGCCCGGCGGGCGGCGTTGGCCACCATCACCTCGTGGTTGGTGATGGTGAAGCGCACGGACACGCCGGAGCGCTGGTTGATGTGGGGGCTCGAGCGGGCGAGGTGCGACAGCGTGGCGACGATCTCGGTCATGTACTCGGGCACCGTGACGCGCACGCCCTCGGCCACCAGCGGGCGTGGCCTCCTGGCAGCGCGATCGCGACCTCGGTGTCGACCTCGAGCGGGTAGTGCGTGCGGATCTGCGAGCCGAAGCGGTCCTTCAGCGGGGTGATGATCCGGCCGCGGTTCGTGTAGTCCTCGGGGTTGGCCGACGCGAACAGGATGAGGTCGAGCGGGAGGTTGATCTTGTAGCCCCGCACCTGGATGTCGCGCTCCTCGAGCACGTTGAGCAGGCCCACCTGGATGCGCTCGGCGAGGTCGGGCAGCTCGTTGATGGCGAAGATGCCGCGGTTGGTGCGGGGCACGAGGCCGTAGTGCAGCGTGAGCTCGTCGGACAGGTAGCGGCCCTCGGCCACCTTGATCGGGTCGACCTCGCCGATCAGGTCGGCGATCGACGTGTCGGGGGTGGCCAGCTTCTCGCCGTAGCGACGCGAGCGGTGGACCCACTCGATCGGCGTGTCGTCGCCGTGCTCGGCACGAGCTCGCGGCCGTAGCGCGGACACCGGCGCGTACGGGTCGTCGTTGATCTCGGAGCCGGCGACGATCGGCATCCACTCGTCGAGCAGGTCGGTGAGGGCGCGGATCATGCGGGTCTTCGCCTGGCCCCGCTCGCCGAGGAAGATCACGTCGTGGCCGGCGAGCAGGGCGTTCTCGAGCTGCGGGAGCACGGTGTCCTCGTAGCCGACGCACCACCGGGAAGAGCGGCTCGCCCGACTGGATCTGCGCGATGGCGTTGCGGCGCAGCTCCTCCTTCACGGGCACCGAGGTCCAGCCCGACTCGCGGAGCTGGCCGACCGTGGCGGGGGCGGGGTGCGCGGCAGTCGACGTCATGGCGCCAACCTATCGCCGGGCCCCGTCCACCGTCCCCGCGAGGCCGTGGTTGGAACCTGGGTGCGGCACCGGGCAGCCTGTGCGCCGTGCGGCTCCGCTGGTTCCTGTCGATGACCCGATCCTGGCCGCCACCGCCGGCCTCACCGTGCTGATCAGCCGAGCGCCTCGAGAGGGCGGCGACGGCGACGACCAGGTGATGGGGGCCAGGACGGCACGGTGCCGCCGGACAGCACGACCACGACGCACCGGCAGTCGACCCGTCGGACCCGCCGCGGGCCGAGGTCGCAGGTGACCGGCACGGTCACCGCGGTGCACCTCGAGGGCGCGGTGCTCGACCCGCGCGAGGTCGCCGACCCCGTTCACCGTCGTCGTCCGACGGGGGTTCGGCAACGGCGGCGAGATCACCGGCGTGCTCGTGGACGGCACGCGAGCGACGATCGTGTGGGACGGCGGGCGCCCGTTCGTGCTGTCGTCGGGCGGCGCGCTGCGTGCTCGACCCGCGTCACCCTGACCTCCTCGCGCCCGAAGGGCTGCGCCTCGCGCTCGAGCAGCGGCGTGCACCCTTCACGCCGGGCACGTACCAGCTCGACACGCCCGTGGCGGTCGGCACGACCGGGGTGGCCGGCGCCCGCGAGTCCGTGGCCTTCGAGGCCACCGACCAGACCACCTTCGAGCCGCGGGGCGACGCGGCGCTGTTCCTCGACGCCGACCAGCGCCGCGCCACCTGCTCGGGCCCGGGGATCGTGCACCTCGAGGGCACGCTCGAGGTCACCGACGCCGCGGCGTCGCCCGGTCACCGCGCTCGACGCGGCGACCGGCGCCTTCGACATCACCCTCACCCCCGTGCCGGGCGGGGGCTGGACGATCACCGCCGACCCTCGCAGGGCGAGACGACCACCGACCTGATGGAGCTGACCGGGACGTGGCGCGCGGCGGTCGCCGACGACGACCTCCGCCGCACCTGGCACGAGGACGGCTTCGACGACCGCGGGTGGGAGGACGTGGCCGTGCCCGGGCACTGGCGGTCCGTCGCCGGCCTTCGCCGACGCCGACGGCCCGCTCCTGTACCGGCGGCCGTTCGACGCGATGGGACCGGCCGAGGGACGCCGGGCGTGGCTCACCTTCGACGGGATCTTCTACCAAGGCGACGTGTGGCTCGACGGCAGCTACCTCGGCGACACCGAGGGGTACTTCGCCCCGCACACCTTCGAGGTCACCGACGCGCTGCGGGCCCGCGGCGAGCACCACCTCGCCATCGAGGTCACCTGCTCCCGCCCGACCGACCTCACCGCCAAGCGCAACATCACCGGCGTGTTCCAGCACTGGGACTGCCTCGACCCCGACTGGAACCCCGGTGGCATCTGGCGGCCCGTCCGCCTCACCGAGACCGGGCCCGTGCGGATCAGCCGCCTGCGCGCGCTGTGCCGCGAGGCGACCCCGGAGCGGGCGGTGCTCGTGCTGCGCGCCACGCTCGACAGCGACGCCGCCCGCACGGTGTGCGTGCACAGCACCCTCGGCGGCGCTCGACCACGTCGCCGACCAGCCGCTGGCCGCCGGGGCCAACGAGGTGGAGTGGACGCTGACGGTCGACCGCCCGGCGCTCTGGTGGCCGCGCGCCCTCGGCGACGCCACGCTGCACGACCTGCGCGTGCGCGTCGCGCTCGACGCGGCCGAAGGCGGCGCCACCTCCGACGAGCGACACCTCCGCACCGGGCTCCGCCAGGTGCGGATGCGCTCGTGGATCGCCAGCGTGAACGGCGAGCGCCTCTTCCTCAAGGGCTCGAACCACGGCCCGACCCGGATGGCGCTGGCCGAGGCCACGCCGGCGGAGCTGGCGCGGCGACGTCGAGCTGGCGGGCGACGCCGGGCTCGACCTCCTGCGGATCCACGCCCACATCACGCGGCCCGAGCTCTACGACGCGGCCGACCGCGCCGGCCTGCTGCTCTGGCAGGACTTCCCGCTGCAGTGGGGCTACGCCCGCGGCATCCGCAAGCAGGCCGTGCGCCAGGCGGCGGCGGCGGTCGACCTGCTCGGCCACCACCCGTCGATCGCGGTGTGGTGCGGCCACAACGAGCCGATGGCGATCGAGAACGACCCGAGCGATGTGGGGCGACCGCAAGGCGCTGCGCCGCATGGCGCATCAAGGCCGCCGCCGCCCAGGAGCTCCCGACCTGGAACAAGACCGTGCTCGACCGCTCGGTGAAGCGGGCCTTCGAGAAGAGCGACGGCACGCGTCCCGTCATCGCCCACTCCGGCGTCCTCCCCCACCCACCGCTCCTCGACGGCACCGACAGCCACCTCTACTTCGGCTGGTACCACGGCGACGAGCGCGACTTCCCCGGGTTCCTCCGCGCCGTCCCGCGCATGGGCCGCTTCGTGACGGAGCTCGGCGCCCAGGCGGTCCCGGCCACCGCCGACTTCTGCGAGCCGGAGCGCTGGCCGGACCTCGACTGGGAGCGCCTCGGCCACACCCACGCCCTCCAGAAGGCGGTGTTCGACCGGTACGTGCCGCCGGATGCCCACGCCACCTTCGACGAGTGGCGCGACGGCCACCCAGGAGTACCAGGCCGTCGTCGTGCGCCGGCACGATCGAGGCGCTGCGCCGGATCAAGTACCGACCGACCGGTGGCTTCGCCCAGTTCTGCTTCGCCGACGGCCACCCGGCCGTCACGTGGTCGGTCCTCGGCCACGACCGGGCGCCCAAGCTCGGCCTACGACGCGCTGCGCGAGGCGTGCCGGCCGGTGATCGTCGTCGCCGACCGCCTCCCGGCCACGGTCGGCGCCGGGCGAGGCCCTCGCCCTCGACGTCCACGTGGTGAGCGACCTGCGCCACCAGGTGGACGACGCCGAGACCACCGCCCGGCTGACCTGGGCCGGCGGGGGCAGCCGCACGTGGCGGTGGCGCGGCGACATCCCCGCCGACGGCTGCCAGCGGGTCGGCACCGCTGCAGATCGTCGTGCCCGACGC
>CAWIWD010000024.1:0-22025 GCA_963839785.1 uncultured Nitrospiraceae bacterium
CCAGCCGGTCTTCTTTGCGGTGTTCACGCAGACTTGGTCTCTTGAGCGTTTCGACAGTCGGGAAGCGGAAGCATAAGGCTGTGCGTGGCTGAGCGAAATGTCAACGCGTCATTCACGTGGAGTAACTATGGATTTTAACGAGCAAGGCTTCCTCGGCATCTCGATCGGTGACTTCTCAAGATCTGTTCAAGTTCATCACCCCAAGTTTTTTGAGTTGTCCCATGACATCAATCAACTTGCCCATGCCATTAAGTTCGAGCTGAAAGTTCAATAATCGAGACCGCCAAGAATTTCTCGCCGCTACTCTGTTCTTGCGACTTCTCAATGGGTTTGAAGCTGTTGTGATCTTGGGAATAAAGGGGTTGCTGTTTGAGGCAAAGGTTGTATTGAGAAGCGTCCTTGAATCACTCTTTATCCTGAAGCTTCTTTGTGAGGAGGAAGCTTTCGCCTTGGAATATCTGGGATCAAGCCAAGTCCAGAGTCTGAAATGGATGAAGATCGCTCGCGAAACCCAGGATCCTAACTTCGAGTCCATAAGACAGTACGCAACTCCTGAAGTCATGGAGGCCCTGGATAGGGAGATTAAGCAACACGGATTGAAGAAATTGGAAGTTGAACCAATCGCCAAACGGGCAGGTCTGCACCATTTTTACAATACGCAGTACCGCCTGTTAAGCGAGCAAGTCCATTGTTTGCCGATTTCCCTCGATCCATTCATGGTTCAGGATAAGGATGGTGAGCTAAGTTCATTTGATGGGGGTCCTAAGCTGCACCTCCTATGATTGGATTTCCTGTTTCGTCTTCAAACCCATAGATATTTGGAACCGTAGAGCCTCGGAGTGGCGGATGTTCTGGAGGGATGGGATTAGGCATGCTAGCTTTGGCGCTGTTGCTAAACCTTAGCCGAGTGGGCTGCTCAAAAAGGTCATCCAACGAGGCCGCAGGCGAGAAGAAACCGCAGGCGTAGCCCGTGGCTACCTTGAGGATTGATTCGAGCCGAGAACGAAGTTGGGACCTTTTTCAGCAGCCTGTTACGGCTCGACGGTGACGTCGACATACGCCGGCACACCATCCGCGCCCTTCTTATCCGTCACGCGCAGCTTGAAACGGAAGGTGCGTTTTTCTGACACATAGGGCGCGGTGAAGGATGGCTCCGGCATGTTGACGTCGAGCATGGCGACCTTGCTGCCTCGCACCTGACTCCAGGCATAAAACAAGCGCTTCACCCTCCGGGTCTCGACTCTGTAACCCGCTCAAGCGTACCTTCGTCCCGGCTTTCACCGTCTTGGCGATTCCGGCATTCGCGACCGGAGGTTCATTGGGCTCGGAATTGACTTCAACTCGTACATCGAGCGTCGCCTGCTTGCCTCGATTGGCCACGGTCAGGGACGTTTTGCCGTTGCCGACGATTTGGAGCAAGCCCTCCGGGAGAATTTTGATGATGCGCTCGTCGCCGGAGCGATAACTCGTGCCGGTGCTTGGCGACGACAGCGGACGATCGATGCCGTCGGCAAATTCGCCGACCACCGGGAGTTCGAAGATTTTTCCCAGCGAATCAACATGGCCGTAGGCAGAGGATTGCCCTGTTCGCCCAAGTTGCAGTGGCTTCTCGGTCTCAAAGTCGATGGAGATCAGATCGGCTGCTGGCTGAACGGTGACCAATACTTCATCGAACACGGCTTTTCGGCCGAGACGACCTTGGGAAATATCGGCGATGGCCAAGAGACGCATCCGGCCGATCGCGTCCGAGGGGATGGGCAAGGCGCCGCCATAGGGCGGCACACGGTCAACGGTAGAGGTCAATGCCGGCAAGGCGACCACGGGTGCGCCGGTAATGCTGTCTTTCTGCCAATATTTCTCTGTGGACATGCTTCCCTGCGATGCCGGCCCCGTTCGCTCTGCGCCCTGCTCCACTAGCGCTTCGGTCTGCTCCGGATACCAGTAGTAGCGCACTTCGACCAGGCCGGCTTCCCTGCCGGCCTCGACTTCAACGGGGACCGAATGGCCTGAAACCAAAGTCGCCCCGTCGGCTGGTGAAACGATGCGAAACGCATGACGCCTGGTCAGAGAGCAGGTTTAGGAAAAAGCATGCGGCAAGAAGGTAGCGATGCGATAGAAACCACTGAGGAATATTGGTGGTTGTGTTAGGCATGTGCCGTTACCTCGTCAAATGGTAAGGGACGTCGGTCAGGATGACACGATCCTTGAAGAGCAGGGCGCCCTTTAAGATGAGGGCGCGTTGATTGTGAAGGATGTTTTGCCACCAGCGCGCGGGGAGGATTTCCGGGATGACAACCGTGACCCAACATTCTTGATCCTTCTTCAACACTTGCTCGATATATTCCAGAAGAGATCTCAACACGGATCGATAGGGGGACGGCAACACCGCGAGCGGCACACCGCAGCCCCATTGAGCCCATTGAATCTCGACCCGCGCGGTTTCCTCCGGGTCAACATCGACCAGCACGGCGCGAATATCTCCGGAGCGACTCCGTGCATAGTCTACAGCGCGAATGACCGCTCGATTGACCCCCCCGATGGGCAGCACCACGATATTGCGTCGCGGCATCGGGGGGCGATGGTCGCGCGAGAGTGCGACCTGTTCGGACACCGCTTTGTAGTGGGCGCGAATGGCTCGAAACAGCATGATCAACAGGGGGATCAGGACGATGACGATCCAGGCCCCGTGAGTAAATTTCGTGCTCGCGATAATCAGCGTGGCAATCGCGGTGGTGACGGCGCCGATACCGTTGACCAGCAGTTTCTTTTCCCAATGCGGTCCTTTCTTCACCAGCCAACGCTTCACCATCCCGGCCTGCGCGATGGTGAAGGAGAGGAACACTCCCACCGCATAGAGAGGAATGAGAGCATGGGTGTCGCCATGGAAGAGGACGATCAGCAGGCAGGAAAAGACGCCGAGGATGATGACGCCGTTTGAGAAGACCAGTCGATCGCCCATCATCGACATCTGATGCGGCATATACCCGTCGCGCGCCAGAATCGAGGCCAGGCGAGGAAAGCCGTTAAAACTGCTGTTGGCCGCAAGGATCAAGATGACCATGGTCGAAGCCTGCACGAGGAAATACAGAGGGCCGGTCCCGAAGGTCGCGCGCGCAATTTGAGAGACGACGGTCTCGTCTGCCTTCGGAACAATGCCGAAGTAGTAGGCCATGGCGCTGATGCCGATGAACAGTGTGCCGAGGATTGCGGCCATGCCGGTCATGGTGAAGGCGGCGTTCTTCGGTTCGGGTTTCTTGAACGCAGAGACGCCGTTGGAAATGACTTCCACTCCTGTGAGAGCGGTACAGCCAGATGAAAAGGCGCGGAGCAGCAGAAACAGGGTCAATGGTTCCGTGACAGCGATGCTGGGAGGCGGTTCGATCCTCGCTGCGTGACCGAAGAGAATCTGTACCGCACCCACGCCGAGCATGGCCGCGAGGCTGCCGATGAAAATATAGGTCGGGATGGCAAAAAACTGTCCCGATTCGCGCACCCCCCGCAAATTGACCAGGACTACCAGTAGGATGGCGGCAAAACAGAGCGTCTCCCGGTGCGGAAGGAGGGTCGGAACGGCGGAGGTCAGCGCGGCCATTCCGGCCGCCACGCTGACCGCCACTGTCAGGACGTAGTCGATCATGAGGGCGGCCGCGGCAACCAGTCCCGGCCATTCACCCAGGTTGGACTTACCGACAATGTAGGCGCCGCCGCCATCCGGATATTCAAAGATAATCTGCCGATAGGACATGGTGAGGATGGCCAGAAGGCCGATAATGGAGAGGCTGAGCGGAATCGGAATACCCCACCATGGCCGTGCCGGCCAGGGTCAGGACGAGCAAGATTTCCTCCGTGGCGTAGGCCACCGAAGAAAGGGCATCGGAGGAAAAGACGGCTAGGGCGAGTCGCTTGGAAAGGCGTTCGTGAGCGGCTTCCTTCGTCTTGAGTGGCAGGCCAACAAGCCAGCGTTTCAAGATCATGCGTCATTATGCCTCAAATAGCGGAACAGTAACAATGGAACGAGCTTCCGCGCGGCAGCGGCATCCCGAGGAATCGTTCGCTGGTCATCCCCCAAGGCGAGCGCGGCATGGTACGATGGTGTTGCGAAGAGGAGCCAGGTCGGAATTAGGGAAGAGGAACGGTGTTGGGGGTTGACAGAGAAGATGGACTTCAGTAATCTCCGGCCCTTGTTCCTCAGAGGTAAGGCTCTGCGTCGAATAACACGCGGAATGTCACGCTGAAAGCACGCCCATTGGTCGTCGTGGACTTTTTCATTCCGCCTGTAACGGCTTATACGTTTTTATCAATCCTTCTCTCAACTCTATCCAAGGAGGCCGGTCCATGGATCGTCATTGGTTAACCCGTGTCACAACGCGCGCGCTCACCGTCATCGCTGGTGGCGCGCTCGTGTGTCTGCCGCTGGCCGCGTCGGCTGAGAACCAGTCGCATGCGGATCATGTGGCGCCGCAACAGACGGCGATGTCGCATAATTTACCCACATGGGCGCAACAGCTGAAGGGCCAAACGATCGTCGAAGATGCGATTGTTGGAAAGTCCGAGCGTTCTGCCATGGTGGAGCAGCAACATCAGCGCATCATGGACCATCTAGCCCAAGATCCGCAGGTGCAGCAGGTCAATACGGGTATGTTCAACACGCCAGACCATGATGCACCAATATGGAGCAGGCGGCCAGGATCTCCTCTTGATGTCCGATCCTCGGGTGGAGCCGGTGGCTATGACCAATGGCGGCAAGTGTCCGGCCACCGCTCCTGTGAGGCAGTACAATGTGTCCGCGATCAACGTCGAGATCACCCTCAACCAGTGGCTCGATTTCTATCCCGGCTACATGTATACGCTCGATGAGAATCTCGACAAGGTGCGCGCGGAGGAGACGACAAATCGTGAAGCGCGTGAAAAAGAAGGATTCGATCCCGGCGCTGTGATCCCTGGCGTGCAAGCGCAGTGGATTCAGCCCTTGGCCATTCGCGGGAATCAGGGGGATTGTGTCAAGATCAAGCTCAGCAACAAATTGGAAGGCGGCGAGGACGTCAGCCTGCACATCCATGGCTCCAGCATGGTTGTCAGTGCTACCGGTGCATCGGCCGCGACGACCAATTCGGATTCGATTGTCGCAAAAGACAAGAGCGGCGAGTTTGAGTGGTATATCCATCCCACCACACAGGAGGGGGTGCGACAGTTCCACACCTTCGCCAACGATCGTGAATTGACGGTGATGGGACTGTTTGGTTCCTTCATTGTGGAACCCCGGGGATCTGAATATCTCGAACCATTAGGCACCGGCGATCCTACACCAGCGACCAGCGGGTGGCAGGTCATTATCAAGAATGGGACCGGCCCAGATTTTCGGGAATTCGTTCTGATGTATCACGAAGTTGGCGACGAAGCCTTCCGCCCCGTCAATAAGAAGGGTGACTTCTTGCCACAGCGAGATCCGCTGACAGATGCCTATCGTCCGGGTGGCCGCGCGATCAACTATCGCAGCGAGCCATTCGGTATCAACAACATGCATGTGCAACATGAATATTTCGGGTTCGAGGATGAGTCGATGGGGTACAGCTCCTATACCTTCGGCGACGCCTCTCCGACGATCCCCCGTTCCTACATGGGGGATCCGGCCAAGTTTCGGCTGGTTCATGGCGGATCGGAAGTTTTCCACAGCCACCATCCCCATGGGGGAACGATCCGGTGGCCGCGGAGTCCTCGTGCCATCGATGACATGAACCTCTGGTCCACGGCTCGGAACGGGCCGGTCAAGTATCCCGTCATCCGTGCCAAGACGGACCGTGTCGATGTGGAAGTGATTGGGCCGTCAGAGGCATTGGACCTTGAGACGGAGTGCGGATCGGGTCTCTGCCAGCAATTGGCCGGCGACTTCCTCTTCCACTGTCACGTGGCGCACCACTATGTGGCGGGTATGTGGGGTTACTGGCGTGTCTATAATACGCTTCAGCAGGGCGACATGCGTAATGACGTCATGCCGGACATGCGCGAATTGCCCGATCGGAAGGGGCGTATCAGGGCTCCCATCACTTCAGACAAATTAGTCGGTCAGACAGTCGATTGGTTCGGCAAAGCCTTCAAGATCGTGGAAAAGGGCAAGAGTGATTGGAAGTCGAATCCGGCCACGATCACGATCAAGGACTGGGTTGAAATGCAGCTCCCGACCATGGGCAAGCCAGGGCACAAGAACGATGAAAAGGGTCAGATCGTGTCCTATGACGCCACGGTGTTGGACTGGGCTTGGGAAGGCACGCGTGCCTTGAGCGAGCCGGAAAGCACCATCGACAATCCGAAGTACAAGTCGACCCATCCAGGCAAACGGCATCCGATCACGTTCGAGCCGTTGACGGGTAAGGTTGCTTGGCCTCACCTCACCCCGCACTTCGGGAAGCGCGTGATGTTCTCCCCGAACCACGTGGGCGCACCCTGGCTGGAGATGATCCGCCGGGATGCCAATGGTGAAGAAAGTGTTGATCAGGCGGTGCCTGGAGAGAACGGTAATTGGAGCCTGTGTCCGGTCAATGCCGGTCGCAAGAGCTTTAACGTTCACTTCATCAAGCTTCCGATCACCATTGCCAAGAAAATCGGCAAAGAACCTTCAGTGGTCGATCCGAATGGCTTGATCTATGTGCTGCATGAAGAAGAGGCGGAGATTCGGAAGAATGACGATCTGAAGTATCCGTTGGTTGTTCGTGGCAACATTTACGATTGCGTGGATTGGACCCTGACCAGTGAATGGGACGACGACGACTACACCAACTTCCAGTCGTCGAAGATCAACACTCATTGGCATTTCCTCCAGTTCGACAATCAGGCGTCAGACGGCGTGATCACCGGCTTCTCCTATGAACAGTCGGTGCGTCCATTCACGATGCTTGAAAAGAAGAATCCGAAGGGACTGCCTGTCCCGATGAACACGGTGTTTACCGCGCCGGCTAAGAAGGGCGCAACCACCATCACGGTCAAGAACGCCAAGCAGTACCATGTTGGTACATTGATCCTCGTTGGCGCTGACAATGTGAAGGGCAACGAACTCTCCCGCATCAAGGCCATTAACGGCAATGCAATCACCTTGGCCAAAGGGCTGAAGTATGATCACCCTGCCAACGATATCGTGACCGTGGAATTCGTTCGGCAGCGGTTCTGGGTGGATGCGGATGTGGGGACGGTGTTTTGGCACGACCACGCATTCGGAGCAACCACTTGGCCGCATGGTGGTTTCGGGACCTTTATCGCGGAGCCGGTTGGATCGACCTATCATGATCCAAAGAGTGGAAAAGCCATCCGCAGCGGCCCGATCGCAGACATTCACACCAACGAGCCGGTCGGCCATGGGGTGAACAACAGCTTCCGTGAGTTGACGGTGCAAGTGCATGATACCGTGCCGCACACCGTCAACGTTGTGACCGCGGGAAATCCCCCAGGGCAGCCGATCGAAGTGGCGCTCGAGGCAGGGAAGACCGTGTCCTTCATGATGCCCGAAAAGATCTACATGACTCCGATGCCGTTCCTGAACGGTGGCACGCATACCACCGGCAGCGGTTTGAATTTCAGGGCGGCGCCGGTCGCGCAGCGGTTGGCGACGAACCCTGATGTGTCACAGGCCTTCAGTAGTCTGGTGCATGGTGATCCCTACACGCCGACCTTGCGGGCCTACGTCGGAGATACGATGGTATTCCGTCTCTTGCACACTCTCATGAATGAGACGATGACCTGGACGCTGTCCGGTCACACGTTCTGGACTGAGCGGTATGCGTCGGATGCCAATCGAAAGAATTCCATCCATATCGGTATCGCGGAGCGGTACGATTTGGTCGTTCCTGAAGCGGGTGGTTCGCGGCATCAAGCCGGCGACTACATTCACTTCAATGGCCGGTCTTCGAAATTCTCCGAAGGCGGTTGGGGAATCATTCGCGTGCTGGATAAGGAGCAAGCGGACCTGAAGAAGCTGCCAGCGGGCTTCTCGATCAAGGGCGACATCCCAAAAACTCTGCCGGTGTGCCCTGCCGAGGCTCCAGTCAAGAGTTTCAACGTCGTCGCGATGGATTATGCCGGAATGAAGTTTAACGCAAAGGCGCCGGACGAAATTGAAGTGGACTTCGAGCGCAAGATCCTTCTCAGCAACTCAGAAGCTAAAATCTATGCGTTGGAAGAGGACACGGCGAAAGTTGCGGCTGGCACGCACCCGATGCCGCTGACGCTTCGCGTCAACTCCGGTGACTGTGTGAAGGTCCACCTGAAGAATAAGATGAAAGACAGCAAAGCCTCCTTCTCTGCGATCGGCCTGGCCTTCGATCCGAAGGATTCCATGGGCGCGAACGTGGGGAACAACCCGGGTGACCAGACGATTGCCCCAGGAGGCGAGCGTGAATATACCTATTACGCGGATCCGTTCAATGGGGAGACGACGTCTCTGGTGTGGGATTGGGGCAATGTGATGACCAATCCACGGAACGGATTGTTCGGTGCGGTGGTGGTTGGTCCGAAGGGATCGAAGTATCGTGACCCGAAGACCGGTGCCGATCTGACCAACAAAAACGCCTGGATGGCCGACGTCATCATTGACCGTTCGGTGCCGGGCAATGAAATGCGCGCGAACTATCGGGACGTGGCGTTGTTCTTCCAGGACGAAGACAACATCATCGGCACGAGTTTTATGCCGTACGTTCAGAATGTGGCGGGCTTGACCGGCGTGAACTATCGTTCAGAACCGTACAAGTTCCGCGAAGAACAGGGCTGCTCGTTAGGCAAGGTCTTCCAGCCTTGCAAAGCGGACAAGCCGGAGGATCCTACGACACCGATCGTCGAGGCGCACGCTGGTGATCCTGTCCGTATCCACGTATTGGGCGTCAGCAACGAACAGAACGGCATGTTCAGTGTCGAGAAGCACGAATGGCCGATCGAGCCCTTCATGCGCGGAGCCGACAACATCAGCGTGGTCGAGTATTCCGGCTCCGAAGTGCTCGACGCGTTCATCCCTTCGGCTGGCGGTCCGTATCGTCTGCCGGGCGACTATGTGTACAGCAATCAGAGATTGCCGTACTCGCAGTCTGGTCAGTGGGGGTATGTGCGGGTATTGCCGTCGGGTGATACGCGGCTGCTGCCGTTGGCTGGGGCAAGCGCCGGCGCGAAGAATGCCGCGGTTGAGCAACCGGCTGCGCACGCGATACCGGTCGCGGCAAAATAGACAACCGAATCTCACTAGAGAGGCGTGCGAAGGGGGGAGCCTGGAAAGGCTCCCCCCTTTTGTTATGGCGCGTCCATTGTGTATGATGAAAACACGAGTTCAATGTTTTTGATGGATGCTCTACGTAATTGACCAAATTTATATTGGTTGGAGGGATGACATGCGAATGGTCGGCGTTGCCCTGTTGTGTGCCCTCGGTGCCTGCTGGTCGTCGTCATGGGCCTATGACGAGATCCCGGTCACGGATGGCGGGAGGATTTCCGGTACAGTGACCATGATCGGGGGAAAGCCCACCCCTAAAGGATATAATCTGATCACGTTCCCTGACCCGGTCTATTGCGGCCGGATTTCTACCGGGACCGGATGGCGGATCCTTGATGAATTTTCCATGGGTGCCGGTAACGGCCTCAAGGATGTAGTGGTCGTGCTCACCGACGCCACGAAGGGCAAACCGTTCAAGTTTGAACCCTTGACCATTGAAGCGCGCGATTGTCGGTTCCTTCCCTTTGTAACGGTTGTTAAGGACGGAGCGGACGTCGTCGTCATGAACATGGATCCGGTCATGCACGATATCCAGGCTTATGAAACGTCTCAATTGGGTCCTCGAGTCTTGTTTAACACGCCGCTGCCGATGAATCCCCATCATAAGCGCGTGGTGACCGCAGAGAGCCATGAACATTTGCCCGGCCAGCCGGTGAGGGAAGAGATTCGCATGACCAAGGGCCGGCGCTTGTTTGTTATGCAATGTGGATTTCATGCCTATATGGAAAGTTGGGGATTCGCGGTGGACAATCCCTACTATGCCTTGACCGGCGACGGTGGGACGTTCACGTTGACGGATGTGCCGCCTGGCGAATATACGCTCATGGCCTGGCATCCCGGAGTGGGGACGACCCTGCAGAAGAAAGTGACGGTTACGGAAAAAGGCGTGACGACGGCCGATTTTGCCTTCGACGCGCCCAAGGGACGACGAAGCGCCCATGAGATCGAAGAAAATCCGCATTATGGGCCGGAATCATTGGGGAAGGTGGTCGATATCCGTCCAACCTTGCAGCGTCAAGTTCCATAAGCCTGCCAAAAAGAAAAGAAGAAATGGGTGACTTATGAGGCTCAGTCAATCTCGTACGATTCGCTCTGTCGCGCTTCTCGTCTCCGTCTCCCTCGGTTCTCTCGTGCCGTCAGCCTATTCCTATGACGTCGTCGAGGTCCAGCGAGGCGGCACGCTTGACGGCAGAGTCATCCTGGCCGGAGCGGTTCCAGAGCCGAAGGGGTTCAACCTTATTACCTTTCCTGACCCCGCCTATTGCGGACGGATCTCGAACGGAAAAGGCTGGCGGTTGCTTCGCGATTTCACGGTGGCTTCGAATGGGGGACTGAAACATGCCATTGTGACACTCGAGGGTATTGAGGCGGGAAAGCCTTTTGACCTGTCGGTCCCTCTCATCGAAGCTCGAGATTGCATGTTTCAACCCTGGGTGACGATCGTGCGTAACGGGCATGCGGTGGAAGTGGTCAACATGGACCCCGTCATGCACGACATTCAAGGTTATGAAACGTCGCCTGAGGCCGGCGCGCGCGTGTTATTCAATACGCCCTTGATTCTGAATCATGAGCATCAGCGCGGGAATCTTCAAGCCATTCATAACCATGCCCCCGGAAAATCTTTGGTGGGTCCGATTTATCTCAATAAGGGTCGGCGGACGTTTTACATGCAGTGTGGATTTCATGCTTATATGGAAAGTTGGGCCATGGCCGTTAACAACCCGTACTATGCCGTCACTGACGACCAAGGCGCTTTTAAGATTGACAACGTGCCTCCCGGGACCTATCAGATGGTCGTATGGCATCCGCAGTCCGGTCCTGGCGTGACGCGGACCATCACGATCGCGCCTGAGGGGACGACCACGGAGCAGGTGGCGATTCCGGCCCCGAAGGGAAATCGTACGGCCTATAAGGTCATGGATAATCCTCGCTTCGGCCTCGAATCACTGGGGCATCCGGTGGAGATTCAGCCGCTGGTGGAGCATCAACACTAATTTAGAACGGATCGATCTCGCCCCGTGGATATTGGCAGGTTGCTTCTCGCTGAGCCTATGTCTGGCGACCAGTCTTCGCGCAGCTGATCAACCGGACTTGCCCGAGCCGCCGATTGCCACGCAGGCAGAGTTTTCCGCGACATTGGTGAAGCGGGTGGAAGGGCGTCGCTTTGAGGCTCAAGTGTATGCCAAGGGCGATCGCCTGCGTCTGGAATATAAGTACGCCGTGAAGACGGACCTGGGATATTCCAGCATCGAAATTATTCGCCTGGATAGAGGCGAATCTTGGTTCTTGTTGGCTCAGCGCCGCCAAATACTTCCTGTTCCTGTTAAATCCGACGACATCCTGCCGATTCAACCGGGTCTCCCCGGAGAACAAAGCAGAGTGCTGGTGGGTGATGCTACGACGATCGGTCGCCCCTCAAAACTCTACGAGGTCCGGACGGATTATCACGGGCGGACCGAACGATTTTATGAATGGGTGGATGTGGAAACAGGGGTTGTATTGAAATTGGTGAGCCAAGATCGAGAGTGGTCCATAGAGTATCTGCGTATTCGATTCTCCCCCCAACCCGCCAACTATTTTGATGAGCCGACGGGGTATAGGCGCTGGGTACCGTCATCTACTTCACAAGAACGAGGGTAGTACGCGGGGTGCGACTCTCATTGAGGAATGCCATGCAATTGAAGGCGAGTGCGAGTGGGGCTCGGAGGTCGAGCGGATGGATGGCGCTGATGATCATCTCGGTCGCGCTGGTGTGTCTTTGGCCGTCTGCCGTATCGGCGCGTTCGATAAAGGAGGCTCAAGGGGCCTTTGACAAGAAGCAGTATGAGGAGGCGCTGAAACTGATTGAGCAGATGATCAAAGAGAATGGGCCTCAGCCAGAGATCAGGCGGCTCAAAATTCGATCGCTCATTCACGTGGGCAAACCGAAAGACGCATTGGCTGAATATGACCAGCTGACGCAAGGACTTACGCAGGACGATCCGGTTCTTCTCAGGGAATTGGGAATCGGGTTTGCCACGGTCTTGGTGAAAGACATGCGGGAGCAGATGCGAGGCGCGGCCTATACGGCTCTTAAAGATGTGGATTCTCCCGAAACCATTCCCTTCCTGGAAGACGGGTTGAGTGATGGGTCAGGCTTGGTGCGAGCCCTGGCGGCAGAAGCGTTGGGGAAACTCGAGGCTGGTCGGCGTTCACCGCGATTGCGCAATGCGTTGGAGGACCAGGCGGGATTGGTGAAGGCGACCGTGTTGAAGGTGCTGGGAAAGAGTGGCGATCGATCCGTGATCCCGTTGCTTGAGAAGGCTTTGAAGGACGAGCAGCCGGTTGTGCGCTTGGCCGCCGCCGGGGCGCTCTACCATATGGGGCAGACGGCCATGTGGGAAACGGTTCGTCAGGCGGCATCGGCGCAAAATCCAGAAGAGCGAGCCACGGCGCTGCGATTGGTTGGAGACTTGAAGGACGCGCGAGGGTTGGAGATTCTTCTGGAGGCCGTCACCCATACGCAACCTTCCGTCAGGGGCGCCGCCGCCTCTGCGTTGGGAGATCTCGGGAAAGTGCAAGGAATTCCCGCCCTGGAGCGCGCACTCGAAGACAAGATTCCAGCCGTCAAGACATCGGCGGCGATAAGCCTGGGAGAATTGGGCGTCAAAGACTCGTTGGTTCCACTGAGGAAAGCGCTGGTGGATCCGAACCCAGTGGTGAGGGCTGCGGTGGTATCGGCGCTGCTGCGAGTTGGAGAGCCGTTTGAAGCTGTCGGGTCCGAGCTGTATGAATTGGCGCAAAACAATGATCCGGGAACCCGATCCGCGGTCGGCAAAGCCGTGGGTCGCGCCCATGGCGTCAACCGGAAGGCCGGCATCGAATTCCTCGCCGGCCTGTTGAAGGATCCTATTCCCCGCCCTCGCATTGCGGCGGCTCGCGCGCTTGGACAGATCGGAGGGGCTGACGTCCTGCCGATTTTGAAGGCGTCGTTGCGCGATGAAGATGATGCCGTTCGTGCGACTGCGGGAGGGGCGATCGCCCGAGTTCTCGGACACACAAAATTATCAGGTAATCCAGCGAAATTGTGAGCGTTCAGGTGGCTGGATTTCAAGTTGACAGTGCGAGTAAGATTCCAGTATAGACAAATGTTCAGAGCCTGAGCGCAGCGCGCTACTTATGTCCATTGAACGAGACTGACAATGGGGGTAATAGTCACCGGCCCCTCTATAATTGATTGGGTGACGGAAGTAGAGATTCGGTTAATGTTTATTACAAGGAGGCAGTGACATGAACAAGGGTGCGATGAAAGTAGTATTCGGCGTTGCGGCCGCAGCGTTTCTGGCTGCGCCCCTCGCCTCGTTTGCCGGCGGCACGATTAGTGGAAAAGTGACGTATGCGGGGAAGGCGGAGCAGAAGGAATTTCTCTTCTCGAAGTTTCCGAATCCGAAGTTCTGTCCCAAGAACCCGAACAAGGGTCTGATGGATGGTGATAAGCGCTTCTTGAAGATCATCGAAGTCGGTAAGGACGGCGGATTGAAAAACGCCGTCGTCTCTGTGGTGGACGTCGAAGATCAAGCCTTCGTGGATGGCTTTAAGGGAGCGGACGTCGTCGCAGAGTTCTGCGAGTTTCTGCCGTTTTCCGGAGTGGTCGTCAATAACAAGACTTTCCGCGTGGAAAACCACGATGCTGACCCCGATGACCCCAAGTCCACCCAGGGCGTGCTCCACAATCCGCACAGCTTTGTGGTGAAGGGTTCCAGCTCCGCCACCGGTTTCAACATCGGTTTGGCGAAGAAGGGTGACAAGTTAGAGAAGCCCGTGCAGTTCCGTGGCGGCGCCGAAAAGACCGGCTTCTATCGTCTGCAGTGCGACCAGCATGAATTCATGCAATCCTTCTTCCTCCCGGTGTGGAATCCGTACCATGCCGTGGTGAAGGACGATGGATCGTTCGAGCTCGCCGGTGTACCTGCCGGGAAGCATAAGGTGGTGGTGTGGCACCCTGGCGTCGGCAAGGGCAAGCTGAATGAATTCGAAGTTGAAGTTCCGGAAGGTGGAACGGCCACTTTGAAGGCTGATCTCAAGTAGTTTCGTTGGCATGCGGCGGGACAATCCGCCGGAGAAAGGGCAGTGGTTCGAACCGGACCACTGCCCTTTTTGTTGTGTGCGCACCTTCTGCTCAGCCGGGGCGAGCGTGGGAGTTTGTACACGGCGAATCGAATGCTCTGGTCCCCGCAAATCTGTCGACTGCAGCGCGTCAGCAAGTAGGTTGCCGGCAGGTATTCCTGCAGGGCTCCTTGCCTTGCGTTTCTATTTCTGAACTGGGTAAGATGCCCACTTCAATGCCATATTTTTTGAGTGGGTGACGCGTGCCTCGAGAATTGTCTCTCGCCGAAGTCTTCCAGTTAGGATACTACTGGGAGACCAAAATTCTTTTGACTGCCGTGAAGTTAGACATATTTTCGGCGCTGGATGCGCGGGGTCGTACTGCCATGGAAGCCGCCGGAAAAGTTGGCGCGGATGTGCGTGCGCTGGAACTTCTGCTGAATGCGCTGGTAGCCATCAGGCTCCTCACGAAAATCGGCGATCTGTATACCAACACGTCGGTAGCCACGACCCATCTGGTGAAGCATTCGCCACATTACGTGGGGCATTTGCTTCTCCTGCACGATGCTGAGTGGGGTAATTGGGGTCAGCTCGAAGCGGCGGTTATCACCGGCAGGTCCCCTGTCACACAACATGTCTTTGAAACGAACCCGGCTCTCGGTGCGAACGTATTGTCCGTGTTGCACCGAATCGGGCAACAGAGTGGTCCTGATTTGGCAAAGCGTTTAGCCCTCGGCCATGCGCGGACGATGCTTGATCTCGGCGGGGGTGCAGGGACGAATGCGATCGCATTTTGTCAGGTCTATCCACAACTCTCGGCGACGGTCTTTGACTTGCCGACCACTCTGCCGTTGACAGAGAGGACCGTGAAGGACGCTGGTTTAGAGGCGAGAATTGCACTCAAGCCCGGTGACTTTAATCGTGACTCGCTGGGCGGTCCCTACGATGTGGTGTTGATGTCGGACATTCTGCATTACCAGGACCTGGCGACGAACGCCGCATTGGTGAAGAAGATCTATGGCCATCTCAATCCCGGAGGTCGGTTGGTCATCAAAGATCGATTTTTGGATGCGTCCGGCACCAGCCCCGCATGGACGGCGGCATTTGCCGTCCATATTCTCGTCAATACGGAACGAGGTGCCTGCTATCGGACAGCAGAAGCTCTGCAGTGGATGCATGATGGCGGGTATCACTCTGTCGAGGAAATTGAACGGACGGCCGTTGTTCAAGGTATCAGGGCGAGTGCTCGATTAGGATGTACTATGTTTGATTTGCTTCGACAGCCAGGCTTCTTCGGAACCCATGCCACGCTGGGGGCCGACCTTAGCCAGCTGATGGCGGCCTTGTTTACGGGACTGTTCATCATCGGATGGTTCCAGGCGAGACGCCATCATGGCCATGGCCATCACTGGCTGATGTTGGGCGGTATGGTGGCCATGGTGGGATTTTTTACCGCCTATTACCTGTTTCGGCAGTTGGGCGTGCTGGCCTTCGAAGGGAAGGAAGGATTCGGCGGCTCCCAAGCGTTGTACGATTATGTTTTTATTCCCGTGCTCACTGTCCACATCATCCTCGTGATTATCGGGCTGGTGATGGCCGTCTACATGATTGTGTTGGGATTTCGCTCGCAACAATTCCTCAGCGGCGCGCGGTTGCTGAGCGGAAGCCTGCTGCAGACGTCGTGGAGAAAGGTCAGTCTGATTTTTATCGGCCTCACTGCCGTGGTGGCGCTGCTTGTTTGGGATGCGCGTGATGTCCGCCGGGTTCTCTATGCGAAAGTTGGAGGTCTATCTCTCGCTCCTCATTTTGGTGGCCATCGTGTTTGCAGTCGAAATGGGTATTCAACGCATTTGGCCTGATGGTGGACAGCGCCATCGCGCCCTTGGCCGATTCACAATGATTGTGTACTGTATTTTGTTTCTAACCGGAAGCTTCACCTACGCCATGTTGTATATCCTTTATCCGGGGAAGATTGGCTAAAAGGCGGATAGCCGGAAAGTAGACATGCTTGTATGCGGGTGCGGCGGATGGATGCATACCGAGGGAGTCGAGGAGCGGATCGCGGAGTGAAGGCGCCCACACGTGGTTCGTCCGATCGGAATGCCGACCATGCCGGTGGTTGGTCGGCATCGACGTGCCGGTGGGGAAGGTTGATGGCATCGTCGACCGGGTGATGTGGAGCGATGATGCCAGGCATCGGCTGGATCGTGTCCCGCCCTATGCCGTTCCAGTGTTGCGGGATCTGGTGGAAAGCTTTGCCCGGACAAGGCAACAGCGCGTGATTACCTACGATTTGATCGATCAGGCTCAAATCGGTGATGTGGTGTCGTGGGATCCTGACGCCGAGCAACGCCTCGCCAATGTCCCGGCCGCAGTCCGTGCCATGGCACGGATCGAACTCGAACGAACGGCCGTGGATCGTGGCGCAGGGCGCGTGACCGTGGCCTTGATGGAAGAGGTCAAGGCGCGATACTTCGGCATGGCCGCGCAGCGTGATGAGGCGTAAGTCTTGAGAGCGGTGTGAGGAACGCGGTAGTCATCGTCTCCTTCCTCGTCCAAAAACTCCCTATTCCCAACGGATGAAACATGTTGCACCGGCTGGCATTACGAGTTCTCCCGAGTTTGACCTTAGCCGTGACGGAAGACTCAGTTCGCAAGCGCAAGCGTCTGGTCATGTTTGTTCCCGGGTTGGTGGCTTTTGCCATATACCGCGCGGCCAAACAGGGATTTTCATTAGCGGAGCCTATGACCTTGTTGCTCCTGAGCGGCCTGATATCGATGGTGACGGCTCTCTGCGCCTATCGTGTCGGACGCGGACTGCCGTTCGCCAGATTGGTCGGCGCGGATGGTGCTCGACGCATCGGATGGGTTCTGGCCTGGATTGGTTTTGTCTACGGCATTCAACTCTCGCTGTTGGTGTTAGCCCTGTTGTGGCTGGTTGGATATGACTATGCCCAGCATCCTGATGGACCGGCGATGATGGCGATCATTATTCCCAGTACCGCCGTCGCGCGCGATGCTTTTGAGATCGGATACATTCGCTGGCTTGAATCCAGTGGGCGTCCACTGCTCACCTTTCCCGATGGCGCCGCACTGCGCACTTTACTTCAGCGGGTCAGTCCCGTCTTGTTGGGTTGGATTGTCGGAGGGGCAATCGCTTGCGCAAGCTTGTCGGTTATGATGAGCATGTTCGTGCGCGGCGAGCTGACGGTGTTGACGCAAGGAACCATCGTCGCGGTGGCGGCGGGAACCATTGCTCTCTTGGCATTTTTCGCCGGGCAATCCAGCGGAGACGCGTGGTTCTTCAGGGTGACCGCGACTCGTTGGGGAGAATTGATGAAGTTTTGGTGGTGGCCTGGGCTCGCCTTTGCCGCTACGTACTATCTGGTGCTGCTCGGAGGCTGCCTGTATGTGTTGAAGCGGCCGATGGATTCAGTTGGACTCTTCGCCGGGGTCGCCGGGATGGTGGGCGGGCTGATGGCGTTGTACGGTTATTATTTGGGCCATCGACGAGAGATTGAGAATCGCCAGCAGGGAGCCGTATCCAGCGCCTTGTTACGTTGTCCGTTCGTAATGGGGATACTCGGCAAGTCTCCCGAGGCCAATTCTGTTCCGTCATTGAATGGATCTGCGGCCGTCTATGACAAGGACAGCGAGAGAGTGTCGTCATGACCACAAGCCTTTCGTTCCGCTCATGCATCCTTCTATTGGTCTGCGCAGGGCTATTGATCGCAGGGGCCAGTCTGCTGAATCCGAACCCGCTCAGCGCAGCGGATCCGTCCAGCGATGTGTATTTTCACACGCCCGGCGTGCCTAGTGGTCCCTCGGCCCCCGTGGGGAATGAGAGCCACTATCCTCAGTATGGCTCGGTCGACAGTCGGTTGCTCATGTGGATCATCATTCAGCAGCATACTTATTTCGGTGGCTTTGTGTTGGCGTTGCCGATTTTTTGTGTCCTGCTGGAATTTCTCGGGCTGGTGGCGAAAAATCCTGGGCTCGCATTGCGCTATGATGGCTTGGCTCAAGATCTCCTGAAGGTCGCGCTCCTGGCCATTTCCGTCACTGCAGCCGTGGGAAGTGTGATGTTGACGATGTTCATCACTCTATATCCCAGTTTTATGCAGTACATGGGGGGGACCTTTAAGGTCATGATGCCTCTCTATGCACTCGTGTTTGTCGGGACTACTTTTCTCACGATCGCCTATTATTATAGTTGGGATCGTATGGCGGCACCTGGGACCAAGTGGTTGCATCTCTCGGTCGGCCTGCTTGCCGTGGTATTCGGCACGTCGCTGCTACTGCTCGCCAATGCTTGGTCAGCCTTCATGATGGCGCCGGCGGGGGTTGATGGCCAGGGCCGGTATTTGGGCAACCCTTGGCATTTGCTCCATTCCGCTTTGTGGAATCCGTTGAACCTGCATCGGTTTTTGGCGGATATCATGTCGGGCGGAGCGGTTGTCCTCGCCTATGCCTGCTACCGGTTCTTCACCGGCAAGAGCCAGGAGGAGCGCGCCTATTACGATTGGGTCGGCTACATCTTTTTATTTGTCACCGTGTGCGCTCTGCTGCCGATGCCCTTCGCTGGCTATTGGTTGATGCGTTCTGTGTATGCGTACAGCCAGAGCATGGGTGTCACGATGATGGGCGGGCTCTTGACGTGGCTGTTTGTGGTGCAAGCGCTCCTGATCGGCGCCCTCTTTCTCGGCGTCAACTATTATTTGTGGCAAAGTATGGGGCGGATTCGGGGGGGGGAGCGGTATCAATCCTACTACCAATATCTCCTGCTCGCTCTCACGGGATGTTTGTTTATTTGGCTGACCCCCCATACGATTCTCATGACCGGTACTGAAGTGAAAGCCATGGGCGGAGCTCAGCACCCCGTGATTGGAAATTATGGCGTCATGTCGTCAAAGAATGGGGCGGTCAATGTGATGATCTGCATCACGGCTTTGAGTTATATCTACTATCGTCGGGCGAATCGCAGCATGACGATTCCATGGGTGAAGACCGGCAACATCATCCTGGGGGCATTGTTCGGCCTCGGAGCGGTGCACATTATCGGCTTATCAGTGTACGGGTTTTATCTACCGGCGAGTCTCCGCGTGGGGCTGTCTGGACCGCAGGCGGTGACGACACTTGCTGGTGGTTACATTCGGATTGCTACTGAATCGACGCATGCTGCAGGGTGCGACGATTCACGGCCCAGTGCAATGGGGACGGATTTCGGTCCGGGGCATGATCGGATTGTTTGGATTGGCAGCGGCGTTTACCTGGGTGATGGGGTTAATGGGATATATTCGCTCTTCAGGGCGGCTGGCGTGGCATGTCAACGAATTGATGCCGGATACCTCTCCCTGGGCGTTCACACCAGCGCTTGGATTTGCCGCCAAAATGGTTACTATCAACATGGTTATTTTTTGGGGGGCTGTGTTCGTTTTGTTTTGGGTCTGTCAGCGTGGGCGGCAACCGGTCATGCATGAAGAAGTGAGCGTGGAAAAGGAGCCGGGGTTCTTACCCGTTCCGTCGCATGAGGGATAGGCAGGAGTATTACTCAATGTGGAGATGAGTATGAGATTGACGGCTGGAGTCGCATGGGTGGTGGCGATGATGGGGTGGTGTGGCCTCACGGAATTTGGAATGCCGGTGAAGACTGCCGAAGCCAACGTGTTGGTGCTGGAAGACTTTCAATCGGCGGATCAGGATGGCTTCCCGATCGACTGGCAACATGAAAATCAGCGCAGCCAAGCCAAGGGCAGGGACGCTTACAAGATCCAATCATCTGACGGACAGAAGTTCCTCGCCGTCAGAGATGCCGGCCAACGCGTAAAAAAGCGCAAAATCGATTGGGATCCGAAGGCCTATCCGGTCTTGACATGGCGGTGGCGGCTACACAAAGCACCGAGCGGCTCGGAACCTATTGCGGCCCTCTATGCTTCTTTAGATACGGATCTCCTGTTCATACCTGTGTTCACCAAATACATTTGGAGTGCCGGGAGGCCGGAAGGCACCTTCATTGAGGGCGGCATGTTCAGCGGGTCAGAACTGGTGGTGCAAAGCGGCGTGTTGCCTGTAGGCGAGTGGATCGAAGAACGCATTAATGTGTATGAAGACTTCAAGCGCATTCATAAACATGAGCCGGCAGAAAAAGCCTGGGGGATTTCTTTGTTTGCTGCTCCCGGCGTCGAGATCGACTTTGGCACGATTACAGTGAGTTCTGCCAAGTGATCATATGCGTCGTCGTGACGAGTCTAAGGAATCGATCATCATTATGAGCCGACCGCGGACCAGGACCTGGTTGGATGTCGTGTTGGGTATGGTGGTTATGGGCACGGTTGGCGCATTGATCGGCACGATCTTGGGTGGCTCCTCAGTTCCCATCACGGCTGGATTGGGAGTCGTACTCGGTGCCATGGTCGGCTTTCTCGGAGGGCGTCGGTTCCTGTTGAGTATCTTGGTGGGGACGGTCCTGGGCGGCCTGCTGGCGTGGCTCGTTGCGGAGTTTGACAAGATTTTGTACGGTGCTGGAGCCGGTGCGGCGATGGGTGGATTTTTGGGCGTGCAGATTTCGATGTTACTGGATATGCGAGCGGCGCGGAGAGCAGCCGCTGTAGCTGCGAGCGATGAAGCTCTGCCAGCTCAATCGGCAGTCACCAAATCATGAGGTGCGAATAGTCTAATGGAAAACAGGGGCGTGCTTATTGGATCGATCATTTTTGTATTCGCATCGTTCATTTTGATGATCGGGGCGCTGGTCTACGAATCGTATAAGTCCAAACAGATGCGCCAATTAGCACTCTCTATCACGACAGAGACGAAGGCGGTGGAGGTGTCTACTGTTCAGGACTTCTCTATGTACAAGACGCTCATCGGAGACGACGGGCGAGAGATGGTTCAAATATCCGAGGGGCCGTTTGTAATGGGCAGTCGCGACAACGATAGTGATCCGGATGAAAAGCCGGAGCATCAAGTCTATTTGAAGCCATACTTTTTAGACAAGCATGAAGTGACGCAGGAAGCGTATGCGCGATTTTCGAAGATGACGAAGCGGCTGACGCGAAAGATCGAGGTGTTCGAGGACGATCCTGCCAAGTTGCTCAAGCCGGAAAGCCCTATGATTGCCGTGACATGGGATGATGCCGAAGCCTATTGTAAGTGGGCAGGAAAGCGGTTGCCGACCGAAGCGGAATGGGAGAAGGCGGCGCGCGGGGAGGGCAAACGCCGATATCCTTGGGGCGGGGAGTTTGTGGTGGGCTACGCGAACATCGATGGGGATGAGGATGGGTTTCGATACCTGGCGCCACCTGGGTCGTTCGAGCCTGGCCGTAGCCCCTACGGGATCTACGACATGACGGGAAATGTCGGTGAATGGGTCGCGGACTTTTATGATGAGAACGCTTACAGGAAATCGGCATACCGGGATCCGAAGGGTCCAGAGCAAGGCGAGCAGCGCGTCATTCGTGGAGGGTCCTGGCGGGAAACCAAGCGGAACGTGCGCTCCTCCAAACGATTTCAGGCAAAACCCTGGCGGCACGATATTACGGTCGGGTTCCGTTGCGCAAAAGATATTGAGGCCGATGGGCCGGCCAAGTAGTCGGTCAGGTCATGCTTGAAACACGATTCAAAGTTATCTTCCTCGTCGTCGTGTTGTTTGCCGCAAGCTTGCCCCTCATAGCCATCCTTCGCGGAACGATTTCCA
>CAWIWD010000025.1:0-34713 GCA_963839785.1 uncultured Nitrospiraceae bacterium
ACCGGTGATCCTTCCTTGACTGTCGAGGACAGCTTGTAATTCGTGATGCACTCCGCAGCTACATCATGCACTACCGAGAGCTCGTTCGTGCTGAGTGCTTGAGCGCAGTCCTCCATAGCAGACTCCGAGAACCTTGCAAGACAGTCTCGCCAGTCTCCAGAGGTTTTGAGATCATCAGATGCAGGCTTCTCCCCTGAGTACAGTGCATCCTCCCAGTCCTGCAATCGCTCACCGATATATCGGGAAACGAGGCGGCGAAGTTCGGTCTGAGTCATGGTGCGATTTTCTGGTTTCCTAAGGCGCGGGAAGAGAGCAGACGTTCTGCCAACAACAATATTCGATCTCAACTCTGTAGCGGCAGGGTCAGATGTGTCGAGGGATCTCCAGATTTCACGCCTGCCGAGAAGCTGTCTCAAGCTGGCGGGTACGATGCAGCGAGCGTAGAAGGAGCGTCTGCCTTTGCGTCGGTGGGTCGCTTGTAGTGTAGCCACGACGTAGCCAGAGTACGAATTTCCAGTGCTGGAGCCTGATTCGTGAGTTGTTGGTGCCGAAGGCGGGACTTGAACCCGCACGGCTTGCGCCACACGCCCCTCAAACGTGCGTGTCTGCCATTCCACCACTTCGGCCATCGAAGGCGTAATCATCAACCGGTGAAGCGCGATGCGTACAACTGAGGGGGAGCGGTAATGGTCTGACCGCTGGGTACGCTTGACGCTCAGAGGAAGCGCATTATAGAAGTGGTCCAAAATGCTTGTCAATCAACTAGTTGTCCGGTAGAATCTGACGCGTGCTGGGCAGGCATATCGCAGGTCTTCCCTCATTACAGCGGTCAGCAGGCTGATTTTCGAGATGACACCTCTCTCAATCTCACATATTTCGTATACAAGTCAGCAGACTGCGATCGCGGCGCTCTTTGACGTCGATAATACAATGCTTCCCGGGCAGGCGAGTGAAGTGAGGTTTTTCCGATTTCTCTGGAGGCGTGGCCTAGTTGGATGGCGTGAGGTATGGGACAGTGCAGAATGGCTCTTACGACAAGCGCCGTCTATCTCATTGCACCCTCTTCGAGAGCGGAAGCTCTATCTGGCCGGAAAAGTCGTGGCTGATATCGAGTCGTTCGCAGAGGAATTCTGTCGTGCCGAAATCGTTCCGTATCTTTCGACCCAAGCGTTATCTCGCATGGACGAACATCGCCGGGCCGGCCACCACATTGTACTGGTGACTGGGTCCCTGGAATTCCTGATGACGCCGCTGGCCACATTGCTAAACGTATCCACCCTCTTGGCGGCCAAACTTGAGCAGCAGCAGCAACGGTTTACCGGTCAGGTCTGCTCTCCTCTTCCCTATGGCTACGGCAAACGAGAACTGATCACGCACTTGACACAAGAATGTGGCATTGATCTGTCGCAGTCTTTTGCCTATGGCGACAGTCCCGGCGATGTTGAGCTGCTTCGTATGGTAGGCCATCCGCTGGTCGTGAATCCTATTCGAGGCATGGCCTCTATCGCACGTCGTCATGGGTGGCCGGTGGCCATATGGAAATGAAGCAGTCATTCGTCGTCGACCCTCGGATGCCTGGCCTAACATGAAGGTCACAGAAATCTTTCACAGCATCCAGGGCGAGTCCAGCTATGCCGGTCGGCCCTGCGTGTTCATCCGGTTGACGGGTTGTCCGTTGCGCTGCACCTGGTGTGATACTGCCTATGCGTTCTATGGCGGGCGAGACCTGACGATTGAAGAGATTGTGAAAGAGGTCCGGCGCTTCGAGTGCCCGCTTGTGGAGGTAACCGGAGGAGAACCTCTTAGTCAACCAGCAACCTTGGGGCTGTTGACTCGGCTCTGTGATGAGGCATTTGAGGTACTGCTCGAAACCAGTGGCGCGATCGATACGACTGGTGTTGATGAGCGGGTGCATGTAATTCTCGACGTCAAGTGTCCGGGGAGCGGCATGCTTGATCGGATGCATTGGCCCAACCTCCAACGGCTCTCGTCGCAGGATGAAGCGAAATTTGTCATCAAAGATCGGGCCGACTACGAGTGGGCGCGCGAGCTAGTCTGTCGCGAGGAGCTTTCCGCACGATGTACGGTGCTCTTTAGCCCGGTGTTCGGTGATCGAGAGGTGCGCCAGCTGGCCGAGTGGGTGCTGGCCGACAAGCTGCCGGTCAGGTTTCAGCTCCAACTTCATAAGTACATTTGGTCGCCGGACATGCGGGGAGTGTGATCGGACCACGTCTCATTTAAGAAACGTCTTGTGTCTTTCGTATGATGAGATACATTTCCTGACAGAGCAGTGCAATTGAGAACGTAACAAGTCAATGCGTGTGGAGGATTGATGAAGAAGATCCAGGTTCAAGCACAGGTTGGACGGGCGGAGAACGAGCCTGCCGAGGTTCTGGTTTTGCTCCGCTGCGAGGGGAACTCTGATCTCACACAAGAGGCCGCAACCATCGACGCTCAACTTGGGGGACAACTGGCCAGCTTGATCCGACGGGGAGAATTTGAAGGCAAGCTTGGGGAAGGGTTGCTGGTCCATACACAGGGGAAGACCAAGGCGAAACGGCTATTACTGGCTGGGTTGGGTAAGGAAAAGGATCTGCGCGTAGATGCGTTCCGTCAGGCCTTGGGATCTGCGGTGAAACGCGTCCGCCTAGCCAAAGTGACCTCATTTGCCGTGGTGATGCCGTCAGAACTACTCGAGGAAATTCCCATCCAGGATGTGGCGCAGGCGCTGGCAGAGGGAGCCATTCTCGGCAGCTACCAGTTCACCGCCTATCGCAGCGCCAACGGGACCAAGCCGATCGATGTGGAACGCCTGGCGATCTACACCTCGCAAGCGTCGCTACTACCACAGATGGCGGAAGGGATCCGGCGCGGTGTTGCGACGGCTGAAGCCACGGTACTGGTTCGCGATCTGTGCAATCATCCAGCCAACATAATGACGCCCACGCGCATCGTGCATGAGGCCAAAGCGGTTGCAAAAGAACCGGGTGTACGGCTGAAGGTGCTCGAACAGAAAGACATGGAGCAACTTGGTATGGGCGCCTTGCTCGGCGTGGCTCAGGGCAGCCACGAACCGCCGAAGTTCATCATACTTGAGTATAAAGGCGCTAAAGCGAGAAAGGCGAGGCTCCCGTCGTATTGGTTGGAAAGACCATCACCTTTGACACCGGCGGCATCTCGCTCAAACCGGCCGAAAACATGGAGCATATGAAGGCCGATATGACAGGTGGCGCTGAGGTATTGGCCACCATGCGGGCGGCGGCGCGGCTGAAGCTGCCCGTTCACCTGGTGAGCATTTTGCCGGTGGCTGAAAATATGCCGGGCGGGCGGGCGATGAGGCCTGGTGATATCGTGACGACCCTCTCCGGCAAAACCGTCGAAGTTCAGAATACCGATGCCGAAGGACGGTTGATCCTATCGGACGCATTGGCGTACGCGACCCGTTACAAACCGGCGGTGCTGATCGATATCGCGACGTTGACCGGCGCCTGTGTCGTAGCGCTCGGCCAATTTGCTATCGGGATGTTCGGCAACAATGATCAATTGAAAGAGCATGTTCGAAGCGCCGGGCAGCGGGCCGGGGAACGAGTCTGGGAGATGCCGCTGTGGGAGGAGTACTTCGAGCAACTGCGCAGCGATGTGGCTGATATGCGGAATATCGGCGGCCGTGGCGGCGGCATGATTACCGCGGCTCTATTCCTGAGCAGATTTGTTGGTGATTGCCCATGGATTCATCTGGATATTGCAAGCACCGACTGGAGCGAGCGAGAACGTGCCTACCTGCCAAAGGGACCGACCGGCATAGGGACAAGGCTCCTCATTCAATTCCTGATCGATCGCACCTTGCCTTAGGCGCTCCCAGCCACTCCCGAATGGCTAAACGGGAGATTCTCGGTTCACCACATAGGTAGATTGGGTATGTATGACATTACGGGAACAAATCGGCCAACTTTTCATGATGGGATTCACTGGAACCACGGTCACCAAAGATTTGGCCGCGTTTGTGAAAGCCTACTCACCGGGCGGCGTCATTTTTTTTAGACGCAATCTGGAATCCGTTCAGCAAATCGTCGATCTTACCAACGGACTGCAGAAGCTGTCTCCCGGGCCGCCGTTGCTCATCGCGATCGATCAAGAAGGCGGACGGGTGTCTCGTCTCCCCAGTGAGTTCACAATTTTCCCTCCTGGTGAGCAGTTGGGACGCTGCAATTCCTATGAGTTGGCCTATTCGGCCGCGGCCACCATCGCCAAAGAATTGCGAGCTGTCGGAATCAATATGAACATGGCTCCGGTGCTGGACGTGAATAGCAATCCGGACAATCCCGTAATCGGTGATCGAGCATTTGGCGCCACACCCGAGCTCGTGGGGGAGATGGGCTTGGCAATCATTGCGGGCTTGCAGGAAAATAAGGTGGTCGCCTGCGGGAAACATTTTCCCGGTCATGGAGACACGGCCACCGATTCGCACAAGGTATTGCCGGTGGTCGAGGCGGATCTTCGCCGATTGCGGGATACGGAGTTTCCTCCCTTTCAGCAGGCGATAGGGTTTGGCGTGGCATGCCTGATGACAGCCCATGTCCTCTATCGGGCCTTGGATCCTGAGGCTCCGGCGACGTTGTCGTCGGCCGTGATTCAGCGTGTGCTGCGGGAGGAGTTTCGCTATGACGGGGTCGTCTTGACTGACGACTTGGAGATGCATGCCATTATTGATCATGACGGAATCGGCGAGGCTGCGGTCCGTGCGTTTGTCGCGGGGTGCGATGTCTTGTTGATCTGCAAGGACCAGGATCGGGTGATGACGGCCATGCAGGCAATGGAGAAGGCCGTGGAAGACGGGCGGATCACCCGGGAAAGGCTTGAGCAGTCGCTGGTCCGCGTAGCCCGACTCAAGGCGCATTATCTTCAGCCCTTCAAAGCGGTGACGATTTCCGATGCGCGTCTGGTGGTCGGTTGTCGCTCGCACAAGGTCCTTCTCGATTCGTGGCATACTGCTTATGGAAGAGTGCCAAAACCGAAAGCGGTGGAGATCCATGAGTCGACGGCGGTTCACGATTCCCCAGTGACGCATTTGTAAAGGGAAGCTGAAGCGGTATGGCTCTTAAAAAAGGTGACGTCCTAGACGAACGAAAACGCCACCCAGATTCTTGTGGCCTCGTGGTGAAGTTTGCTGGCGGAGGCGAGGGATTTCAGAAGATCCGCTGTTGCGGGCACGAACTGACCGAAGAGGACCGAGTGCCGGACATCCTTCCGTCGAGAGGTCGCAAAAAAGGAGCATTGCTCCCTGGAGCGATGCTGGAGGAGAAGCGGCAATTTGCCGATTCCTGCGGTTTACGTATCATGGTGCTTGACGGGGGCGCCGGGCTGGAAGGGATCGATTGTTGCGGTCATACTATCACGGCGAGCGCCGTCAACGATTTGAAGTTCGGTCAACCTCGGGAGGGACCTCCGATGCCTACCGGCCCTGCAGGGACAGCATGATGCAACCACCCATACCGCTCGGTTCCGAGGGCCGGCCGCATCGAGCCACCACCATGCAGTCCTTGCTCGGATTTATGGACCGGCTGGATAGGCTGGGGTACGTTGCGGCAGGGTTCAGTCTGCTCCTCCTGGGCATGATTATCTTTGCTCACGCCTGGTATATCTTCCTGATGCGGCCGGTGCAGGTTGGCGTGCTTCCTGCCGGGCTCAAGTTATTGAACGATCTTCTTCTGGTTATCATTCTTCTTGAATTGTTTCGAACGGTCGTGCGCTTCCTTCAGACGGAGGTATTGGAGCTGGAGCCTTATCTGGCGGTCGGTATCATCGCCTGTACGCGAAGAGTATTGACGGCAAGCGCAGAGTTGTCTCACCAACTGGAACTTGTGGCCAGAGATACCCGGCAAGAGCTCTTTCTGCAGTACCTGATGGATGTCGGACTGAACGTGACCGTGATCATTGTTCTCATCTTGGGCGTGTACATGCTGCGCAAGCGCCCGACCGGCCACCGGCCGGCCTCGTCATAAGTTACTTTATGAGGAGAAACCATAGGAGATTCAGAGGGCGTTCTTGCCCTCTCCCGGCCTCTTATGGCATCATGCACCTCTTTGGGAGGCGGGGTGGCCACATTGCTCGAATATGTGGGATCGGTGCATATCTATCTCGGGCCATACCGAGGAAATCCCATTGCATTATATTTGCGTCGCACGGAAGCCGGTTGCCAGATCGGTCCCCGAGCTTATCCATGGAATGACGTCGTGGGCGCAGGGGAAACTCCAAATAAGGCCGCCGCCGATTTCGAAGAAAAGTGGAAGGGTAAGGGACTCGCGGCCGACATGTATTCGGGCCCTTCGTGGGAAGGTGGCATTAAGCCGGAGAAGCCGGCTCCTCCTAAACCTGCTGTGCCACCCAAGCCTGCCGTTGCCCCATCTGCCGGCACGTCGGCGCCAGCGGCATCCGGAGCCCCTCCTGTGGCACCAGCCGTAAAACCTGAGGCGTCTGCGCCTGCCAAGCAAGCCGCTCCCGTTGCATCCGCGCCGCCTGCGACTCCAAAGACCGATCCGGTCGCTCCAACCGAGCCGTCATCTTAAAGTTTTCTGTTATCCCTAATAGCTCGGTCAGTCAAGCGACGGTGCAGGCCCGGGTATCTTCTTGGGTTCGGCAGCTGGATGCAGGGCGAGCTTGCTGTGGCGAATGCCGTAGGCCGCGTACACCACAATGCCGATGATGGTCCAGACAAAGAACCGGATCCAAGTCATCCAGGGAAGGAAATACATCAGCCCAAGGCAGGCCAGGACACCGAAGATAGGAATGACCGGCATGAGGGGCATACGGAACGGACGTGGATGGTTCGGTCTGGTATAACGCAGCACCATGATGCCGACACAAACCAGTACAAACGCGAAGAGGGTGCCGATGTTCGTCATATCGGCGGCCTCGCCGATAGGGACCAATGCCGCCATGATGGCCACGGCTATGCCCGTCATGTAGGTCGCATGGTGCGGTGTGCGGAAGGTCGGATGAACGCCCGAGAGCCAGGGGCCGAGAAGCCCATCTCGGGACATGGCAAAAAATACGCGAATCTGTCCCAGCATCATCACGACCAGCACACTCGTGATGCCGGCCACCGCGCCCGTCGCCACAATCGCAGCACCCCACTGAAATCCCGCCACCCGCAAACCTTCGGCCACCGGTGCGTGAATATCGATTTTCGAATAGGGCACCAAGCCGGTCAGAACCGCAGCCACTGCGATATAGAGCACTGTGCAAATGGCCAGCGATGCGAAGATCCCGATGGGCAAGTCACGCTGAGGATTCTTGGCTTCCTCTGCCGTAGTGGAGACGGCATCAAATCCAATGTAGGCAAAGAAGACAATGGCAGCGGCGGCGCCGACGCCAGCAAAGCCAAAGGGCATGAACGGCGACCAGTTGGCGGTGTCGACGGAGGATACGCCGACGGTGATGAAAAATGCGATTACCGCGAGTTTGATGATGACGATGGCACAAGTCGCTCTGGCGCTTTCTTTCACGCCGACGATCAAAATGCCGGTGACTAAAAGGACGATGATCGCCGCGGGAAGATTCGCGATGCCTCCCTCCGAGCCGGGGGCGTGACTGGCCCAATAGGGAAGTTCGAGGCCGCACATTGTGAGAATGTTGTTAAAGTATCCGGACCATCCAATGGCCACTGCCACACAGGCCACGCCATATTCCAGAATAAGATTCCAGCCGGTGAGCCATGCCAGGAATTCTCCAAGGGTCGCATAGGAATAGGTATAGGCACTGCCGGCGACAGGAATCATGGCGGCGAACTCCGCATAACAGAGGGCAGCGAGCGCGCAGGTGACTCCCGAGAGAATGAAGGACAACATAATTCCCGGCCCCGCTCCAGGCCGGTGGCTATCCCCAACGATGGCGGTGCCGATCAGTACGAAGATGCCGGTGCCGATAATGGCTCCGATGCCGAGTCCGGTGAGGTCCCAGGCCGTGAGGGTCCGTTTCAGGCGATGTTCAGGAGCGTCTGAATCAGAGAGGATTCGTTCGATGGATTTGGTGCGAAACAGCGGATTGCCCACGCGGTGTCCTCTCCGGTCGCAACACGTCCATGCCTGCTGTCATGGCTGCGTGCGCGCCGTGTCATGATTTTTTTCCAAGTAGAGCCGATGCAGAGTGAAGCGATGGACGACGGGAGGCTGCTCGCAGGAAGGCTTGAAAGAGGCGCCGATGCAACACATGCCGTTCAAACAAGAATTCCGGATGCCATTGCAGGCCAAGGAAGAATCGGTGCGTCGGATGTTCAATCGCCTCCACGATTCCATCGGGAGCCGTCGCGCTGGCGATGAGAGCAGGTCCGACCACTTTCACCGATTGGTGATGCGAACTGTTCACTTGCATGCGAGATCGCTCGATGATTCGACTGAGCAGGCTGCCGGCTTTGACGGAGACACTGTGGGATACCTGATTCGCCGGTGGGACTTGCCGATGTTGCAACGCCTGGGAAACTTGCGCGGGAATATCCTGGTAGAGGCTGCCCCCACAGGCAATGTTCATCGTTTGCATGCCCCCGCAGATGGCCAGGGTGGGGATGCTGTCGCGCAGAGCGAAACGGATGAGGCTCAATTCAAAGTCGGATCGCCGTTCGGCCACAACTGGGAAGGCGTATCGTTGCCGCTCTCCATACAGAGAGGGGTTCAAGTCTGGTCCGCTACCCGTCAGAAGGAGCCCATCGATCCTTTGAAGGAGCCGCCGGCGCGCGGTCCGATCTGCGATGAGCGGCAAAATGACTGGCACGCCGCCGAGTTCCTCGATAGCGCGGACATAGCGAGCACGCAGAAAATACGTGGGTTCCTTACCGCCCCACTCCTGACGATCGCCGGCATTGAAGTCGGGCGTGACTCCAATGACGGGTTTCATGCTAGCGAATGGGTTCCAATGGGAGCGGCGCAGGTTCCTGGGGAACGTACTCGACCGCATCTCGTTGGGACTCTGCGGGGACACCGAGAAAGCGAATCGGCTTATCGCCCTTCAGGTGTTCTGGTGTGATGATGTAGGTGCCATACATACTCGGGATCCAAATGTTCTTGGCCGTTTGTTCACTTCCTCCCGAAAATCCGTAGGCCAATCCGCCTACGACTCCTCCCCCGATGGCAAACGCTAATTTGAGGGGGAAATAGACAATAGTTGCCAGAGCCGATCCTGCTTGGATGCCGACGCCTGAAGCGCTGGCATCACTTGAGGAGACCGGCACATTGGACGCAGTACTCGACTCTTGGGCGAACAGTGGCGCGACGAGAATGGCCAATGAGCACATCATGACCAGACACTGAAGACTTGATTGGAACCAGAGGCTGCGTCGTCTTTTGAAGGACATATGAGCAGAGACGTTCACGTTGGGTGCCTCCTTCGTGCTGAAGTTCCGATGTAGTGTGAAGAAAAAATGAATGCCGATGAGCCGTGCGCGATTGCAATTGCTGTTCTGTCGTTATATCAAATTCCCTCCCGTTTTCAAACCCCTTCCGGCTTTCCGTCGGGCTCACCTTCGGTGCCACCGGCGTCTAAGGCGTATTCTCTAAATCCAGTTCGAGACGGATCGGTTCGATCAACTGTTCCGGTTGTTCATCGATGACCCGATTCAGTTCGGCGTCGAAGGCCTCAGCGGCTATCGCTTGGTTCTGCTGCTCCAGTCCCGCATGAGAGGGCCAAATTGAGAGTGCAGGTGCACAAGGCTTGAACGAACAGATCGTCGGCTCGGCGCCTCACCTCGTCGTACTCCTCCTGTCTGACTTGTTGCAGGAACTCACCGAGTCGGGTGGAATACCCAATCCGCTCGCGCGCCTGAGCCAGGTGATTTTGCGTGACGTCCACGGCGACTTGTACACCGCCTTTCCAGCTGCGTTTTTTCACATTGAAGACGCATCTGACGTGGTCCGGCCGATGCTCAGTGGTATCCGGTCCGAAAAAAAAGGTGATGCGGTAGTGCGCCAAATCCGATGAGAGAGGAATGGTCATAGGCTATAAACCTCATTGTAGCACTGAGCGAGTGAGCAGAAAGAACGGCATGAATGCACAGTGGTATCGTTCTCGAAATGTGGCTATGATGGCCGCCATGGACGCGTCGTCTTCTTTTTGCGCGCGAGTGGCCGGTATTCAGCGAGCCATTCGAGATCAGCCAGGGCTTGATGGCTGGTTATTCTATGACTTTCGCCATCTCGACCCCATTGCCTACCGAGTGTTGCTGCTGGACCCCTCACTCCATGTGACGAGACGTTGGTATTATTGGATTCCGGCAGAAGGGACGCCGATCAAGCTATACCATCGCATTGAGCCTCATGTCCTGGACGGCTTGCCGGGAGAAGCCCGACCCTACGTATCTTGGCGGGAACAGCAGACGATTCTTGGCGCTATGCTGCACTCGGCCAAGCGGATCGCCATGCAATACTCGCCGATGAATGCAATCCCGTACCTGTCACGCGTAGATGCGGGGACGATCGATCTCGTGCGCAGTCTGAATGTGGAAGTGGTCACCTCCGCCGATTTGGTTCAACAATTTGAAGCCGTCTGGGATGAACCTCAATTGATGTCCCACCGGGTAGCGGCTGACGGCTTGCGGGCAATTGTGGACGAAGCGTTTCGGTTTGTGGGGACCTCGCAAGCCGAGCGACGTGCGCTTACGGAATATGATCTGCAACAATATATTCTTTCCCGGATGCAGGCACGCGGTCTGGTGACCTCAAGTCCGCCGATTGTCGCCGTTAATGCTCATAGCGCCGATCCTCACTATGGGCCGTCTTCCGAGGGAGCTGCTCTTATCAGGGCGGGCGATCTGGTTTTGATCGATCTGTGGGCTAAGGAAGCTGCGCCTGGCGCCGTTTATGCGGATATTACCTGGACCGGATATGTCGGGCAGGTTGCGCCAGCGCGGCACCAGGAGGTTTTTCAGATTGTGCGGCAGGCTCGAGATGCTGCCGTGACATTCGTGCAAAGTCAGGTTCGCGGTGGGGCGTTCCCCTATGGATGGGAAGTAGACGACGTGTGCCGGAAGGTTATTCAAGATGCGGGGTATGGGAAATATTTTGTGCACAGAACCGGCCATTCAATTGGCGAGGACGTGCATGGTAATGGGGCCAATATCGATAATCTAGAAACGCAGGATGCCCGCCGGTTACTGCCTTGCACCTGTTTCTCAATCGAGCCCGGGATTTACTTGCCGGAGGAGTTCGGTATTCGAAGCGAGCTGGACGTCTATCTCTCCTCTCAGGATGCGGTGGTACATGGGCAGCCGGTTCAGACCGAACTCGTGGCCATCGCGGTACCTACCGCATAGACTCGCCCTTCTTTCAGATGGCCAGGATTGAGTCCGCGGCTTTCTTGACACCCTTTACATCGGGCAGCTATCGTGGGAGATAAGCAGGCCAAATTGGCGCTCTGGCGCTGGGCAAACCCCTATTGCCGAGGAAGGATATCGAACATGTTTGGCACCATGGGATTCTCGGAAATGATTATCATCCTGGTTATTGTGTTAATTATTTTTGGAGCGGGGAAGCTCCCGCAAATCGGCGAAGGTGTCGGCAAGGCTCTCAAGGGGTTTAAAAAAGAAGTCAATGACATCCCGCCTCCCGAGGCCACAGTCGAACAGAGTGATGCCTCCATCGTGCCTGCTTCCACTCAGACGCAACCGATAGCAGAGACGAGTCAAGCAACTCAGCCATCGACAGCCCCAACGATCCAACCGGTTCCCAAGGCCACCGCTCCGTACACACCCGGCCCTGAGTTAACTCCGGGTACAACGGCGGCTCTCATGGCAGCCGCAGGACCGCAAGGTCCGCAAGCCGTTCAGCAGGCGAAACCTCGGGTCGCCACCGTGAGTCCTGGGCAGGCGGCGGCGGGATCGGCAGTCGCACAGAGCCATCAGCCTCCGACCATGGAAGATCGCATGGCCACCCCCGCGCCGCTTATGCGTGCGCAGTATCCCCCGCTTCCGGCCGGTGCCCAGAGCAAGCCCGTAGCGAAGCGGCCATCGGCCATCGTCAATAAGGATGCTGTGGCTCGTGTGCAGGCGGCTCAGGCTGCCATGCGGGCGAAAGCAGCCCAGTCTCAACCAGCGGGAGTGTCTGCCCAAGATATGCAGGGTTTGGGAGAGGGCTTAGGGGATGCGGTGCGAACCTTCCGTCAAGCAGTGGCTGATGTGCGGAATTCTGTCGATCCTGAAATGCGTACGATCCGGGCCGAAATGGATTCAGCCCAGAAAGAATTGGAACAATCTATTGAAGCAGCCAAGCAAGCTCCCGTTCCGGATGATGATTCATTCTCAAAACCCGTCTAGTACAGATACTCGAATCCTGTAGATTATTGAGGCTCTGCCCCTCGTGTCTTTGCCTGTTGCCATCCATCTTGGTCTTTGTCTCCTGATTGGATTCGCGACGGGGGGATGTTATGTGGAAGCGCCTGCAGTAGGTCCGGAAGTGATGTCGGCCAGGCTGGTCGAACTTTTGACGGATGCTGATCCGAGTATGCGTCGCACTGCGGCAGAAGCGTTGGGGAAAATTGGACGTCGATCAGCGAGATCAGGGCTGATTTTAGCGCTCGATGATCCTGATCCACGCGTGCGCGGAGCTGCGGCCATCGCGTTGGGTCGATTGGGTGACGCGGAGAGTGGACCGGCCCTCGTAGAGTTGTTATCCGATCCTATTGGCGCAGTCCGCGAGGCTGGCGCCCTGGCTCTGAGTGAGATTGAACCGGCCGCGGCTTCGGAGGCCCAGATTCTTGCGAAACTTCGCACTCCAAACGTTCACGGTCGTATCGCTGCAAGCCGTGCCTTGCTTGGGCTGGAGAGCGTCTCTTTCTCAGACAATCTTGCTGCCGCATTGCGAGATGTGGATCCGACGGTCCGTCAGGGTCTGGCTGCTGTCATGGGGGAGACGGGAAATGTTCGGGCCATCCCCCATTTGCTGTCACTTCTGAAGACAGACGTTCATGCAGGTGTGCGCTCTGAGGCGGCATTCCGACTCGGAAAGGTTGGCGATAAGGAGATTGTGGCTGATCTGTTGAAAGTCGCTGAGAAGGATTCCGATTCTGTGGTTCGAGGATGGACGCGGTGGGCCTTGCAGCAGATCAGGCAATCGCACGAGTACGGTTCAAAGAATTGACCAAGTCGATAAGTCGCTTTTGGGCATCTTCATCAATGTCGGTGAACTGAATTCCCATTCCAGGAAACAGCAAGTATCGTTCTGGCTTTGAGCGTGTCCAAGCAACTTTTGCGCGGGTTCCAAATTTCTCACTCGGTCGATCGGGCAGCGCAAACTCCACTTTCAACTCGGTTCCGGGCGGGAGTGGCGCACTACTTTCAATAAACAGCCCACCTCCGCCTATTCCACCTGTCAGGCCCTCAAAATGTTTGCCTTCTGGAGTGATGCAACGCACCTTGATGGCGAGTGGCGCGCGTGGATGTGCTCGGCTATGGGCGAAACGTTCATCATCGTCGATGGATAGAATGTGCTCGATGAGCGAGCCCCAGCCCAGTATGCCCAGGCTCTGTCCTTTTTCATCGAACAAGCTCAGCGTTTCCTGTTCGCAGTCAATACCGAGTATTTTCCCCTGGTGCTCGCGAGTGGCGGTGACGGGAAACTTCATCTCAGGGCTAGCCCTTCCACGTGTTTATTCGATAGGCTCAAGCTTGCCTGGCTGGAGGGGGTCATTCTGCGGAATACATCTGACCGAATGGACCAAGCTGAGTACTCGGTTCCTCGTTTCCACCCCAATTTCCGTAAAGCGCACACCCATTCCTGGACTAAATGTGTATTGGTCGGCTTTGGGGCACACCCAGGCGATCCCGCCTTTGGCCGACAGCCACTCGTCAGGACTCTCTGGCAACGTAAACTCCAGGCTCAGCTTGGTTCCGACAGCTAGTGGGGCAAAGCTTTCAATAAAGAGTCCACCTCCGCCGATTCCTCCCGCTCGACTCTCAAATTGAGTACCTTCAGGAGTCGTGTATTTGACTCGTATGGACAGCGAGATACGTGGTTGAGAGCGAGCTTCACACGGTTGCTAGGCTTTCTATAGGTGAGAATCTGATCGACGAGAAAATCCCAAGTCAGGCCGCCCATGGTTTCGCCATTGAGACCCACTAAAGTAATCATCTCCTTGGCGGCATCAACTTCGAGCGTTTTTCCCTTATGCCTGCTACTGGATACAACAGCGAATTTCACACGTGCCGTCCTTTGGGCGATGGATCGTTGGGATCCCGTATGTTTCCGCAAGTATACCGCACAGAATCGTCTTGTCGACAAAAACCTCATTCAAGGGTTATCGAGGCCGGAATATGGAGGGATAGCGCAGCTGGGATGTAAAGATGAGGGGGCCGAAGCCCCCTCTAGATTGACAACCGGTTATCCATTAAGCAGGAGGTGGTCAGGCGCTTTTTACGTCCTTGTCCTGTTCAAAGATCCGAATCGGAGCATGCTTGCCGCTTATAGCGTCTTCGGTGATCAAGACTTCCTTGATCTGTTTCTGCGAGGGAGCGTCATACATCACATCGAGCATGGCTTCCTCAAGTATCGAGCGTAATCCTCGAGCGCCTGTTTTTTGAGTGAAGGCCTTACGTGCGACTGCGCCCAAGGCAGCGTCAGTGAATCGCAATTTTACTTTTTCAAAGGAGAGCAGCTTTTCATACTGCTTGGTGAGGGCGTTTCTCGGCTCAGTGAGGATTCGGATCAGCGCCTGCTCATCAAGTTCGTCAAGTGTGGCGACGACGGGCAACCGGCCAATAAACTCAGGAATTAAACCGTACTTCAACAGGTCTTCTGGTTGAACATGCGGCAGTAATTCTCCCAGTCGAATATCGTTACGTCCACGAACATCCGCGCCGAATCCCATCGATCGTCGGTTCATGCGCTGCTCGATGATATGTTCAAGTCCGACAAAAGCGCCGCCGCAGATGAACAAAATGTTCGAGGTGTTTACCTGAATAAACTCCTGATGTGGATGCTTGCGGCCTCCCTGAGGGGGAACGTTGGCAACCGTTCCTTCTATAAGCTTGAGGAGTGCCTGTTGTACACCTTCACCCGAAACGTCCCTGGTAATTGAAGGACTGTCGCTTTTTCTACTGATTTTATCGATCTCGTCGATGTATACGATCCCGCGTTCGGCACGCTCGACATCATAGTCTGCCGCTTGAAGCAGCTTGAGTATAATGTTTTCAACATCTTCCCCGACGTAGCCCGCCTCCGTTAGGGTGGTGGCATCGGCTAGGGTGAAGGGCACGTCCAGGAATTTGGCCAAGGTCTGGGCCAATAGGGTCTTTCCGGTACCGGTGGGACCAATTACCAGGATATTGCCTTTTTGGAGTTCGACATCGTCGACATCCTTATCCTTGGCGGAAATGCGCTTGTAATGATTGTGAACGGCAACGGAGAGAATTCTTTTTGCGCGATCCTGCCCGATCACATACTGGTCGAGATGATGTTTGATTTCGGCTGGCTTCCTCAGCTTCGAGGAAATCTCCTCTTTAGCCTCTTCCCAATCCTCTGCAATAATGTCATTGCAGAGATTGACACACTCGTCGCATATGTAAACCGTCGGACCGGCGATCAGCTTTCGGACTTCGTCTCGACTCTTCCCGCAGAAGGAACAGCGCAGGTGCCGATCAATTTTTTCTTGTTTAGCCATGCTGCCTCCACTACACCAAGGTCAACTAGCTCTTGCCGCCCTCTTTCGCCGAATCCGTCGACGCCACGGGTTTAAGGCTCTTCAGGGGGCGTGTGATTACCTCATCGATCAGCCCATAGCGTTTGGCTTCCTCGCTCGACATGAAATAGTCTCGTTCGGTATCCTGCGAGATTTTGTCGAGAGGTTGGCCCGTATGTTTGGCCATGATTTCGTTAAGGCGTTCACGGATTTTCAATATTTCCCGTGCATGAATGTCGATTTCAGTGGCCTGGCCTTGGAACCCTCCCATCGGTTGGTGGATCATGACACGCGCATTCGGCAGAGCATAACGTTTCCCCTTTGTGCCGGCGGTTAAGAGGAACGCGCCCATGCTGGCAGCCTGGCCCAGGCAGATGGTGTTGATCGCTGGTTTGACATATTGCATTGTGTCGTAAATGCCAAGCCCGGCTGTCACGCTTCCACCCGGAGAATTGACGTACAGATTGATATCTTTCTCAGGATCTTCAGCTTCCAAAAAAAGCAGTTGCGCGATGATCAGATTCGCGAAAACATCATCGATCGGGGCACCTAGAAAGATGATACGATCTTTAAGAAGGCGAGAGTAGATGTCATAGGCACGTTCGCCGCGGTTTGTTTGTTCGATGACAATCGGAACTAACATTCAGCTGAATCCTTTCCGCTACAGGCCCTACAAGTAGAAACTCTTTATTTTACCACACGCTGCAGCCTGGATTAAGTGAATCACAAGGGATTAATGCGAAGTTATGCGGATGACATGACTATCCTTGAATCATGGCGTGGCGATACACAAAATCCAAGGCCTTGTCGGCCAAAATTCTGGCCTGAAGATCGTCCAAGGTGTCTTGTCCTCCAGACTGAATCATGCGGCGAACTTCGTCGGCAGACAGCTTGACCTCGGCGGCGAGTCTCGCAATTTCATGGTTTAGATCTTCATTGGTGACGGAGATGCCCTCTTTTGCCGCTAGTGCTTCGAGGATTAATCCAACCTTCACGCGTCGCTCGGCCTCAGGCCGATACTCATCCTGGAGTTTTGTGACGTCGTCTGTTCGAGAGGCGGCAGGTGAGGCGTCAGGATTGTCGTCCGATTTGCGCTGGCGGGATTGCAACTGTTGCCTAACCATTGCTGACAGTTCTCGCTCGACCAACGTTCCGGGCAGCTCAAAATGATGGGTTTCCGCCAGGCGTTTTAAAATGGTGTCTTTGTAGGAATCTTCGATATCCTTCTTGAGAGACCGCTCCATTTCGGTGCGAAGCTTGTCTCGAATCTCTTGCAAAGACTGATAAGGGCCGCAGTCTTTTGCGAATTCATCGTCCAGTGACGGGAGCTGCTTTTGCTTAACTGATTGAATAGCGCAGTGAAATGTAACGGTCTTGCCCGCGACACGAGGATCGGGGTGCGTGACCGGATAGGCCTGAGGAACCGTAATGGTCTCACCTTCTTTTTTGCCGATCAGATGACTTTCAAGATCGACCCCTAGCACGAGGGCATGCGAGCCGATCTTGTGGAGATGGCCCTCTTTTGTCGTGCCATCGAGCGGGCTCCCGTCCAAGCGTCCCTGTAACATTCAGTACCGCATAGTCACCGTCGGACAATGGCGTTCCCGCCGGAGCAGGATGCAATTGGGCCATCTGTTCGCGAAGAACCTCGATGGCTTTTTCAACTTGTTCGTCAGTTATGCTCCGGTGATCTTGTTTGAGCGAAATTGGATTGGGAGCTTTATAATCTCGGAGTTCAATCGTCGGCTTGATTTCGACAGTGGCCGTAAAGATAAAGGGGGCATCCTTCTTGACCTTAACTCGTTCCAGTGGCGGAATTTCTACCAGCACCGGGACAATTCCTGATTGGCGAATAGCCCGATCATAGTAATCGGGGACTAGCGCACGAATGACGTCCTCCTCGACAGTTTTAGCATAGCGTTTTTCCAGTAACTGTAGCGGGGCCTTCCCAGCGCGGAAACCCGGAATGTGAACTTGCTTCTTTAGTTCCGAGTATGCCCGGACAAAGCGCAAATTAACTTCGTCTGCCGGAACTTCAATTTTAAGCGATCGCTTCATGGGACCCAGTTCAGTCACTTCAAGTTTCATAAGTCTGTTCGCGTCCTCCGAGTACGAAAAGTTATGCGCGCCACGCAGGGTCTCTAGGTATGGTGCGAGAGGGGGGACTTGAACCCCCACGGTTACCCACGGGCTCCTAAGACCCGCGCGTCTGCCAGTTCCGCCACTCTCGCGACGCTGACACCGCGTTGCCTATCGATGCTGCATGCGGAAGGTGCCTGCTGATGGAAAGAGCTGCTGAATAATGACATTTTGTACCGTCGATCGAGCCTACCTGTCAACCCATACGCCGGTTGGGCATATCCAATTCGTCATTCGCTGCGAACCTCACCCGGCCCTCTCATGCACCTCCCTGAGAAGCAGAGCCGAAGCGCGGACATGGTTGCGGCTGATTATCTGCAGTAGTACGACAACCTCTGTAGGGGTATAATGAAAAATAAGCCCTTGTGTCCCAATCTAGGGCCCTCTTCTGGGAGGAGGAACCATCCATGAAACCGATCGTTTTGGCTGTCTCAGCAGCATCCCTTTTGGTTCTCTGCGGGATGTACACCTCAGTGTTGGCCTATCGAGACTATTTCACCCACGAACAAAAGGCTCAATTGGAACGGATTCAAACCGTCCTGGTGGAGGTCATTACCCTAACCGACCAAGGGAGAGGAACTCCGGATAGCATCCGAGACGTGGTGATGCGTCGTATCGCCGAGCTGGGCTATGCGGTGAGTGCGGACCCGCCATTCCCCACGATGTTCTTGTCAGAGTGAAGTGCGAACAACGAAAGACGTGGGAAGGGACTGCATCTGCGGGCGGGGACAACGATTTGCCCGATGCCCCTTCACGTTTATGGAAGGGCCCCGCCTGCCAATTGACCTATGATCTGGGAGGCATGAAGGTGAAGTGGCAGAAGGAGGTCCGCGCTGATTTTGAAGATGCCGTCCAGGCTTCTCAATCGGCTCACGCTGGCGACCCTGGTGTATACGCGTTGAGTGCACTGCGCGCTGCGTTGGAAAAATACGAATTTCCCCTGCTATTGACGGCTGAATGGGGGCAGCCGGATCGGTTGCTGAAGCTATTGGATTTTCCGGAGACCAGTCACCTCCGAAAGCTGAAGATCATTTCCTTATTGGGCGAAATGGTGGCAGATGAAGCATTGCCGCGTCTCATGGAGGCGCTCAAGGATAAAGATCTGGCGAAGCAAGCGGCGGTAGCGCTAGGCAATATGGGTAAAGAAGGAATCCCCATCCTTGTTGATATTCTGAAGCATTCGAAGCAGCCTGATCTGCAGGCGGCTGCGGCAAAAGGTTTGGGCGATCTTGGCAATATCCATAGCGATGGAACCGTGGTTCCCCCGCTGCTGGAAATGCTGGACGCACCAGATATCGACATCACCGTCCAAACAGAAATCGCATGGGCCCTGGGGCGGGTGCCGGACCGTCGCTCAGTTGAACCTCTGTTCGCACTCGATCGGAAACTGCAGAAGATCAGGAAGGATCCGCCGGACCCTCAAATGAAGAAGCTGAAGGAAGCGGTGTTCTGGTCGATCAAGCAGGTGTACACGGAAGATCAGTACAGCTGACCTCAAATTGCCACTCATCATGGCATTTCTTGCTATAGTTTGAACGAAGCCCTCTTCCCTGCCCGGAATATGGGATACCGGTGCGCACCCCTGTGCGCGTTCTTGTTACTTGCCATGCAGACTTGACTACAAACCTATCGCTTATTTTCCCCTCTCCGACTTCATGTCGCGCCGATGATCCTACCGCCACTGTTGCCGCGCTCTCCCATCAATCAGACGAGGATTTGCCGAAATCTCCAATATATCTGGAAGCTGTTAAAAACTGAGCAGCTCTGCTATGAGATATTGCGTCGGCATGTCTGGCCGTGGCTATCTTCCACGCGATGGTGTAGCAGTCAATGGCACAGAGGGAGGTCCGCAGCATGGGTCATATATCACGAAGGCGATTTTTACAATTATCAGCTATAACCGGGGGTGCGCTTGCGGCGAGCGAGTTGGCCGGTCGCATCGTTGGGTTGACGGGCAATGGCACACGCGCGTACGCCGGGGAGCCGATCAAAATCGGGATTCTTGATCCATTGTCGAGTCCATATAAGACGTCGTCCATTCACGATGTGCATGGGGCACATGTCGCGGTAGATTCGTTCAACAAGCGCGGTGGGGTGCTGGGGCGACCGGTGGCCATCCTCGAAGCCGATGATGCCTCTAACCCTGAACAGGCTGTGAAGGTCGCCACCAAGTTCATCAAAGAAGACCGCGTTGATGTTCTTATGGGCACATTTAATGGAGACTGTGCGTTAGCCGTCAGTGCGTTGGCGAAGAAGGAAAACAAATTGTTCATGGTGACCGGGTCCTATGTTCCTGAGCTGACGGGGGCGGCCTGTGACTCGCACACGTTCGTGTTCATGCCCAATGCTTCGATGCTGGCGCAAGCGGTGACGCCGCTTCTACTGAGGGCCTACGGCACCCGCTGGTACATGCTCACAACGAGCTCGTTGGACGGCAAAACGGCCGCGCAGGCGTTGGTTACCGCTGCTCAAGGCCATGGAGTTGAAGTTGTGGGGGAAACCCTAATGCCGTTCGGCTCGACGGATTTTGCTTCCGCCTTGGCCGCTGCCAAAGAACAACGGCCGACACTCATTGTGCTCAATCTCTACGGCTGGGACTTAGTCCATGCGTTGAAGGCCTACGCCACGCTGGAATTGTCGAAGGATAAGATTGGGACCGGCGGGTTGCTGAGCGGCGAGCAAATTGGCCGTCCTTTGGGCTATGCAAACAACGCGGGAATCTGGGGCCTTATCTGGGATCCAAAGGTCAACACCGAGGGGTCCAAGCGTTTTATCAAAGCCGTGGTCGAGAAGTACAATCACACGCCAACCTCGCGCTGCTATCTGGGCTATGCCGCCATGACGCAGATATTGGAGGCGATGCAGCGCGCGGGCACTACAGAAACTGATGCGCTCATTAGGACCTTAGAAGGGCATGAGTTTGATGGTTTAAAAGAGGGACGGTCATATTTTCGGGCTTCCGACCATCAACATGTTCAGGATGTGCTCGTCGGGGAAGCCTACGGAAAAGAGCTTGGCCTCGGCCATTATAAAATTCTGACGACGGTTCCGGGTGAACGCGTAGCGCTGGTGACCAATCAAAGTGCCTGTCGACTTTAGCACTGGGCACTCGCAATGCGCACAATACGCCTCTAGGTATGTGCGCATCACTAATGCGCGGAGCCAATGGCGGCGAGACGAGCATTGTCACGCGATGTCTCTCGACCCGCGGCGACGGTCGGGCCCTGAACGATGACCAATTCCAACCGGCGGTTTTTCTGACGGCCTTGTTCGCTGGCATTGGAAGCGAGCGGTCTGGAATCGGCCATACCTACGGCCTTCGTCCTGTCGGCCGGCATGCCCCCATTGATCAAAGCGCGTCGAGCATTTTCAGCGCGAGCCCAGGAGAGGGCTTTGTTGTCTGGGAACGTTTTTTGGAGGGCCTTGCTGATCGGTTGGTTATCCGTATGCCCCGCCACCTGGACATATCTGTCGGCAGTTTGTCCTAACACCGTGCCGATCCGCTTCAACATGGTCAAGCCATCCGGCGTAAGGGTTGCATCGCTGGACGTGAACAACCAGTTGGACGCTAACGCGACGGTCAGCCGGTTGCCATCCTGTCTGACGGTAACCGTGTTCTGCCCGCGATCACCGGGCAGTACCTTAAGCAAGTCTTCCTTCATCGCCGCGAAGCGCCCATTCGCAGTATCTACTTGCGCGGAAGCTCCTGTGCGCCCCTCCTCGTTTCCTGAAGGGTTTGGTTTTCCAGGAGTGCTCTGCCCAACGATATCGCTGGATGACCGCTTCGCCGAGTTAAGGTCCCTTGAGCGCGGTGTGAGCGGAGGCTGTGTGGTCTCTCGGCCCGCAGAAGATACTCGGGGCGATTCGACGCCAGTGTTATTGGCGCCGGGTGGTCGTTCGGGAGACGTGCCCGAAGGGTTTTTTTGCCGCACCGACATGTCGCGCGTCTTGTCACCCACCCGTTGTTCAAGTGCGGCGATACGGTGTCGTGCTTGATAGACCTCAGCAACCATAGCGTTATACTGAGGAACCAGTTTATCTCGCTCTACAAGTCGCGTGCGGACAGTCTCATAGGCTTGCTCCCGATCCTTGAGCTGTTGATCAAGGGCGGTGATGCGTGCCTTCAACGAGCCGATCGTTGTGGTGGCGCTCTGCAGCTGGGCCGCGAAACTATCTCGCTCAGCCGTACCCGCACGAGTGGCGCGGAGATCACTGTCTTGGCGGGTGACGTACGTTTCCAGCTCCATGATTCGTCGTCGTGCCAGCTCGAGTTCCGCGACAACCGTTGCGTGTGTCTGAAGGGCGGTCAGATCCTTTTCGCGCGATGCGGATTGCTGCTCGAGTGCTGCAAGGCGTTGACGCGCCTGCTGTAACTCACTCGTCGTGACGGCTACTTGGCCGGTCAATCGGTCGCGTTCCGGGCCTAATTTTCTCAAATCGGCAAGTTCCGCTTCTTTAGCGCTGAGCAATTGCTCATAGGACGCTGTGGCCGGGGGACTCTGGCGATCTCCTAATTTGCTTTCGAGATCGCGAATGCGATCATGAAATTCTCCGAGCGTGGCGAGCAACTGGCTTCGCTCTTGCTGAAGAGCCAGGAGTTTCACTTCCGCGGGTGATGGAGTCGTTGCGACGGGATGAACTTGCGGGTGGGTTTCACATCCCGTGACGAGGATAGCGAGCACTATGAGCATCGGTGCAGCTCGTCTCATAAGAGCGCTCCTTAGTACGAAAAGATATATGCTGTGTATCGCAGGACATCGACAGTCGTTCATTGGGAATCAAAGTAAGTAGTGAGGGGATGGAACTGACGCCGAGCTGAAGACAACCGATCAACTGGTGCGAACCTGCGTGCCTACTGAAGATGGTTCGTAAACATGCACCCTCCAGGAACACGCCGGCACTCTAACGTGTTCCTGGAGCGGATGCAAGCGTATCGAGTCACTGCGTAGTCGCTAGTGACCGACAACGATTTCCACGCGTCGATTTTTCTGTCGTCCTTCGGCTGTCGAGTTGCTGGCGATAGGCCGGCTGTCCGCATGTCCCGTGGCCTCGACCTTGTCCAGGGCCATGCCGCCCTCGGTCAGTGCCTGACGAGCGCTTTCTGCGCGCGCTTGAGAGAGCTCGGCGTTAGTTGGAAACTTCTTCGCCAGGCGACCCTTGATGGGCACATTATCAGTGTGACCAGCTACATGAATCGAACGATCCGGGTATTGCTTGAGTACCCCCCCGATGCGATGCAAGACATCCGCCCCTCCCGGTTTGAGCATGGCCTCTCCGGAATCGAACAGCAAGGTCGTGGCGAGGCCCAGCGTCAGCTGGTCGCCCAGCTGTTTCATGGTGACGTTGCCTTTTGCGACTTCGGCCTGAAGGAGTTTCGACAAGTCGTCCTTCGCCTCAGCGAGGCTGGTTTTCTGTTGTTCAAGGGCTCCCTTGAGGCCCGCCATTTCGTGGTCTCTTCGCGTGAGTTCGCTCTCAAGGTCGGAGGCTCGTTGTTTGGCAGCGGCAAGGTCGGCGACGAGTCGTTCCCGCTCGCCGGCAGCAGCCTTCAATCCCGCCTGCTCGTGATCTCGTGCCGCCAGCTGCCGCTCCAAATCCGCAATACGTTGCTTTGCCTGCGCCAGCTCTGACGAAAGGCGATCTCGATCACCGGCGTGGCTCTTGAGAGCCGTGAGTTCCTGATCCTTCGAGGACAGTTGTCCCTGCAGGGCGACGAGCTGCGCGGCGAGCCGCTCCTTATCCCCGGCGCCGGTTTTCAGGGCGGCGAGTTCCTGATCTTTGGAAGCGAGTTGACGTTCCGCATCGGACAACTGAGTCGTGAGGCGATCCTTGTCGCCGGACGCGTTGCGGAGCGACCCCAATTCCTGGTCACGCTGGCTGATTTGCGATTCAAGCTCGCCAACTCGAGATTTGGCCTGATTCACCTCGCTGTCGAAAGATGAACGTAGTCGGGCCAGTTCCGCGTCGCGCTCGGCGTTTTGGCGTTGTAGATCGGCGATTTGCCGCTGCAGTTCGGCAATCGTACTTTCTCGTGGGTCCGTTTTCGGTGGGATCGGTCGGGCGACCGCTTTCATTTCATTCAGGGCTCGGCTCGCCGTGTCATTCGGCGCAGGCGCGGTGGTGCAGGCCGCGGCCAACAGGGCACTCAGCAGCATGGGAATCATGCGAACGTCTTTCATGCGATCCTCCTTCACAAACATCGAGGCCGTTGGAGGCATCCAAGCGGCATGGGTCAACATGAGCACACGGTCATGAGCGCCGAGAGGTTTTCAACAGATCCCGAATCTCCGTAAGCAACACCTCTTCCTTCGGTGGAGCAGGAGGCGGCCCGGGAGGGGTAGTCTTTCTAAAGCGGTTCATTTGCTTGACCACGATGAATATTACGAAAGCCAGAATCGTAAAGTCGAGAAGGGTTTGCAGAAAGACCCCATAGTTGATGGTGGCCGCTCCGGCGGCTTTGGCGGCTGCGAGGGATTTTCCTTTGGCGTCTTCGGTCAATGGGATGAAGAGGCTGGAGAAATCCACTTTTCCCAGTAAGAGTCCGATGGGAGGCATCAGAATGTCACTGACGACGGAAGACACGATCTTTCCGAAAGCCCCTCCGATGATGACTCCCACGGCCATGTCCAGCACATTACCCTTCACGGCAAATTCTTTGAATTCACTCATCATGCTCATCGCGCACCTCCTCTGTGAGCGGGATATGTGCCTGTGTCCCCTACTGCTTCCGGCTGGTGTCGAAGCTGTAGCCCAGCGTAATCAGATAAAGATTGTCGGTATCAGAAATGCCAGGTGGCGGATTTTTGTTGTATCGCATGGTCCATTGCAACCCGCTCACCAATCCCCCCCAAACTTTGAATCGCAAGCCGGTGTCCGCCGTCAGGTAAAGATCCTTGGAATTTGCCAATGATTGAAAACCTTCCTGAAAGTGATACAGGCTCACTTGGTCGCCGCCCCAAAGCGGCCAGTTCCATTTGACGGCCCACCGGCCTCGTGTGCTGGCTTTGTCGTCGGCGAGTTTGAAATCTTCATTAAAGTAGGCTGCGCCGGCCTCCGTCCATAGAGTCATGTCTCTGAAGATACCGGTCAAGTCGCCGCGTTCGAGAATTTGAAGACCAGGCCCTGTGGCGAGAGCGGTGCGCAACTTTAGATCTTGGAAGGTGTCTTGTTCAAAGTAGGCGGAGGCGAACCAATACAACCGTTTCGTGAGAAAGAAGTCAAGTTTGATGGTGCCCCGACTGTTACGAACAATGAGGTTCCCGCCGTTATCGCCATAGATGTAGCGCCCCAAGATGGTTAGGCGTAGAGATTCGCTGCGGGCAGATAGTTCGCCGATTACACTCCCGTTCCTCAAGTGGCTGTTTCCGGTGGTTTGCGAGAATCCTGCCTGGACAGCGCCGGTATAGATGACGGCTGGCTGATTCATGCCCAGGACGGAATCAAGAGGAATGGCCATCAGAGTCCCTGTGGGCGCCGCCTTCAACATCAGCGTGCCGGGCTCGCCGGGGTGTGCGGTTCCCACCACCGTGGTGCCTTCTTTCAGCATGAACGGAATGGGACGATTGACTGAAATCTTGGCAACGTTGGGCCACATGATCTTGACGATGTCCTCGCCGGCAGTCGGCCCGAAACTGGTTTTGATGTGCAATTCATCGGCGACCATCCCCAGGACTTGGCCATAGATCACCGTGCCGTCCTTGAGGGTGACGGCGTCTAGCGTCACCGCTCCGGGCACAGCATCCGGCGGAGCTGAGGGCTCTGCACCCATGACCGATGTCGCCAGTCCCATGCAGAGCACAGCGAAAACAAGGAATCTCTGTCGTCGCGTCATGTCGTCATCCTCCCGAGTCCTGCGAACAGCAAATGTGTGAGCAGAGCAATGAGTGAGCCAAGCGGGGCAGGTATAGATGATGCTGCGTAGGAGGTCAACCCGTCGTGATGAGTGCATCGAGCGAACGTCGCTCACGTCTTCCTACGTACATGAGGGTGCGCTCGGCGATTCTCAGTACACGTCAGCTGGCGGGAAGATCAAATATATCAGCCGGCGGGTTATGTGGCGCATCGCATGTCTAAGAAGAATGGGCTCTTCGGATGCCAGGCATCCCGAGGCGCCGGATGGTTCCGTGAGGCGATGATCTATCCTGATTAGGAGGGAGTGAGCAGGCGTACTTCGCGTTGCGGGAACGGAATGTCCACTCCCTCGGCGCGGAACTGTTCAAGGATTGCCTGGTTGAGTTCGATTTGTGCAACCCCGACGGACGCCACCTTCACCCAGGGCCGGACGGAGAGTGTGATGGAGGAGTCGGCAAACGCTGTAATGCCGATGATGGGCGCTGGATCCGAGAGCACCAGCGGGTGTCGCCTTACGAGGCCGCGCAGCATATCCAGGGTTTTGTCGACGTCGGTTTGGTATGACACGCCAATGGAGAGATCCAGCTGCCGAATCGTGCCGAAGTTGTGCAGAATTTCTCCAACCACCTTTCGATTTGGGATCACAATGTGGGAATGATCCGGATGCACGAGTGTGGTGGTGAAGATGTCAATCTTTGCGACTTCGCCATGCACGCTCAATAGAGAGACGTGTTCGCCGACTCGGTAGGGCTTGGTGAAGATGATCGACAACCCAGCCACGACATTGCTGAGCACCCCCTGCAGAGCTAGTCCTACCCCCAGACCGGCGACCCCGAGCCCGGCGACGAGCGGGGCGATTTGTAGGCCGAGTTGATCCAAGGCGATGAGGAGGCCCAGGATGACCACGAGGGCCTTAACCAGGCGCAGGAGCAGCAGGCGTAGCGGTGGCTCAAGCTCCTGCTGGTTAAGCCATCGCTCAAACAGTTTGCCGACGGACTTGGCGACAAACAGCGCCGCTAGGAGGACAAGGACCGCCCCCATGATTCGGAATCCATATTGCACGATATACTGGGTGACTAAATTTGCCAGCGACATGCGCCTCCCTCTGAATGTTACCGTCCGAGTAAGCCCTTCAACAGGTCCTTACCTTGCTGTTTCAGATCTTCCGGCTTTGCGTCGCCCTTTAGGAGATCTCCGATCGCGCCCTTGACCTTCTCCTTCACCTGTTCCTGGGCCTTGCCGGCAAACATTTTGGTGTCGAGTCCATACGAAGGGGCCTGCGTACTTCCGGTAATGAGCAGCGGAAGCGAGAGGCGGCCACCGTTCAGCGCCACTCGCGCAATAGGGGAACCGGCCGCGATTTTTTGACTCAAGGCCTGCGAGAGATCGAGGTTCAGCTTCATGTTCAAGGAGTGATCGAGGCCGATCGTGCCGCCCCCCGTGGCTTGAAAATCGTGGCTGTCCATGAGCAACCGCTGGACGGCGATGATGCCTTGCTTGATGGCGAACTCACTTTCGATCGTTGAAAAGGCAGTCGCTTTGGCATTGTCCAGCGACACGCCGACGACCTTGAGTAGCATGGCCGCCTCTTGCAGCAGATTAATCCCTTCCATTTTGCCGTCTTTCACCGCCACCCGCCCGGTTCCCGCGAGCGCTTTCACGAGGTCGGGGTGGGCGAACCCACGACCATTCACTGCCAGCTCGGCTCCGGCCGTGCCGCTCACGGAAATCTGATCGGTGCCGATTGCCTGGAGAGTGGGTCCGAGTTGGAGCCCTTGCAGCGAAACCGTGCCGCTGAAGGGCGGCGTCACGGGTCCAAGCCCGAGCGTTCCTTGTGTGCGCACGAATCCGCCGAAGAGTTCAAGCGAGAGATTGCTGAGGCGCACGTCCTGCCCCTTCATCTCTGCAGTGGCCTGCAGGTCCTTGATCTCCACCGGATTTTTCAACGGAAGTGTGAGCGGCAGGTCCGCGGTATTAACCAATTTTGAGTTGGCGGCGACTTTGGCCAGCCCGCCTAGGACCGATCCCTTCACCTCGATACGCGAGCTTCCCATGGCCACGATCATCCCCAGGTCAGGGACCTCTGCCAACTCAAGCGGTGCGGCGCCATCTTTGAGCGGATACGTGGCGCGCAGCGTTGAGATGAAGGTCTTTGAGTTCGATCGGTTTGCTGAGGGGGATTGCGACCGGAAGGTCCGACGAATTGATGCTGGCTGACGCGGCCGTCAGATTGGCCAGGCCTTTCGTGGCGGTGCCTTTCACATTGATGGCGGAACCGCCCATGACCAGGGTGAGGCCCAGATCGTTCACATCGACCTGGTTGACGATAGGCACGTCAGACAAAAGCGGGTACTGGGCGTGGAGGGTGAGATGCAGGTCCTTGACCTGGACGGGTTTCGTCAGTGGGAGCGTGACTGGAAGGTCGGCTGTATCGATCTGTAGCGCGGCGACGGTGGCGTCCAGAATTCCGCCCATGGCCCGTCCCTTGAGATTCAATGCGACCTTGCCCAGTTCAAGGTTAAAGCTGAATGATTTCAGGTCGAGGGTTTCCATAAGGGGTCCGAAGGACCCATCCAGTCGCACCGGAAGATTATAGGGTTGTACGATGGCACCGAGGTGTACGCGGGGACTTTCGCCGAGGTGCACTGACGTGAGAAGGAACTCCAAGTCGTTGACGGTGTACTCCGTCGGTTTCGAAGTCGATTCGTCTCGATAGGTCAGTTTGCCGCCGTCGATCGAGACTCGATCCACAGCAAAGAGGGCCAGGGCTTGGAGCGGACTGCTCGGCGGCTGGCCGGACACGTCAGGCTTCGGGGCCGGAGCCTGTGGTTTGGCGCCAAGAGTGGACACATTCAACTGGCCTCGAGCATTCTTCAGGACGGTGATGACGGGATCGCGCAGGGTAATTTCCTCGACATCGACCTGGCCTCGCAGCAGCGGCAGAAGTTTCACTCCCACATCCAGCGACGAGAGGGACGCGAAGGAGCCGGCGCGAAAGGCCGGATCATCCTGGACGATAAATCCGCCGATGCGCGCGCCGATGCGCGGCCAGATGGTGAGGCGGATATCCTTCAGCTCGACTTTTCGGTTCAGCGCCTCTTCGATCAATGGCCGGTATCGATCCTGGTACTTATTCAGGTCGATAACAAAGGGCAGAGCCACGATCAGGATGATGAGCAGTAGAATGATTACACCGATCCCGATCAGGATTTTCATGAGGCGCCTCCGCTAAATAGGTGCCGCAGTATAGAAATGCCCGACAAGGCGGTCAATGGCTGCGGCGATACATTGCATGGGTCAACCCCAACTCCAAGGACGCCGTTGTTCCCCTGAATCATTACCTTAGACACCTGGCCTGATTGGCTTCTGAAGGCCGGGCCTTACCTTGCCGCTCACTGACCTGCGTGATAAGATGCGGCCCCTTGAAGTCGTCCGATCGCGGAGAGGTGCGAGAGTGGACGAATCGACATGCTTGGAAAGCATGCGTCTCGGCAACGGGACCGTGGGTTCGAATCCCACCCTCTCCGCCACATATCATTCGCTGATCGCTGACACGAGCCTGGTTGGTAAAGAGCGGAGAAGGCCTAGTATCATCGGGGCCGGGCCCTGTGCAATAGAACCCTGTGAATCCCGCCAGGTCCGGAAGGAAGCAACGGTAAGCGGTCCGTTCTGTGTGCCGCAGGATCACCTGGCCCCACTTATTCCCGATCGCATGAGTTGATGCCTCATGCAGACCGCGTCGTCATCAAGGAGACGCTAGATTCGCCTCGCAGGGCAGTCAAGGTCATTAAATGGATTACCAGGTTTCCGCGAGAAAATTCCGGCCCGGGACGTTTGACGATGTGATCGGGCAGCCGCATGTCGTGCAGACGTTGATGAATTCGATCGCCACGAAGCGCATCGCCCACGCGTTTCTCTTTTCCGGAACCCGCGGCGTCGGAAAAACGACGATCGCCCGGATCTTGGCGAAGGCGCTCAATTGTGAGCAAGGGCCGACGGGGACGCCCTGCAATTCTTGTGCGAATTGCCAGGAGATTACGCAGGGGACGTCGGTAGATGTGGTGGAGATCGACGGGGCTTCGAACACCAGCGTGGACGACGTGCGCGAGATTCGCGAGAATGTAAAGTTCACGCCGTTCCGGGGGCAATATCGGGTCTATATCATCGACGAAGTGCACATGCTTTCCAACTCGGCGTTCAACGCCCTGTTGAAGACGCTGGAAGAGCCCCCTGCCCATGTCGTGTTTATCTTCGCGACGACGGAAATCCACAAAATTCCCGCCACGATTCTGTCGCGTTGCCAGCATTACAACTTTCGCCGTATCTCAAAAGTCGAGATCGTGCAGCGGCTTCGGCATGTCGCAGAGCAAGACGGATTAGCCATCGAAGATCGGAGCCTCATGGCCCTCGCGCGCGCCAGTGAAGGCAGCATGCGTGACGGACTCAGTCTGTTGGATCAAATTATTGCGTTCGGCGGCAAGACGATACGGCATCAAGATCTTGAAGCCCTCCTGGGCGCAGTTCCTCAGGAGCGGGTGCGAGCCATGATCGAAGCCGTCATCGAGCAAAACAGTCCGAAGGCATTGCAGGTCATTGCCGGATTGCTGGATCAGGGGCACGATGTGCGCGCCTATTGCGCCGATCTTGTGGAATATGTGCGAAACATGTTGGTTGCAGCGGTGGTGCCGTCGGGGCCTGATTTGCGGGGGCTCATCGAGGCCTCTGAAGAGGATCTGGCTCAGCTGGTTCGCGATGCCGCGCGGTTCACCGTCGAGCAATTGCAGGAATTATTTCGGATGTGTACGGCAGCGGAAGATAGTTTGCGTACGAGTGCGCATCCACGGTTTGTGCTGGAGACCGTAGCAGTACGTGCTACCCGCCTATTACGCATCTCCAATGGTTCGCCTGCGGCCACAGTTCAGGCAGCTCAGCCGGACAAGCCGTCATCCGAGAGTCGGGTTGGTGGCCAAGCGCCCTTGCAGTCGCCGGATCGAATGGGGCAGTCTGGGGTGACGAGAGACGTTAGCGCGCGAGTCACCCAGAATATCGCAAGGGAGGCGCCTGCAGCGGACAGGAGCGGTCCGAAAGCATCGGCCCGGGTCTCTCCTCCTGACACGGTATTCGCCCCGGTTTTGAGGACCAGCTCCTCGCACATCAAATCAGAGCTCTCCCAGGCTTTGCCCGAGCCGTCTTTGCCAGTGCGCGAAGCGTCGGACGTTCCCACGGCGCCGCCCGCCGCAGTGGAGGTCAATTGGGAGCATTTTCAAGCGGCGGTTACAGCGAACCACCCAAATATCGCCCCATTTCTTGAAATGGGGCGATTGGTCGGGATCGAAGGGGCATCGATTACGCTGGGGTTTGCCAAGCAGGCAACCGTAGCCCGGTCTATGTTGGAGAAAGAGGACAATCTGCGGGCCTTGGCGGCTCTGGGTGAAGGCCTCTACGGCTGTGCTGTGCGAATTCGAATTGTCGAAGTGGCCGCGCAGGAGCCAGGGGCCGCGCCCACGATGAAGCAAATACGGATGGCGAAAGAGCAGGAACAGCGCCTCATTTTGACGCAACAGGCGAAGGCGCATCCCCTTGTTAAACAAGCGCTGGAGATGTTCGGCGGAGAACTGGCAGACGTTCGGACAACCGCCCCGGTGCAGGAGGTGCAAGAATGAAAAGTCCGTTTGGGAACATGTCGAATATTTTGAAGCAAGCGCAAGCCATGCAGGAGCAAATGGCCAAAGTGCAGGAACAGGCGGCAGTCAAGACCGTTTCGGGGACTGCTGGTGGGGGAATTGTGACGGTGACGGTGAATGGGGCCATGGACCTGGTCAGCGTGAAAATTGATCCGGAGGTTGTGAAGGCGGGCGATGTCGATATGCTCCAAGATTTGGTAGTGGCCGCCGGGAATGACGCCCTCAAGAAATCTCGCGACATGATGGCTGAGGAGATGAAGGCTGTGACCGGCGGGATGAAGATTCCAGGCCTCTTTTGACTGGTCGATGCGAAGAGTTGGGATGGGCGGCTGAATCGTTTCTTAACGCTCGTTCCGACACGTGAACACGCTTCATGAGTATTGATCAGCAGGGGCTGTTGGCAAAACTGGTTCGCGAGTTGGTTCGCTTGCCTGGGATTGGCCAGAAGAGCGCGCAACGGTTGGCTTTTCATATTCTGAAGTCGGAACGAGAAGATGCTTTGCGCTTGGCTGAAGCGATTCAGGCCGTGAAGGATGGTCTGTCCTTTTGCCTCCAATGTCGCAACATTGCGGAGGAAGAGCTGTGTGAATTTTGCCGGGATCCCAAGCGCGATCGAACGAAGATCCTTGTGATCGAAGAGCCGAGCACCCTGTATGCGATCGAGCGAGCTGGGGGCTACCGGGGGCTCTATCATGTCCTGTTGGGGGTCCTGTCCCCGTTGGACGGCGTCGGTCCCTCGGACATTCGCGCGGAAGAACTGGTTGATCGGGTCAAGGCTGGAGGAGTGGAGGAAATTATTGTCGCCACGAACCCGACGATCGAGGGTGAGGCGACGGCCATCTATTTGACCCGTCTGTTGAAACCGCATCACGTACGGGTCTCACGTATCGCATATGGAATTCCAGTGGGAATGGACATTGAATATGCGGACGAAGTCACGTTGATGAAGTCTATCGAGGGGAGAAGAGATCTCTGACGGCAGAGCTGATTGACCGCTCTGGCTGAGACTGTTATAGTCAAAATTCTAACCGCGTCTGATGACAATACCGGCGTAACCAAACCGAGTATTTCGATGAAGACTCCGGCAAAAAAATCTACCGCTGATCGACCGAAACCCACCAAGCCAAACGGAGTTAAGTATCCTGATATCCTGCAGGATCTTGAAGCGCAACGGGCAGCGATTTTAGCTGAGGCTGGGGTAGTGCTGACCAGTCCAACGGGTCTGGAAATTTTCCCGGATGTAAGTGATCAGGCTTCTGCGGAGGCCGACCAGCACTTTTCATTTCGGATTCGGGAGCGGGAGCAGAAATTACTTAAGAAGATCGACGAGGCCCTTAGCCGTTTCGCCACCCAGACGTACGGTGTTTGCGTTCGCTGCGGCGGAGATATTCCTTACAAGCGTTTGAAAGCCCGCCCCGTCACGACGTTATGTATCGAGTGTAAGACGAGTCAGGAAGAGGAAGAGAAGTCACCCCGCTAGTGCCGAACCATACACCATCCGTCTAAACCGACGACTACTGTTCGATATCGTCCCTTGTGTTGTCCTAATGTTTGAGCTCTTTCACGCGTTTCTGGGCGAGGGCGGATCGGTCGGCTTCTTCAGGAATCCCTTCTGCGAGTGCCAAGTACGTTTCATATTCAGTAATAGCCCGTTTGGGGTTCGTTTGCGCAATGGCCTCGGCTACATTGAATCGGGCAATGGCATAGTTGGGGCGCAATAAAACTGCCTTCTCGAATGAGGCCAGAGCATTTTGCTTATCACCCAGCTTTCCGTACACATGACCGAGATTGTTGAACACCTCTGGAGAGTTCGGACGTTTAGCCAATGAGGCGAGCAGTTCGCTCTTGGCTTTCTCCAGATTGCCTGCGGCTTCCCAGGATACCCCCAGTCGATGGTTCAGCTCTGCTTGCCAGACCTTGCTGGTAAATCCCGATAGACTCGCCTTTTGGTAGGCATCCAAAGCAATGGCTTGGTTTTTTGTTCCGCAGTAAGCGAGCTGGGCAGTCTGACCGCGCGCGAACTGTTGCAGTGACGCAAATGGCTCCTTGTCTTCGGCTCCTTGCGAGTCGAGATGCTGACCGTCAGTTTGCTGTGCGGTATTGCGAAGACGGTCGAGGAATTCTTTGCGGTAGGGAGAGAACAGTTTTACATAAGGGTCGATGGTAAAAGACGCTTCGAGCAGGCGAGGCGCGGCTCGGTCACCCAGGACGAGGTACCGCGTCGTGGTTTTTTCGTCCCCCGTATCGTACAGGGTACTTCCCGCCATATTTTGGCGATCGGTTAACTCCGAGACCGTGAGATAAAACTCTAGGCTGGGTTTGAGTTGAGACAGGGTGCGTCGCAGGGTTTTATAGGGCGCCAGATCGAGCCCTGAGCGGAAGACGAAGAGGGTGCCGACCAGCGTTCCATCCTCATCGAAAAAGTACGACTCCTCCCCCTTGGAAAGGCTTTGCTCCTGTGGAAGGCGCAGTTCTTGCCCGCTGCCCCAGGCCTGTACGTGCGGAGTGGTGCCGGGATGTGCTTCCTCGAACGCTTTGCGTGAATCACAAAGTTTGGTGGTTTTAAGCAGGTTAAGGTCGCTTTCTGAGGGAGGGAGCGGCGGTCGTTGAGGTGGTGGGGTCCCGCAACCAGCCAAGAAGATGCCGATAGTCAATAGTACGGGCAATGGCAAGAGTCGGCGATGCATGGCTGGGATAATTGCCTCAGTCCGAACGTCACACGATCAAAGATCAACTAGCATACCTTAAAGGGCGAAGTAGATGCGAATGGCAGTGGGTGGAGTGGTAACGAGGCAGCGACAGGCCTTACCTCGCCGGCCGGAAATACGCCGGCCAGCGAGACTTGAATCGGTTTACCGACGCTGTGAATCGATCATGGAGTCTTCGGCTGTATATCCGAAGAGATACGGCGCGTGTCTGGCGATGGCGTAGAGGGGGCGATTCACCGTGTAATCCACAAGGTGACCGACAGGATGCAGAATAAACCCGATCCATCGATACGGGTTATCATTGGCTTGCGAGGCTGCCATGGGATCGGAATACACCAACGAGGTGCTGTCCATGGCGCTATAGATGCTCAGCGGCGCATTGTAGTCCTGGTCTTGCGTGACCATCTGGTGAGTGCTCGAGCAGCCGGTGGTCAGAATCAGTCCCAATATGGTCATTGCGATAGTCCCGCGCATACAATCCTCTCTTTCTTCTGTAGGAACATTCGAGAAAGCGGAATTTGTTCCTTGTGAGGAAAGTCTAGCGCAGGGTTCTGGTTCTGTCCAGTCGAGACTATCTAGGAATTCTCCTCAGGGAGGCGAGCAAAACGGGCCTGTTAGGAGGAAGGAATGGGTAGTCGACTTATACCGGCAGAATGGTGGGCGATACTGGTATCGAA
>CAWIWD010000026.1:0-98498 GCA_963839785.1 uncultured Nitrospiraceae bacterium
ATTTCCGACGATGGCTCCTGTACTCATCGAAAGCAGCTGAGGTATTTTCTTCTTATGGCCGTGCGTCAAATAGATCGCATCGTCTAATTCAATCACCACTCGATACCGCCGCTGTAGAAAACGTTCCGCAAGAGAGGGCATGTAAGGGAATAATTGCCCCTCGATCACGATAAGATCCCTTCCGCCAAGAACGAGCAACGTCCACAATCGTTTCAGAAAGCAAGCGACGACATAAGGGATTTTCAGAAGAGTTCGAAGCGGAGCCAGCCGCACCGCCAGGATTTTAAAGTAGGTTTCATCGAATAATGGATCAACCTTACAATCGATTCCGTGAGCATCCAAATGGGGCAGGAACTGAAAAATCCGGTAGCGACTACTGGGACCGATGATCGAGCTTTTTGAGAAATACGTGACTGTCATTGCACGTGTTTCTGCCCTGTGGTTTAAAAGTTTCAGTCGGCTACGGATCTATCCTGAATGAACAAATAGTACCGGAGTTCTCAAGCAAGGATAGGTTTTTCGATCTTTTTGTCAGGGGATAGTGGGGGATTGTGTGACGAATAGCCGATCGACGGTCAGCCACAACATCGGCGGCTGACCATCACGTCCTGAAGTCAGAGGCCAGACGCCTGAAGAAGGAATGGTGCCATTCAGCCAACATCACCAGTGAGAAGAGAAGGCGCTCGTTCGGTCGATCCGAAATCAGCTCCTGCTCCACTAAGGATACCGCGGCAGCCACGTCGAACTCCTTGATACGATGCAGATTGAAATAATCCCGCAGATCCCCCACTCGCCCCAACCATTGCTGGAGCCACTTGGCCATGGGAAGAATGAACCCGTGTTTCTTTCGCTGGACGATAGCCTTCGGAAGCAACAAAGCGGCCACTTCGCGGAGCGCGATCTTGGTCTGTGTCCCGGTCATTCGTTGGGCTTCAGGCAGACGGAGCGCCACATCGGCCAACACCGTCGACAGGAACGGGGCACGCCCTTCGAGACTGTTTGCCATGGCCATCCGATCGAGCTTCACCAACAGATCATCAGGTAACCAGGTCAAGACATCGGCCAGGGTTGCGCGCTGGAGGGGATTCTCTGCACAGTCGAGGGATGACAGCAGAGACTCCTCCCAGGGATCTGGGTCGTACACAGGTTTCCCGATGAGCTCCCGGCGCCTGCCTGAATCCATCACGAGAGGGAATCCAGAAGGCGTCACAGGCCATGAATTGTCGCATAGAGTTTGGGCCGCGCCGGACGACCTCCGACCGGACACCCACTCTCTGAGGCAGGCACGCCAGGAGCGATGCGACAGCATGTTACCGTAGTAGTCATATCCTGCAAATAACTCATCTGCACCTTCTCCGGACAGTACCACCGTGACATGTCGCTTGGCCTCCCGGCATAACCAATAGGTCGGCAGCAATGCCTGATCGCCGAGCGGCTCATCCAGACTTTCAACCACCGTGGGCAGCAATTCTTGGAACGCCGTTTCATCGAATGTGAAATGGTGGTGTGAGGAACGGATCGCGCGAGCTACTACCTCGGCATGTGCCGATTCATCGTACTGCGCATCCTTGAAACCCATGGAAAAGGTGTCGATGGCCGGATGGTGCCTTGCCGCGATGGATGCAATGATTGAGCTATCGATTCCACCCGAAAGAAACACGCCCACTGGGACATCAGCCACCAATCTGCTGGTGACCGCATGTGTGATCCGGTCAAGCAGCGTGTCTGCGTCCACCGGTTCATCCGTCGTACTGCCGGACTATAATACCTCGCATGATGGAGCGTCATTGCTCCTAAGGAGACCGTCAGCCGCTCACCGGGCAAGACACGCTGAATACCTTTGAAAATCGTCCGTCGACCAGGCACATAATGCAGCGCAAGATAACGATCGACGCTGCCGATCGCAATGTCGCAATCGACCCACGGCAACAGTGCCAATGCCATAGTATTTGAGCTGTAGGCAAACTTATTTGCTCGTCGCACTGTAATAGAGCGGCTTCTCGCCGAAGCGGTCGCGCGCGAGGTGCAACTGCCGGTTCCGGCGATCGAGTATCGCAATGCCATACATTCCGTCGAGCTTCGCCAAGAGCCCGTCGATTCCCCAGCGTTCGTACCCGTGCGCCAGAACCTCCGTGTCACTCGCCGTTCGAAACACCACACCGTGCTGTTCCAATTCGTGCCGGAGGGCGACGTGGTTATAGATCTCTCCGTTCTGGAAGGCCACGACCTGACCATCATGGCTCAGAAGAGGCTGCCCTCCGCCCTCCACGTCGATGACCGCCAGCCGCCTCATCCCCATCACAATATGGTCTTCAACAAACTCTCCTGAACCGTCCGGGCCACGCGCCTCCATGGTAGCCAGCAGCCGCCTCAGAAGTCGGCGAGCCTGATTCGACTCCATTCGTCCGCACACCCCGACAATGCCGCACATGCGCCGATGCCCCCCCTATTCTGATAACCAGGTACGAGACACCGGCTTCTGACAAATGAGAAAGACAAAATCCGACGGCAACACCTCGCCCTTGATCAGGAGATCTTCCATCAAAAGAATCAATTTCACGATGGAGTCAAAATCTCGTTGCCCTCGATTCGCCAGGTCGGATCTCAATAAAGGGTGTAGCTGATGGAGAAGGGTGCCGTTATAAAATCTCTCATAGCGCACCTCAAAATGCTTTTTCACCAACGGATACACCTCCGTGGATCGTACCGCCTCTGAAGGATCGCTCTTGAGCATGCTTTCGATCGATGGCCGCTCAAACCTGGTCTGCTTACCATCACGTAAATAATAGGGATCGAGGACGTCGAGCACCTGGTTAGCGATTTCAATTTGTCGGTCGGTCCATTGAAAATGGTTCGGTCCAATGAACTCCACCACGATGAAGTAGCCGTTCGGCTCCAACACACGCTCCACCGTCTCCAGCAGCGCTTCAAGGTTGGTCGTATGGTGCAGCGCGCCGGTCGAAAGGATCAGATCGAACGTCCCGTCGATCGTCAGCGCGTTCACATCCCGCACCTCGAAGCGATACCGATCTTGAGGCGCGCCAACCGCTTCAAATCGCCCGTTCGCCTGCTTGACCGCTCCCTCCGAGATATCAACTCCGCTGACAAAACGCACCTTGCCCGAGTCATAGAGCTGAATCTCGTGGGCGCCGTCCCCGCAACATACACTCAGCGAGCGGTTGAATGTACGCTGGGAAAAATAGTCGTTCAGCAGCCAGCCCAGCCAATGCCTGGGGGTATCGGTCATTAGTCGATACGTCGACTCCTCGACAAGCTTGTTGTTGAGCCAGTAGGAGTTGTCCATGCGCATGGCCTCGAACTGCTTATCCCAGTAGTCGGAGACGCGGCGTTCATCGCCATCATGGATTGCTCTGCGGGCTTGGACGGAATCACAATCATGATGAAATTGCGCGCGTAGCCGTCTGATGAAAGGGAAGAGGCGACGCAGTCCTGGCCTGAGTATGCCCCGCAACTGATGGGCCAGGAATCCGCTTCCAAACATGCGCCCTCCGAACCAATCGCTGCTTTCATTTGGCAAATAGCGCCAACCCTGCTATCCGCATGGGCCCTTACTTTATTGCCCGTACCTTAAGCGACCATCCGTACATACGGATTCTCGACTCGTCGATACTCGGGCACATACTGCTCCCGGTATCGAAAGCAGATCACCTCAACGTGTACATACAAGGCGAGGGCCACCGAAAACGTCGCAAGATTAAAGATCAGGAACCATCCCACTCCCAGGGCTCCATCATTCACTATGAATTGATTCATGAGTATCATGACCGGCAGATTCACAAGGTAGGCTGAATAGGAGCTTTTGGCGATCAGGGTTACCACCCGTGCGAGACCCGAAGGGAGCTGAAGATCGAGACATGCGATCAACAGACCCGCGCAGCCGAATGAAGTAAGGGTAAATAAGAGGGTCTTGGAAAAATACGAGTCATTCATTCTCTCCAGGGGCGTCATTGAGACATAGGCAACACATAACACAAGCACCGCGACGAAGGTGTAGACTAAGGCTTTTTCAGTGAGAAGACGCGATCGGGTCTGGTGCAACCAACCTAACAGGACCCCAACCATCAATGAGTCCAAGCGAAGCGCAGAGATCTTTCGAATTTCTGCATCCCATGAATTCGCCTCAAACGCCACAATCCCGCGTATGAGAAGCGACCCGACAATGACAGTCAGCGCCGTGACGAGAATCGCCGTCTTTCGGTTGATGCCGAACGCAGACGACATACCGAGGAAACACAAAGGACACCAGATGTAGAAAAGTTCTTCAATAGCGAGACTCCAAGCCTCCGGGAAAAAATCTGGATGAGGAGACGTCGCATTCTGGACAAATATCAGATACTTCCACACATCGTGCGGTACGGCTGGTCTCATCGCAAGAAACGCGAAGAGGCTGTTGAGGCCTAGAAACAGCACATAACTCGGAACGGTCCTGAACATGCGGCGCAGATAAAATCTTTTGAGCCAGCCGGGTGACTGGCCGTCCACGTACCGTATAAGAATCTGCCCGATCAAGAACCCACTCAATACAAAAAATAATTCCACTCCAATAAATCCACCACACTTCATTGTTTCAGCCACATTGGGAAACAGCGGTTCTAAATACCCGACGCCATGACCGCAAACCACGAGCACGATGGCTGAAGCCCGGCATACGTCAAGTCCGACATTGCGAGCAGCATCTTGCTGGCTCATGACGGGCGGCTCTTTCATACGTTCGCTTGCTTAACCTTCCAATTCCTGAAGAATTATCCCCGCGGGCATGGCCGGTCCGGTTTGAGTGCGGGAGACACTGTGAGAGAACCAGCTATGGGCGTCGCCCCTCGAAGTAAAACCCAGCTGCCAACGTCGTCCGCCCGAAATCACCGAGCGAGTCGTCAAACTCGTCTGCTCCCGCCTGTAGTTCCTTGTGCCATTTCGTGATGGTCTTGCGCCATTTTCTGGACCTGATAAACGGCGTGATGGCTTCAAGTTGCATCAACAAACTGGCCGAGGGGTATTGATAGCTCTTGATGCCACATCGAATTTCCTGAAACGGCGCCATGACCTGCCGCAGGCCATGCTGCGTCATATTGAAGAAATGCCAAGGATCACCGTGCAGCGGCTGCATAAACGCCGTATCAAGGTGGATGAGTCCGCCGGGCTTGAGAATACGATAGAGCTCGCGCGCGGTCTGGTGTGGGTCCTGGAGATGCTCGAAGACCGCCTGACTCACGACGGCATCGAAGGTATGATCCCGGAAGGGCAGCCGTCCGCGCGTACAGACAAGATCCGTCCATTGATACTGAACGGCATCGAGATACATCACTTGGGGGCGTAGCAATTCCTTCGGCGTGTGTCCTGCCCCGAAATCGAGCACTAACCCGCTGTGATGACGATCGAGAATCTCGATCACGTCCGACGAATAGGGATGAGTGGTGGTCTGCTCACTCAAATGCAGGCAAGGAATCCCCTGCTCTTGGAGAAAATGCGGCACGCCCCCCCGAAGCGGAACAGGTAGAGCACATCGGGAACAGACCCAGTCATGGCCATGCTTGGCAAGAGGCGATTGACACTCGGGACACACGAGGAGGTCGACAACCTTGAATGATCGGTCACGAAAGGTTTGCGGACGAGAAGATTCCAGGACATACCTGCGCAAGAACAATTCCTGGTCCTGACCAGCCGCATCCAATACTGCGACCTCCAACTCCTCCCCCTGCAGATGTTCCCCCACCAACAGGTCGCCTTGAAACCCGCTGATGATCGACTGAGACTGCGCGGGATAGATCGAGGAGACGTCCTGTCTGATGCTCCCCCATTCCAGCGCGGCCTCCCGCTTCCCGTTACAGGCGACATAGAGTTGAGGACGGAGGCCGTGATCGGGAATATACCAACCTGACAAACGGTTGATTCCCACAAGCCTGTTGCCCACGGGCGTTTCAAGATTGAAATTCACGCTCATGGCAACCGCTCTCCACCGGTCAACCAGGCTTCCGCAAAGATCTCCGCATAGGTCGCGACCATCTCTTCGAAATCCGTTCCGAGGGCGAGCACACTAGCACTCTTCGCAGCCATACAAGAGCGGAGCGGCCCATTTTGAATCAGGTTCTGCAAGCGTGCGGTCAGCGTACGGTAATCTCCGGGTTCGTAAAACAACGCATTAATGCCCTCCCGAACCTGCTCGCGAATGCCGAACACGGGGGTGGTGACGATGGGAAGACCATAGGCCATGGCCTCTAGAACTACGCGAGGATAACTTTCCAGCTTGGAGGTGCAGACGAACAGGTCGGCTGCGCGATAATACGGCGTCGTCTGGCGCGTTTCCGGCACGATATGGATCCTATTGCGCAATAACGCGGGCAGTTGTTTGACCATGCCGTGCAATTCCACACTGTAGTCGCTTGGCCGATCTCCCACGATATAGCAGCGTATCTTGCCCTGCAGCTCTGGAGACATTATTGCCAAGGCGTTGACGAGGTCGTGCTGTCCCTTCCGTGAACAGACGGTTCCGAGCAGGAGGAGCACGATCTCGCCTTCCCACGCCCCAATGGACGCACGAGCCTGTATCTTCGTCCACTCCTTACAAGCCTGCTCGATCGGTGTCCGGTCCAACCCATTTCGAACCACCGTAAAATTGTGTCGCGTGTTAAGTGCAGCGTAGGCGTCACGAGTCGCCTCGGCCACAAACACCACGCGATATGGACAGGCAAAGCAATCGTAGGCCTTTTGAATAACCCCGTCAGGCAAATAATCAAAATATGACTGCCAAGGTTCGCTCTCGCGCGGGTTCCACACCGAGGGCAATCTCGCCTCCTGCGCCGACGCAACAGCATAAAAACTCTGTAACGTATTCGCATAGACCAATTCTGCCCCCCACGAGAGACACTTGGAGGAGAAGGCTGCAATGGCGGCTTCGTACTCCTGTAAGTTCGTCACACCCCAGAGCGGATGCCGATCGACCATCACGGAAATTCCCTGCTCTCCATACAACGAACGCAGCGGACCGTCCACCGGAGAAAACACGATGGGCTGAATCACTCTCCGCTTCACCAGCTCCTTGGTCAGCTCGTACTGACTCCAGGGCGCCCCCTCGCAATTCAAACTCAGCGCCGTCATCACGATCGGGATCGGCTTTTGCCGACGTGATGCAATTTTGCGCGGGATCAGCTGGAAACTCTCATCGACGAGGGACAGCGAAGGGCTATACCAGGGATCTCTCCGACGTGTGTACTTCTGTTTAAACGTGGCGACCTCGGCCGGATCGTCGCGAAATCCGCGCGAAAATCCCTCATAGTGCGTAAGCTGCGCATCGGGACAATAGACACAGCGATACCCCTGCTCGACTAGGCGATAACAGTAATCGACGTCGTTGTACGCGACTCCAAACTCCGCTTCATTAAATCCTCCGAGTTCCAGAAATCGGCGGCGCGAGGTCAGCAAGCAAGCAGCAGTCACGGCCGAGTAATTGCGGACGACGGATGCATAGGCCAGGTAGCCATGTTCCCATTCCGGCGTCAGCTTGAATGCCGGTCCGGCAAGCCCGTGGTATAAACCATGAATGACACCGGCATGCTGAATGCGGCCGTCGGCAAAAATCAGCTTCGCTCCGACCGCACCGACACCAGGCATCTGTGCGTATCCCACCATCTGGCTCAACCAACGCGAAGCCTTCGCCTCAGTGTCATTGTTCAGGAACAACACGAACTCACCGTTCACCATTTCCACTGCGCGGTTATTAATAGATGCGTAGTTAAACAGCCCGGACGGATTGGGAATACGAATGACGCGATGTGAAAGTGACTGCAGATAGGCCAAGGTTTCAGGATCGTCACTCTCGTTGTCGATGATCACGATCTCATAATTTTGATACGTGGTCCGGCGGAGGGATTGGAGACATCGACGAACAACGGCGGCCTGATTCTTCGTTGGAATGATAATGGTGACCGCGGGGCCTTCGTCCGGAAACTCATGACGTATAGATACCCAGGTTGCCCTTGACGGCGAAATCAGGCTGAGTCACCCGGGCTTCAATCCCTCGGCGCTCGAAGGCATCGGCAACCGCCCGCCGGCCCGCTTCAAGACTCGCCGGCTTCGCTGCGCCGCTGGAGGCCGTTGACCCCGGCAAGGCCCGCCAATGATAGAGCACTCTCGGAATGTGCCCGAATTCGGATGTCCGCTCCGCAACCCGCAGAGCCAGGTCGTAATCCTGTGCGCCTTCAAAACCCACCCTCATACGGCCGACAGACTCAAACAGCGCGCGGCGCACGACGAATACGTGACTTAGATACATGTAGGACAAGAGCAGCTCAGGGGACCAGTCTGGTTTAAATTGAGGCGCATATCTCCTGCCGGACTCGTCGATTTTGTCGTCGTCGGAATACACCACATCCACGTTTGGCTGGCCAGCAACGAACAGGGCGACCTCCCCGACGGCATCCGGCGTCAATTCATCATCGTGATCGAAAAAGAGAAGAAAATCTCCGCTGGCCAGCGCGGCGGCCCTATTCGTGGCCGCGCTGATATGGACGTTCTGCTCCAGAAACGCCATTCGAATTCGAGGATCTGCCGCGCGCCACCGTTCCAGCACAGTCCGGACATGCTGGTTCCTGCTGGCGTCGTCCACGATACAAAGTTCCCACCCCTCATACACTTGCGCACGCACCGACTCGATAGCTCGCTCGAGAAATTCGACGGGGGGATCATGCACCGGCATGACAATCGATATCGTGGGCAAATGACCGACCTCCCGGCTGAGGCGGTCAATCAGGTCATCGCGCATCCGCCTGTTCCAGGCATTCACCCGCAGCCAGGCCTCGTAGGGGGGGAGGACCTTTTCGATTGTTTTGGGAGGGGAAATGGTTCGATGTGCGAGGATCTTGAACCGGAAGAAGGCTTTTCGAAACAGGTCGGCACACTCCGAGCCTCTCGGCAGGCGCCCATGTCGCCTGTACCAAAGCAGGCCTTCTATGAGGGCAAACCTCGCGAATCGGAGGGACTTCGCCAATCGTTGCGTCACAAGACTCATACGTTCATCCTGACACTGCGCTACGGCCCGGTTTTAGTTTGATTGCCGGTGATTGTGCGAAGCAGATTGGCCACCGCGCGGAGGGGGCGAGTCGCACGCCAGGACTGCGAATGCAAGATCGAATGGATCGCCCCTTTCAACCCCGCGACCTCTGACTCCATGCCGGCAATCCGCTGTCGGGCATGGTCCAAGTAACGCCGGAGCAGTCTGATTTCCGGGTCCGATTCCCCGATTTCTTCAAACAGGCTTCCGGCCAGGGACGGCAAGGTGGCATCCGATGCCACGGCAACCTGATAGCAAGGCCGCACCAAACCGTTCGCCGACTGGATCCCCGCATCACACTCACGGTGATAATGAATCGATTCTCCTGGGCGGTCTGACGGCATGATAGCCGACGCATACATCACACGCTGCCCTAGGACGGCGACATGAGTAAAATGCCGTTCCACCAGCTGCTGGAATTCCTCCGCATACAGCTCCTTCACATGATAGGCATTCGTATGATTGGCCCGTTCGGTATACTCCAGCTTGTCGGGACTGGACATGATCATCAGGCCGCCCGACCGTAGGACTCGCTTGATTTCGTCAAACATTTGTTTATGGTCAGTGTGATGCTCAATGGTCTCGAAGCTGACCACCATATCAACCGTCCCGTCGGCGAGCGGGATGTCCGCGCAGCGACCGGTGAGGAACTCCACATTGGGACGCTGATATTTGGCCTTCGCATGGGCTATGGCATCGGGAGCAATGTCCACGCCATACACGCGCGCCGCAATCTCGCCAAGAATAGCTGAGCCGTAGCCTTCACCGCAGGCGATGTCCAGGACGACTTTCCCTGCTGCAAAGTCCTTGGCCATGGCATACCGGTGCAAATGCTCTAGCGCAATTGTGCCCTGCATCTCCGGCAGAAATCGCTCACCGCTTGCCTCCAGCTCCGGCAGCACGTTGCCTGTCTCGTTCACCGCTGGCCCCCTTTCATCGCCACCGGCTCAGACACCCCCGCAATCAACGCGATGCCTGCAGGATACCGATATGGCACCACCCGGCACTCGTCGAATCCACTCTCGAAGACCTGACACCAGGCATCTGCGCCAAACTCGGTATGCACCGTCAGTGACGAGTCCTGACAACCCTCGCTGCCATGGACACTGCGCGGCAATCCCTTCCTGCTTTTCGTAAGACGCCCCACGACCACAGGCACAGTAAAAATGCAGGCGCCTCCGTGTCGAAGGACGCGTCTGCACTCCCGCAACCCACGAACCGGATCCGGCACATGCTCCAAGGTGTCGGAATGAACTACGAGATCGAATGAGCCACTTTCAAACGGCAACGCCATCATGTCGTAGTCCGGGTATCGCACAAGCCGGTGACCCGGCATGGTCGCGAGGACCTTGCTCAGAGAGCCGGCCTCATTGATCTCCAGTACACTGTAGGCGCGAGCCGTACTCAGTCGTCACCCATTCCCTTAATGTCGAAGTAGCCTGGGCCAATCGCAACAGGGCATCCGCCAACGCAATCGATCGAACATTGGAGCCACAGGCAGCACAGCAGGTTCCCTGCTGAATGTTGATATAGTCAGCCTCGAGGGTGGATAAACCCCATTGAGCGATCAGCTCCCCCCACAAGACATCATGGTGCACGAAGGCTTCACCTCCGCACACCCTACAGGGCGATGGAGTCATTGGCGTTTTCATCTCGAATATCCTGCGTGGAGGTCCGGCACAAATCAGCATGCAACAATTCAACGGCAAAAAGGCCGAAACACGTTTCGGTCGGCGCAGAGGTGAATGCCAGGGCATCATGAATCCAATGGTGTTGCACATGTTGCTGCTGTGTTCCGTCGGCCAGCGCAACACTCATGGCATAGTCGCCCGGATGGAGCACAGGCATCACAAACTCCAACAGCGCGACGAAGCTGGTTCCCGGAGGGACAGAATTCCCTCTCCCAGGCCAGACTAAACAGGTATTGGCGCCGAACAGCGATTGGCCGAATCGATCCCGTACGAGAAACCCGACGATCGGATTCCTCAAGCATATGAGCGTTCGGCACCAGATTCGTAGAGACACATGTTCGCGCTGGCGCACCGCATGGATTGTCCGGCCGATAGAATCGGTGAACAGGATTTTCTCGATCCTCGCGTGGTGATCACCCTGATGTAAGGTTTTCTCCACAGGCTGGAACCCATTCTCACAGATCGACTCAACAAGAATAGGGAGCTTCAGCAGGGTATCGATGGGTGCATGGGACACCTCAGATCGTTCCACACCGGCCTGGTCCAGGGTCACGGCGTATGAATCGTGCAAGTACCCATCACACACCGTTTTCGCCTCTCCGACACCTACTACCTTCCCATGCTCCAACCAGAGCGCCTTTCGGCAGAGGCTCAGTACGGCCGCGGAATCGTGACTGACGAATAAAACGGTTCCCCGCTCCATGAACGTTCTTAGAAAACGCATGCATTTCTGAACGAAAAACGCGTCCCCCACCGCCAGGGCCTCATCGATGACAAGGATGTCAGCCTTCACATGTGCGATCACGGCAAAGGCCAAGCGAACCACCATGCCGCTGGAGTAGGTTTTAACCGGCTGATCAATCGAGGTTCCGATATCGGCAAACGCCAGCATGTCGTCCAACAGCGCATCGATCTCCGCTTGCGACAGACCGAGCAAGGACGCGTTTAAAAACACATTTTCCCGGCCGGTGAATTCAGGATGAAAACCCGCTCCAAGCTCCAGCAGCGCCGCGACACGACCGTTGATTTCAACGGTTCCGCCCGTCGGACTCAACGTCCCCACGATCAACTGCAACAACGTGGACTTCCCTGACCCATTCCGACCGATAATACCCAGTGTCTCTCCCTGCCTGAGCTCAAAGGAGACATTCTCGACGGCAGTGCACTTCCCGGTAGTACTGCGCCGGTTGTTGTCCAAGACACTTTTGCACCGAAGGGAGAATCCACTGCTTTGCGCGGTCGATTGGGCGATCATACAGCCGGTATATTTTTGACAGATTGTGAACTCGGATGGCCCAGTCAGAGGACATCGGCAAATGCCTTCCGTGTCTTCTGAAACCACAGGAGTCCGGCCCACGCAATCAGGTAACTGCACACACAATAGAGCCCGATGCCCACCCAGGACGGAGCCTTGCCCCAAATAAGCACGTCCTGTGCTTGGGTAATGATAAAAGTGAGCGGATTCGCATACACGAAGACCCGATAGGAATCAGGCAATGCCGAGACCGGATAGAACACCGGCGAAAGGAACAGCATCACGGTGGTGACCGGTCCACTCGCCTGGCCGAGATCCCGGAGGAAAACGCCGGATGACGCGAGAAACCAGGAGACTCCAATCGTCACGAGGGCTAACGGCAGAAGCAGCACGGGGATCAGCACCATGGTCCAATGCAGCGAGTGATGAAGGAACCCGTAAAAAACAATCAACACGAGCGCACTGATCATCGCATGGAAGAGTGCCGCCCCAAGTGAGCTCCAGGCCAGAATTTCAAGCGGGAAGACAATCTTTTTCACGTAGTTGCTATGATTCACAATCAGGTAAGGCGCGCGGTGAATACTTTCGGCAAACAAGGCATGAACGATCAGCCCCGAGAACAGCAACAGACCGAAATCCAATGCACTCTCGCCTTCCTGCCCCCACCGCATGCCGAAAGCGCCCCTGAACACCATTGTATACACGGCCAACATGACCATCGGATGCAGGAACGCCCATAGCAATCCCAGCAACGACCCTCGATAGCGGCCGGCGATCTCCCGCTTGGTCAGTTGGCGGAGTAGATTCCAATGCGAGGACATGCTGGTGAAGACGATGAGGGGAGAGAAGCCGTATTGCCGCGACGCCATTTCGTACCTTTTGGCTGGAAGCCCCGCCTTCCGGCTAACGCAGGTGTAAGTGAGAGTCCGATTGGTGATGAGACTCGTAATCCGATTCAGGACACCGATGCAGCGCGACGGTGCATCAGAAATCTCGCCGCTGAAACACCAGGCAGGCCCCCGTCACCAGCACACCCGCATACAGCAGCCCATACAGGGACGCGAGTATCATGTATTCCGGAGCGGCCGGAATGCCTACAGCCGCCTGACCTTTGATATTGAGCATTTCAAGATTTGGACAGAGGTAATACAGCACGTTTACCACTGTTTTCCCTATCCCGCCCTCATTACTCTCTACCATCGCCCTCAGATCCGCAGTGAGATGCCCGATGACGTACAGGCTCAAGGTAAAAATAGCGCTCAGCGTCGAGGACGTAAACGTCGAAAAAAACAGCGCGATCGCGGTCACCACCAGAATTTCGACAAACATCAATTGCACGGCCTGGAAGAGGGAACGTTCAATGGGTACGTGGTAGAGCCAGAGCGTAAGCAGGAAGACGGCCAGCATGACGGCCATATTCACCACCAGCGTCAGTGCCAGGCCGAAGTATTTGCCCATAATGAACACGGTTCGGCTGACCGGCCTGGCCATGATTGTGTAGATCGTGCGTCGTTCGATCTCTTTATTGACCAGACTGATGCCGACGAAAATGGCAATGATGACGCCGATCAGATTGATTGCCGCCAGGCCCATATCCGCAATCACCTTGTGATGCTCGGTAATGGAGAGGTCCGCGAGCAGCACCGAGAGTCCGATGAGTAATCCCGCGAATAACACCAGATTGTAGAGGATCTTATCTCGCAAACTTTCACGAAAAGCGTTCAATGCGATGACTCCGATCGCACCCATATCAGGACGCCCTCCCACTGGTCATCTGTGCCGATATACGTGAGGTTTCCTGTGAAGCCTCATGGAAAAACAAGTCTTCGAGAGAGGCCTTATGCGGTGTCACCGAGAGCAGACGTCCCCCCTGACGACGTATCTCACCCACCATGGCATCCACGGTATCAGAACTGGGTAGCACGATCAGGTATTGTTGGCCCTGCTGCAGCACACGTGCGGCAAGGGAGTGGATGAGTGTATTGCCGTCCGTCTTGATATGCTGACACACGATTTCGACCGATTGAGTATGGTCTTGCCCGACCAGTTCGTCGACCCGGCCGCTGGCCACCAGGCGCCCCTTCATGACAATGCCGACGCGATCACAGATCATTTCGACGTCGTGCAAAATATGTGTGCTGAAAAAGACCGTCTTCCCTTGATCGCGCAGACTCAAAATCAGATCACGCACCTGCTTTCTTCCGACCGGGTCCAAGCCGGTCATGGGCTCATCGAGAATGACCAGGTCGGGATCGTGGATAAGCGCTTGAGCAAGTCCGATACGTTGCAGCATCCCTTTGGAGAATTTTCGCAATTGCCTTGTGCGCGCCTCGACCAGCCCCACGAGTTGCAAGAGCTCGTCCACGCGCTGAGCGGTGACTGCGCGGCTCAAGCCGGCTAATTGCCCATAAAAGCCGAGGAATTCTTCTGCGGTCAAGTAATCATAGAAATAAGGCGACTCGGGCAAAAACCCTATACGTCGGCGACTTGCCACATCACCCGCGGGTTCACCCAACAGCAGAGCGCGTCCGCTGGTCGCGCGAACCAGTCCTAGAAGGATTTTCATGGTCGTGGTCTTTCCGGCGCCGTTCGGCCCAAGAAAGCCGAAAATCTCTCCCCGTCTCGACCGTGAGTGAAAGTCCATCCAAGGCAACAAAAGGCGGCCGGCCAGGCCAACCGGACGAGTACAATTTACTCAGATCTTCGGTGACAATATCGTCCACGAATCGCCTCCATCCTCATTCGAGAGCCGGCAAGTGGATTTGGTCCATGGCCTTGGGCTTCACGTCGCCCGCCTTTACACGACAGGCCACCTTTTCATGAATACGAAGCCGGTCACGCTTTTGATGTCGCACGTACAAATCCGCTAAAAGCATCGACCTCATACTCCCCGCCCAAGGGGTCCGCGGGCAGTTGCTGGATAATCCCGTGCAGCATCAGATCCTCGAGCTTCGCCGGAGGCTGCCCATACCTCGCCCGATAATGCGGACGCTCTCGTCCAAGAAACGCAGATCTTTTTCCTGGACGATTTCTTTCATGCGTTGCAGAAGGGCCTCGCGCACCCGTTCGTCGGTGACGCTCCGGGAAAAGCGGTCCAGGAATTCGAACGCCGCTGTGGGGTCCCCACTCTCGACCGTCATGCGTGCGGCCAACTTAGGCAGATAAGCCGGAGCGCCGGGGATGCTCGCCGCAATCCGAAAATACTTCCCGCTCGCTACCGGATTACAGAGTTCGTAATACGAAACATAGCCAGCCAAGAATGGCAGTTGCCAATTAGACGGATTGTGGCGAATGCCCTTGGTTAAAATGGCTAGGCTCTCTTCCTGACGTCCCACCAGTACACCAAGGAAAAGGCCGGTCGCTTGGTAGGGCGGAACAAACGTAGGATCCAGATCCGTCAGGACATCCACGGCATGATAGGTCCAGGCATACCCGCGCTGCGTATCTCTTTTCGCCCCAATGTGCTGAACAGCTTGCAGCCAGATAAGGTCTGCGACGACTTGCCTATACCCGAGTACCGCCAGTTTCAAATATTCTCCTTTGGGGAGATAGGCCAACTGCTCGGCTCGCGCAACAGCAGTCCGTTGCCCTTCCAGGAAGTACAGCAACACCGAAGAGCTAGCGAGGAGAAACAGCCCGAAAGCGGCATGAATCAACCCTTTCTTCACGGTCGATAGGGATCGAACGAACTTCATCCGGGGACCGCCGTCTCCCCAACTGCCGCCCGAAGCGGGGCGACATCGACATTCAAAAATGCCTGATCGAGGCTATTCTTGTTCCACTGCCTGTAGCGTGCTTGACGCGCAAGAATTTCACGCACCTGATCTCTTGCCTGGTTGACCTGCCCCTCTTCAATCCACAAGCGGGCCAATAAGGCACGAGCAGGCAGAAAGTTCGGTTCCAGATTCTCCGCGTCTTTTGCCCGACGTTCAGCGTCACTCCGCGCCCCCAACATCCAGTAGAGTCGCGCCTGCTCATATCGATACATCGCAGAAAACGGCGCGAGTTGGATGGCTCGTTCGTATACTTGAACAGCTGCACGCAACCAGACTTTTTGCTGATCATTGGATGCCGTAGATGCAGCGGGAATTTGCGTCGCGGAAACATAGAGCTGCCCAAGCAGCCCTGGCAGACGGCTATCGAGTGGATTCAGCTCGATTGCTTGTTTAAATTCCGCATACGCCAATTGGAAGGCCTGCTTATCGCCGGAAACTTCAAAGGCCCTCGCATAGACCGATCCCAACCCGTGATGATAGAGCGTCTTGCCAGGATCCAGTGCCACAGCCGCCTTCAATCCTTCAATCGCCGCCTCGGTGTCCCCTGCCATGGCTCGACGAGAGGCTGCGTCAAACTTCATCCACGCCACCCCCAGTCGAGTCACCTCAACGCCGGCCACCATTACCAGACATGCCGCACCGATTCCCCATGCCCAGCGTGAATGAATCGAAATAACATAGACGGAATCGAATTCCCTGCGGGTGAGTCTTGCGGCAGACACAATCAACGCGCCACAGAGTACCAGCAGGATCGCAAGGGCGGATTCGCGCAAACTGGAATCAAGGGCGGCCTGTACCAATAGCGCGACCACACCACCTCCGATACCCGTAATGAGACTCCTCTGCCAGCGTCGGAGTCGCGACTGAAGCACGTGTCGCAATTCCCGGATAAGAAGCACAACCCCGATCCCAAACAGAAGGATCGCTCCTGGCCCCATCTCGACGCCCATCTGAAGGTAATCGTTATGGGGTGTTTGGGCGATTTTCCCAAAACGGGAAATCTCACCATCGACCGGAACTGCATAGAGGGGATATGTGTACTGATAGAGTCCCAGCCCAATTCCTAGTGGATGATCGATCATTTGTGTGACCGCTCCCTGCCACATCTGCCAGCGGGCATAGGAGACAGGATTCTGTTGGTGCTCCGCCAGCACCCGATCACGGATCGGCGTCGGGAGAAACAGTCCGAGCGACACAACCGCCGCCGCACAGCCCCCGGCTACTTTCCATCCATACCGATCCGTCAGCACAAGGAACGTCCCGACAAGACAGACGATCATGCCCCCGCGAGACTGAGTCAATAATAGCGCCAGGAACAGAGTGCCCAACGCCGTGCCCAGTCCAAGCCACCACAGGACGGGTGACATCCACGGACGTGAAAATGCCGAGAGCGGTCGATAGCTATAGATTGCGACACTCAACATGATTGTCCAAGTCACCGTGAGATATCCGGCAAGAAAGTTGGGGTTGAAGAACGTACCGCTGGGCCTCGATACATTCCACGCCAAACCCTGCATGATGGCCCAGCCTGCTTCTCCTACACCCATCAGCACGATCACGACGGTCAGCGTACGAACATGCTCCCACCGGTCGATAAATGAGACAAGCAAATAGAACAACGTCGCATAGCCCAAGATCACTATCAGCCACTGTCGGCTCGGATGGGCATATGGCGAAAAAATGGTCGCCAGCAGAGCCAGTCCCACAAACGCCAGGACGACGTACCTTATCGCAAGCACAGGGACAGCGAGACGCCCCGCTCGTATGCCGGCCTCTAGAACAAATCCCAGCCACGTCAGAATCAACAGCCTAATGATCATTTGTGCCGGATGAGTCGTGCCGCCCTCCTGCAAAGGGGAGAAGATCACGAGTGCGCTGATCACCAGCAATGGAATAGACGGCAGAATATTCATAGCGGCGCCTTGATCACCTAGCGAAGCGGATCTCTCCTGCTGTATCAGACAAGCCCAGATTGGCAAAGAAAATTTGAATACTGCGGCTGGAACCTGAGGCCTTGGGACGAGAGATTCGTCGATGAGTCAGATCGAATGAAAACGGGGGAGGAACGACGTTCCTCCCCCGCAGCGAAGAAGCCCTGCGACTGATCCTTAGCTGATCACGTCGTCAGGAACCGCACCCGTGAGTCCTGCCTTGACATCATTGACTGACCAACCGTCGATGGTCGGGTCATTGTCGATGCTGGCCACAGCAGAGGCGGTGAAGCCCACCGCACCGGCGGTTGTGCTAGCAAGAGAAGGCACTGCTGGAGATGCATCCGTCGACACCGTGCAACCGACCGGAGCACCACAGGGGATCTGATCAAGACCAACAGTATTAGACGAAGCACCGTTTCCACCGATGGCCGGGCTGCGATAGTTATAGCGATTCGTCGTCCCGGCGAGGGCATATCCAATCTCAGAGAAGCTTCCGTATCGCGACTGTTCGCTGAGATAGGCCGTCTCTGCTACGAAGATTGCGCCCAGGTTCGTCTTGGCTTCCGACTGACGCGACTTCGCCTGGTAGCGCAAGAAGTTGGGAATGGCAATGGCTGCCAAGATACCGATGATCGCTACGACGATCATCAACTCAATCAATGTAAAACCCTTCTGACCTTTGACTTGCTTCAACATTTACTTCCTCCCTTTCCTATTGTATTACGTTCACCAACGCTGACTGCACTCTTCCTGTCTTCCACCACACAGCCGCTTCAAGCCTAGCAGATCTTGGGAATAGCAGCTTCTATGCCCAACACCTCCTTCCTGCCGTTTTCGTGATTCATATGCGTTACCAATCCTTTATGATTGCTGAACGATTGAGGTCTTAAACTTCCTACTTGTCAGATTCCTTTTTCCGTCTCCAGGTGACAAATTTTGGCCTTGCCTACATGACTTAACTCGTCACATCATTAGGCTCCGCCGAGGTCAAGCCTTCCTTCGCATCGTTGACATACCACCCGTCATGGGTCACATCAGTATCGAGATTCGCCGCGGCGGTCGCCGTAAAGCCGAACACCGATGTTGCAGCAACTCCTGCCAGTCCCGTAAAGGTCACGAGCCCCGTGGTAGGCACTCCCGTCTGAATCGTATCGCAGCTTGCAGATGTCCCACAGAGATTCGCTCCGTTTAACCCCAAGCCGGCCCCGAGACCCAAGCCGGTTCGATAGGTGTAGCGGTTAGTGCCCCCTCCCGTGATGGCAAATCCAATATCCGTAAAATTTCCGAAGTCTTTCCGCTCAGTGAAGAACGACACTTCTCCAACATAAATGGCCCCCAGATTGGATCGCGCCTCAGCCTGCATGGCATGCGCCCGATAGCGGAGAAAATTTGGTATCGCGATGGCAGCCAGGATGCCCACGATCACCACGACGGTCATTACTTCAATCAGCGTGAAACCTGCTTGCCTCGAATCAGTCCTCATTGCGTGAGTTCACAGACTTTCGTACAGCTCATTCCAATGCCCTCAACCGATCAATGCCTTAAAAACAACTCCTCCATAAGCAGACCCTGTGCCAAGCGCTAGACCGGCAGAGCGCAGCTGTCCAACCTCTCGTTAAAATTGATATTTCTTGACCTGCCTTGATGTCGAAAACGGCCGAGGGTTACTTAGAACCCAGAGATGTGGAAGGAAGGTGCCAAAAATTGGCTGAATCGGACAGACGCGGCATCAAGAATCCGTCCAACAAGATTGAGGTGTCGCTTAGGGAGGGAAAGAATTAGGGTCAAATGGGTAGAGTGCTACGCAAGGCAGACTGAAGAGGAAACACCGGCAGAGACTTATTGGATCGGGGAGATTGCTTTGCGGTCGGAGACGCGGCGAATGGCCTGACGAATGCGTTCTTCTTTGGCAGGATCGCCCAGACCAAGTTCTCGGAATCGCTGCATTAGTTTGTCATTTAAAGGATCGAGCTCGAGGGAATGCAGCAAGGCCTCTCGTCCCTCCGAGAGATGTTGCTGCTTGAGGAAAATTTCACCCAGATGTTCGTAAATTACGGGATCGTCCCCGACCAATGCCAATGCTCGTTTCATTTCCGTCAAAGCTTCAGCCAATAACCCCTCCTTGAAGAAGGCCCAGGCAAGACTATCGACGTAGTAACCATTGGTGGGTCGGAGCGCGACGGCCTGCTTCGTCAGCGTAATCGCCTCTTCGATTTTCACACCACGTTCAGCGTAGCTATATCCAAGGTAATTCAACGCATCTGCATGGTGAGGGTCCAGTGTCAGAGTCGTCTGCATCGACTTCACCATCTCATCGAAGCGGTTCAATTTGTCGTATACCGTCCCTGCGTTGAAATGCAGGTCCGCATTGTCGGGATTGTAACGAATCCCGTCCACGAAGGCTTGAAGGGATGGCTCAAACTGCTCAGACTGAAAATGCGAGAGGCCAAGCACAATGTAGGATTCCGGCTGCTTGGGATTCAAACGACTGGCCTCCCTAAGGTGCTCTACGGCGTCAGCATAGTGCTTCAGCCGATACTGCAAGACGCCCAGGTGAAGATGCCCCTCGAAATATGAGGGCTCAAGCGTGAGATTGTGGCGATAGGCTTCAATGGCTTTCGGGTAGTTCTTGGTCTCTTCGTACAGATATCCTAAGTAGTCACGGACCTTAAGCTCCGCCGGACGCACCGTGAGAATCTGGTTCAACTGCTGAATCGCTTTGGAGTAGTTCTTCTGCTCTCCGTAGACCAGCCCCATTCGAAGTTGCGCATCAAGGTCAGAGGGATCTTCCGCCAGCATACCTTCCAGCTCTTGAAGCGCTTCATCGTACTGTTTGGCCGAGACCTGCAGACGAATCAGATGATGTCGTATTTCGCGATTTCTTGGATTGACCCCTTGCAAGTAACGTCGATAGATGCCGATAGCCTTCTCGCGATCTTCCTTGGCTTCATATACAGAGCCTAATGCCACGTAGGCCGGTTCAAACGCTGCGTTCAAAGTGACCGCCTGCTCGAAATGGGTGGTCGCTTTGTCAAAATCTCGCGCCTCGACGCTGATGCGACCCAGATAGTAATACCCGACCGCCGAATCGGGACTCACCTTTATCCCGGAGCGAATGGTACCCTCTGCTTCAACATAGTGTTTCTGATTGGCCAGCAACAAACCTTTGGCGAAATAGTGCTCGCTTCGTTGTGGTTCCTGCTCAATAGCACGATTGAACAACCGCAACGCCTGATCCGGTTTCCCCGCAGCGGCATACATGCCGCCGATTTGCCCAAGCATCTGCGCATCCAAGCCAGGTACATCCGCGACCTCATCGGCATACCGCACGGCCGTCGGCACATCGCCAGTGGTGAAGTAGAGAACCGCCAATCGTGCTTTCAGATAATTGGATGACGCATCCGTTTGCAGCGCCAGCTGGTATTCCTTGATCGCACGTTCAGTTTCCTGTTCCAACTCAGCCTGATACCCGAGCAGGAAGTGATACGATGCCCGTGAATCCGACAGTGGTGGAAATGCGCGAGATGGCACTGACGCCACCGCCGGAATTGCAGGTGGAGCGGTGTGAGATGGCGCTGTGCTCTGACAACCCGACACAAAACAGGAGAGGACAGTCAGTACGAAGATTGCGCTTCTCGCAGAAACGCTTCCTCTTGGGGCATGTGGGAGGAGAGAATATTCACACAGTCTTTGCACGGCGCTCGCTCGATTGTAAGGAGTGCTTGAGGAGGTGAACAAAATATTTTGGAATTATACCGGCCCGAGAAAGGAAGCGTCAAACGACCTCGCGGGTCTCGAGATTTTCAAATTTGGCGAATCGATCGTGAAAGAATAATTCCCGCTTCCCAATCGGGCCATTTCGATGTTTGCTGACTAGAATGTCGGCAATCCCCTTCCGTTCGGTGCCCGGCTCGTAGACTTCTTCACGATAGATAAACATCACCACGTCGGCGTCTTGTTCGATAGCGCCGCTCTCTCGCAGGTCAGCCAACATGGGAATGGGCGGCTTCCTGGCTTCGACCGCACGGCTGAGCTGGGAAAGCGCGATCACTGGAACGTTCAGCTCCTTCGCCAGACTTTTTAATGAGCGCGAAATGTCGGAAATTTCTTGCTGCCGCGACTCAGAATCACTCCTTCCCTGCATCAGCTGCAGATAGTCCACGATCAGCAAATCGAGCCCACGCTCGGCCTTGAGCCGCCGAGCCTTTCCACGCATCTGTTGAACCGTCACGGCCCCCGAATCGTCAATAAAGATTGGCGCTTGCTCCAATTTACCGGCCGCCTCAGCCAGCCGCCACCAGTCTTCCTTTTGCAACCTACCGGTTCGGAGCGCGTGTGCATCCACACGGGCCTCAGAACTCAACATACGAAGCACGAGTTGAGGTTTCGACATTTCAAGGCTGAAGATCCCGACGACGGTTCCACTATGAAGCGCGGCGTGCTGCGCCATTCCGAGCGCAAGACTCGTCTTTCCCATGCTCGGACGGCCGGCAATGACGATTAAATCCGAGGGCTGCAGTCCTGCGGTCAGATCATCCAGATCGATGTAACCAGTCGGCACGCCAGTCACACGTTCCTTCCGCTTGGACAATCGATCCACGACATCAAGACTTTCCTTGATGATCTGATTCACCGGGGTAAAAGATCGGTCTAGCTTTCCTTGCGCCAGACTGAACACCGAGCGTTCAGCAAAATCGAGCAATTCATCCACCGCCGCCGTGCCGTCATAACCACGTGTGATCACTTCCGTCGAGGTCTGAATGAGCCCCCGCAAGAGCGCCTTATCGCGCACGATCTTGCTATGATACCGGACGTTTGCGGCCGTTGGGACCGTTTGCACCAGCTCCGCTAAATAGGCCGATCCGCCGACGGAGTCGAGTTCTGATCGGCTCTTCAGACTCTCCGTCAAAGTAATCTGGTCGATCACTTCGCCGCGATCCGACAGCTCCAACATCGCCTGATAAATCTTGCGGTGCGCGGTACGATAAAATTCCTCGTCCGTCAAGATTTCCATGGCCTTGGCCATCGCCGTGTTGTCGAGAAGGATCGCGCCCAGAACCGACTGTTCGGCCTCGACATTCTGTGGCGGTAATTTGGGAGACGTCAGATCGACAGCGGAAAGCGCTTTCATGATCGGCTCCTTCGTCGCTCACGTGCCGATACTGGACACAGGCTTTGTCCGATTCGTAGGGAAATCCGCAGAACCAGGCGGCACAGAATCTCCCTGACAAATCGACGGCTCGAAACAGACGATCCACATCAAGGGCGAATCCCATAGATGCGGCGGCGCGGCCAAAGCGGCCCATCAGATGGTCGTAGCGTCCCCCCCCGCCCAATTCCGCTCCGATGCCGGGCGCAAAAACATCGAAGACAATCCCATCGTAATATTCGAATCCTCGGAATTCTCCGAGATCGATCAGGATCGACTGCCGACCCGGCGAAACGAGCCGCTCGTAAACCTGAGCGAGCCGATCGAGCGGTCGTAAGAGCGTTCGATCGCGTCCCACTAACTTCCGTCCGCGAATCAACACCTCGGGGCCACCGCAGAGCTCCAATGCTTCTAGAATGACTCGCGCCGGCGATCGTGACACCCCGTCGCTTGCGAGCAGACTCTCTAGGAGCGGCATGTCTTTCCTCGCAGCAGCCTGCTCGACACGCTTTTGCCCTTCCGTCGACAAACCGGATCGAATAAGCAAGGCTGTAAAAAATCCAACATGGCCCACCGCGACTTTGTATGAGGGCAGGCCCACCCGGATCAGACATTCCAGCAGGAGGGTCAGAACCTCTACGTCTCCGGCCACCCCCTCCACTCCAATGAGTTCGGCCCCGACCTGAAAGATCTCCCGATCGCGTCCGACATGTTCACGTTCGTAACGAAAGACTGATGTGCGATAGCAGAGGCGCAACGGCAGCCTCGTGCCCATCATGCCCATGGCGACAGTCCGCGCAATCTGTGCGGTCGCATCGGGGCGCAATAACATCAGTCGGCCCGTTGCCCGATCGACGAACTGGTAACTCTTTTCGATAAGGTCTGACTCGAGTCCCGGCGAGAGCACGTCGAGGTACTCAAACATCGGCAGAATGATTTCCTCATAGCCCCCACGGGCCAAAACGGCAAGGAGCGTCTGTTCAAGATGTCGAATGCGACGTGCGGCTTCAGGGAGGATGGTGCTCATCCCCACAGGAATCAGCGACCGTTCCTGACCTGCCACGCGAGAGGTGGGAGCAGAAGGAGCCTTCAAAGATAGAGAGCCCATGGTCGACTGCGGGGCAATCTACAAGCCTTTCGACAGGTCGGCGACCTTCACGGAAAGGATGTGCTTGCTGCTCTTAATGTGATCGAGCACTGACGACGGAAGTGGCGCATCGAGCCCAAAAATCAACAACGCGTGTCCACCGCGTTCTTCTCGTGAACACTGCATGCGCGCGATATTGATATTGTGGTCTCCCAGCACATGGCCCACCGTGCCAATCACGCCTGGACGATCCTCATTCATAATCAACAGAAGATGGTTGTCGGGCACCACTTCGACCTTGAACTGGTCGATTTCAATAATGCGTGGATCCTTACGACTATACAATGTCCCAGCCACCTGGTGAGATTTTTTTCCGGCTTCCACGCGGACACGGATCACGCTCGTAAAATCCCCAGCATCGTTGCTTTTGACCTCTTTGACCGCGATCCCGCGTTCCTTAGCGACGATGGGAGCATTGACATAATTGATTGGATCTTCAAGGATAGGAGTCAGGAGCCCCTTCAAGACCGCAATGGTTAAGGGCGCCACATTCAAGCCTGCGACTTCCCCGCTATACTCGACGGTCAACCGTTCCAACCCACCTTCCAACAGCTGCGCCTGCAAGAGCCCCACACGTTCTCCAAGCGAGAGGTACGGCTGGAGTTGCGGCAACAGTTCGGGCGAGACGGAAGGAATGTTCACGGCGCCACGAGCGATCCCTTTGGTGAAATATTCAACGATCTGCTCCGCGATCCCAACAGCGACGTTTTCTTGGGCTTCTGTCGTGGACGCTCCGATGTGCGGAGAACAGATAAAATTATCCAATGCGAGGAGAGGATTATCCGGCTTCACTGGTTCATCCTCAAATACGTCGAATGCGGCAGCGGACACCTTTTTGGATTTGAGCGCCTCGCACAGGTCCCCTTCTTGCACAATACCGCCACGCGCGCAATTGGCAATCATCACTCCGGGCTTCATCTTGGCAATGGCTTGCGCATTAATGAGCGCCTTGGTTTCCGGGGTCAGCGGCGTGTGTACCGAGATCACATCCGCCCGGCGGAACAATTCGTCCAACTCAACTATGGCCACACCCATCTTCTGAGCCCGTTCCTCCGCCAGATAGGGATCATAAGCCAACACCTGCATGCCGACTCCCTGCGCGAGCTTGGTGAGATATCCACCGATTTGTCCGACACCGACAATCCCGAGCACTTTGTTGCACAACTCCACGCCCATGAACTTTTCTTTTTCCCACTTCCCGGCCTTGGTCGAAGCAGTGGCTTGCGGGATGCGACGCGACATCGAAAAAATCATGGCCATCGTGTGCTCGGCGGTCGTCACGGTGTTGCCGCCCGGCGTATTCATCACGACGATGCCACGACGCGTGGCAGCAGGAGTATCTACATTGTCTAAGCCGGACCCGGCTCGTCCAACGACTTTCAAGCGACCGGCTGCGGCAATGACCTCCGCGGTCACTTTCGTCCCGGAGCGAACGATCAGACCATCTGCGTCCGCGATTTCCTTCAGCAGCTCCTCTTTGGGTAGCTTGGTTTTCACCACCACCGTAAAGCCAGCCTTTTCTAATACCTCTACTCCCTGCTTCGAAAGACTATCGCTAACCAAAATTTTCATTGTCGTGGTGCCTTACTAGAGGTGAGCCTAGGGCGTTCCCATAATAATTTCTTGAGCCTTTGCGACCCCGCTGCCAAGCTTCAAGGGATAACCGAGCCCTTTGATGACCATTTCCACCGCGGCGAGGGCAGTGATGACATCAAAACTATCAACATAGCCCATATGTGAAATGCGGAAGATCTTGCCCTTCAAGTGATCCTGACCACCCGCAGCCGTCATGCCGTACTGAGTCCGCAAATTCTTATAGACAGCTTGGCCATCTACGCCTTGTGGAGCGACAATGGCGGTCAAGGCATCGCTCGGACGCTCTCGAGGAAAAATGGAAAGCCCGGCAGCCTTGACACCTTCACGCATCGCCGTCGCTAACATGGCATGGCGGGCGAAGACTGCTTCCAACCCCTCCGCCTTCAAAATGTTCATCACTTCTTTCAGTCCCAGAATAAGCGACACGGCGGGCGTATACGCGGTCGTGCTCTTCTGCTGATTCTCACGCTCTCGCTTAAAATTAAAGTAAAACGCCGCGTTCTTCGCCTTATCGGCCAAGCGCCATGCCTTCTCACTCACGCTGGCAAAGGCCAGGCCAGGTGGCAACATCAAGGCCTTCTGCGATCCAGTAATGACCACATCGAGGCCCCAGGCATCGGTCTTCAGATCAAGTACCCCTAGGGCGGTGATTGCATCCACCACCAGAATGGTCTCCTCATATCCTTTGACGATGTCGGCCAAGGCCTTGACATCGTGCGCCACTGCCGTGGAAGTTTCGCTCGCCTGCACATATACCGCCTTAATCGAGGGATCCTTTTTCAGGGCATCGGCAACGGCCTGAGGATCAACCGCGTGTCCCCATTCGACTTTCAACTCGGTCACCTGCGCGCCGAACGTCTTACATAGCTTGGTCCATCGCTCGCCGAACTTGCCGCCATTCACTGTGATGGCTTTATCTCCTGGAGACAAGAAATTCGAGACTGCTCCTTCCATGCCTCCCGTCCCGGATGCCGCGAGAATTAATACGTCGTTCCTGGTCTGAAACAACCACTTCAAATCTTCACGGACTTCACTGAAGAGCTTATCGAATTCAGGAGCCCGATGATGAATCATCGGGCTGGCCATCGCCAATAGCACCTCCGGAGGAACGGGGGTGGGTCCGGGAGCCAGCAAATACCGTTTGAGCATGGAACGAACCTCCTCACTGTACGGAACGGACAATGTCAGGGATTTGGAAGGGGCGTACGCTACCATAGCCCCCCTGAGGTGTCAAGGAACGGAGCGTGAAGATGCTTATCTTTTCAGAGAGTTCAATGCACTCGGTGACGGGCAAAATACTACGTGCATTGTGCAGACTCGACCCTATGATGGACTCGCGAAGCGAATCTGGATCAGGGATTCAACTCCCTCAAATTCTTGACAAGTTGCACCCTCCTCGATAGTCTACGTTTAGATAATCGGCAACCGACATTCCCCCTGAACAATCTGCGGGTGCTTTTATGTATGCTCGATTCCTTGGCGCCAGACTCCGCTACCTGGTTGTTTTCTGCAGCTGTGTAATCTTCATGGCCACCTCAATCGTGGCACAGGCCGAGGAACCGATCCCGCCTCAGGCCGATTATTCCCCGACTTCTGACCCCATTCAGGACGTTCAGCCCTTTCAAGAGCCCGACTATTTAGTGGATGAAGAGGATCGCCTCACCGCGGCAGAAAGCGAGGCGGCTGAACGCTCAACAGCGGTTGCCAGCGAGCCGTCAACAGAAGTCCCGCCGGCGGAAGCACTCCTTCAGCTTAAACCTCTCAGCGGCTCGACCGCCCGATTCGCAGATTTGCTGACGCCTCCCGCCGAGGTGATCCAGGAGGCTGCCGCCGCACAGGATCAGGAATCAGAGGACGTGACGGCGTACAATGTGCCCATTGTGCTCGACCCTTCCGTTCAAGGCCACATTCGATTTTTTAACGTGTCGATCCGGAGCCGGTTTGAACAATGGCTCATCCGACTCAGCCATTATCGACCGTTGGTCGACAGCATCTTCTCCGAGTTCCAGCTTCCAAGCGATCTCATCTATCTGTCGTTGGTAGAAAGCGGATTCAACCCTCACGCCTACTCACGCGCACGTGCGGCCGGGCCGTGGCAATTCATGAAGGGCACGGCGAAAGTTTATGGTCTGCGGGTAGACAGCTATGTGGATGAACGACGGGATCCAGTCAAGTCGACTGTTGCCGCAGCACGCTATTTGCGTGACTTGTACGACCTGTTCGGAACCTGGCCTCTCGCCATGGCTGCCTACAACGCCGGCGAAGGCAAGGTGATGCGGGCCCTGCATACCGCTCAAGCAGAAAGCTTTTCAGATATCGCCAAGACGCGTCTGATTCGTCGGGAGACGAAAGAATACGTGCCTCGCTTTATGGCTGCGACAATAATTGCCAAAAATCCGGATCGCTACGGATTTCCACAGAATGAGATCCAACCGCATGAGTTTGAAGAAGTGATCGTGCGACGCCCTATCCACTTCAAGGCCATCGCAAACCTGACAGGAATCTCCTATCAGGAATTGAAAGTCCTCAACCCGGAATTACGGCGGGATGCCACGCCACCGGACGATGCCGAATATCACCTGAAGGTTCCGGTTGGTTTCAGGGTCAAGGTGGAGCGATTATTAGATCGTGCCCCGACCCATAAGTTCGCGCCGCTCCCGGTCCCTGTTAAGGTCCGGCAAGTCAGGAACGAACCTGACTCTGGGCACTGGTATCGCGTCCGTGTGGGGGACTCGCTTGAGAAGATCGCCAAGCGTTTCAAGATCTCCGTCAAAGCCCTCAAGACCAACAACAACCTTACTGGTCCCACCATCAAGGCAGGGAGCCGTCTCGTCATCGCACACTAACCCGCCGACACACCCGCCATCCTCACCCTCGGGCAAACGGCTACGGCTTCTTTTTCGATGTCGGCGTTGCAGATTTGACCGAGGTCTTGGCTGGCGACTCTGGCTGAGGGGCAGGTGCACTGGCCGCCGAAGGAGGCGTGACACCAGTCGGGGGACTATCCGGAGACTTTTTCACTTCTAACACCTTCACGCGGACGGCAGCCTCACTCGTGAAGGGCGAGGTGGGGTAATTCTTCATCAGGTCTTGGTAATGCGCGAGCGCTCCCTCCGGGCGGGACTGCGACTCTTCCATTTTGGCCAACTCAAAAAGCACATGATCCTTGTTCAAGGCACCAGGGATTTCCAGGATGCCGGTAAAAGCCTTGGTCGCCTGATCTCGATCGCCCTTCATCAAATACGCGTATGCCAAGCGTTGCTGGACAAGACCCAGCAGAGGAGAATTGGCGCTGTACAGAAACAAGAACCGCTTGTAGGTTTCGATTCCTGCATCGACTTCATTGCTCAGCACCTGCGCGTTGCCCAAATGGAATAAGGCTAAGGGTGCAACGGGGGTACGTGGATATTGATCTACCACCTGCCTGTACAGGTTAACGGCCTGAGTCAACTGCTCATGCGCCTTCTTCGGATCGTCGGCCGGCCGATTGAGATAATGAAGCGTCGCCTCCTGATCCAGTTCACGCGCCTTCAGCGTGGTCTGATAGTCGTACCAGATCACCCCAAGGACTACTGCGGCCGCCACCAGTAGGACCCCGAGACCAACGAGAAATGCCCGTCGCTGTTCTTCCAGCAAGAGCAGAAATCGTTCAACTCCACTCAGCAAATGGGTTTCGTCCAGCGGATCTACTTTTGCAGGAGTTCTAATTCGATAGCTCATGGGTACGGATCATCTGTTTGAAACACAAAAAAGAAGCGGTCGTTTCCGCCAGCCTCGCGCCTTATACTAGGGACTAGTCAGCCTTGTCAAATACTTCGGCATGTCAATTGAAACGAGTAGCCTATGTTCGAACAACACCTTAAAAAACTAGAGGATCAGCACCTATTACGCCGGCTTCGGACCATGACCTCGGCGACAGGTCCCACGGTCGTTCTGGATCATCACCGCATCATACTCCTCTCATCCAATAACTACCTGGGCCTTGCGACGCATCCGACCGTTGTGGAAGCTGCGGTATCGGCTACCAGACAATACGGAGCGGGATCCGGAGCATCTCGCCTTGTATGTGGCACTCTTCCACCTCACGAAGCACTCGAAACAGCCCTCGCACAATTCAAAGGGACGGAAGCCTCCCTTACGTTTGCGGCAGGGTATATGGCCAATATCAGCGTGATTCCCACCCTTGTCGGCAAGGGGGGACTTATTCTCGCCGACCGCCTCTGTCATGCGAGCCTCATCGATGGCTGCCGATTGAGCGGCGCTACGTTTCGGGTGTACCACCATCGAGACATGAATCATTTGGAACGATTGCTCGCCCGCCGATCCCCCGTCAAGCCCACTCTCATCGTAACCGATGGTCTTTTCAGCATGGATGGAGATATTGCGCCGCTGACCGACATTGCGACCTTGGCTGAACGATACGAGGCGGCAGTATTTGTGGATGATGCGCATGGGACTGGAATCTTGGGACGAACCGGGCGAGGCACTCTCGAACATTGCGACGTTGAGTCGAGACTGCCATACCACATGGGCACCTTGAGCAAAGCGCTTGGTAGCGCCGGAGGCCTACCTCGCAGGGTCAACGGCTTTCATTACCTATCTCGTCAATACTTGCCGTGCATTTACATACACGACCGCGCCTACGCCCGCATCTGCCGCGGCCGCTACCGCCGCGCTTCGGGTCATTGAGGAAGAACCGGAGCGGCGCGCCCGGTTATGGCACAATCGTGAGCGTCTGGCGCAAGGGCTTATACGACTCGGCTTCCCCTTGACCGCGTCGGACGGTCCGATCCTGCCCATCCTGATAGGTGATGCCGATCGTGCCGTAAGTTTCGCTCACAGGCTGATGACATACGGCGTGTACGCCCCCGCCATTCGTCCGCCGACCGTACCGCCTGCAACGAGCCGCATTCGACTCACCATTACAGCCGACCACACAAGTGACCACATCGACGAAGCCCTCAATGCACTTGAACAGGCAGGTCGCGCGCTTCACCTGATTTAATACGACAGGGGTTCTACTCCCATTCACTCACCTCGCAACCGGCCACGACTTCCAACGTTTCTTCTGGGTATTTTCTTGCTTTCCCGCCTTCCTATGGCATGATTCTAGAATCTCGACGGCCATGCTCATGCACTTATAATCACGCTCGTTTATCCTCACATTCTCTCACTTCATGGAGTGCTCCGATGATTGACATCTCCAAACTGTTGACCTTTGGCGTCCAGCAAGGCGCCTCAGACTGCCACATCAGCGCAGGCGAACCACCGATGATTCGCCTGCATGGTGATCTCAAGAAGCTGGATCATCCTCCCTTGAGCCAAGACGAAACCCACGCGCTCATTTACGACATGATGAGCGACGCCCAACGAAAGAACTTCGAGGAACACCGGGAATGTGACTTCTCGTTCGACCTCGGCGACATCGCCCGGTTCCGCGTCAACGTGTTCGTGCAAGGCCGTGGCTTAGGGGCCGTGTTCCGGACTATTCCGACCGAGATTCTTCCGCTGGAAAAACTGGGCATGCCGCCGATCCTGCGCCAGCTCTGCGATCGCGAGAAGGGCCTGATTCTCGTCACGGGCCCGACCGGATCAGGAAAGTCCACCACGCTCGCAGGAATGATCGATTATCTGAACAATACGTATGAAGGGCACATCCTGACGATCGAAGATCCGGTGGAGTTTGTGCACAAATCAAAAAAGTGCCTCGTCAACCAACGAGAATTGGGCGTGCATACCCTGTCTTTTGCGAATGCGCTCCGCGCCGCGCTCCGCGAAGACCCAGATATCATTCTCGTGGGAGAAATGCGCGACTTGGACACGATCCAATTGGCCCTCACCGCGGCTGAAACGGGGCACTTGGTTTTCGCGACTCTGCACACCTCCAGCGCGCCTAAAACGGTCGATCGCATTATCGATGCCTTCCCTCCAAACCAGCAAGCGCAGGTCCGCGCGCAGTTGGCGGAAACGCTGGAAGCGGTGTTGACCCAGACGCTCCTGAAGAAGAAAAGCGGCGGCCGAATCGCAGCGGTGGAGATCATGGTCGGGACTACCGCCGTTCGTAACCTCATCCGCGAAGGCAAACTCCACCAAATTCCGGGTGTCATGCAGGCCAGCCAGAAAGACGGCATGCAGACCATGGACATGGCCTTGGTCGAGCTCGCGTCACGCGGCATGGTCACGAAGGCTGAAGCCCAGTCACGAAGCATGAACCCCAATCTGTTTCACCGCCGCGGTTGGCGGCTCCGCGTAACATTGCTAGTCCGACGCTGATCCGATGGCCCCACGCAACAGTTGAGAGAGGCATCTCATGGATGTTCGCACGCTTCTTGAAGTGATGGTCAAACAGGAATCCTCCGATCTTTATCTCACCGTCGATGCGCCACCCATCTATCGCATCCACGGCTCGACTCATCGCACCGATGCGCCGCCTTTTACGAATGAGCAGTTGGAATCACTGGCGCTGGCGCTCATGCGCGGCCAGCAACGAGGCGAGTTCGAAGAAAAAATGGAGATGAATCTCGCCCTGTACTATAAGGAACTGGGCCGTTTTCGAGTGAATATCTTTCGTCAGAAAGGGAACGTGGGGCTTGTATTTCGCCACATCAAAGCGGAGATCATGACGGTCGAGGAGCTGGACTTGCCGCCGATCGTCAAAGACATCGCCATGACCAAACGTGGGCTGGTGCTCGTCGTCGGTGCTACCGGATCAGGCAAGTCCACTTCACTGGCCGCGATGATCGATCATCGCAATACTGTGCATGCAGGTCATATCATCAGCGTGGAAGACCCGATTGAGTTCGTTCATCATCACAAGAAATCCATCGTCACGCAACGCGAGGTTGGTTTCGACACTCATTCATTCGGTCATGCCCTGAAAAACACTTTGCGCCAGGCCCCAGACGTCATTCTCATCGGTGAGATCCGGGATACAGAGACCATGGAAGCCGCGATTACGTTTGCCGAAACGGGGCACCTCTGCCTCGGCACCTTGCACTCAAACAACGCCAATCAATCCATCGAGCGCATTATGAACTTTTTTCCGGTTGAACGGCACGCGCAAATCTATCTGCAACTGTCATTGAACCTTCGCGCCATCATCTCTCAACGACTGATTCCTTCCCTTGACGGGCGCCGTGTGCCGGCACTCGAAATTATGCTCGATACGCCACGCATTAAAGACCTGATCAAACGCTCAGAGATCGATACGTTGAAAGAAGCGATGGAACAGGGAATTGATGAAGGCTGCCAGACGTTCGACCACGTCCTGTTACAACTCTATCAGGCCGGAAAGATCAGCATTGAACAGGCCCTGATCAACGCTGACAGCGCCAATAATCTTCGGCTCAAAATAAAACTGGCGGGTCTCAAAGGCGACGACGCTGTGGCGGCTCTCCTGGACAAAAGCGCGCGGGAGGAGAAAGCGTTCCAGATTCAGGGGCAAATGGGGCAGACCGCAAATAAGAAACGCTGACGATCCAGCGTCGTGGCAACAGGATCGCCTTTAGGAATCCATTTTCTCACTCACCACCGATGCCGTCACACTAACGTATCTCCGACGGCTTCACCTCCGTGGCTGACTCAAGATACGAGACCATCTTACCTAACGCAGCCGCGCTCAACTTTCGTCCATACCAGGTCGGCATCGTATCCGCGGGGAATCCGGGCACGACATATGTCCCAGGCGACACAATGGATTCGACAATATACTCACGAACAGTCTGTGCCTGACCATGATACTGCGGATCAACGAGACGCATCGCCCCTGTCTTCGCGAGCCAAAGTGGAGGACCCACCTGTCCATTCGCCCCGCCAATACCAGGGATCTGGTGACAGACCGGACAGCCGGAACGCACAAACAACTCTTGGATCGGCTCGTCGCCAGTCACCAACGGGATCATGGCAGAATCGATTTTCGGGACTTGCCGAAGCGGCTCAGAAGACGGCACACCACTTCGGATCGCAGCTAAGGCGACCAGCATCACAAACCCGGCCGCAAATATTCCCAGGGCTTTGTTCTTCTGGTTCGTCGGTGGGACGGATGGCGGAGATGCGAAATCAGGCATCGATGATGAGTGCAGACCTTAAAGAGGTGTCACAGGTGAATTACATCCATGCTCTCGGATAACAGGCCCCTAAACATCGATCGGTTTTTTAGAGCCGCTGCGGAACTATTTATTGTTATCCATGGCGCAACGAAACCCAATGGTTCGATCCTGAAAGTCAGGTTCTGCCGACATGCGAGCTGATACTCTCAATCCAATCGGCAAATCGGCCCAAGATCCTCCTCGAAGTACCTTTTTCTCACCCTTGTCAGGGCCCGCGGGATTCTTCTCCGGACTCTTCGAATAGTACTCACGATCATACCAATCGGTTACCCATTCAGCCGCATTCCCCGCCATGTGGTGCAGACCATATGGACTTCTGCCGCCCTCTTTCAAACCATGGCGCACGCTCATCCCCTCAACGCCGCCGGAAACTGACGCGAGAGTAATGGCTTCGCTCACCCACACACCGCGATTGTAATTGGCAATGTCCACAAACGGCTGCATGTGCCCCCAAGGATAACGACGTCCGTCAGTGCCACGCGCGGCTTTTTCCCATTCGGCCTCCGTCGGAAGGCGCTTCCCGGCCCAAGCGCAGTAGGCTGCTGCATCCGCCCATACCATTCCGACAGCCGGGCGATCGCCGACGGTCATGAACGCCTCATCATCCCATGTCGAGGGTGCATCATGCTGCGCTTCCTGAAGAAACGCTCCATACAGCTGCAACGAAACTTCATATCGATCGATAAAATAGGCGTCGAGTGTCACCGAATGCTCAGGCCGCTCGGCAGGCAGACCATCATTACTTCCCATAATAAACGGACCGGCGGGGATCAGAATCATCGGCGCGCCATCTTTCCCTTTGACCGTTTCGACTGCCGCCTGCTGGCCGTTCTGGCCGGCTGCTGATTCGGCCGCTACGGCCGAATCAGCCCCATTGATGATGCTCTGGATCGCAAGGATGGTCAGAATGAATAGATACATACATACCTCCACCGACAAGCAGGGGCTTAGAAATCCTTCACTCTTAGGAAGAGTGTAGCCGCGCCTCCTCGCAAACTCAACTGCAAGCGGACACGGCACGAGAGCGTGCCTGCGTTTGATCACGCACCGTAAGGATGTCTACACACTATGGCTTTTCAAGGTATCTGCTGAAGTGATGTGGAGAAGGTGACCGCGCTGTGGCGCCCCCGACCGGCATAGGAGGGATGCCGGTCGGATGAACAGGAGGTAGGAGACACAAAAGCTAGCGGTTGAGCTCAGCGACCCGGCGGTCATGGTCCTTTACACTTCGAACCGTCGTAACGTCAGACCGTTCCAGCAGATTATGAAGCACTTCCTGTTTCAACTGAATCATCAACGCTTTGCTATGGACGGATGATGGCGCGGTATCCTGCAGGAGATTCAACCATCCTGTGGTGGCTACGTCATAGCGATTATTCGGCATCGCCGTGTGCAACTCTTGAAATACCGTAATCGCATCGGCCCGGTTCTCAAACAGAGCGACCAAGCCTCGGGTATAGAACGCCTCCTCACAAGCTGGTCCTTTATGGCAATTCTTCATGCGACTATCCTGTGCATGGGCAATGGCTTGAAGCGGTTTCAATTCATTGGCATCAACGGAGAAGAACGCGCTACTCGGTAACATCGTGGAAGAGCCAGGCTTACTCATCATCGTACACCCTCCCAAACCACCGGCGATCACCGTCCACAGGGCAAGGGAAAGAATGGTTCGTCGTGACATCATAGACCTCCTAAGCAGCCGACATGGGGCGTGCGGTGATGGGGCTGATCGCTTACGTTGCATCGATGTTCTGAATGTACCATCCGACCTTGGTTCGGCCATTACACGGAGGCTGTACCTCTTCGGTACGAGACTATAAAGTCCTTCAAGTACAGTGAATTGCGAGTTTTCTCGAAGTGAAGACCTGGAAAGTAGGAAAGGGAGGCAAGATTAGATGGAAACAATGCTGAAAAGGGTGAAAGAGAGATCGCGATTGGAAAGGAAGATCGCCCCGCAGGAAGCCGGGGCGACATAAATCAGACTTTAGTGCCAGTTTGCGGCAAGGACCGTCTGGACCTCCTGCGGTCGCTGATCGATCGCCTGGTCCCAGGTCAGACCAGTCTGCTGGCTAAAGGAGGCCATCGCTTGGATCAATTGATCAACCTGCGTATTCAATAGCGTTTGGCCATTGCCGGCCTGAATCGTTTCCATTTGGTTCGTCGCACCTCCATACCAGTTCTGAATCGTGACCTGGTCCGTGCTGCCATGGATAGCGAGTTGCAAATCATTCGCTTGTCGGCTGAGTACCAAATCCAGGGGATTTATCGGGGCTCCGAACAGAATGCTGTCGGCTGCGCCCGCATTATCGATCACCGTATCCTGACCGCCACCTCGGTTATACAAGTACGTATCATTGCCTCCGAGCCCACTGAGGATATTATTTGCACTATTCCCCCCCAGCGCATTGTTGGAGGCATTGCCAGTACCGTTGACTGCCGAAGTGCCGGTCAAGGTCAAGTTCTCGAGATTGGTGCCCAACGTCCACGCAACCGAACTCCGAACTGTATCGGTTCCCGCACTGGCGCTTTCGACCACTGAATCACCCGTCCCTACTACGTACGTGTCGTTACCCGCCCCACCGGTCAAGACGTTCGAACCACTGTTGCCCGTCAGAATGTTATCCATGGTATTGCCCGTCCCATTGATAGCCGTCGAGCCAGTGAGGATCAAATTCTCAATATTTCCACCCAAAGTCCATGTGACGGAGCTTTGAACCGTATCAATGCCTGCATTGGCATTTTCTGCAGCCGAATCGCCAGTCCCAACGACATAAGTATCGTTGCCGGCGCCCCCAGTAAGCATATTCGCCCCACTATTGCCAGTGAGGATGTTATCCAAGCCATTGCCTGTTCCATCGATGGCCGTCGTTCCGATCAACGTAAGATTCTCGACATTGGCACCGAGGGTGTAGGTGAGAGAACTTTGCACCGTGTCCGTACCAGCACCCGCGTTCTCGGCCACTGTATCTCCAGCATTATCGATGACATAGGTGTCGTCGCCGTCCCCTCCAGACATCGCATCGGCCCCTGTTCCTCCACTTATCACGTTGGCGGCGCCGTTGCCGATGATGACATTATTCAATGTATTTCCGGTACCATTGATTGCCATTGTGCCAGTGAGCGTCAAATTTTCAGTATTTGAGCCCAACGTCCAGGTCACCGCACTCTGCACCATGTCCGTACCGGCGGACGCGCCTTCGGTCACGATATCCCCGAGATTGTCCACCACATAGATATCATTGCCAGTCCCTCCGGCCAGCGCATCGGCACCAGCGCCTCCATCCAAAATGTTGTTTCCCGCGTTGCCGGTGAGGCTGTTGCTTAAGAGATTTCCGGTGCCATTGATCACCGAAACGCCCGTCAATGTGAGGTTTTCAACATCGTATCCCAAGACATATGTGATAGAGCTCTGTACCAGATCAATTCCGCCACCTGCATTCTCCGTCACCACGTCTCCCACATTGTCGACGACGTAGGTATCATTTCCCGCCCCCCCAGCCATCACATCGGCCCCAGTCCCGCCGTTCAACACGTTCATACCGGAGTTACCAGTGAGGATGTTGTTCAACGCATTGCCGGTGCCGTTGATGGCCGTCGTTCCGGTGAGAGTAAGGTTCTCAAGATTGGTGCCCAGTGTCCACGTAATGGAGCTTTGTACGGTGTCAGTTCCGGCATTGGCCTGTTCGGTCACCGTATCGCCTGTTCCAACAGCGTACGTATCATTCCCCGCTCCGCCAGTTAGGACATTGGCCCCCGAATTGCCGGTCAGTATGTTATCGAGAGCATTGCCCGTCCCATTGATAGCCGTCGTGCCTGTTAGCGTAATATTCTCAGTATTGGAACCAAGGGTATACGTAAGCGAGCTCTGCACTGTATCGATGCCTTCGTTTGCATTCTCGGTCACTGTATCGCTGGCATTGTCGACCACATACGTGTCGTCGCCTGTGCCACCCGACATCGCATCAGCGCCCGTTCCACCACTCAACACGTTCGCGCCACTATTGCCGATGAGCAAATTATTCAGGGTATTGCCGGTGCCATTGATTGCTGCGGTGCCCGTGAGCGTCAGGTTTTCGATGTTTGAGCCTAATGTCCATGTGACAGCACTTTGGACAGTATCCGACCCTGCACCCGCTGATTCGTTGACAGTATCCCCCGCGCCTACCACATAGGTGTCATTTCCCACCCCTCCGGCTAGAACATTTGCCGCATTGTTTCCAACCAGAATGTTATTGAGCCTATTCCCCGTCCCATTGATGGCGATCGTACCGGTCAGCCTTAGGTTCTCGATATCTGCACCAAGGGTATAGGTGAGCGAGCTTTGCACCGTATCAATCCCCTCTGAAGGCTCTTCCTCGACGACGTCCTCCGCGTGATCCACGATATACGTATCGTCGCCACTGTATCCGATCATCGTGTCGGCGCCTGTCCCGCCGTCAAGCACGTTCGCGCCGGCATTGCCACTGAGCCGGTTGTCCAGCGCATTCCCGGTGCCGTTGATCGCATCGATGCCGGTCAGAGTCAGATACTCTATGTTTGCGCCGAGGATGAAAGTGCCTGAGCTCATGACCTGATCCGTCCCTTGATCGGCCACTTCTATAACCGTGTCTCCACCATCAACAGTGTAGGTATCGTCGCCCGCGCCTCCGGTCAGCACATTGGCATCGCTATTACCCGTTATCACATTGTTGTGTGCGTTGCCGCTCCCATCAATGGCGCCCGTGCCCGTTAAGGTGAGGTTTTCTAGGTCGTCCGCGAGCGTCCAACTGACCGATGCCACCACCGTGTCACTCCACCCTTCGTCGGGATGTTCCACAATCGTATCGGCGCCGTCCACCACATACGTGTCGTTACCGGTTCCACCAGTGAGCAGGTTTGCCCCGCTGTTGCCCGTCAAGACGTTATCCAGCTCATTGCCGGTCCCATTAATCGCGGCCGCCCCGGTCAGAGTAAGATTTTCTAAATCGCTGGTGAGTGTGAAGGTTTGATCAATGATGACCGTATCGGTTCCGCCGAACAGCTGCTCGACGATCGTATCACCCGCCCCAAGCATATAGGTATCGTCGCCAATGCCGCCAACCAGCTGATCAGGTCCGCCGCCACCATCCAATACGTTATTGCCGTTGTTTCCAGTCAGCACATTGTTGCCGGAGTTCCCGGTCGCATTAATCGCCTCGATGCCGGTTAAAGTTACATTTTCCAACACGCCTAACAAATCTTCGCCAAGAACAAAACTCTGATCCGTGCTAATCGTATCGATACCCTGGCCGGGTAATTCCACGATCGTATCACCCGTTCCGACAACATACGTATCGTCACCTGCTCCGCCGGTTAGGACATTCGCTCCACCATTGCCCGTCAATACGTTATGAGAGTCATTGCCGGTCGCATTAATCGCTGCTGTGCCAGTGAGAGTCAAATTCTCTACATTGGGGCCGAGCGTAAAGTTCACGGTACTCAATACCGTATCCACCGATGAATTGGAGTCTTTCACCGTATCGCCTAGATTGTCGACTATGAAAGTATCGATCCCCGTCCCGCCGGTCATCGTGTCTGCGCCAAGTCCGCCGTCGATGTAGTTGTACCAATGCTGATTTCCTACTATGACATTGTTCAACGCGTTGCCAGACAAATTATGCACCACTAAGCCTTGTGCGGGGGGGCCATCCGATGTAATGAGATTCTCAACGTTGTCTGGCAAGGTATAATGCATACCGAGGTCCCCAGTGCCGATGAACATAACCGTATCAATGCCTTCATTCGAAGCCTCAATCACCGTATCCGAACCGATCACTTCATAGGTATCGTCCCCAAGGCCGCCTTGCAGTACGTCGCTTCCACCGTCGTTGAAATAGTTGACGTTTCCAATGAGCTTGTTATTGCCGCTGTTCCCGGTAATCACATTGTCCAAGGAGTTTCCCGTGCCATCGACATTGAAATAGCCCGTCAAGGTCAAGTTCTCGACGTTACCTGGCAAGGTGTACGACACGAGACTCTGAATGACATCAGTACTTTGGCCGACATTTTCCGTCACACTATCTTGCGTATTATCTACGGTGAAGGTATCGTTTTCCGCCGTACCGGTCATTGAATTCACGGTACCGACAAAGGTATGAGTCGCAATCGCCGCGGCATCCCAAATTGTGCCATCATTGAATGCGATCTGTTCAATGGCTGTGACATTGTTCATCCGCAGCTGAGTCGAGCTTTGATCGATGCTGAGCAGAAGCTCATTCCCGTTCCTGAGGAGGGTGACGTCAGCAGGGAGCACGCCAGCAGCCAGCTGAATCTTGTCGGTGGTACCCCCATTGTCTCCGATGAGGTCCGCTCCTGCCCCGCGGCCAAAGACATAGGTGTCGTTGCCAAGTCCGCCAAACAAGGTGTCGTTTCCTTCCCCCCCCTCCAACACATCATTCCCGTCGTTGCCGTTGATGGTATCGTTACCGGCCAGTCCGGCAAGGACATCACTAGCGTTGGTCCCCATGAGATAATCGTCACCCGGCGTTCCAGTATCCACTAGCGTCTGCAACATGGCGTCGTCCCAGACGACGCCATTCGCAAACTCCACTCGGTTCACCCGGGACGTGATAAAGGGATTCAACCAACCAAAAATCGTCATCCGGTCGGTTGTGCCGTTAATGCTTAGTGTCAGGGAGTTGTCGCTATTCCCCTGCACCATCACATCGGTCGGCAACACGTTCGCGCCAAATCGGATGGTACCGGAGGTCGCATAAATGGTGTCCTGCCCATCGCCGCGATCAAAAAGAATGATATTTTCGCCGCCATTATCGTAGATCTGGTCGTTACCAGTACCGCCTTGAAGGGTGTCGGTACCTGCCGAGCCTTCTAGACGGTCGCCGCCCGCACCCCCTATCAAAATATTGGCCCCCGTCGCTGCTACAACAATCAACTGGTCGTTTCCCGCTCCGCCATCCAATGTGTTGTCACCTATTCCGCCGCTGAGCTGATCATCGCCGTCTCCACCCTCCAACGTGTCGTTGCCGTCTAGGCCTTGGAGCGTGTCATTTCCGCCCAGGCCTCGAATCCGGTCGTCCCCCGCCGTGCCAGTCAGAGTTTCGCTGGCTGCGGTACCGATAATCTCATTCAGCCCGTGCGCCACCGTAAGCGTAAACACATCCGAGACGTTCAGGCTGCCCGTGTCGGTCGCCGTGACTTTGACGTTGAGGATGCCAACGTCCGCAAACTGTGGTGTCCCCGTGAATGCTCGGGTTATTGGATTAAACTGGAGCCAGGCAGGCAATGAACTGTTGTCAGCCAGCGTGGCACTGTATGTCAGTGAATCCCCAGGATCCACATCATCGAAAGCTCCGGTCGGCACGAGAAAGCTAAATGGCACATCTTTCGTCGCCACTTGGTCCACCAGCAGCGCACCGACGGTTGGCGCCTCATTCACATTCGCGACCGTAAGGGTGAACGTGTCGGATGCGGTCTGGTTGCGTCCATCGGTGGCTGTGACCCGCAGAGCGAGGGTGCCGACCTGCGCATCGTCCGGGGTTCCACCGAACGCGCCGGTTTGCGCATCAAAACTCAACCAGATCGGAAGAGCCAAACCGTCGGCTAAAGTCGCGCTTAAAGTGAGCTCGTCGCCCACATCCTCATCGGCGAAGGTATTTGCCGGCACGGCAAACGACACGAGCATTTCCTCAGACATACTTTTATTGCCCACTGGATTCACCACTGTGGGGGCGTGATTGGCAAATACGGGATAGAGATCTGCAAGATTCACTAGGCTGCCGTCCGCGAATTGGAGTGTGGAAACAACCAGCGAACCCAATACTGTATTCCGGTTGAACCCGGCCAACCGGACCACATCCGCTCCGCCGTTATAGGCAATCGTCAGGGTATCCGCGTTTTGCGTATAGGTAAGATTGGCCGCTGTAATCCCTTGGCCGAACACAATGCGGTTACCTTCCGTCGTCGTGACCGTATCCTGAATAGTGTCGAGCCCGTCCCCGATTGCAAAGGTGTAGGTGTCGTGTCCCGACCCACCGAACAAAAGATCGTTGCCAGCATTGCCCGTAATCGAATCAGCTCCGGCGCTGGCATAAATCGTGTCGTTGCCGGCCCCGGTCCTAATTACATCATTTCCGGACGTGCCGACGATCTGCCCACTCGGGAGCCCCACCAGGTCGACGAGTGAGAAGGTCTGGCCACCCGCGACAATGTTTTGGATCCCACCCGTACCATTCACTCCCGTATTCGTAAATCCATGGATAAGAATGGAATCGGTAATCCCACCGACTTGGATAAGCAGGGTGTTGTCCGCCTGGTTGTGAGCGAAGGTGATCATCTCCCGCGTGATCGAAGGATCGAATAAAATCGTGTTCACCTCACCGATGACATCCTCTTCAAAAATCTGGTCCTCGCCGTCGCCGGAGCTGAAGACATAAACATCGCTCCCAGCTTCTCCGTTGATGATGTCGTTCCCCGGGCCTCCATACAGTTCATCGTGTCCTTCGCCACCGAAAAGCGTATCGGCCCCGTCCTCCCCAAATAGCCCGTCGTTCCCGGCATCCCCACTTATAAGGTCGTCGCCAATCCCGCCTTGCAGACGATCCGCGCCTTCATCGCCGAACAAAGTGTCATTCCCCGCATCGCCAAGGAGGAAATCGTTGCCAGCGTCACCGGCCAATTCGTCGTCTCCATCGCCTCCCTGCAGTTCATCGAACCCATCTCCACCAAAGAGCGTATCGTTGCCGTCGCCCCCTTTAATAAGATCATCTCCCTCTTCACCGTCGAGCAGGTCCACGCCCTCCTGACCTAATAAGAAGTCGCTTCCCGTTCCTCCAAACAGATGGTCATCTCCTAGCCCCCCTTGCAATTCATCCTCCCCCGCATCCCCCGACAAAATGTCGTCCCCATCCTGACCGAAAAGGCGATCATTCTCGCTGCCGCCTATCAATAGATCATTACCACCGCCGCCTTGCAGTTCGTCAATGCCAGCTCCGCCATCGAGCATATCGTCAGCGCCGGGGTCATTCGCGTAATCTCCGACCAGCAAATCGTCCCCCATACCGCCAAACAGCGAGTCGGCTCCTAACCCGCCGAACAATTGATCTTTTCCGTCGCCGCCCTCAAGCCAGTCATCGCCGGCGAGAGCCCCATACGCGACCCCTTCGCCAAACAATACATCGTCGCCGCCACTCCCGATCAGGACGTCAGCAAGTCCTCCGCCATAGATCCAGTCATTTCCCCCGCCGCCATCCAGGTAGTCTTCGCCGTCTTTGGTGGGATCCCACGGCGCACTGATTTCTCCGCCATTGTGATCCCCATATAAAACATCTGTGCCGTCGCCACCCAGCAAGATGTCTGCACCTGCGGAGCCCACGATGGTATCGTCTCCCGCTCCTCCATCTAGCCTGTCATTCCCGGCTCCGAGGGAATAATCCATGATGAAGGAAAAGCCGGTCTGATTGGGGTTATCCGGAGGAATGATGGAGAGTTCGGTCGTGCCCCCCTCGCCCCACAACGTGTCGCTACCGTCTCCGCCAAGTAGGACATCGTCCCCGGAACCACCTACCAGGAGGTCATCACCAGCGCCCCCATCTAAATAATCTTGGCCTGCCTGAGTCAGCGCCAGGTCCCCGTAAAGCCGATCATTCCCGTCGCCGCCCTCGAGCACATCACTATCTTCCCATCCATACAAGTCGTCATTGCCTCCAAAACCCTCGAGCAGGTCATTACCGCCCCGGCCGGAAAGGCGATCGAAGTTGGGCCCGCCGTAGAGCTGATCATTGCCGGGCCCGGCATAGACCCGATAACTCCCTTGCCCACCACGGATGATATAATTGATCGGCTCGACTCGCTCGATTATCCACGCCCCGGACGCGGGCAGATTGATCTCTTCGCTCGGGAGCCCGTTGCTGCCGTAATTGATGATTGGTTCCACAGGGAGCGTCGTCTCCGGGGCCTCTGCCAGCTTGATTCCGAGGGCCCCGTTTGTGTAGTCGAAATTTTCAATCGTGAGCGCGTTATTGACGATGAGATTATTCCCACTGCTGACATAGGTGAACTGGCCATCGAGACTGCGATAGGTATTCGCTGGATCAGTGGAACGATGCAGGCCGCCCTGCAAAATCTGATTGTCGAAGCGCACGACGCCGAGCCGATCCGAATCGGCGATCACATCACTGCCTTGACCTGTCCAATAGAAATAGGTATCTATGCCCTGCCCACCTTCCAGCCGGTCATTGCCCAGCCCGCCACTCAGCTGATCGTTGCCGGCCTCGCCGAATAGCTCATCGTTGCCCTGCTGGCCAAGCAAGGTATCATTGTCCGTGCCTCCGTAAACTTCATCATCCCCTGCATTGCCTTCGAGATAGTCCATCCCGCCTTGGCCAGTGAGCAGATCGTTACCATCGCCTCCATAGAGGTGATCCCCGCCAGCATGGCCCAGCAGATCACGGTTGTCCTGTGTGTCACCAAAGATCACCTCGATTGTGGAGGCCACGCTGCCGACTTCAAAGCCGGTCCGCACATCGACATAATGTGTATCGGTCGACACCGTACCCCCGTCATGGATGTTCACCACCACTCGCTTGGTAAGGAGTTCCGCCCGATCGGACAGATAGAGCGCTGTCATCGTCCCGTTGCCGGTTTGAGCGTCATACAGATCCAACGATCCGCCCGCATTGTGCTGTGCATAGTCGGTTCCGATTACGGCGAATGGATTCAGCTCTTGCAGCGCATAGCGATAAGCCCATCCATCGGCTGTAGCAGCCCTCGCTTGGCTGTATATCGTGCTGCTCGGTACTCCAACCAGGCTATCGAGGCGATACGAGCTCGCGGCCGGCATGGAATCCCGCAATGCGATCATATTTGAATAGTACGCATCGTGATCCCCTTGTGGCGTACTCGTCGTCGTGATGCCCTGGAATACCTTTCGAAGTGCGTCCAGACCGTTCTCCAAACTATTGGCTGCTGTCCCAGACACAGCGTTCAGGATATTTGTGACAGCTGACGCAGAAACCGTTGAATCGATCCTGGCCACCAGATCATATAGCGCCAAGGCGTCCACTAAAGGCCGGATGCCATGATTCGCCAGAGGGTTGAGCATTGTTTCGATGAATGTACTTTCTGGCTCCCCAATTTGCCGGCCCTGACTCGCCACAAACGAGTGGCCCTGCGCAATAATGTTAGTGATCAAGCTATCAGGCATGGAAGTTCCCGCAACGCCCAGGGAACCAAAAGGATTGATCAGAGCCCCGCCGAAGCCCGGAGCATTGTACGTGTAGGCATGGGACACAGGAGGCGAGTGATCAACCGTAAAGGCTTGCGCGAGATACCCACCCAGCGAGTGTCCTGTGACAGTGAGCGTGTCTGTCGAGAGAAGCCTACCTTCCACGATGAGTTGCAAATAGAACGTGCTGAGCGACGCATACTGACTTGCCAGGCCGAGCACGCCAATCTGGGGGTTGGAAACCAGGAAATCCACGATGTCATTGCTCCCACGGATCGCGATAATCTTTTCGTTCGTCCCGGCCTGTTGAAATAACGTAGCGGAGAATCCGGTCGCAGTGGCGCTGAAAGTACTGACAATCGAATAGCGATTTGCAAACTCGGTGGCCTGAAGCGATGAGAAGCCTTGGCTTTTAAAGCTCTTGCATATAGTCTCGGCAGAGTCATTCCAACAGACAGATCAGCATACGCGGCATCGGAGAGTTGGGCGTTTTCATAATAAGTGCGGATTAAATTACTCATGCTACTTTCCTCCGTATTACTCATCTGCTTTCGGGACGAACGGCTTGCCGCTACAAGGCTGCTATAGACTGTCACGATCGAACTGTGGACAGGTATCCGCAGCATCCTCAATCAGGATTGTTGTATGCAGCCAACCACCGTAGTACCAAAACTCTGTCGCCGTGCCTAATTGCTCTCCATTTTCCCTATCAAAGAGAACGCCCTGATGTCTTGTCATATGAAACACCTTCGAGAAATCGCGATCCATTGTCGTTTGCCAATCGAATCGTTCTAGCAATTTCTTTTCATCAAGTCGTCCATCAGGTAGAAAATATGCCTTGTCAACCTCAACAGTTTTATACAGCTGGATTCCCCCCTGCGTTTCGCAAACATGTTGATGGTAGAACCGACCTGGGATGATGTCCCATGTGGGAATCAGCACAAACACCGCAATTGTGGCGTATTGAGCCAGGGGGCTTCCTGTTTGCCTGCGAATGAATTGAGCAGCTAACGTTGCAAGATACACATACAAGCCACACACCACGAGAAACGCTAGTCCATCCATCTATGCCGCCTTTCTCGCACCCGCATAGTCCGCCCTTGAATCACAGTTAAGTCATCCGTTACCGGATAAAAAAACCCACACCGTGCATCTTTTCACATAACGTCGGTATTCCCCAAAAAACCGATTCAACGAGACAGTCCCCCCTAATACAGGCTCTTGTTACCGCTCTCCACCCTACGCACGAATCAGTCCAATCCTGATGGAGAGAGTGCGTCTGTAGACGCTTGACTGTCTGGGACCGTGAGATGCTGTCGGGAATCTGTTAATCCTTCGCTGCTCGGTCGACCTGGATAGCGGAAGGTCGTCTGGCGCGGCCATTTCTGATCTCGGAGTCATAGTCGGATGATCTCCGGGTTTCTAACTCAACGACTCCAACGTGCCAGTCGCCCGTGCATAGTTCACACGAGCGGCGTTCAGTTCGAACAAGGCTCCGACGAGATTTTCCCGGGCTCGCGCCATCGACGTGATGGCGGTGATCACATCGAACTGGCTGGCGGCGGTCAGGATGGCGTAGCGTTCTTTCGCCAATGCCGTTTCCTTTATCGCCGCCTGCAATCCGGCCTGGGCCAGCGCCGCCTTGTCTCTGGCCGCCGCCAATGCGATTCGGGCCTCATTGACCTCGGCCCGCACCTGATTCAACACCACCTGCATCCGAAAGGCTTCCTGCCGCACCTGACTTCGGGCCGTGCTGATCCGTCCTTCTCGCTGCCCTCCATCGAACAAGGGAATCTGGAGTAAGAGTGCCATATTGTACGTATCCAGGCTATTGTTCCATCGATTGCCGATCAGACCGGTGTCCCCCTGTGCCACCAAAGACGGCAAACGCTCCCCGGTCACTGAGGAATAGCTAAGTTCCGCCGACTTGATCCGTTTCGCCTGTGCCTGTACTTCGGCCCGGTTGGTGACGGCCTGCTCCCAAGCCGCCTGCGCCGCTGCGGGTCTCTGGAACCTGAGGCTGCAACTGGTCCGTCAGAGTCATCCGGACCTCAAACGTGAGGCCCAAGAGATTTCCAAGGATGTTTTTGGCCCGCTCCAGGTCAGCCTGTGCAGCCACTACCTGCTGCTGCTCGTTAGCCAATTGCCCTTCCAAACGCGCGACCTCCAATCCGGTCGCGGCCCCTTCGTGCCGCCGAACCTTCGTGGTCGCCAACAATTCTCGGATCAATTGCTGATTGGCTTGCCGCATGGCTAAGGCGGTGGCCGCTCTTACCCCTTCGAGATAGGCCAGCCCCGTGCTGGCCATCGTATCGAACCGGCTGCTTTGGGCATCGAACTCAGCAACCTGTAGAGCCTCCCGCGACGCACGCCAGCGCTGGATCAGACTAAGACTGAAGATGTTCTGCGAAGCACTTACGCGCGCATCAAAAATGCTGAAGGGTTCGGTCCGGACCGGTGCAAGGCCGAACGTGCCGAGGAACTGTGTCTGTTGGCTTTGCCGAACATTGGCTGAGAGGTTTGGAAGCAGAGCGCCCAACTGGGTCGTGACGTCACCTCTAGCCGCTTCGATCCGTTCTTTTGACAGAAGGACCGAGGGATTCTGTCGGGCTGCCGCAGCCATCGCGGCACGGAGACTTAAATGAATTTCCGGCACGAGAATCTTGCGTCGCCTGCTCAGCCTCGGCGGCCTTCGCCTCCTGGGGAGTCGCGAACACCATTAGGATCGCGACGAGGAAAACCCGTTCCACTATGAATCCCACGCGTGGCATCCGCCTTACCGTTCCCTCAAGCTTTCCTGCAACGACTTGAGGACAGGACTCAACAGGTACTCAATCAGGCGCCGTCGACCGGTCTTGATTTCGACGGTTACAACCATGCCAGGGGACAGATGCACGCTCTTGCCTTCCACAAGAATCGTCCCACTCGCGAGACTCACCCGCGTGGCGAAGACCAAACCATCCGCAGGCTTGTTTTTATCAATGGGGACGGCATCATCTGATACAGTGAGCACGGTACCGGGGATGGTGCCGTAGAGGGTGAAGGGAAAGGTTTCGATCTTGATTTCAGCGGACTGCCCCTCCTTGACGAACCCGACATCTTTGTTTTCCAGCTGCGCTTCGACCTCCACGGGATGGTCCTGCGGCACCACGATGAGCAACGGTTGCGCCGGCGTCACAACACCCCCGACCGTATGCACCGCCAGCTGCTGCACCACGCCATCGATCGGACTGCTGAGTCGTTGCAGTTCCGCCTTCTGTCTGGCCTTGGTCACGTCCTGTGAGATGGAGGCCGCTTTGGTTTCGAGGGCTGAGAGTTCCGTTTGTTTCGTCTGCTGGAATTCCGAGATCAGTGCCCGCCGATTCTTTTCGGCTTCAGCCAAGGCCGCCTGATCCTGACGAAGCTTGTGCTGTTGCCCGGCCAATTCCTGTAACTTATCGATCCGCTGCCCTTCCGCTTGGAGATAGTCAAGCTTGGTGACGGCATCCTGCTCCATCAGCCGTTTAAAGGCGGTAGCCCGCTCCGTCTCCATCGGTACCGTCGCCGATAGCCGCTGAACATTTTCCCTGGTCGCATCAATCGCCGCCATCCGTTGTGTGATGATATATTGGGCCGCATCGACTCGTGCCTGATACTCGGCCAATTGATCACGAAGCAGTTGTTGCTGGAGCCGGACATATTGGGGATCGCTATCCGATGGCGCCACAAATGTGGTCGCTCCCGCGACAAGGGCCTGGAGGCGGGCAGCCTCGACTTTGGTGGCGCGATACTCATTGGAGGCACGGTCACGGTCCGCCTGATTTTGAGTTGGGTCCAGTTCAATCAGCACCTCGCCCTGCTTCACCACCTGACCGTCCTGAACACGAATCGCGGCAATGACACCTGTTTCATAAGGCTGGACCACCTTCGAATATCCGCTAGGGATAATTTTCCCCTGGGCCGTCGCCACGATGTCGATCTGCCCGACCGAGGCCCACACTACGGAGACGGCGAGAAGCGCCATGATCGTCCAGAGAATCGCCCGTCCGATCGGGGATGGGGGTGCAACTTGAATCTCCAACGCCGCCGGAAGAAATTCGACCGATCTCCCCGACGCGTAGTGGCCGTAGCCGTCTGTCGTCTCTCCGCTTCCCAGGCCGTAGACCAGACATCCCACCATCGCATTATGCTTGGCCTATTCATGCGGCTTTCCCTTCCTGGTGGGCATGGAGGCGGTGATACATGCCTTGTCGTTTCAGCAAATCCTCATGCGTGCCTTGCTCCACCAGTTGCCCTTGATCGATGACATAGATCCGATGCGCAGGACGCACGGTGCTGAGACGATGGGCAATGATGATGACCGTGCGGCCTTTGCAGATCTGCGCCATGTTCTGCTGAATGATCGCTTCGGACTCATAGTCCAATGCGCTGGTGGCTTCATCGAAGATGAGAATCCGTGGATTGGCGATCAATGCACGCGCAATGGCAATGCGCTGGCGCTGGCCACCGGACAGCGAACAGCCATGCTCGCCGACCAGCGTGTCATATCCCTCAGGCAATTCAAGAATGAACTCGTGGGCGCCTGCCAACTTCGCTGCCTGGATGACGCGGTCCATCGAGAGTCCCGGGTCGGACAAGGCGATGTTGTCTCGTACGGAGCGGTTGAAGAGAAAATTCTCCTGCATCACCACCCCGACTTGCCGACGTAGCCAGGCTGGATCCATCTGGGCCAAATCAGCGCCATCGACCATGACGCGGCCTCGTTCAGGAACATACAGACGTTGAATCAGTTTGGTGATGGTGCTCTTGCCGGATCCGGACCGACCGACGATGCCGATGACCTGCCCCGGTTGGATCATGAGCGAGACCTGGTGGAGGACTTCCCGGCTATCTGGTCGATAGCGAAAAGTTACGTCCTCCAGGGTAATCTGGCCCGCCACCTGTGGGAGTGTCGTACGCGTGGGATTAGAAGAGAGCTCCGGCCTGGCGTTCAGCACATCTCCCAACCGTTGCACCGAAATGCCTACCTGCTGGAACTCCTGCCATAGGTTCACCAGCCGCAAGAGTGGTCCTGTCACCTGACCAGCCAGCATGTTGAAGGCAATGAGCTGGCCAATACTCAAATCCCCCCCGATGACCTGATAGGCGCCAATCCACAGAATCCCGATGGTCGTGGTTTTTTGGATAAAGGAGGCAATCTGACTTGCAATAGTGATCACGCTAGTCGCCTTGAAGCTGGCGCCGACGTAGCCGGCCAGCTGTTCATCCCATCGGCGCTGTAGCGGCGGCTCGACCGCGAGGGCCTTCACGGTCTGAATGCCGCTGATGGTCTCTACGAGGAATGACTGATTTTCGGCTCCGCGATTGAATTTCTCATTGAGACGGGTACGGATCAGCGGGGTGATCGCCACCGACAGGATTGCATAGAGCGGCAGGGAGGCGAGAACAACCAGGGTCAGCATCGAGCTATAGCACCACATGACTACAAGGAACACCGCGCCAAACAAAACATCGAGCACGACGGTCACGGAGTTGCTCGTCAGAAACTGGCGGATCTGCTCGAGCTCGCGCACTCGCGCAATGGTATCTCCCACCCGGCGCGCTTCAAAATAGGCCAGGGGCAGCGTGAGGATATGACGAAAGAGTTGCGCCCCAAGGCCCACGTCGATCCGGTTGCTTGTATGCGCAAAGAGATAGGTCCGCAGGCCACTCAACAACCCATCGAATAGAGCCAAGGCAATCATGCCGACCGCCATGACATGCAAGGTCGTAAAGCCCTTATGCACAAGCACCTTGTCGATGACCACTTGCGTGAAGAGTGGGGTGACAAGGGCGAAGAGTTGCACGAAGAAGGAGGCGAGCAGCACTTCGCCGAGCAACCGCCGGTGTTTGACGATCGCCGGGATGAACCAGCTGAAGCCGAAGGCAATATCCTCCGGACGGATACCTGCACGTGTGGTGACCAGGAGCAATTCTCCGGTCCATATAGCTTCAAAGCGTTCTTTGGTTAGGATGGTCGGCTGCGGATGCTGCGGGTCATGGAGGAGTACCCGTTCTGCCTCTACTTTCGCCAGAAGTACGCAATGCCCGTCGGCACAGACTGCGATGGCGGGAAGCGGCTTATGGGTCAAGTGGGCCCAGGTTGCCGTGACCCGCCCAGCTTTGAGCCCCACATGTTTGGCAGCACGGAGCAACTCACGTTGCGTGAGAGGCTGTCCGGTTTCTCCGAACTGATGCCGCAACTGTGCACCGTCGGCCGCCAGGCCGTGAAATCGCGCTAGCAATAAGAGACAGTGGAGGCCAGTATCCGGGGCAGACGAGGTCGATTCGTGGGCGGGTGCGTCCATGGGGCTCGTTTCGTCTGAGGATGAATTACGACTGCGCGGTGGGGGTGCGTTGGAGGCCCTTCACAACCTGAGTGAGTTGCTGATGCAGACGCACAAGTGCGTCGAGTGGGAGCGCCACGCGCGCACCTCTGGCCCCCTCAAGGTGCTGGGGTAGTGCCTCACCCTGCTGTACGCGCTGAATGACGGCACTCAGTAAGGCGGGTTCCAAAAATCCGAAATCCACATAGGCCAGCCCTTGAGCCAATCCAACATGAGTATAGTTCACGAGGGCTGGCTGGTCTGATTGACCGACCGGTTTAAGCCGAACGCTGACTTCGACGGCCTTTTCACGTTGATGCTTGAGATGGGTAACCTCTGCCATGTTGCTCCTCTTCTTTCATAAGTGGTAATGCCGTGTCGGCGAGACAACTTGCTTATCGCTTGATAGATGAAACGTATGCGACAAGTGCTGGATGGCCTATTCCACCGAAGATGGGCAGAGGGAAAAACTTTGGTAGGTGAAGGCAACATCCTGCTGCAAAAATGATGAGAGGTACGGTGACGAGATTCGCCGTTGAGCAGAAAAGAATAAGGCCAGGCGCGGAAAAGTGCTCAGGCATCCGATAATACACTCAACTCATGAAGCCCTGTGGCGCCATCAAGAGCCGAACCTGCTCGATCGAGCATCGAGCGAATGAAGATTTGCAGGGTAATTACGACGGCCACTTCGATTGTGAACCAGCCACAGCGCACCTTACCGCTGATACTCGGAACGCTGCCGCGCGTTTTCATGTCCCTTTGGTGTAATTAAGAGACAGATGCGATTGCTCCGGCCACCACCCCGGTCCACAGATACGTTTTGGCCTATGCCAGCGGCTGACTGATAAACGTAATGGCGCCCAGCGCGGCCATCAAGAACGAGCCGGTCACCACCGTCGCGGTCATGTTCTGAACCAACTGCCACCGGGAGTCAGGGATCGGTCAGCAATCCCATGAGACTATCCAGGACAAGTCGGCCATTCTCCCCGACAGAATAGGCCACAGGATGTGCCTCCAGGCATTCATCGCCAAGATGAAACAGCCGGATGGCCAGGGACCGACGTCACAGCATCAGCCCGGCAACCAATGCATCCGCCGGCTGAACCGGTCCTCTCCGAACAGCAGGACGCCCAAGAAAGACGACTCCAGGAGGAACCAAACACGCCTTCCACACAGAAGTCCCTCGGCAGATGATTGTGACTAGGACCACCTTAACCTCCCCATCTACTCAGAACATGCTGTCAGGATCTCCTCCAGCATCTACGCCGCTCTTCCTCCGCCGCTTGTCGAGTGCCTAGTGCAGTTGGATCAGATGAATCCATCTCAGCGAATCTTTCGTAGAGATGATAAGGTGCAGCATTCACTCAATTGTTCTAAATAAGGAGGCCTTTATGCAGGTGATGAAAAGCATCGGATTTCTGGGACTGGGCATGGCGTTAGTCGGCGCGCTGAGCGGAGCACCCGTCTTTGCAGCGGATAAGCCAATAGAGGATGGGTCAAAGATCGTGATTACCTCTCCCAAGGATGGAGACAAGGTCAGCGACAGCTTTGAACTCAAGTATGAATTGACCAAGGGCACCCAAGCGGCGCACGCTCATGTGTATCTGGACGATCAGTATCAGAAGGGTTTCGGGGGAACATTCAAGGGCGTCCCCAAAGGCAAACACAAGGTGACTGTGACCGGCGCCACTAAGGATCATGCCCTCCTGACCGCCACCCAGAGCATCCACGTCGAAGTGCAGTAACCCGCGAACAACTCACATCGCCGCCTGGGTCTCTTGCGAAGGGGGCCCCGGTGGGCCGAGTGGGTCAACATGTCAATGTTTCTGCAGCATTGAGTTCCCGAGGCAACCGTAAACACCTCATGCCCTCTAACGGCCGAGAACTAATCTAAGCCTCATTTCGTGACAGATTTGGCACGCAGGTTTTACAGTGGAGAATGGCTCAATGAGAAAACTGCCACTCATATCTGCTGAAGCTCCCATCGGACATCTCCTTTCCCGTCGTCAAGTACTCACATTGCTCGGCGTAACAGGGGCGCTTGGGTTCATGAGCAGCAGACCGTTTGCTCGGCCATCTATGGCGGCGGCCATGCACGTTCCCGCCTGCGTCGTTAGACCGGAGCAAACCGAAGGCCCCTATTTCGTCGATGAACGCGTGAATCGCTCTGATATTCGCTCAGATCCGACTAGCGGCGAAGTCAAACCCGGTACGCCGCTTGCGCTGACATTGCAAATATTCCGGCTTGGTTCTGGAGGTTGTCAGCCATTGGCCGGCGCTCAAGTGGACATCTGGCACTGCGACGCGCTGGGTGTGTATTCGGATGTGCGAGACGCTAGGTTCAACACCATCGGCCAGAAATTTTTGCGCGGCTATCAGATCACCGACTCACAGGGAAAGGCCACATTCCTGACCATCTATCCAGGTTGGTATGCGGGCCGGACGGTGCACATTCACATGAAGGTCCGGACGGCGCACGCTGCCGAGCGGCACTCGGAATTCACGTCGCAAATGTACTTTGATGATGGACTCACGGATCGCGTGCACGCCGATCAACCCTATGCCTCGAAAGGCCCGCGCAACGCGCAAAACCAGGATGATCGCATTTTCAGGCGTGGCGGGGATCAACTGGTGCTCGCTCCGACAGCAACAGGCGATGGTTATGCGGCAACCTTCGCCATCGGATTGCAACTTTCCTGACCGTACCGCAGAACGAGGCACAGACGATCGATACCCTACAGGCGTGCGCGTGGCGCCTAAGCGTTTTAACGCTGTATTCTCAGCTTCCAAGTCGGCAAGCCGCTCCCGCAGTGGCTGCACCAGGGCTTCAACCTCCGCCTGTGTAAACCGTGGTTGAATGTGCTGCCGGCAATTGATATCGACGGCCTCCACGCGAAAGCGGATGGCGCGTTCTGGTTTCCCCTTATAGCTCGGGTCACTGAGATCTTTCACAAAAGGCAGATCATTGTCGACGACCTCGGCCGATCCCCATATTTTGACTCGGGTTTGGTTGACGTAATCCATGAGAAAGAGAAAGGCTTGCTTGTTCTCCGCCAGGTTCCCGATAGAGATGTACTGCCGATTGCCGGCGAAATCGGCAAACGCCAACGTGTGGTCATTTAACACCTTGAGAAATCCCTTCGGCCCCCCACGGTGCTGGATATACGGCTGCCCCTTTGCGTTGGCGGTAGCGAGATACAACGAATCACGTTCGCCGATGAAGGCGGCGAGGTCCATGGAGATGGTGTTATCCCACCCATCAGTCGTTTCCATCCTCTCATACTGCTTGCGCGAACCCTTGCGGGCCTGAATCGCCTTCACAGAGTCCGTAAACGCAATGTCGCTGATCGGTGGCTTCATCGTTTTTCTCCCTGGGAAAAAATGAGTCCCGGTCTTTCCTTGAGCTTAACGGCCGTGAGGGCCGTGGAGCAAGAACTCGAGACGCCCCTCGGCCAGTATGGGCACGAAGGCAGCTTAATTTCTTTCAGACGAGTTCGATGTTTGCCATGTAGAGATTCATGACGCTGGACGACATCATGCATAATCAGCGGCGCTCATTACAGCTTGCTCCGGTGAAAGGCCTGGAGTTATTTTATGCATAGAAGCGGTAACGTAGTGCATGTCGACAATGGAGAACTGATGCGAGATTTCGGCAATTGTCTGGTCCGAGCAGGAAGGATAGTTGCAGCCGCGGCACTATTTCTGATCGTGACATCCTGCGCGGGCGTGGGTCGGAAAGACACCTTGCCGACAGTCCCGTCGGTGGATCTCGCCCGTTATGCAGGGACGTGGTACGAGATGGCACGGTTGCCGATGTGGTTTCAGCGGCACTGCATAGACTCAAAGGCAATCTATACGAGCCGTTCAGACGGAGCGGTCGGAGTGCACAATGAATGTGTGACCGACAGCGGAGGTGTTGAGCAGGCGGAAGGTGTGGCGACGGTAGTCAACCAGACGACGAATGCCAGGCTCAACGTGGTATTCGACAACTACTTTGCCCGGCTCTTCGGCTCGTCGCGTGAAGGGAACTATTGGATTCTCGCTCTTGACCCCGACTACCGCACCGCGTTGGTGGGTACGCCGGATCGTCGCTTTCTCTGGATTCTCTCTCGTACTCCTCAGCTTGATGACGCCATCTATCAGCGGCTGGTCGAGCATGCTCAACAGTTGGGCTTTCCGGTATCGGACCTCATTCGTGCCCGCAGGCTGTAGCCGCCGATGTCTTAACTATGACGATTGATCCCTGAGAAGACCTCACCGCATGGGACGAATCGGAGGCCGCCGTCCATTCCCTACACATTGCATGCGGAAGACGCGCCTGCATCGGAAAACCTTCAGCTCAGGACGCACTCGGAATCGACGGTGGCATCCGCGAGTGCCTCCAGCGCCTTGGTTCCTTTCGCCATCATGATTCCCTCATACACTCGCTCTGCCGTGGCTGACCAGGCAGGGTTGAACGGTTCGCCGCAGAAGGCGGCCTCAGCGGCTTTTTTCTCGTCGTAGGTGAGGCTCCGAGGAGATTCGGTATTCGTATTCAATACGTCAACTGCGTTTCCGTTCGGATCAGCGTTCTTCCTATTCGTCGCCATGCTGCCTCCTTGAGGATCCGTAAAGGTGTCGTAACCCTGCATCTCCTTTTGAGTCGACTCTCCGTTTCCTTCAGCCACTTAATGCAGCAAACTTAATGCCAGCCTGCAGGCTAGCAACTAAAGGGGGCGCCCACAAACTGCTCCGCCTCGCACAAGCTCTACTGTCCTGTTGAATCACCCCAATTCCCGGCCTTCCTCAATCCACTGAGAGTGCATCTCTCTCGAAGAGGCAGGGTGGAGTTGTGGCCGATTCGCACCAGTTCGTGTCAATTATGACACGTTGCTCGCAGGAGAATTGCAATCAAAACGATTCCTCACGACTGGCAACTGTCAGTTTTGACGATTCTGGAGAAAGACAAACGGATAAGCGCAGAGTCAGCGCCTGCGCCCCGTGGGTCACGAGTGCGTTCGATGGGAACTCATAGAGCCCTGTCTATCTCGGATCTTTCACAAACCAAAATAGGAGAGGCCGTTTCCCAACTCATCCATAGCGCTTTTCTAATACTTTCAATAGGAGTGACACTCTGCCGAGGAAATCTAGAAGACTCAGTTATTCAGCACAAGCTGACCGCACATCGGAGTCCGGGGACACGATGTTGCTCAGCTGGATTTGCGTTGCCCAGGCATGGTCGAATAATGGAACGCATTAGAAGACACAGAGCCGCTGGGGCGCGACTGAGATTAGGAACCGATGGGGCATGGGGTAAGATGACCATGGATTCGCCCCTTGTCGGTGAGACTATGCACACGGCAAAATTTGATGCGGAAGATGACGACCAAGATCCTACGCGAACTCATGCTACATCATGGCTAGACACACTCCGCTACGGCAGCGGTTTGAACGGGACCAACGGCGCAAAAGGCGAGTGCCGAATTTCTTCAAGCAGGTCTGGCATGCTTGTGTCGTCGCGTTTTGGATACTGGTCATCGTGGCTGCACACTGGTTCATCTGGCAGTGGCTCTTCGGTTTGATAGGATAGACGAGCTAATCATGGAAAGGGGCACCTACGCGATTCCAGCGATATTTGAACCTGTTTATTGAGGGTCGGCAGCCTCTGCATTCAGTCAATGCGTTGAGATCTTGTCAATCCTGAAATGGCAATGCCTTCCTCAGGCAACCATCTAGACGAACAAAGATGTGTATGACCGTGACGGCGCTAGTAGAGCGAAGCCATAAATCTAGTGAACGCCCCCATAGCCCCAGGCTGAGATCCCTTCTAGTCTTGACGCCTTTGGGGGCTTGCTCATGGCTAAGAAAAAATGTGCCCACCCACCATGCCTGTGCCAACCTGAAAACGGACTTTATTGCGGCGAGATCTGCGAGGAAGCTGCAATCGGGCGGTGGTCAGAACCATGCGTCTGCGAGCATCTCACGTGCCAGGTGACCCGCGCGGATGCCTGTCTTAAGCTTAGGAAGTGCTTCAACAAGCACTGAACCGGCACCCAGAGGCCGTGCCGCTATGCGACTTGTTCACTGATCGCGAACGTGGTGGATAACCAGCGGCTGCACTATTGATAACCAAGGTCAGTATTCGAATGCGACTTGATAGAGAGCAGGGATCATTTCGACCTGTAGTTCACCCAACTTTGCCTTCATCGGCGTCACGCTTTTCTCATACGCTTTCCAGTAGACATCTTCATCCTTCCACAGCGCCACATTAATGTAGTTATATCTGCTGCCCGACTTGATGGCCTTGTGAAACTTTCCGCTGATGAAACCCTCTTGTTTCGTAATATTCTCTTTGACCTCTTCCCACCATTTCAGAAATTCGCTTTCGTTGTCCTTCGGGACCGTAAAAACATTGATTAATGTGACTGGCATACGACCCTCCTTTTTTCAGTAGCACATTACACAGTTTACGTAGGCGTGGCACTGTCACCATATAGGCTGCTCCTGCTGCGCCGGTCTAGATCCCTCCAAGGCGATGATGCTCGGAGAATGCCCAACTCTACTTTCTTATGATCGGTCGCATGCGACTCGAAGGCACGTCAATCAAGGACTCCATGGACGATTGATCGAGCACGATCGTTCCGAATAAGTACAGAAGATGGCGTGCGAGTTCAAGGTTAAGCCTGTCCCGACCGATTCGCAGCCGCATAGGCATCGAACCTACTCCTTTCTATTCTGACAGTCCTAGAAATGATCCTAGGAGTGATTCTAGAAAAGCCAAATTTGTGGAGACGCTGTTTTCGCCAGGGGTTTTACTAGGCTTCCAGTGATTAAATGAGCGTATCCTGCATCGAAGTGGAGCGGCAAACGACTGAAGCCACCGAGGGGGGATCGTCGTAGTGCGGACGAATGTCGAACCCGTGACCGAGCGGCACGCGATCGGCAGTAAACGGAGGGGCGTGAACGGATAACGACAGGTGACGAATCTCTGGTCATGGCGGAGCGCGAACCTCTGCCTGCTTTTGCAGGAAACCGTGAAGCCGTTTCGCCGGGCGCGATCAATAAGTCTTGCCGTCTTGCTCAGCAATGTAGGCCAAGACTCCCTCTGGGTGTCGGCGGACCATGACCGTTTAATCCAAGCCGTCTCTAATTTAGGTGGAAATGCGATCAAGTTTACGCCCCCAGGAGGCTCAATCCGGCTCGCTGCAACAAGAGATTCGACTCAGGTGACCGTCTCCATTACCGACACGGCACGAGGGATTGCAGAACAGGATCAATTATAGCTGTTCCGGCAATTCTCGCAGCTGAATAAGACGGAAGGTGGCTTGGGATTGGGCCTCTACATGGTGAAGTCAATCATTGAAGCCCACAGAGGGACCATATGGTAGATTCGACCTTGGGCCAAGGAAGCTCATTCCGGTTCACCCTGCCGTTGACACAAGTAACCTGCTAGGAATAGAAATTCTGACAGATTCATGAAGTCTTCGCTGGCCGGGGGGATCCCTAGTAGCCTCCGCAGCGACCGTTCTGTAACAACGATCAGAGATGCCTTCACAACCTCCCTCCAGCCAAGAGCCTGTCCAATTTCCGGAAATGGCATTACTAGCCGCGATTGTCGAATCCTCCGACGATGCCATTATTAGTAAAAGTCTTACGGGCATCATCCAGTCGTGGAATGCGGCAGCGGAGCGGATTTACGGCTATACGAAAGCTGAGGCCGTGGGGCAGCCCATCACCATGCTGATTCCTGAGGAGCGGCAGTCTGAAGAGCACCTCATTCTGGAGAAAATCAAGCGTGGCGAACGAGTCGATCATTTTGAAACCATACGAGTGCGGAGAGATGGGAACCGAGTCCTAGTATCTTTGACCGTCTCGCCTATCAAGGATGCGTCGGGCCGTATCATTGGCGCCTCAAAAAGTGCCCGTGACATTACGGAACGGAAACGGATCGAGGAGGATCTGAAGTCACTGACGCTCGAACTGGACGCACGCGTCTCGAAGCGGACCCAGTCCTTGCAGATGACTCAAGACCGGCTGCGCGGCCTAGCCACGCAGCTGAGCTTGGCAGAAGAACGGGTGCGTCGGACCCTTGCAAGCGACCTGCATGACTACTTGGGGCAAATGCTGGTGGTGTGCCGCATGAAACTCACCCAAGCCAGCCAAGGAGTGAATGAACCGACACAGCAACAATTGCGCGAGGCTGATCGGATTCTTCAGGATGCCATCACCTATACCCGGTCTCTGGTCGCCCAGCTGACGCCACCCGTGCTCCGGGAGTTTGGACTAGTCATGGGGCTGACGTGGCTGGCCGAACAAATGAAACATCGTGGACTGAAAGTGGACTTACAGCTGAAAGTTTCCTCCGTCGACCTCAGCGAAGAACATGCCATTCTACTGTTTCAGAGTGTGCGCGAATTACTGATCAATGTAGTCAAGCATGCCGGCACGAGGGATGCGGCCCTGACGGTCGATGTGGCACAGCAAACTCTTGTGATCACCGTCAAGGATGCAGGTAGGGGATTTGATCCATCAGCAGATTCTGCGAGTCCCGAACCGCATTTCGGAATCTTCAGCATTCGTGAACGGATGGAATCGGTGGGCGGACAGTTCATCCTCGCTTCTGCCCCAGGGCAAGGCACCACCGCCACCCTCACCTTCTCCATGCAATCGTCGTCTGCCAGGCCCACTCGATCTTCTTCTCATAACGACACGTCCTCATTCCCCTCGTTGAACGAGAGCTCACAGGTTGAGCCGATTCGCGTGCTCATGGTCGATGATCACCCGATGGTGCGCCAGGGACTGCGCGCGATCGTGGAACAATTCGACCGCATCCAAGTAGTTGGCGAGGCAGGAAATGGGCAGGAGGCGGTCCAATTAGCCCAGACCCTGAGGCCCGATGTCGCAATTATGGACGTGAATATGCCGGTCATGGATGGGATCGAAGCGACCCGTCGAATTACCACTCGCTATCCGCACGTCGTCGTCATCGGACTATCGGTTCACAATAGCCCACAAGTTGCGGAGGCGATGAAGCAGGCAGGAGCTTCCGCCTTTCTCACGAAGGATGCGGCCCCTGAACAGCTTAATCGGGCCATCTCCGGCGCACTCGATGAGAGACGCACGAGGTCTGACCCCGACGAACGTTAGGCTGTCGCCGTCCAGCTGATCAAGTTGAGGGATCGCAGAATCTCTGGCAATCTACTCCCCGATGCTTTGCCCACCTCATCCCGGATCAAAGAGAGATCGATCCATTTTTTCGACAGCATGCGACGGTCCTTTCGGCTGAATCCGCAGAGGCGACTGCCGGCTGATGCGAGCCAGCCGTTTATCGAGACGACTGATGAGGAGCCACGGGAGGCAGTATTCGCGTTTTGGGGAGGCTTGGGTCGGCCAACATCTTGTCGCGGATCTGCGTGACGGCCTGAGCCAAACTCCGATTGAGACGATCGCCGGGACGCCATTCGTTGTTCGGGGTGTAGTCCTCATTGAATTGAGAATGTCCCACATAAGAGCCCACCACCTCCCCTGTTGGCTTGCGCAAGGTCATCGTGACTTGGACCTCTCCGTTGGATGTATTGGAGTTGGCACCAAATAGACTGGCGGCTTTATCGGTCACGCCAGGAATAAGAGTCCATGCTTTTCGCCGGTCATGTTCGAAGAATTGCTCGATCTTTCCCGTCAGAATGAGGTCGGATGCCGCGTCATAGGTACTGACCTTCCGAAACACCCGATGCGCGGACAATTCGGCGATTATTTCCTGGGTGAGAGCCTGAGTCAATTCAGATGGGGGCTTGTTGGAATAGTCGTCCGCGCGCACACCGTAGGGGGAATGTCCTGAGACCAGATCGTCGGACGCGACGAATGGATGCACCTCCACGTTGGCATCGATGGAACGAGTGAGCTCTGTGGCCGGAAGCACAAGGTTCGGTTCATACGTGGTCGAGCAGCCGCCCAAGAGCGCTAGGCTGACGACCATTTGTAGCTGCTTTCTCACATTGGACTCCCTTCTGATTCCGGCCATTCATGACACCTACTTGCTTGCCTTTCATTCTCGAGGACCTGCTTTCCCGCCCCTTGATTGCTATGAACTTTCCCTTACACTACTCCGCGATCTCGGCACGATCCACGAAGTAGTTCGTCTCTCCGAAACAGGTCGTGGGGACATAGCGTAGTTCTCGGTAATGAAGTACGACTCGCTTTCCGATCTGGCCGTCCAGCTTCTTCGCGATGTCATCATTCCATACGCTAAAGTTCCAGAGGACCGGGGCTACGCCTGGGACCGTCGTCATGGCGAGTTCCCCTTCATAGGTCTTACACACCCATCCCTTCCGGGACAGCTTCTGCAAATATCCCACCCGATCGCCGTCGGAATAGCTGCATCCTCCAAGGATACTGATGCATACGACACTCCATACTAGATGCTTCATGGCGGTCCCCAAAACTCTTAGCTCTCGTGCTATTAAGACAGTTAGAAAACTGGGCGACAACTAGGTGTCTCCCGTGGGGCATACCGGACGCCTGAAAACCCCGCCACGCCTGCGGCGGTGGGATCTGTCGGGGATGTTTAGCATGAGATTGCGGTGGCTCCCAGGGTAGTTCCGAGTCTCGGAGTCCGATCATGAATGCTAGCATCAAGACGTATGGCCTCAATCCGAAGGGATCTGACCCTGGCATTATCGGAAGTGGAAGAAGGGAACCGAAAAAATCCGACATGTTTGATGAGCATGATACCCACGTAATACCTGGGTGTTTAAGCAATGGCCTGCACAAGAGCCCGCAGGGAAAGCCTCTCCGTCGGAGCAATTGATGAAGGCGAAATCGAAACCAACTGCAGCGGATAACTTCGCAATAACTCGGGAACAGGCGCTGGAAAAACCCTTTTCCGATACCTATCATTCTGTTATGAACGATATGATTCCTCGCCTCCGTCGGATGTCCCTCGCCAACCCAGTCAGGAATGTAATTCAGTAGCTGGAGATGGGTATCATCAGACCTTTTCCCTCATTCCTCGCCCTGGCATCCATCGCAGCTGCCGTGTTTGGCACAGTTTCTTGTCAGACTCAGCCGGAAGGGTACTGGACCAACCCCAATAGATCGCAGGCGCTGACCAACCAGGAATATCCGGTTGACTCACAACGATGTCAAGCGCTGGTGGCGAGCGATAATTCAAGCAAGCCTCAACCCTATAAAGCGCGACTCTTCACCCAATGCATGCAAGCAAAAGGATATCAGTGGATCCTGGAGCCGCGAGGGCGGCATCTACTAAACGCCGATGCCCAGCGATCTCCCCTGTCCCTCGATCACTGTTCGACAGGAAGACTGATCATTGATGCTTTCGGTTACCAAAAATGTGTGCCTAGTGGACCCAAGGAGGGAGGAGCGTCGGAAGCGACACCATCGCCTGCTCCTTCCCCAGTTAGATCAGGCGATAGGGTGGAAGCCCCTGTTCGACCGACATACCAATCTAGCGATGGTCGGTCCAAGGATGATGAATCATGCCGGCAATACGCGAAGGAATCGCTGTCCAGCACCTATGGTGTCTATTCCCAATGCATGAAGGAACGGGGATGGGCACTCACGCCCTCACAGTGATATCGATCCAATCTGAGTCTCGACCTGAAAGAGGATGGACGCCCTGACACATTTCTCAGTAGCCTGAGGCGCTTAGGAGACGTATTAAAGTGAGAGAGTAGGAGATGACGCCACCCTTCATCGGTTCCAATGAACCGAGATCACGGCAGTAGCGATGCGGCTGCCAGCTCTCGATTTAGCGCGCTCACCAATGTGAGATGTCCCGTGCGGCCAGCCTCGCCCCCACCCGTAAAGAGTTCAGCATGTTTCCGTTGCAGCACCAAGTCAAACTCAGCCTGCTTCTCTGGTGAAATTCCATACAGTGACGCTAAAGCACTCACGTACTGTCCGCCACCTGCAGCAGCCTCCTGCCTCAAGTTTTCGTAGGTCACAGCTGTAAAGAGATTGAGTTTCTGCTCTTGAGCCATTACGCCATCGGCGGAAAAGAGATCATTTGGACTAGTGCTGGAGGTAAAATTCACGGTCGTGTCGACCGAGGCTTTCGTGACGCCACATGCCCCAGTCCCTAGACTAATTGCGAGGAGACAAAGACAAATTCCTCGATGCTTCTTTGTAAACGAGAGCCGCATAGATGCCTCCTTGCATGGTTTGAGGTTATCTCGCTCAAACATGCGCCTGAAATTCTCGTCATGGATGACCAATACAAATGGATAATGGAACGTTGATCGGAATCGCCCCGCGCTCTTGGAGTACTTAGCGCCCACAGGCTGATGCCTATCCGTCTATTTCACGGAACTCTCTGTAGCAGAAGAGATGTCCTGTGCGTTGCCTGCCTTGAGAATTTTCTCAGCGCGATCCGTTTCTTTGGAGTCTTCCGAATGTACCGAGATGAGAATGTTGCCTTCCTTCAGCTTGCCCTCGTAACGCTTCGCTTCGAACTCTGGAATTCCTAGTCCCACCAAGGCTCCTGTGATGCCGCCGACGGCTGAGCCTACGGCGGCTCCGCTTAAGGCCGCCATAATCGGACCGGCCGCGACAAAGGGACCCACACCCGGAATGGCGAGCGACCCGATGCCGACGAGCCAGCCCAATACGCCTCCGACGACCCCGCCCGTCCCTGCGCCGGCTGCAGCGCCTTCAGGCGCTTTGGTGTTCTTCTCATGAGCAAAGTCACGCGTGCCATCCTTATCCGGAAGGAGAACGGAGATGTCGTTATTTGAAAACCCCGCTATTTTGAGACTGTCGACAATGGCTTCCGCCTGAGCATAGGTAGTGACGATGCCGAATACTGCTTTAGACATAAGACCTCCGTGTAGACGAGTGATCGCCGAGATCAGTGGCGTGTGACCACTTCCAATTGGCTATCAATGCGTTGCTTGGTGAATTGTTGAGCGGTCTTTTCAATTTTTGTCTTCTCCTGCGCATTCGCGACGGGTCCTCGCAGGATGACTTTGCCGTGCACTGTGATGATTTTAATATTCTTCGCCGTCGTGGACAGTTCGTCATCGTCCACCAATGCCTTCCGTATATCCCGCGTGACTTTGACGTCGTCTGGATCATTGGACTGGTCCAACGGGGTCATGGTCTGGCCGTCGCGATCTCGCGCATTGCGTCCGGTATCATCTGCCGCCGGTGCGGCATCCTTGATCCGATTCATAGCCGAATTGGGCTCTGATCCAGCCGCAGCGCCAATGCCGTACGTGCCGGCCATGCCCGCGCTGACGACTGGCGCGGTCACCAAACAGAGCCCTGCGGCAAAAAGAAGTGGCGAATAAAAAACGTTCACGATCGGGAACAAATCTTTCCTGCGTCTCCTTACTGTCATACGTCTCCTTCTAAGTGCTAACTAAGTGCAAAAAGTATTTTCAGACGTCGCAAACGTAGTGTGCAGGAGAGCCTAACGGCGTCCCACTAGGTATAGCACTAGTGGGAGGAGCAAGCTGAAGAGCATTGGCAGATTGAGAGGAGTGCAGAGCGCGGAGCAAGCCGAGAGTCTCGTCTGCCCTTTCGCAGAGTTCACAAAAAAATGGTTTTCCCACTTTCCAATTCTATGACGAGGCGGCGATTGGGTCAGCGGAAGGAGCGACTGACCCGCGTCCCCCGGCCAGTGGCGAATCCACGGTACGAAGGCTGGGCATCTCAGTCCTCCGAAAAACACTTGAAGCCACAGCAATGGTCTGCCCGGCACGAGCAGGTGAAAGCTTCAATGACACCGCGGCAAGGGCTCTGCCCAGTACACCTCCCTCGTTTGCCAATGCACACTCACATTTCAACCATAGCTAAATGAATCAGGCGTCGTGATGCGAGAAGCACACAAAGTAAATTTGCAGCCGCAGACCCAGCGCTCCCCTATGTTTGCTAGGTCAGCACCTTGGCTTGCCAGATGGCGAGGTGTTTGGCCTGGAGCGGGGATGCTCAATAGACCAGCGTCACAGTAGAAAGGCACGTATATGAAAATCTATCTCGATACGGCGAATATCAAAGAGATTGAAGAGGGAGCGAGTCTCGGTCTGATCGACGGGGTGACGACGAACCCTTCGCTCGTGGCAAGAGAAGGCAGAAGTTTCAAAGAAATGCTGTTAGAGATTTGTCATCTCGTGGATGGCCCTATCAGCGCAGAGGTGGTGGGAACAGAGTCCGCCGCCATGGTCAAAGAGGGCCGGGAGCTAGCCAAAATACACAACAATATTGTCGTGAAAGTGCCGCTTATTCTGGAAGGTCTCCGCGCCACGAAGATGTTGGCAGCGGAAGGCATCCGAGTCAATGTCACGTTGTGTTTTTCCCCCACGCAGGCCCTGCTCGCCGCCAAGGCCGGAGCTTGGTGCGTGTCCCCGTTTATCGGGAGATTGGATGACGTCAGCTCGGACGGCATGGAACTGATACGGCAGATTCTGAGCATTTATGACCAGTACCAGTTCAACACACAGGTCCTCGTGGCGAGCGTGCGGACTCCCCAACAAGTCGTCGAATCGGCACTTGCGGGAGGCCATATCTGCACGATGCCCTATTCCATTTTCCAGCAACTCGTGAAGCATCCGCTGACTGACATTGGCTTGAAAAAGTTTTTGTCGGACTGGGAGAAGATGGGTCGAAAATAACTTTCCATTCTCCCGTTCATGTGCTGATCAGCACCGCCAAATGCGCAGCAAGCACATAACAGGGATGCACATCACACAGAGGGCCCTTACTAGCTTTATTCAGCCATACGGGTGAAGGTTTCGACTCTGGTTGTGCCCATCCAGGGTCGTTCGAAGTCTCGCTCCTCCCGGCGGGATTTGCCTTCACCCACAACTCCCGCGATTTTTCATAACGGTGGCGATCCACTAGCGGTTTCCATGCTGCTCGTGAGGCAGACACGATGGGGACAGGAAGATTGGGACAGGCGTCTCGGGCCCGTTCCAGCATTTGATTGATCGGGATCATCTTCAACAACCAGTAGTCGCGACAATTACTTTGAGCCCCGTACGCCTGTCTCAGGCTTGTGGCCGCTCCCCCTTTCTGGCGCGCGTAGTTTGAACCCTGTGCGACATTGACGGAGCCTCTGAGAGAGACGCGCCTGCAGCTGGACAAATCGGCTCTGGACATCCTGGACTGGGTGAGATTCCTGCGCCGCTCTCGCGCATGGCGATGCTCAGGACTTCCATACTTTCATGATCACGAACCCACTGACTGCCATTGTTACTATTGAAACAGTCACCATGTAATTCACAACTACCCCTTTCGATATTCGCTACGATGACGAAATAAGTCAGCAAACTCCGTACCAATTCTCCCAGCCTGGACATCCAGCTTATAACGACCGCCCCTGATTGCTGGCCAAAGCCTTTTCGAGCCTTTGAATGCCGTGCCCCTCGTCACTTCGGTCTTTGAGTATCGTATCCGATCCGATACGCCTAGTATCTTTTTTAACAAGCTACTCGTACGGCGGCACCGACTGCGGCTACGCACATGCGCGCTTCACCTCGGTTCCTTAATCCCAACTCCCTCAGAGCTAATGTCTCGTATTCTCACCGCTGCGTTAGGAGACGTCACAATTCTTTCTCTACCAGGTGATTCTCTAGTACCGCAGATCCGTCAGGAGTGATTCAATGGGGCTACTGTGGATTTCTCGGTTAACTCAGGGAGGTATTTTATGACTGCATCATCATTTCGCGATGGCATGCTCGCAGCGAGCGTAGGAATTCTGATGTTGAGCAGCGCGGCGGAATCCCAGATGGGAGCAATGAACGAAGCTCGCAATGGAGGCACTCAGGGACTTCAAGAACAAATGTATGAGAACCGCATGAAAGGAGTTCAAGAGATCCCAATATCCCAAGAGGGTAAGAAGCCACAAGGAAGGGGAGACGGAGCATCCAGCGGCTCAGTTGGAGGCCAGCAGTCGCAGGGTGGTACTCCTGGAGAAGGAACTGGTAGCCCGAAGAGTTCTTCAAACACTGAAATGGGAGGTGCCGGCTCCCACCAAAGTGAACCCCCGACATCGCCACCAAGCAGGTGACCGCAGTTGCCATCTCGCTACTGGCGGTTCGGCCCTCTCGCTTGCAGCATAAGCACACCAGAGTTTTGCCCATTGCTGACTATCAGAACTATTCTTTATCTCATCAATGGCGAAGACATTTTCAACTAAGCAGGGGGATCGGGCAACTCTACAATCCCTATCACTCTTGAGCCTTGACAGGATCTTCTCCTATTCACTCAGCCGCGCAAGGCTACACGCTCCTCTATGGAAATGCCTAGGTCCGCCGGACAGAATAAATTGGTAGACTGTCGCCATGACGACTGAACTGAAAGGCTGGTTCTTCCTCGCCGCGAGCCTGTTATTACTCCTCTTCATTTGCGGACTCGCCATGGTCGGCGTACTGACACGCCCAATGCGATGGAGCGAGCGCACCTAGCCTAATCCCGCGTTGGCAAAGTGTGAGCAGACGTGACGCACGCGCTGGCCGGTGCGACAGCCTTCGTGTCTGAGCATGACGCGTTACCTCGCTATGTAATTCATAAATCGTGGGAGGCGAGGAGGTAGATGGCCATGACGGTATCCGCCGCTTCCTGAATCAATGGCGAATCCGATGATGAGGGGCCCTTACTTATGAAGCGGACCGTCACTGCGAGCCATCAGTGGAAGAGTCCCACCCGCATGCGGAATGGTAACGAGCCTCACGCATAGCCATAGAGACGGATTCGAGACGTAACCGTTCATCACCTACAGGAAACGTTCGACCTTAGTGTCCTGTGCGGGCGATGTCATTCGAACGCCTGGGAATCTTGGCTCAGTGATGATGGCTGAAAGGAGGCGCTCGGTGGGCCGTCATGTGTGGAGTGAGATGGCAAGCGAATGTAGGAACCTACCCCTTGGTCAGTCTCGCCATCGGCGCTTGTGAGTGCCAGGACGAAACCCCACAGCAGCGCGGCAGCACCGAGCAGTAATCCTACTGTGACAAGCAGCATAGCGGCTCCGTCTTCCCTTGCTAAGACGATGGAGGTGATTGAGAAAGAGGCTTGGGAATGAAACCTTACCAGCGCGACGGCTATGCACCAAATATAATCGCAAAATGAGCGAATTATAGAATGGGCATGATAGGCGAAGCCGGAAAGTCGGTACAGTGATAGTCGGGCCACGGCATCCGCTGGTGGATGAATTCACTTACCGTGCAGCAAACGGCGCGCGTGATCGGTAAGTCGAGGGAATGAATGCCCGTACAGGTGACCGCTCTTCGTGCTCCTACGGTGATCGGGTTCATTCCTCGGTCATGGCATCACCTTTAGAAGCCGAGTGCACCGCGGTGGTTTCATCCGTCGGCCGAATCGGCGATCGATGGTGGTCGGCATAGACCGCAATGACTGCCGCGCCAAACAGGAAAATTTGCGATGCATAATAGGCCCACAACAACACGAGAACCAAGGCGCCCGCTCCGCCATAGAAGGCTACGAGCGCGGTATGCGATAGGTACACGACGATCAACTTGCTGCCTATGAGGTAGAGCGCCCCGGTAATGGCGGCGCCCACCCACACGTTGGACCAGGTTACTTGGGCCTGCGGCACCCATTTATAGATCATGGCAAAGAGCATTGTCACGATCCCGAACGACACCGTCACACCCATGGCATCCCGGACCATCCTCGGCCCGCCGACGGTGCTGAGCCCCGACTGCACGGCGATGCCCATCCATGCGCTGAGTGTCAGCGATGCGAGCAAGATAAAGGCAATGCCCAGCAGCCCAGACAACGAAGCAACCCGCCGCCTTAGGCGATTGATAATTCCCGAGGGCTGTTTAGGTTTGAGTCCCCAGATACAATTCAATGCGTCCTGAAGTTGATCCATCACCTGGAGTGCGCCAACAATAAAGACCCCCAGCGCAACCAGTCCATTGACCCATGGTGACCCTGCCGATCTCCACTGTTTTATCAGATCGAACAGACCATTGGCGGCGGGTGCCCCAATGAGCTCAGCGATATGATGCTGCAGGCCGCCTCGTATAGAGCCCTCATCCATCATGATCACGGATACCATGATGGTGAGCACGACCAAAGGGACAATGGTCAATGCCGTATAGAAGGCTAGCGCCGCGGCGAAGCGTGGCCCGGGATCGTCGCTCCATTTCTGGAGTATACTTGTCGCGAGTGACTTCACCATGAAGGTACCTCACTTAGCGGGCGCTTGTTCTCCTCTCATGAGCGATCAATACTATGAAACGATGAGAGGGCCTATTGGTCAATTATGGGTGCATCATAACAAAATGCCTGACTTCCCTTGAGCCACTACAGTCGAAAGACCTCCGTCTGGTTATGCATCCAGGCGGTCCGAATTCTCGCTCTTCCGGGCGGACTTGCTTTTATTACAAACATGGGGAATATGAACATCGTGGTCAACGACAAGACATGGCAGCGGCTTTCGCGGCTGGTCAGGATTGAGTGGAGGTGTACATGCTCATTACGCGTCCTAGTTTGCTGCTAGCTATAGTCTTGCTGGAAGGTTGTCTCGCGACTGGCGCTCCCCTCACGAAGCTCCAGTCGCTCTCTGTTGATGCCCGTGACGCTGTGATCAAACTACCTGCTTACACCGAAGGCGAGCTGACAGGAAAAGAGCATGCCGTCATCGACAGTGTGGCGGGGATCTCCTGTCAGTTTGGAAGAGATGACCCACCGGCGACTGAGGCAGATGCAATAAACGAGGCAAAATATTGGGCAACGGATCATGGGGCTGACGGCGTTAAGAATCTCACATGCGAGGCTCCACGCGGGAAGACCCTCTTCAATCGATGCTGGAAGCGTATTACATGCACTGGGCAAGCCATTAAATTCGCGAGGTAGAGTTTTCGTCACCACCACCATGATTGGGAAAGTAGGCAAAAATGGACATAGTTGTGTAATGGATGGGCTAGGGATTGGGATTCTACGAGAGAGATTTGGAAGACCTCGATCGTACCATCTTTCTTTACCTTTCCGCCTTCGCGAGCTTTTCAATAGTATCAACGGCACGCGTAGACTCCGTGATGCCATGCTTTTTTCCCAAATATTGCGACATCCGACTGGAAAAGCGACAGGTGATCCAGAAAGTCCCTAGACGGATGGAACCGATCGGCAGGCGAGATCTTACGCAGTCAGTTAGACAAGCCGGCAATGACTTGACCGATAGATTCGTCGTCGCGGCCTCCAAGTCGATCGACCACAGGATTCATATTGGCATGGGCCCAAAGGATTTGAGTGAGCCGATATGAGCCAGGCGACTTCTCGTTCCCCCGCACACCGGTAGTCAACAATTCTGGCTCAGCCCACCAGTTTTACCGCTGAGGCACACCGTCCTCATCCCTTTTAGCCCAAATGTCGCGATAGGCGCAGGGCGAGACCCGCAAGAGCACGAACGGGATTCGCGGCCGTGCTAATTGGCATGACAGACATGTCGCAAACATACAGGCCGGTGGCACCCCGGACCTTGAGATTTTCGTCTACAACCGAGTCGTGGTTAAAGTTAGCGTTGCGGTTGGGCTTCCAGGGCATTCGCAAGGTGCCGCCGGCATGATGCACAGTGCCCCAGCCGAATGGCCATTGCTTGCCAGTTCCGCCACCATACTCACCAGTAATCCAGTCCACATCGTTGAATTCTCCAAACACGCGATCCCGAGTGTCATTAAGTAGATCGAAAAAATCTTGATGGCTCTTTTGCCAGCCTGCGACCGCCGGCAAACGTGATTGCAACAAATCGTTGAGCGACGAAAAGCGCTTGAAGCGGACGTCAGGCGTGTACCCATCGTTGGCATGCGATAAAATGCCGTTGTCATCATCCAGACAATTGGCGAAGCTGAATTTAATATCCACGCGCGTCTTCGTGGTATCGTCAGGAACTTTCTCGAACGGGTCGTTGTTTCGCAGGTGCCAATATTCGTGGTTGACGTTCATTTCGATATTGAAGGGATACTTCACATGGCCGTTGCCGTCAAGATTGCCGCGCGAGTAAAAAATGATCTTGGCATGATCCCGGCGACTAAGAGAGATACGTGGACTACTTCCTAATGACGAGACATACGCCTGTGACTCCCCGGTAACGGGGTGATCCGTCAGCCCAAATCCTACAAGCGCTTTTACATGAGGGGGCAGACTGTGGTAAATCGCGGAACGATTAATCAGTTTCGGGCTCTCCGTAGATCCAGCGGCAATCACAACCTTGGGTGCGTAAAAGCTGACTTGTTCGCCTGTGACTGTGCTCGTGGTTCTGACTTCATGCCATCCGAAGGGTACATCAATAATGGCCTCTACGAAGCTATTTAGCTTGATGAAGAGACCTTTGCCGTTTTGATCTACGCCAGGAGTTAAACCGACCTGGTTGATGAGCAGCTCGGCCGTGTTAAACACTCCCGTCGGCTCTACAAAGAATTGATCCCGAGGTGTGCCATCTGGATTGAGGTACGGTTGGTGTAACGCGCGAGGAGTTTCTTTTATGTCGAAATCATCGACCAGAGCGCTATTGCGGAAGTGCTCCACCAAGTCTTCTGCTTTATCCCCCAAAGAGATGGACTCATTCATCCGATTGCCGGCCAGCTGGAAGTACGTCGAAGCTAAATCTGAGCGCACGTTATCCGGGAAAAATTTTAGTTCCCAATCCTGAGGCTGTGGGATTAGACCAGACCAAAAGATAGAGCGTCCGCCAAAAGCCAGTTGCGGCTTACCGCCAATGAAATGATCGTTGGTCGGCGACTGTTTGAAATTGTCGACGCCGTAGTGATCAGCCACGCGAAAGTTCGGGATGCGGCTGATGTTATAGACATGCGTGGGATAAATGAATGAGCCAGCGTCAAGCACCAGAATACGATGACTATGACCCAGTCGGTCGGCTAGGTCGTCGGCTACAATGCCGCCGCCAACGCCGGAACCAACAATGATGTAGTCAAAGTCTCTGTTGACGCCGTCATAATCTCGAATCAAGCGGGTATGGGCTTGGACCTTATCCGCAACCAGATTGACGTAGTTGTTCTTAAATGGCATCTCTGTTCCCTCTGAATTTCAGTGGAATGCGTCACTTGGAAATCCAGGCAAATATACAGCTCATTCGAGAGAAATTGATCACCCAAAAGCAGCACGGAGATAATATTCCTCACCATCGTGAATGGCAACGATTCAGTCAGTGCGATAAAGCAAATACGTTCTGGGTAGGAACGATACGCAGCAGGAAACTTGCTTGTGAATGTAATCTGTGTGGATCCCACGCCTGGCCGCTCCTCATGGGCCACTGATTTAGGCAGCAGCTATCACTGACAAAGACTTTAGCTATGGTGCTCTAAGGCGATTAGAATTTCAGTCCCACAGTGGCGAATACCACGCGGCTCTGCAAAAGAGAATCGCAGTGTAGCGTTGGCGGCCATTTCGACATACCGCTGATTGAGCAGATCGCGGACACGCCGGCCTGGATCGCGGCCTTCACAGGCTTGCTCATCTCCTGCTGCACCTGATGCTTCGCGAGTTGCACCTCTTGGGTCATGAGTCGCCGCAGGTCGGCGAGCAGGCTGCTGCAATCGTGGGACGGGCCGACTCTTCCATGGTGTATCCTTTCCTCGTCAGGTGTCAGTCTCGACGATGGCGCGACAAGAGAAATCCGCCACCGATTCCGATGATGAGCATGGGCACGGGATGCCGCTTGGCGATCGCCGCGAGGTCATCAACTAGCCCTCCGAAGCCCTGCGCTTACAGATGCGCGGCGGCTTGCTTGACCCCGCCAGTGACGCGGTTCGCCACCTGGCCAGCGAGTTCATCTTTCAGCGCCACGGGCGCGAAGCTGATCGGCTGCCCTCTTGAGCCCCTCTCCCCGTCTATCTCGCGGCCTGATCGACGACGGCCATTGGATCATGCGCCACATCTTGTGCCGCTGAAATAGTCTCCGTCGCTGTGCTTCCGGTCTGGGTCTCTAGGTGATTGTTCCTTTGTGCGATCGGGCATGTGTCCGAATCCGTGTATCGTTGCGGGCGTCACTGTAATCGGTCGTCGGCGCATCCGTAGCTGGGCAGAGCCCTACGACCCCTCCGCGGCCAGTAACGCTCTTGTCAATGAACAGTGGCGCCGGCTCAAGGGATCTCCCCAGATGGACGACCGTTCGCCGTATGATGGGATGACAGAGAGAAACCATGCGGGTGATGGGAGCCGGTCACGAACGGGTGCAAGCAGATGCGAGCTCAGGGGCGTATGGCGTGAGCGCGGCTGAGAGGCAGGAAATCGAAGTCGGCCAGGACGCCGTAGTGATCGGAGGGCCACAGGAAACTCCCGTCCGATAATTGCTCCGGGTGATTCAGGACAATCTGGCTGGATCGAACCGTAAGATTCGAGTCTTGGTCATTCAGGAGCCAGATAAAATCCACACGCCGGGAGGCGGTGGGCTCGGGAGCGCGAATACGCTGCCAGACGGTCGCACCCTGGGCCTCAGGGTTAGCGAGACCGAAGGCGTCGACAAATCCACTTTCGTCTCGGAGTCGGGCCAGTTCCTTTGAGGTAGCCGGCATATTGAAATCCCCGACCAGCACCGATGGACCAGCCTCTCGTCGATCGCGCACGATGTCGCCGACGCGGTCGACCTGGCAATCGTCTCCGCGGGCCGTATGCGTTGAAAACAGTTGCAGGAGTCCCCACGGCGTCCTGAGATCGGCTCGCAACAGAATCCGCCGGTCGATCCAACTGGTGCAGCGCGGCAGTTCGTAGACTTGAGACGCGACGATCGGGAAGCGGCTTAAGATTGCGGAGCCTTCCTTGAATCCGAGGAGGCCGACAACAAGCCATGCGAGAGGCCCCCCGCCGAACAGATGCTCGGTGGCCGGCGCGAACACGACATGGAATCCGAGTGCACGAGCCAGACGATGCGGCACATGACCATGTCGGCGACTCTCAGACGCCTCCTGTACCGCAATAATATCGGGGTTCAGCCTCTTCAGTTCCCGAATCGCAATCTCCAATCGTTCTTCCAGATGCGTGTCACCGAGGAAGAATCCAGAGCCCGGCCCATCATGGAGAAGATTGTAGGTGATCACACGCAGTGGCCGGGCAGCGTCTTTATCATCCTCTAATGCTTGGCCAATCGCGGGATAAACCAGGAGGCCAGCGACGAACAACATGAAGACGCGCAGACAGGCAGTCATGCTTAGACCTATGATGCAATCACCGATTTTATTTGGCGCGACGAATGACACACGTTCCTTCGGCTCAAACGCCTCTTGTGGATGAATCGCGCTCGTTAGCAACTGACATTCGCGGCGCGTTTATGACCATCGTGGAAGCATCTCCCCAATGGGGACTGACCTGAGGCACCATGACGGCGCGAGAAAACGGTGAGGCAGCTGCTAAACCAGCACGTAAATAGAGCAGCCATCGTCGACCGTCTATGGGGTTACCCCTTCTCCTTGCCCAAGATTCCATACACGAAGTCGTGGCTGACGTTGAAATCCAACCCAATCATTGGCGCGAGCCGCTCGATCGCAGCCGTCTACCGCGCGCATGATCGTTTAAGAACCGAGGATCTTCTCGCTCGTGGCCATACATCAGTACCGCTAGTTCTTCATAGGTTTTATGCCAAGCATGCATCGGTCAGTATACAAGCCGCATCCACTCCTGTGCTTGATGACAGATCCCTGGCCTTCCGAAGCGCCATGCATTCCTTCTGTTCCTAGCCCCGCCGCCATTGCCGTGGAGACGGGTGAGTTAGTTAAGGAAAGAAACCAGACGGAGTTTTGCTAATAACGAAAAAGGGATGAGACCACACATTAGATTGTTTCTTTGTCGAGCTCGATATTGAGAGTAAAAATCTTTATCCATAAGTATAACACTTGACTCCACATTTCTCTGGCGTCCAGAATGGACTAAATATAAGGAGGGCTGCCCATGAAAGCCAAAGAAGGCATTATTGACTTGCTGAACGAAGTGTTGACGGAGAATCTGACGGCGATCAACCAGTACTTTATTCACGGGAAGATGTGTGAAAACTGGGGCTACGAGCGCCTGCATCACCATGTGTGCAAGCGCAGCTTTGACGAGATGAAGGATGCGGAAGAGATCATCGAGCATACCTTATACCTCGAAGGCGTACCAAACATGCAGCGGATGGGCACCGTGCATGTGGGTGAAACCGTACCGGAGCAACTTTCCCTCGACCTGAAAGCGGAACTGGCCATGCTCAATCTTTATGCGAAGGGTGTTGCGCATTGCACCAAGGTCGGAGATTACACGACTCGACATATGCTGGAGGATATGCAAAAGGATACCGATGGCCATATCGACTGGCTCGAGACGCAGCTAGGATTGATCAAGCAGTTGGGACTTGAGAGGTATTTGAGCGAGCAGATTCACAAAGGAGAATCATAAGACGTTATTTCCTGACCAATCAAAAGTGTCATAGACTTCGCGGCTGCGTGGCACTGGGTTGCCTTACGTATGACGGTTCGGATGCCCTCGCCAATAAGCCAGGAATTTGAAGTAATGAGCCTGAGACAAACCTGAAGCAATGATCCGCACTCACACAGGAGTCTCAAGCATGACCAATTCAGAATGGTGTCTAGTACACAAGGAAACTCGACGTGAACAGCAACGGCATAGACGAGAACAGGGCAGGCGAAGCAAAGGAACAACTATGCCAATGTCATCAACGCAGGCAAGCTGGAGCCACAGTACCAGGATCTAGGCGAAGAGCGTGTCGAGTCTAAGCGTAAGAGTGCTCAGCGGAATTGAGGGCCTGCATCATGGAACTTCCGGATTGGTACATGTGGTGGATCAGCAGTCTGGTGACGTGTTGATTGATGGAGTTGAAGACTGTGCTTGACATCGCCTGCGATGCATGAGCCAAGTAGCAAGCCAACATGGTTTCGTATCACGGGCGTGCCGTGGGCATCCTTTTGGATGCTCATAGTTCCGCTCGCCCATGTACATCCAGAGGGGAGTATACACATGGCGATCTCGGCCATACGCATCATGCGTTCACACACATGGTGTTTTCATCCCCCCACCAGAAGGCGAAGATTCGTACGACATAGATACCGATGACTGCTGCGCTGACTTCTATCCCGGCGCTTTTGCCATCGCCTCGCATGGCCGTGGAATTGCTCTCATTGACTGGGCCGAGCATCGCAAGATTCCTCTCGGTGTCGCGCCTCTTATCGAAGACATTCCGTTCCCCTCCTATTCACATCTCCGAGACAACATCCGATAAAGACCCCCTTCACTCTCCCCTGCTTCTCTTGACCTCACAACCCCTTTGGGCCCATCCCACTTCTCTTTTCATAACACTGCTCGGACCACAAAAACTTCTTTGTCTCTTTCCTATGAAATGACAGCGTCTTGAACTTCTGAAAAAATGGCAACCTTTTTCTGACAAGGTGGTCTATGAAAAGGGGGTAAGCAAGAAGGTGCCGGCAGGAAAAAAGGCATCCGCAACCCAGCGGTTGCTCGTGAAGCGGCGGTAGCGGCAAGTGGGCTCACGCCGCTGGATTATATGCTAACCACGATGCGGGATGAATCAAAGCCCGAAGCCGTGCGTCTCGACGTGGCGAAGGCGGTGGCGCCATATGTGCACCCACGGCTGGCCTCCGTGGAACAGGCCGTCCAGTTGGATTTAGCAGAACGACAGTCTATCACGGTCACCTTCGTGGACCCTGATGGCACCCGTATGAAGTCGCTGCCGCTTTCATGTCATAGGCCCACCAAATGATGTAGTGCAGGGTCCGTGGCCTTCGTTTTACGCGACCCTCGCGGGAACATCAGGTACGTGTGCTGCCTCCACATCGACGAAGGATCGACCCGAGGGTCCACTCCGCGCCGGCCTGAGGAGATGCCATTGTTGCTCCTGACGAAGACGCCAGACTGGCGCCCGTCTCACTAATTCCGTGCCCGCAACGACGGCAAGCGCACCGACCAGCGTAGAGACTGTCACGGTCTCGTTCAGCCACAGAGCGGCCAACCCAATCGTACCGATCGGAATGAGATTGTGATAAGCGCCGACCACGGCAGGCGACAGCGATTGCAGTGCCCGCGAGCGCAAGACAAACACGCCGGCCGTGGCCGTCCCGATGAACAGGAGCAGTCCCAGCAGCATCGGGGAAAGACTGGCCGAAGGCACGGTGTTTCGAGCGGCCTCGCCCGAGAGCATCACAATGGAAATCATCCCAAACATAGTCGTATTTGCCGTCCACACCCCGACCCGTTTGATGGTGCCGGGACTCAAGACGAGATAGCAGGACATCATGAGGGTAAAGAGCAAAATCAGTGCATCTCCGACGCCCCAGGCCATGCCCGGCCCCGACGGACCGGCTAGGACGACCAAGCCACCGGCCCAGGAGACGAGCAGTCCCACCATGGTCGCGATTCCGGAGTGATCCTTTCCGCGGGCAATGCTGAGCAGGGTCGTAAAGGTCGGTAGGAGGCTGTAAATGATCGCAAAGTGCGTGACGCTGGAATGCACCAAACCCCACGCCGCGATCGGATAGCCGCCCACCCCGAGCAATGCCAGCACAGCGAGCTTCCTGAGATCGCGTGCCGTGAGGGCCCGGATCCCCTTGGAATCGAACCACAGTGTGATCCCTGCCAGCACGAGGAACCCAATGACAATCCGGCTGGCTGCGACTTGGAGAAAATCGACAGCATGATGTTGAAGGGTGTATTTAATGGCCGGGGTGATGGCACTCACGAGCACGATCACCCCGATCAGGCACAGTAGCGGGACTAGTTGCCTTGCCGGAGCAGCCGATGGTCGGAGTGCTGGTCTGTGCGGAGCAGTGAGTCGCCCCGACCGTGCCGTTGAGGTTGACCGTAATGACATTCTCAATGAACCGCGAGAGTCGCTCCTCGTGATCCTTCGATATGTCGAGAATGCATGCGCCGACGATGGATTCGTGCACATGGGTTACGGCCAGCCGGCATTCAATATCCTCGTGACCGTCCAATGCACACTTCAGGTGCAGGAACTCTCCCACCTTTAGAGAGAGAAATTCTGTCTGAAGTCTCACCCCGTGTTCCGTCAAATCTGTGACCTGGCATGCCGTGGTCTGTCCATAGTGAGTGAGCCATCCCGTCCGTTCGATGGCGATCCGAGACTCGTGACGCAGTACGTTCATCGTTTCATTCCAAGCGTAAAGGTGAACAAGGCTTCGGCGTGAGCCGATGCCGAGAAAAGCCTGGCTGTGGGGAAGAAGGATACGAGGGGGATGATACCGCCCTGACGCCCGTCCGTCCGCAGTGGCGGTTTGCGCTACTTCGTCAACACTATCATGGCTCGAACAGGGGTCAAGAATCCTTCGCATTTGTGTAATGCGGCATCTATCGAGGGCATTTGCTGCGGGCGAGCACGCACACCGTGCACACGGTACAATGATGACGGTCCCCTATTCATAAGAGATGGAACGCGGTCAATTTTAAACTCAGGAAAAAAGAGGCTCGCATGAAGGGTATGGTCACATCAGCCCGCGTCCCCATCAAACTCTGGGTGCCGGTGGAACAGGTGGAGTCCTCTGCGCTCGATCAACCCACGAACACGGCCAGTCTGCCGTGCGTCTTCCACCATATCGCGGCCATGCCGGATGTTCATCTTGAAATGCCGCGACGGTGGGATCGGTCGTGGCGTGTAAGGGGGCGTGATTCCGGGCGCCGTCGGTTTCGATATTGGGTGCGGCATGATGGCCCGTGCAACTCCCAGTGACGGCCGGCGAGTTGCCAGAGTCGCTGAAATCGCTCCGCCTGGAAATTGAACGACTGGTACCCAACGGCTGGTGCCCGTGGGCTTCGAGGAGCATAAAAATTCCGGTAAAGGAGGCCCAGGCCTGTGAAGGCTGGGAGGAGTTTCGCGCCCGCCCGTCACAGCTCCAGAATCGCCGCGACAAGGCTCAACGGCAATTGGGCTCGCTGGGGGGCGGGAATCATTTCATCGAGGTCTGTCTCGATCAGGCTCAGCAGGTCTGGGTCATGTTGCATTCCGGCTCGCGGAATATCGTCAAGGAGATTGCCGAAGTGCATATGGCTCAAGCCAAGAAACTTTCGCAGCAGCACCGCTTGGCTCCTCACGGATCCCGACCTGGCCTATTTGGAAGAGGGCACCGCCCAGTTCAAGGCCTATTGGAACGATCTCCAGTGGGCCCAAGAGTATGCCTTCATGAACCGCGACATCATGATGCGACGGGTCCCTCGACGCGATCACGAAAATCCTCCGTCGCAATGGCCCCCCACTGCGGCCGCTCATGGAGGTGAGCTGCCACCACAACTATGCTGAACGCGAGCACCAATTCGGGCATTCCGTCATTGTCACACGCAAGGGAGCGGTCCGCGCTCAACAAGGCGATCTCGCCATTATCCCCGGCTCCATGGGCACCCGCTCATATATCGTTCGTGGGCGAGGCAATCCAGACTCCTACAATTCATGCTCGCACGGCGCCGGCCGACGTATGTCCAACAGACAGGCCAAACGCATGTTCCACATTGAGGATTTGAAGACTCAAACTCGTGGTGTTGAATGTCGCAAGGATGCAGGCGTGCTGGACGAGATCCCCGGCGCCTATAAGGACATCGATGAGGACATGGCAAACCAATCCAACCTCGTCGAAATCGTCGCGGCGCTCAAGCAGGGTGTTATGCGTGAAGGGTAGGCTCGTTCCGCGGAGGTCGAGGGTGACGCACGCTCGAGATTCTGCCACTACCGTAAATCAATTGAGGTCACTGGGTGGCAGAGGGGAGAATATCTCCTCGAACCCGGAAGACTCGTATGAGCTCACCCTCCATCTCAGATCGATCGAGGAGGCGAATCGCCCAATCGGCATCCTCGGGTCGCTCCATCTGGACCTCAGCGATCCGCAACGGCCGACCGTCCCATTGGGTCGCCATTTCGATGGATCTCACCCATCCATATGGCGCAAATAGAACATACAGCTCTGTGCGGACACTGAGGACGGGAAGCCTTCAATAAACAGCGACGTAGACATGGTGCTTGCCGTGCTCGAAGGCCAGCGCGAGTGATGGCCGCCTGTATGGACAGAGGTGCCGTTCTCGCGAAATGGTCAAGAGACGTATTCAGCCCGAATGGTTTATGTTTGGTCAGAGGCCCGCAGCGGTGCGGGCCTCTGTCGATGGCAAGTCGTTAGGCGATTTCCACGTCGATCTGCCGAGGCTTCGCCTTCTCTGATTTGGGCAGATGGAGGTGCAGCATTCCATCCGCATACTCCGCCCGCACGTTGCCGGCCTCGACCGTGTCAGGGAGCGTGAAAGCTCCTGACAAAGCGGCCATAGGACGTTTCAATCCGATGATGCTTGCGTCCGGCTTCGGCCTGCTGCTGCCGCCGTTCGCCCTGGATCGTGAGCACGCCATTTTCCAGGGTGACTTTCACGTCATGTTTGTTGACCCCGGGCAATTCGGCCTGAATGGCGTAGTCCGCCTCGGTCTCACTAATGTCCACGGTGGGAATCCAATCCGCCACGGTCATCACTTCTTGACCGTCCCCGTCCATGGGGCCGGTTCCCTGTCGGGACACGACTCGGTTGAGGCGCTCAGACATTTCCGCCAACTCGCGCAAGGGGTCCCATCTGACTACTGCCATGGTGCACCTCCTCAGTAAGATGTAAGTACCCTCGATGCTCAACGGCTCTCACCTGACGAGGTGCCAGATAAAATTCAGCGAGAATAATGTCAAGAGCACGGTGCAGAAAAAAAAGTTGCCCCGCCATCGAATTGGATGGGGCATGGTGAGAAGCCGACGAGAAGGACTTTTACCGGCGGAAGTGACGATGCCCACCCCATCGATGGCCGTAGCCAAAGCGTGGGGCGTACCCGTATCTTGGATAAAATGCTCGCGGATAGATGGGGGGTGGGCCAACGAAGGGACCCGGGAGCCGCCCATCCGCCATAAAAGGAGGGGCCATACCTATACGGCGGCCCGACGTCATGCGGCCAGCCCTGATACCCGTAGACGCCGGAACCCACAGACACCGCGCCGCCGGTATAGAAGCCGCTTTCACCGGCGCAGCCGGAGATCGTGAGTAGCGATAACGAGCCGATCAGGACAAGGACTCTCGTGAGCGACATATGTTTATTATACTCATGATTCCGTGCACGGTGTTAGCTGGGGGCGCCGCTTGCAAAGTATCCCAAATTTCCTCTCGACTGTGTCCACTGAGAACACCAACTATGTTTTACGCCGCGTCTACGACCCTGCCGGCTTCGAGCGAATTGTTCAACTCACGCAGCATACCGGTCTTCGAGAGGCCAAGATTAACAAGATCACTCAAAGAAGTCGTCCAATGAGTGACATGGATTTACAATGAGTTACAGAATCCTTGTCCTATATAGGACAACCTCACACCATTCGAGAAGACAGTGGCAATCTCACCCATTCTCGGCCGCGTAAGAGTTACTTACCGATGTCAGTCGGACGCCTCTCGTAAAGCCTACATACCTCAAAGAGCCAAGGCGAAAACCATTTATGCGAAAGCCTGGTCGAGCCTACAGCAGGACTTACAGGGACTTTACAGACAAAGACTTTGGAAATGCGAAATGGATATACCACGTGGCTTACCGAATATGAAGATTGAGCCCTACGGGAAGAATCAGAACCGAAGGTATATTAGGATCGACGCTGTGGACAGGAAAGGGGGCACTCTCGATGATGATGTTTTTTGCTGCCTCATCAATTTGATTGATCCCTGAACTCAGGTCCAATCCATTGCGTTGATGTGCCCGTTCGTATCTAGCCGTACTCGCCAGACGGCGGACCCTTTTAGATCGGCGGCCAGCACGCTGACAGAACGCAGAGCAGTCTTCAGCAGTTGTTGCCAAGCATTGAGACCGACGGTACGCTCAAAACCCCATTACGGGCAACGTGTATTTGATCGGTACCTGAGCAATGAGCCAGGGTTGATCCAATGGGGGATCAATAGTGAATCGATGAAGACTCCGAATAAGCTGAAGCGCTTCAGCATCCAGATATGTATTGCCGGAACTACGCACCACATCGACATACAGGATTCGGCCATCATGGGCTACTCTGAAGCAAGCGAGTACCGTGCCTTCCCATCCATGTTGCAAGGCCAGTGGGGGATATTCATATTTCTGAATCTGTTCCCAAAGTTGCTGCCCCACCCACTGCGCCCGATACGTCACGCGCGAACCTGGAGAACCCTCCAACGCGCATGGCATTGGTCGTTGAGGAATCTCTGCGGTCACGCTGGTGATGGTTTCCAATTGAACTGGTGTGAGCAAGGATTCGCTGGCGCAGCCATTCATCAAGCAACACGACAACAAAAGTAAGGTGAAGGCACACGCGCTAAAGGGCATGCTTGGTAAAGCGATCGGCGTAGCTCCCAAAATGAATCTCATAGGTGGAAATGTAATGCGAGGCAATGCACCTGGAGTAATCCCCTGAAGTAGGGTTTGCCCCGCTATTTGGTGTTCATGTCTAACTCGCTTATACGGAATCTAGTGAGAAGCCTTGCCGGGGATCGGTTTCAACCGCGTTCAATGTGGCAGGCTCGGCGAGCCGTCCATCTTGCCTAGGAAACCTTGCTCGTCAAGGCGCGAACAGGGGCGTCCACCTCTCAGGGATAGGAACGCGAGGTTGCTCGTGCGATTCGACAAATTTGGTAAATCGCCAACTCATTGGAACGATCGGGGAAAGGTCGGTGCAATTGGCTTTGCCATTGACCGCTGGTCAAGGCAGCATGAAGCCTGAAGTACGAGTGGGGAGTGAGATTGAGCTTGGTCAGCGAATGGCGCGAGGAATAATTATGAGTCCTAAAGAAGAGGCTTTCTGTATCGCTATCCTTTGCAGGACAGAACCCATCTGACGCATACCGAACTGTCTATCAGCCCAAGCGAGCCAAAGCCAAAACAATACATGAGATGGCCTCACGTCTGATGGCAAAACGCAAGGTCCGCACAAGGATTGCGGAGCTGATGCAGCCTGTAATAGAACGGGCCCAAATGACCCGAGAAGAATGGTTGGAGAAGTTGGCGCGTATTTGTCTGGCAGATGTACGCAAGATGTTCGACGAGCACGGCAATCCCATCTCGATCACGAACCTAGCGGACTAGCGAAGCGGCGGCGATCGCAGCCTTCGAGGTGTCTGGAATGGCCGCAAGTGGTGAGCGTGTCTGAGGTGCGCGGCCGAACGATCAGGGTCAGAATGGTCGATCAATTAAAGGCTCTCGAACTGTATGGCAAGGCGATGGGCTACTTCGGAAATCGACGGGGTATGGCTGGTTTTGACGCCGTAGCGGGCAATATTTCGATTGAGTTTGTGAGACCCTCCCGACCAGCTTTCGCATCTCGAAAAAGAAAACGCCGGTGTCTGACAGCTTGCGGTACGCGCGGCAGTAGCAGTGCGCTCAACTACTCAAAGGCCAGTGATCTGTATCCAGGGCAAAACGACTGGATGCCATCATGACCTTGCGAACGCCTCCACCGCAGTGGCTCGGGGTCAGGAGACAGCTCATACCGAGCGTCGGGGCGACTACCGAGGCCGGTAGAGGCAGGTCCGAATTGACGGTCAGGGCCATAGTTCCACTCGCTCTTTCCAAACCGTAGGGACACGTGAAGAAGATACCGGTCCAATACGTCTACGCTTCTGTTCTGCCTTCCAATATGGACGCTCAATTCTATCCATCAATCGAAACGTACCCCCATGCGTGATCCCTCTGATTCAGTGCAAGTCGTTGTCCATAGTTGGCAGTGAACTCATCTTTTTCGGCCTTGCATACTATTAGGCGCTCCGAGACACCCATGCCCCAATTGCGTCAAGGCTCCTATGCAGTGGATGGGGGATGGGACGAATGCGTAGAGTCAGAGTGGTCAGCCAATTGAGGCACTGGAGCTGTATGGCAAGGCGAAGGTCGGCGAGACGTGAATGATTGGACCAGGAAAGGAGCGGGACTAGAGGGCGCCCCACAGACGGCGCCACTCTCGGTCGGCCACATCGTGGCTGTGTTGGATTCGCATGGCCTCAAACTCACTCCAGAGCGCGTCCAGCGCCTCCCGGTGAGCCGGTTGGTCCGTTGGCTCACGATTGCTCATCTGTCGTAGATGGTCGAAAAAGCTGATAAGGGCTTGATCGCCATTCGAGCGGAGGTAGTTAGCGGACTCCTTGTCCACCATGCCCTTCTCGGCTGGTGCAAGGCGCGCTTCGACGAAGGTAGATAGGACATGCAGTTTCAGCCACAAGGAAAACATCTCTGTGGTGAGGACTCGGAACGCGCGTTCATATTTTTCGTCATGTACGACCATATGACTTCCCTCCGAGTCCTTCTTCTTCCATCAGCGTGCGCCAGGCGTTGGTAGCATGGCTTCTGTTTGGCACACCGACATTTCCAGCCGATCGAGACGAGCGCTCTTCGTGCTCCAAGCCTTCTATGCACATTATGAGGAATTTGCAGGGCCGGTCTCCGCGAGTCGCCGTTGCATGGCATCTTTGATGACCTTTGCCACGGCCGCATCCCTGCATGTCGGCTGAGTAATTCGCTCAGTTCACTCATAGTCAGTGCCGGATAGTCGAGTCGGCCTGTGCCATTCGGATGCTTCTCTTTTTTAGCGTCCCCTTGTCGAACCCTGTGGTCCGCACCTCTGATTGTCTCGATGTCCCACCCATCCTGGACAGACCGACATGACCCGTTTGGCTGATCCGCTCACCTCCCGAAAAAGCTGAAAGGAGGTCAGTTGTAAAGGGTGCGATGCCTGTAACCCCTCCGGCAGAGTCGCCCCTGCTTTCCTTAACGGTCCTACATTAGCTCCAGGTGCGGTGGGGTTCACTCACTTGTTCGCTCCCATCTTTTTTGATGATGATCCATTGCACTTCATCTGGGACGGTCACCACCTTCAGTGCTGCACAATGCCCATTGGCCTCTGCACCCAGTTCTTCCACCACCTGCACAAGCCGGTGATCATCCCGAGGAATTAGCTCCCCGCATTGATTAAGACTTGGCTCCTGAGGGCTCGCCGACTCCGGCCAATAGGTCGCGTGATCGGTTTCTTTCAGGGCGTCCGGTTGCCCCAATTCGCGCAGACGGACGAACGCCTTGTGGCTCAGGCAGAACCGGTCATAACTCTTATTGATAACGATTTTCGGCATAGTCCTACTTTCCTTTTGACTCACTCGCCCGTGCGAGATTGCCCTTATGTGGGTGTTATAAAAACGAGACAGGGTTAGTATGCTGGTTGCGGATCGTTGTAGCCTCTTTGCGATAAATATTCAACGGTTCGGTCCCCTCTAGTTATTGGCTCGGTCAACTTCCCTCTGACCAATGCGGAACCTCAGCGGTCGTCTCGTATCTCTTCACGGCTCTGTGTGGATGCAACGACGCGCAATATATTCTCTAGAACGGTGGTGCCATTGAGTCCAGCAATGGCCGCGAGCGATTCACATGGGTAGACATCTGTGCGTATCCGAAGCAAAAGGAGTGTCCGTTCGTATCCACAATCAGCCGAGACCAGAGGACGGTGCCAAACGGGGCAAACAGTTGCTGCAACCCGTGCATGCTGCATGAGAGATGCAGGCCCTCAATCAACAGCATGCCGCTTTGAGGTATGTCAGGACACATCAATGAGGTCTCCGCTCCATGTGACCACGGCATGTGGAGAGGGTCAGCGGAAAGCCGAAGACGGTGCGGCCACTAAGTTGATTCACCGCCTGTTGAGCCACCGCCCCTGACTCCACTTCCACAAAGGCAAAGGCAGGCGAATTGGTTTCCGCGACGAGCCGACACCACACCACCTTGCCGACCGGCGCGAACAGCAGCTTCACTAGTTCCACGGTGGCGGTATGACTGAGTCCACGCACGATGACGACACAGTCCTCTTTCAGGGCTGGATGATCTTCCCACCGCAGTGCATAGGTATCGGCCGCGCGGCGCAATGCCATGCACAGCATGTCGGCATCCAGTGGCCGCATCAAGACATCATAGGCTCCTGCCATTAAGTTGGTTCCTGATGAGGCGTGCCACTCTTGAGGGTTGGCAATCAGGATGACCGGCGTGCGCGGCTGGAGCCGTGTGGCCTCACGAAGAATCGTCAGCCCATCGACCTGAGGTGTCAGGACGGGCGTGACGATGACGGTGTAGTCCATCGTTCGGATGTGGTGTTGGGCCGATGCGGTGGCAGGGCTGGACTCTACGGACACGCCTGGCAAAGCCCTTCCACACACTTGGATCATCGGCTGAAGCAAGGGTTCGTTTTCGACGATGAGAATGAGTCCATCCGTCATAGGCGGCTTCCGATCTCTGTGACATGGCTAGCAAGAGAAACAGGAAACGTGCAGGGAGGAAGCGGTCCTTCCCCCCTGACGCGCCTAAGACAGAACGAGGCGAACCGTTCCTAACAAGGAGGGTACGTCTACCGGTTTCGGTAAGAATGCAACTGAGTGTATGAGAGGCTCCAGCTCAACCGGCACATACTCATTGGTCTCCCCTGAGACGATAATTACCTTCGTCGTGGGAAAGTCCTGCCGAACGACCGACACCACCTCTAATCCATTCGGCCCAGGCATATTGAGGTCGGTAATCACCATGTCGATCGGAGCCTCACGTAGCACGGCAAATCCTTCCGTGGCGCTCGCCGCGACCTTCACTTCGTGCCCGTCGGTTTGAAGGACCGACTCCAGCAAGCCCCGCACCGAGGCGTCATCATCAATCACGAGTATCCGAGCCACAGTCCTTCCCAATGACTTGGTACGTAGTGTGAAATAATAGACTATGCTTTCTACTGCCCCCTGTCTGTTCAAAATGACACAGGGACGGACCTTACCGAGCGCTCACCGGCGGGTCGTCGGAAAAGGCCTGTCTGCCCTTCCACAAGCGTGTTTTGGCAAGCAAACGGTTCCCGAGTTGGGATGGCAGCCTGTTGGAGACATTCGCGGTAAATGACTTCGACCAAACAAAGTGGCACGAGTTCCGTCGGCAGAAAGGCACGGGCGCCCGCCGACAAGAAGGCCTCCTTCACCGCCGCACAACTGTCGGAGGACATTCCAATGATGCAGGTCTGGGGCACGAGGGCACCAAATCCATATGGACAACCTGAGTGCCTGGTCCCCCTGCCAGACTATTAGTGAAAACTTGTCACTTTGCCTACTGGAGGATTCCCTTGAGTGGCCTATCGCAGTTTCCTGGTAAAAAACTGGGTAGTGTCGCGTTGGGGCCTGCGCTTGAGTGACGAAACTCAACCTGTAGTCGGAAGCTGAAGGCCAAGTAGGCGTTGGAGGGGGGCAGACGGACATGGGTGATGCTGCGTCAGTCACGATTTGATGCAGCGTTACCCTAATGAGCGACCGATCACGAACGGGGGATGACTCCAACAGATAACTAGAGCCCTCCCCGTATCCCTTGGTATGTCTTTCTGATCGCTTCTTCCCGTTCGCACGTTTGTTCGGCCAACATACGCTGGCCCACCGTCGCCTGTTCGGGAATCCTCGCCAGGCAAGCCTTGAGCGTGTCCTCCGCGGCACCTGGCGAAACGTCGCTAAATCGTCTCCGTAGGAGGGACAATCACCGCCCCTTTTAGTTGCTTCTCCTGTTCCTGATTTGGTTGACGATCTTCCGCGTGAGTAGAGAACAGCGAAAGACATGAGGCTAGCAAGACAACAGATGAGCATAGGAGGGACCGTGTGACTAGTGGATGGGCCTGCATAGAGGTACCTCACTTCCTAACGCTACAGCCTACTCAGCGGTTCGTGAGGTGTCGAGCGGCCACAGCGACGTTGCGGAGGGCGCGGCGTGGACAGAGAACCGAATCGTTGGATCAGCCACAACAGCACACTCATCGGTCGGATGACCCTGGAGCCCTCGTCCCGTCGTGCCAAGAAAACAGAGGCAACCCCCGCCGCACAGTTTAGTAGAACCGGCGTAAGGGTTGCCTCGGAATGGGTCAGCCCTAGAATTGTGGGGCGCTGTTCATGGTTTTTCTGCTCCCCTCTTCACCCTGGCAGGTCCGTTCGGCGAGCAGACGCTGCCCGGCACTGGCCTTCTCGGGGATTCGTGCCAAACAGGCTTTGAGTGAGTCTTCCACTGAGCCTGATGCAATCTTTGGCACTGGAGCGGTAATCACAGCTGCTTTCACATGCCCCTCTGCGGCGAACGTGGAGACGGGCGACCAGGTTGAGACGAGCAACAGGACGGACGGAAGCAGAATGGACCGTGTGACGGATAGCGGCGTCATCATAACGATACCTCACTGGTGTAGGCCGCATGGTTGGCGTCTCATCGCGGGCCATTCGATGAAACGAGGCAAGCGACAGAGCGCGCGTAATGAAGTGCTCTGGTACCAAGCAGACTCGACGACCAGACGCCCAGGACCTTATTCGATGGCGACAGGCTCACTGTTGTCGCAGGGCTTGTATCCCAAGCTCGTACAATGCCCCCCGAGCGCGCCTAAGTAATACTCGACGATTTGGCATTCATTCTTCGTCATGGGGCCGTCCAGTGAGACTGGAGAGAGCAAGGTTTCCGCACTCCGAATGAAATTCGCGACGGCTTTGCGGTGGATGTCCATAGTTCAGTACTGCCTTTTCCAGGAACAGTTACGGAGTTCCGATGCAGGGAGAGCGCTAGCAGCTGCGCGAGGGTCTTGAGAGAGCGTGCATCCAGGGAGGGAATGGGAGATGAGCCATCACTATAGGCGCCCTTGAGCGCGATAGCAATGACACCGTTCCTGTCCGAAGAGCGCACACAGGTGATGGATCAGTGATCTTCCATCCCAGAGCCTTCTGATAGTTCCGCCATATTCTATTTCCCGAGAATGATCACGGTCGAGTCCGACCCGGTGCCTGGGAGAAACAGCGGCGCGGGACTGCTGGAAGCGGCTGGAGCGCCCACTTGAGGCACACTCGCCGACCTGACGGAACTCCGAACTGGCTGGGGGCAGATGGCTGGCCGAGAGTGGTATAGGGCTGGTCGATTGATTGGTAATGATGACACCTTGTCCGTTTCCGAGATCGACTTGCGTGGAACTCTGCCCGTTCGGGCCTGAGATGTCGGTGATGTTTCCCATCGGCGTGACAATGATTTGCGCTTCGGCGGCGACACTGAGCGCCAGGATAGCCGTGAGTGTCATGGCACTTAGTGTGTGCATAAACCCTCCTTCGTAATGATTGCTGACTATCTGCTCCCGATGGTACGCCCCGCCGCGTCATAATCACTAGCCCACCTTACGCGGCGCCGCCGAGACCGTTTTCCACCCCTTGACTTTTTGGAGGCCGAAATTATGCTGTATTCGTTGCTGATGCTAGACCGGATGGATGGGACGACCTTGATCTGGACGAGCAACGGCGGCAGTCAATGCCCCCGCTGATGCTCCCGTCGTCCTCTCCGACCACCAGGGGTAATGTAAACAATCATCACGAGTTTATGCACGTTCGTGAACATATAGTTTTTTGCCCTATTGGCTTACCTGCCGTCGCTAGTCTTCGATCTGCTGATTTGGTATCGTCACGGGCATGACCTTGCCTCTTTTCCCCGATCCTCCAGCGCCAGCGGTTGCTAAAAAGCAGTCGGTGCGCCCGGTGAAGGCGTCGCGGCCAGCAGCGCCGCCTATGCCCATCGCATCAGCCCGACACCCGTTCCCACCGCGCCACTGTCCGTTCGTGAAGTCACAGGCCTGATTCAAGAACAGCTCCGTCCCTTAGCCGCCATCGGGCCGACGAATCGTGCATGCCCAATGGATCAAGCCTGGGATGAATGCGGGCGCGCGGGGCTTCCTGTCCGTCACCCTCGCCGATACCCAGGACACGAACGTCAGTATTGATGGCTTCATCTGGGAACGGGCCGACGTGCAGGCGGTCCTCCAGCAAGGCGCCGCCTTCGGCTGTGATCTGTCTGATCGCGAAGGTCGCTGCGAAGTCATGCTCGAAGTGACGATTGATTTCTGGGCCAAGAAGACCAAGCCGTACCTCCGCATTCATGGCCTCAACCAGGTCGGCATGAAGGGCCTGCGCCACCAACAGCGGGAAGCAACGCTCGCCCGCCTTCAGCAGGGTGGCTTGCTCGACCGCAACAAGACTGTGCCCTGGGCGCGGCCGACGCTCCGCGTGTTGTGTATCGGCAAGCGAGACAGTGATGGCTGCCGCGACGCGCTTGCGATCCTGGCGCGCAGTGGGTTTCGTTTTCAGACGACCATCCACCATGTGGCCGTCCAAGGCATTGCCGCCGTGCCCTCCATCCTGGACGCCTTTGTGGAGGTCGCCCGCCGTCGCGCTGACTTCGACGTCGTCCTCCTGATTCGGGGCGGCGGCAGTGAATTGGACTTACTGGCCTATGATGACTACGCCGTCGCTGAGGCGGTGGCCTGTTGTGGGCTGCCGGTCGTGACGGGGCTGGGCCACACGGCCGATCATTCCGTCTGTGATGTCGTCAGTGCGAAGGCGCTTGAGACGCCGACGGCGGCCGCACGATTTTTGGTGGATCGAGTGCAGGCCCTGTATGATGCGCTTCGGCTGTCGGCCGAACGGATACGCGCGGCCGCACTGGACCAGCTTCACCGCCGACGCCGTCATCTATCGGACCAGCGCCCTGACTTCGTCCGCTGTGCCCTCTCGCTCGTACATCGGCACCGACAAGGACGTGCTCGGCAATGGCATGCGCTGTTGAGCGAGGCGCAGACCGCTCTTCACCGACGCCGACGCAGTTGCAACACTGTCATCAGCCGATTGCCTTGCACGCCCGCCGCCTCTGGCAGACGCATCGAACGTGGCTGACCGATCGGTTCCGTGTCGTCATGACCGCGTCACCGGCGCTGCTCATCTCTCGACGCACCCAGTTGCGGCTGTGGCGTCAGAGTCTTCCGCTCACGGCACTCACGACACTCGTGGGACCGACGCGCTTGAAGCTGCGAGAACTCCGTCAACAGGTGCACCAGGTGACCTGCGACACGGTGCGGCACGCGCACAGCCGCTTAGATCGCCTGCACGCGCATATTCAAGCGGCCAGCCCCGACCGCTATTTTGCCTTGGGGCTCAGTTACGTGACGCGCGCCAGATGGCACCGTGGTGCGCCACTGCGCTGAGTTGGAACCTGGCGATGCCATCGAGGTGCATCTGAGGGATGGAACGGTACCGGCGACGGTGACGAGAAAGGACGGCTAATGACGATCGACGACCTCACGCCTTCGACGCTCACGATTGCGCCAGAGAGTTATGCGGCTGGGGAAGCAGAATTAGAGACCATCGCGCGAGCGATTGAGCAGGGGGCCATTCCCATCGATAAATTGAGCCTCGCCGTGAAGCGAGCCGATTTTTTGAATCGCCATCTTGAACAACAACTCGTCAACATCGAGCAGGACTTGAAGCAACTGGGCGCACAGTCTACTAACACAGGGGAACACAACCGCACGCCTGAAGCCAAATGAACTGCGGCACCCAACAGCGGTACGTCCTCCGAGGAATAGCGACGTTCCATTCCTACCGGTACCCTTCAAGCAGACGTAGCGCAGTCTGTATTACCCAAGCGAAAGAGGTGCCAGAATGCCGGTGCTCCTACAGACCGTCTGCGATGGATGCGGCAGAGTGAAGAAGGAAGCGAATCATTGGTATACCCTGGAATGTATTGGAACATCCGAAGCCAAGGTCCGACCGATGGGCTCGTCCCCCACGCCGATGGACGCCCAAGGCTTCAAATATCTCTGTGGGCGACGCTGCATCGCTGAATCATTAGACCGATGGATGGATGGGCTCAGTCAACTTACTGCCCAGCCGTCCCGTCAGGCCGCGTAAGGAACCTCCACGCCAAACGGGACGCCTGTTGTACATCCTTGAGACGCAGTGCGTACATCGCCTGTAGTTTGCACATCAACACAGCTGGAGTTTAAGACAGGTCAACATCACAGTGGGCGTAAGTTCTATTTTTGGAGAACTGCCCCAGTGTTCTCCATTCGGCAGTTTCAGCATATTTCCACTTCTGGCCTGATCGGCAGGCGTGGCGGGCTTGACCTGAATAAGTTTCATGGGCGTGATAGTTCCATGTGACCTACGGCGCTTATTAGATCATGGCCGGTGTGTTTCTCTGTGCGTGTCAAAGAGAAAAGTGGCGAGAGTAGATGCAGTTCCTACCGCAAGTTTGGCGTGACGCGGTGTTAGAGCCTCAACGCCGCCATGCTTGCCATGTCCTGTACCATATAGGCCGCGTAGCTCGGCTAAGTTGTTCCCGATGGTTCCTAGGTTTTGCAAAAGACGCTTCATAATATCGCTGCCGCGGGCTGCATCCTCCACGCAGTCGGGAACCAGCTTTAGTTCTTTAAGAGTTGCCTTGGTGAGTTCGGGAATGTTCGGTGTTCCCGACATGAGCTTTCCTCGCTGGGTGAGGATGGTTTTACAGCACGTCTCAATAAGCTCTTTCGCTGTTCCGATTGCAAGAGCTGGGTCGGAGTGAACCGATTGTTCCATGCGCTTGATCTGGTCCACTAAGTGCTTGGCATCGAAGATATTGGCCGTTTGCTTCAAGTTATCGAGGTTGATTTCTCCTGTCAACAAGCGAGAGGCGATAGCCCTGCCCTGGGAGATGAGTTCTGGTTCTGAGGCGTGGAACCATTGTTTTCAAGATGGTCGATAAGGGCTGTAATGGCTTTGCCGACAAGGTGATCCGGTTCGGCTGTCCAGAAGGCGCGAACCTTTTTCGCCTTCGATGATCCTACGGTTTGATATTTTTGGTCATGAATATCTATTTCAAGGATGTCGGCAAAGAATTGACCGATCGTTGAATCGGAGAAGTTCAAGACATAGCCGCTGCCCATGTCGAAAAAGTTTTTCAAGACAGGCTTTCTCTGGAACGCTCAGAGAACTCATGGTGGTTATTGAGCAATCACGCCCAGCAAGCGGAGAGTATAGCCGAGCGCCATGCAGGGCTATCAAACACCCGTCATAGAAAAAAAGAAATACGCGAGCAATGCGGCGACTCGGAAGGCTTGACCGTATCTCATATAACCCCTCTCCAAGCGGTCGGCACGATGGCATCCCAACGGGCCAACGCCACTGAGCACGCATAAGGTCTAAACCAGAAGCAACTCTCATGGTGAGGGGGTGCCGTTATGAAACCACCTCTCAGTCAGGAATCCTGAAGAGACAGACAGTGAAGGAAATTGGCCCCTCGCGCCGCCATCAGAGTCAGACCTGCCTGCTGGAGAATACATCGCGGCCTATTGTGGGGCCAAAAAAAGGTCAATGGTTTGGGTAAAGGAAAGTACAGCTGATCTTCGAGATTAAGGAAAACAGTCATGCACGCGCGCAACCATTAATGAGGTTCCATGATGCAACTCAATACCATCGGTCAGGTAGCAGCCAGGCTTGCTGTGAGCCAGGCCACCGTTCGACGGCTTGTCGCCGCTGCCCAGATTCCAGCAGTACGTGTCGGACGGCGCCTGCGGGAGGAAGATGTCCAGGCCCACGGTTGCTATGTGGACGGCTCCATCATGCAGCCGCAATTATCAAAGGTCGATAGGTAACCCTATGCATATTCCCAAGCGTTGGTTTCATGTTTCACAGGAAATTAACAACGATCCTGAAATGTGGTGGTTTACATCGCAATTCGGAGAACGGGCCATTCGGACATGGCTTCAGATATTGGTCTACCTAGACAAGACAGGGAATGAGTGGCGGGTCACCGGTGACTGGCTCGGAACTCTCTCCCGAGTGGTTCGTCAGACGGCGCCCAATGTGTCTGGACAACTCGACTGGATGACCGCCAACGGATGGCTGCGTGTTCGGAAAGAAGCCGCCGACGGGTCGCCACTCATCTTTGAAACCCCTAACTGGTCGAAATATAACCGGAGACTGGAACAGCAAAAAAGCACTATCGTTTCCGACTCGGTAGCCCATAGCGCGCCCTTCCTTTCCTATCCCTCGCCTATCCCATCTCCTTCCCATACCTTGCCTACTCCGAAGGAGGGAAAAGATAGGATTAAGAAAGACAAGAGTTCCGATTCGGCCGTACCGGCCTCACGGCCTCGTGCGAATGAAACTCTAGCCATTTCGATCTCAGCGAAGACGTGGGATGCCTATTCGGGCGCGTACAAGCAACGGTATGGGACGGCGCCCGTCCGAAATGTGATCGTTAATACCAAGCTGAAAAACTTGGTGAAGGGACTCGGCGAAGGGGAAGCGCCACAAGTCGCCGCTTTCTACCTCACGCACAATCGGCCGTTATATGTCACCGCTCGGCATCCTACCGACTTGCTCCTACGCGACGCGGAGGGCCTGCGAACAGAATGGGTCACCGGAGTAAAGGCCACCACCGGCGAAGCCAGGAACGCCGAGCGGCGGGATGACGCGGTAGAACAAATTAAGCGTGTTAAAGCCATGCTGGGAGGTGCCTGATGGATACTGTCACCGCAGTCAAAGCGACCTACGAAGTGATTGGGCAGGATATTTCTGACCTCGCGATACGGACGATAGTGACTGACCTTGGAAAGTACCCAGTGGAAGACGTTGCCATTGCTCTGAACCGCTGCCGAAGGGAACTAAAACGAATAACCCTCGCTGACATTATCAATCGCATTCCTGGAGGGTACCTTCGACCGGAGGCAGCCTGGGCATTGGTGTCGAGAGTGATGGGAAATGAACAGGCCTCTGTAGTCTGGACAGATGAAATGGCGCAGGCCTATGGAGTGGCCCGCCTATTGGGCAATGATAAGATTGCGGCACTGATGGCCTTCCTAGAGACGTATGCGACTCTCATCAACGAAGCTCGATCCAAAAACCTCAAACCGAGATGGTGGCCCTCGCCAGGGTATGATCAGGGGGGTCGGCAGGCTGCGGTAGAAGAGGCCGTCGCACTCGGACGGCTGACGGAACCTCAGGCGATAGAGTATCTACCTGATTACGATTCTGTGCATCCGACGATCAGACTTCCGACCATGGGGACGATGCCATCATCAGAGACGACCGTTTCACGCTCCGAAAGCAGCACTCCCAAGGACCAGGAATATGCTGCTTTAATGAAATGATTCGCGCGGTGCAGCTATGAACCAGAACGCTCTCGAAGTAATGACGCCCGCGGAAGCCGCCGAATTTCTTCGGTTGTCGAAATCGACCATGTATCAGCGAAAAGACATCCCACGGTATCGCGTGCCTGGGTCCAGAGCCGTACGATTTCTCAGGAGCGATTTGCTGGCATGGCTCAAGGGCGAGTTCACTAACTTTCAAAAAATTGAGGTGGCGGGGGATGGCAACTCCGATCCACCGCTTGCGCGGGTGTCCGACCCTATGTACCATCGCTTGGCTCAATACCGATAACCGACCATGGCTTACAAGATTACCAAAACGACAGACTCAAAAAGGGATGGCCTTCGATCTCTATTATCGTTGGAAAGGCACGCGGTATAGGCCCCTATTGGCATACAACCTGACCTCGAGGCTGCCGAGCGATGCGCGATCGACATGATCGGGAAGATTCACGGTGGAAAACAGTTTTTACCCGTGAAAGCGTCCTGCGCCACACTGCGGGAGTTCCTTCCGACCTAATGGCAATCGTTACGCGTGAAACAGCGAGTGGACCTTCGCCGACCTGAGACGATTTTGGAGGTTCATCTGTTGCCTCGCTTCGGCGATCGACCGTTAAATGCGCTCGGCCCTGAAGACGGCCAAGCCTACATCGCCGCACGGCTCAATGCCAACGCAGCCCCCGCGACAGTTCGCAAGGAGTGGGGCGTCCTGATGCGGATCATCAATCTTGCCGTCGATTTTGAGAAACTTGACCGTAACCGGCTCAAGCGGGTTGAACTGCCCGAGGTAGCACCCCGCCACCGTACAGCCACGAACGAGGAAATGGGATGATGACGAGCCATTACTCACATGGAGGGCACGGCTGGAACCTCAAACTTCGTGAGGCGGTTGCACTCCTTGAAACTACGTACACCTCGCCGATTTTGTCCTATGGGTTGTCCTATGAGGGGTCTGCGACCGTGAGGACGGATTTGAAAAATGTCGCTAACTCAGCGGAAGATCAGGGGAAAGGATGGTGGTCCCAACGGGATTTGAACCCGTGTCTGAGCCTTGAGAGGGCTCCGTCCTAGGCCAAGCTAGACGATGGGACCGATAAGACATTCCTACCGAACGCCGGCAAGAACGGAACTGTACCATAGCGAGTTTTCGCTTTTCAAACGGCAAGTGGAATACACACAAGGCGCCTCAGGAGATCTTCACTTGGCCGGACATGGCGCTTGCGCCGACCTGTTAAGTAGACTATAGTAGGTCGATGTCCTCTTTGTCTCAATATGCGACTGTCACTAGAATCCTCCTGACCTCAGGAATGGTTTCAGCATTTCTTGCGATAGCAGGATGCGGGGCAAGCTTTTTGGAAGGAACCATTGCGCCCCCCTATTCGAGCGCCTGGAGCCACATGCGGCGCCACCAGCAAGGTGCGCGTCAAGCCTCCCCACTCCTCTGTCACCATTTCCTACACTGAGCCTACGACTGGCACCGACGGAAAGCCCCTGAAGAACCTCTCCCACACGACGATTTACTACAATACCGGTGATGGGCCCGTGATCGCCAAGGTCATTCCTGCTTCGCAGAAGAGCGGAGGAGGATCAGTATCTCAAACAGTCTCCATCCCTGTGCAAAGCCCGCAAGAGCAGGAGGTCACGGTGTGTGTGTCAGCGACCGATGACGATGACCGTGAAGGGCCTGCCTCTCCCTAGCTCCACATCCCACAACAGACTTGACAGCGCCTCTATAACAGCCTACCTTTCTCACCACTTATTCGCGTGAAATAGACTGGGCGAATGCCTCTTTCTACAGATCATCAGGTCGCCCTAGCTCGGCACGCATGGAACTAAGAAAATCCGAGACATCAAGTCTTCCTCACCATACCGAATCGGATCGCATCAAGCACAGCCTCGAAATCCGCCTCGGCAGCAACATTTTCCGCAACACCAACGGCGTCCTCCGCGTGCAAGGCAAAGAACAGCTCGTTCTCGAGCTCAGCCCCGATCACGATCAGATCCTGCTCACAATCGATTTGTACGACGGCAGCGGCAATCATGTAGCTCACCTCCGTCGCAATCGCTGGGCATTCAACGACGGCGCCCGGTTTATCCTCAGTACGAGTGAATCCCCGCCGACCCTCTTCCCCAATCTGCCTTGGTTAAAGGTGACGGAGCAGGAAACCGGTGAAACGGTACTTGAAGCCGCGGTGGCACCGGGGGAAAAAATTCAAGTGGCTACAGGGAAGTTCTACTCGCATCGCGGCCAACTTATCGAAATCACTTCTCATTTCTGCCGCGTCGGCTCTACCCACACGCTCTTCGGTGATGTATTCGAAGCGCGCGGCGGGACTGCGGTGCTCGGCTGACGAGAATCGGTAGGCATGAACCACATCTGCACTCCGCCCATGCAGGCATTCTTGGTCTGCGACTGAGTCATTGAAGACAGCCTGACGAAGAGGAATCTCTTATAGGCATTTTCACCCACCTCCAGGCCTAGTCGTCTCCCTTTCAGCATTAGCAAATTGGGCCTGTACTTTTGCATGATCGACGTTGAGGGAACCTACCAGTTCGATATCGACCTCGTGAAAGTCACGAACGATCAACTCATGTGCCTCGCACCATTTCCCTCACATCATCATCGGCGGCCGCTTACAGACTTTTGATTTCGGCATCATTATTTACGCCCTCGTGTCTGCATGACCCGGCCTCTATGAATTTCACTTGCGCATGGATGGCCACCTCATCCGCGAAAAGATTTCCATGTGATCCAGCTGGCGACCCACCGGCCACAGCTAGCGCGCACACCACAACCGGTTTTGGGTTGGAATGCGTCTACGTGACCGGCCTCACCGATGCAGGAGAGCCAGACCATGAACAGAAACAGTACTTTGGCAATAGGCTTTGTTCAGAACGCGGTGGCGCTTGCCAAACAGGCATCGACATACTCGTCTTCGCCTTTGCGGCAGGCCTGCGCCCGTTTGCCTTTATCGTCGAAAAGCGGCACGACCATTTCGCCGATGGTAGCATAGCAGTCTTTCTTGAAGGGCCCCTCACAAGGTCCGGCAAAGCGCGAGGCCCGGATCTGGGCTGGCATCGGTGAGGATAAAGTCCTTGACCGCGCCGATGAAACATTGCCGCACTTGATCGCCCTGCCCGAGTCGGCAGAGCTCATTGACCCGGCCGGCGTCGCGCAACGTAAACCCGCTGATGTCCCGGCCCAGGCTTCTGTAACAGGTCGTCTGGTGCTCCCCTTCCACGCGAGCGCACTGGGAGAAGGCCTGCGCAAAATCATAATTCAGGAAGGTCAACACCGCGGATGTCTGCATCAAATAACAG